>JAJDXR010000018.1 GCA_022823165.1 Anaerolineae bacterium | reverse complement strand
TGGTGGAGCGTTTTTTCAACAAGATCAAGCATTTCCGCCGCGTCTTTTCTCGATTTGAGAAACTGGATACATCTCATCTTGGTTTTCTGCATTTTGTCGGTACGCTTATCTGGTTACGATAGAATGTCAACAGAACCTAGCTAACATCTCGTCCAGATCGTAGCGCTCTCTGCGTTGCCGTCTGATGCGGAGTTCGCCGTCCTCGTAGTGCAGGTCAACCTGCTTGCCACGTTCCAGCCCGGCTTCTTCCGCCAGCGCCTTTGGAATGCGTATTGCCAAGCTATTTCCCCACTTTTGCACTTTGGTAAGCATCACACTGCCTGTCTCTACTTTGTTTATACATCATAGCGCATAATCTGAACGCCAAGCAAGCAGCGCGAAACTGAGGGAGCGCTGAACATCGCGGATACAATTCCCTTCACGTCGAGGGTCGCAGGGGCGACCCGGTGGGTCGCCCGCAGACTCGCGATTACAGCATCGGGCGATTCGCAGGGTCGCGTAGACACTGACCGCCAAGCGTCCTTAGTCCGTTCCTTTATCTGTTGCGCAACTTTCTTGGCTTTAGTTCCGAGTCTCCGCGGCATAACCACTCCCAAGCATGCGCCGCGCAAGGCTACACGCTCGCGCGCGGGATCTTCTCCTTGCCAGAGGTCGCGGCGCTGAGAGAGCACTTCCACTGGGTCAACCGGGAGCATCAGCGCGCTGCCGACAACATCAGGGCAGCAGCGACCCGCTCGCGCGATATCCGAGCGTCATGCAGCCGCACCGCTGGGACGGCGCCAGCCTAAACCGGATGATCGATCCGCGGCTGAATGCCTGGCTGACCGCCATCCTGAGCCGCGAACCCTACGCCGTTCAGACCATGTTCTATTTCAAACCGCCCGGCGCGCGCGGGCAAGCCCTGCATCAAGATCAGTTCTATCTGCGCGTCGACCCCGGCGCCTGCGTCCCCGCCTGGCTGGCTATCGACCGCTGTGATGAATCCAATGGCTGTCTGGCGTCGTACCTGGGACGCATGCGCTGCCGGTCTTGTGCTCGGTCGATGCCGATACTGGCCTGAGTTTCACCGCCGATACGGTGGAGCTGCCGCCCGGCTACGAGCCGATTCCGCTGATTATGGAGCCCGGCGATGCGCTCTTCTTTAACGGACAGCTCGTGCATGGCAGCTACCCCAACAGCACAACCGACCGCTTCCGCCGCGCCATGATCGGCCACTACATCGTCGGCGAGGCCGAAGCGGTGGCCAATTGGTATCACCCGGTCCTGCGCATGGACGGCAGCGAAATCGATCTCGGCGTCGGCGAGCATGGCGGTCCCTGCGGCGTCTGGGTCGAGCGCGATGGCGAGCAAGTCGCCGTCCTCGCAGGCCTAGAGACACGACTCGTTCGCGCCGGAGCAGCTACGCAATCGCTTGAATATTCATGCTTGCTTCGGAGGGCGATTCTGTGAATCGACCCTAGGCAGAACTTCGCATGACTTACTTTGATCATCTGAGAACACAAGTAAGTGCGAGTAAGTAATGAGAAAATAGGTACATCATCACAAATTAGCGAATTTTTGTGTTTGTGCGGGCGAGCCAAGGCTCGCCCCTACAACATTCGGCTATATTTCGAACCCTGTAAGGCTTGTCCGATACTGCAAATCTAACGTTAGAGTAGCTGGAAAAGTACCGAATCTATACCAAGATCAATGTCAATCAATGTGTCACGCTTTTGATTTCTACGGAATCCGCCCAATGAGGCTCCCCCGCCCTGACTCGTCGGATGCTCGCCATAGAGATGGCGGGAAGGGGCCGCGCCGCGTAGACACTGGCGGTCGGGGGTGGGGTAGAAAAAACGCATCAACATGAACCAGTACCGGACAAGCCTTGTAGGGGTCAGCCTTGGCTGACCCGATGCTGTGAAATTTGCATGACTTACTTTGTTCCACACAGAAGTAATGCCAACAAAATAATGAGAAGACGTAGGGGCGACCCGGTGGGTCGCCCGCATGATAGTCATACGCGGAATGCTAGCAGAGGATCAGCCACCGGCTGCCCCCTACAGATTTCGGCGCGAATAGTAGATCGGGGATTATGGCTGAATATTGTCGCAAGATTTTCTTGCGCTTGCTGAGAGCGCAGAGGTCACAGAAATTGTTCTGCGCTCGGTGGAGTTATCAAGTCCGCGGAGTTAAGCACTCCTCTGTGAATTTCCGCTTTGCAAACAAAATTAGCCTTCTGCAAGTCTCTGGGATACAATCCCGCGCATTGTAATTTTGCGCATATTGCGAGCCTCAAAGAGAGATGATATGACCACTAGAACTGCCTTGATCGGCGCGGGCGGCATGGCGCGCCATCACCTGCCGCTGATGATCGAAAGCGGCGCCGACATCCGCGTTGTTTGCGAGCCTGATTCAAACAACTACGAACTGGCGCTGGCCAGATTGGAGGAGCTGGGAGCGCCAACCCCGCCCAATGAGCCGGAACTCGCCGAAATGCTGGAAAATTACGCCGACGAGCTGGACGCCGTCTTTATCATCACGCCGCACAACCTGCATCACGACCACGCCAAAATGTGTATGGAGGCGGGGCTGGATGTGCTGCTGGAAAAGCCCATGGTGTTGAACGCCGCTGAAGCGCTCAGCCTCATGGAAACGCGCGATCGCAGCGGCCGCCACCTGGTCGTGGCTTTTCAAGGCGGTTTGTCGCCGCAGATCCGCTATGCCGCCCAGCTGATCGCTTCCGGCGAGCTGGGGGAATTGCAGACGGTCACCGGTATGCTCTGGCAGGGCTGGAAGACATCCACCAGCGGCAGTTGGCGGCAGGTCCCGCATATTGCCGGCGGCGGCTTCCTCTTTGATTCCGGCGCGCACCTGCTGAATACCGTCTGCACGCTGGCGGGCGAGGACTTCGCAAACGTGGCCGCCTGGACGGACAATCGCGGCACGGACGTCGACATCAACGGCGTGGTGATGGGCCGGCTGCTTTCGGGCGCGCTGGTCACGCTGAACGGCTGCGGCGACTGCATCCCCGGCTTGGAGAACGAAGTATTCGTTAACCTGACCGGCGGCGTCATCCGCACCGGCATCTACGGCGAGCGCTTGTATATTCGCCGGGCGGGCGAGACTGAAGCGAGCGAAGCCGAATTGCCCAAGATGCGCGGCGCCTGGCAGCAATTCACGCAGGTGCGCGCCGGCGAGATCGAGAATCCTTGCCCGCCTGAAGTAGGCCTGCGCATGGCCAAGCTCTGGGACGCCATCGTCGAGTCGGCCGGCAAAGACGGACATCCGGTCAGTTGCGCGTAGTCAAAACGAGCGCTATGTGACGACTCGTAGGGGCGAGACGGCGGCTCGTCCGCATTCTTTCAGTTGGCATCAGCGGCGGCGCTGATTAGAATACGCCAAATTCGCTGAACAAGGAGAACAAGCATGAAGACTGCAACTGGCAATTTCCCGCTGGGCTGGCGGCGGCGCAACTTCGCCTGGGAACAAGACCTCGACGGCATGATCGCCTGGGCGCTGGAAAACGACTTGGAAGTCATCGACCTGGGGCGGGATGCCGATAGCATAACCAAGACGGTGCTGGAGGCCGGGCTGCGCGTCGGCTCGGCTGACCTGACCGCCTGGGGAGAGATGATGTCGCCGGATGCGGGCAAGCGCCGCGAGGCGGTGGCGCGCAATACCGAGTACATCCGCGACTGCGCGGCCGCCGGCGCCAAGACCTTCTTCATCTGCATGATCCCCGAAGACCCGTCGCGAGGCCGCGCCGAGAACTTCGGCTATATGGTCGAGAGTTACGGCGCGCTGCGCCCAGCCTTTGAAGACAACGACGCCTACCTCGTCATCGAAGGCTGGCCCGGGCCCGGCTCGCTGGTCTGCACACCCGAAACTTACCGCGCCTTCATCGAGCAGGTCGGTTCGCCCAATATGGGCGTCAACTACGACCCGTCGCATCTGGTGCGCATGGGCATCGACCCGATACGCTTTCTCAAGGAATTCGTCGGCCACGTCTTCCACGTCCACGGCAAGGATTGCATGATTATTGACGAAAACCTCTACCAATACGGCAATCTGCAGGAAGCCACCTTCGCCGCGCCCTTCAAATACGGCGGCATGAACTGGCGCTATACCATCCCGGGCCACGGCATCTCCGACTGGAAGATCATCCTGGGCATCCTGCAAGACAGCGGCTACGACGGCTGCGTCAGCATCGAGCTGGAAGATCATTACTACGACGACACCGAGTACGAGCAAAAGCAGGGTGTGCTGCAAGGCGTGAAATTCCTGGCCGGCTCGTAATCGCTGGCGACAATGAAATTCTGTGTGTAGGGGCGAGCCTTGGCTCGCCCATTGAAAACAGGACGGAAGGCGATGAAAACAGCAGCTGTCGTCGGTCTCGGAAACATGGGCCTGGGCATGGCGCGGAACTTGCTCGCCGCCGGCTTTGACGTCATCGGCTACGACCTGCGCCCCGAGCGCGGCCAGATGCTGGCGGAACGGGGCGGGGCGGCGGCCGATTCGCTGAGCGACCTGGCGCCCGCCGATACCGTCTTCGTCATGGTGATGACCGGCGCCCAGGTCATGGACGTGGTGGCGGGCGAGGGCGGGCTGATGCGCTGCCTTAGCGAAGGCGCGACCATCGTCGTGACCGCCACCATAGAGCCTGCCGAAGTTCGCGCAGTGGAAGCGGCTCTGGCCGGGTCGGGGCTCAATCTAATCGACAGCCCGGTCAGCGGCGGCCAACCGGGCGCGGAAGCCGGTACGTTGACCCTGATGGCGG
The DNA here is from genome assembly GCA_022823165.1 of Anaerolineae bacterium. GTDB lineage: Bacteria > Chloroflexota > Anaerolineae > Aggregatilineales > Phototrophicaceae > UBA6055. The sequence goes on along the minus strand of JAJDXR010000018.1, from coordinate 846 downwards.
CGGCGGATGCGGACGTCTTCGCCGTCAATCAAGACGCGCTCAAGGCCGTCGGCGAGCAGATATTCCACGTCGGCGAAAGCATCGGCATGGGGCAGACGGTCAAGGCGGCGCTGCAAGCCTACATCGGCGTGACCTTCGCCGGCATCTTTGAATCGCTGGCCCTGGGCGCGGCCGCCGGCATCAAAGGCGAGACGCTCTACCAGGTCTTCAGCAGCACCCATGCCGGCAACACGCCTTTCTTCAAGAATTGCGCCGAGTTGATCATGGCGCGAAAGTTCGAAGATACCGGCAGCCACATCGCTACAATGGCCAAGGACCTTGGCATCAGTATGGCCCTGGCGCGCGAGAACGGTCTGCCAGTCTTCTCCACCAGCGCCGCCAATGAGTTGTTTCGGGCCGGCATTTCGCGCTTTCCCGAAGGCGACAACTGGGCCATCGTCAAGCTGCTGGAAGAATTCTCCGGCGTTGAAGTGGCGTGGTGAGGGCGAGCTATCAGATTCTTTTGAAAATCGCCTTGTATTGAGAACCACATGGATTTCACCACAGCCGCTCGCAAGTCACTGGCTCACGCAAAAAAATAAAAGCTCGCCTGTGTGCCTAGGGGCGAGCCGGTGGCTCGCCCCTACTATTCGACGAGAGCGTAAATGAGAATCATTCCGAGCGAACAGAAAACTCTGTGCTCTCTGTGTATCCTCGGCGTCCTCTTTTTTAACGAGTCTAGATTTTTAGTAGGGTCAATTAGCCTCGAGATTTCCGTTTTTGTCATGGATTTTGTCCAAATCGTTCTATTCGTGTTACATTTCAAGTGGCAGCGGAAAGCGCCAGTTCTCTTTGCGACATCCTTTT
>JAJDXR010000066.1 GCA_022823165.1 Anaerolineae bacterium | reverse complement strand
GTTGCCCTCATCACTTGCCCGGCGCCGTCAGTGTTACGCTGCTTGATGCGACATTAAGAGTCCGGGTAGATGATGACAGACTGAGACCGAACCGCTACAGGTCTGCGGGAGCGCCGGCCCAGCCAGACCGCTAGCAAAATGGCCATGATAGCTTATCAGAATGCGCAAAATCTTAAGCAAATTGTTCACGCTCCGCGCGTCGCGCCCGATACAATGAAGCGCGACAAGGAGGTGGGCTATGGCACTGCGCGAAACGGTCAAGATCATCTTTGACATCATTCACGACCTCGCCAATGCGCCAAACGGGCTGAGCCGCGGCGAGATCGTGGCGAAATATCGTATCGGAGCGAGCACCGCGCACAAGTACATCCGCCTGATTGAAGATATGGGACTGCCAATCTATACCGAAGGACAGCGATATTTCATTGAGCAGAGCTACTTCGTCGAACTCAAGCTCACCAGCGAGGAAGGAGAATTTTTGTTCCTGGCTTTGGAGCGCGCGCTGACGACGCATACCAGGCAATCCTTTAGCGCCCGCTCCCTCATTCACAAACTCGCGCTCAAGCTTCATCCGCATCTGACGGGCGAGTTGCAAGATCAGTTCCGGTCCGCGCCCGGCAACACAACTGAAGCGCGCATCTTCACCACACTGACGCAAGCGAAGCGGCGCCGGCGGGAAGTCTGGGTAGATTATCTTCCGCTCAACCGCAGCGACGCATCGCGCTGGCGCATTCGCCCCTATCGCTTTGTCAGCAATCCCCTGTCGGATGGCTTCTATGTACTCTGCGATGGCAGCCGCGATGGCGAGGCGGCTATTAGCCTTAGCCTGAAGTTCGACCGCATCCTGGATGCTCGGCTCACGAATGAGCGCTTTGAAATTGCCGACCTGGCGCGCTTCCAATCGCATTACGGTCAATCCTGGGGCGTGTGGAGCAGCGAAGGCGAGCCGGTATCCGTTGTGCTCCGTTTCGAGCCGCGGCATTACGATCGCCTGCTGGAAAGCAACTGGCATCCGACGCAGACCATTCACAGCGATGCCGACGGCTATGTTATCTTTCGCGTCAAAGTGTCGGCGCCTCAGGAGATGACGCCCTGGATACGCAGTTGGGGTTCGGGCGTAGTCGTGGAAGAGCCGCCGGAGCTGCGTCAGCGCCTGATACGCAGTGTGCTGGGTCAAGCAAGACAGTACGGTCTTGAGCTCGAGACCGGCGCTGATGATCATTCTCTCTTATATCGCCTGTGGGCGAAGCGCGAGCCGAAAGGCAAGCCAAGGGCTGAAACCACCCACTTCCATCTGCTGATATATCACTTGCTGGATGTAGCCGCTGTCGCCGAGTCCATGTGGGATCAGACGCTGAGCGAGCAGCAGAGAGCCTGGCTGCAAGAGAGGCTTGGTCTGGCGGCGGCGCCGGCGAGACAGCTCCTGGCGCTATTGGCGGGCTTGCACGATATCGGCAAGGCGACGCCGGATTTCCAGGAAAAAGCGCTCGACCTCTACGCCGAGCTGGGCGATGGCTTGCGCGAACGCTCAGACAATGCGCCACACGGCAGCTTGTCGGCGGTGATACTCAAGCGCTGGTTAAAGGACAAGGGCATTGACCTGATGCGCGCCGGGCAGTTGGCAGCGGTCATCGGCGGGCATCATGGCGATTGGATCACAAGCGCCGAAATGGATCAGGCATCGGCCGGGAAGGCAAAGTGGCAGGATCTTCAAGCCGAGATCTGCCGCGAGCTTGAAGAAGTTCTCGGGGCGGGCGCGGTCGCTTTGCCGCCGAAGGGCCAGGACTTCAATACCTTTGCCGCTTTTGTCGCGGGCTTCGTTTCCGTGTGTGACTGGATTGGGTCTGACAGCGACCATTTCCCGTTCGAAGCGCGCGCCATTGATCTGCGCGAGTATCTTGAACGCAGCCGGCAGCGCGCGCAGACAGCTCTGGACGACTTGGGATTTCGGGGCTGGCGGCCGGGCGAGGGCGAGCCGGACTTCAACTCGGTCTTCGAGTTTGAGCCGAATGAGTTGCAAAGCGCAGGCATCAAAGCGCTTAGCCGCTTGGAGAAGGCGCCGCGCCTGGCGCTTGTAGAGTATCCAACCGGCGGCGGCAAGACCGAGCTGGCGCTGCATATCGCCGACTTGCTTATCAACCGCTACCGCCTGGGCGGCAGCTACATCGCCATGCCCACGCAAGCCACCAGCAATCAGATGTTCGAGCGAGTTGGCAAGTACCTGCAAAGGCGCTATCCGAAGCAAAGCATCAATTTTCACCTGATTCATGGTCAAGCTGAGCAGCAGGAAGCTTATCAGCAGATTCAGCCACAGCCGGAACGCGAAGGCAACGAGAGTGGATTGGCCGCGGCCGACTGGTTCCAGAATCGCAAGCGCGCGCTGCTGGCGCCTTTTGGCGTCGGCACTATAGATCAAGCCATGCTCAGCGTCTTGCAAGCCAAGCACCATTTCGTGCGCCAATTCGCGCTCAGCCAAAAACTTGTCATCTTCGACGAGATACACAGTTACGACAGCTATATGAACGTCATTATCGAGCGTTTGTTCGCGTGGCTGCAGGCTCTCAATTCACCGATGATCCTGCTTTCGGCGACGCTGTCGCGGCAGGGTCGGCGAGAGATTCTCAATGCTGTCGGAGCCAGGAATCTCGAAGCAATGGATGAAGCGCCTTACCCGCGTCTGACTGTGGTCGAACATAGTGGCAGGGCCTGGACGCGCGCGTTGCCGAAGCCAGAGACGCGCTCGCTAGCGATTGAAGCGCTGCCGGCGGATGACGGCAGTCTGCTGGACGCGATTCTGCCCCGCTATCAACAAGGCGGGTGTATCGCGGTCGTCTGCAATACGGTGGACGAATCCATCGCGGTGGCGCGCTTCTTGCGAGCCGCAAGCGCCATTGACGCTAAGGATGTCTGGCTGTTCCACGCTCGTTTCCCGCCGCTTTGGCGCCGCGATATTGAAGAGGAGGTGCTGAGCGCCTTTGGAAAAAACGCTGAGCAGCGCCCGGAACGGGCCATCCTGGTCGCCACACAAATCATCGAGCAGAGCCTCGACCTCGATTTCGATCTCATGATCAGCCGCACCGCCCCGATTGACCTGCTGATTCAGCGCGTCGGACGCTTGCATCGGCATGAGCGCGCCGACCGTCCGGCGCATCTGGCGCAGCCGACATTACTTTGGCGCGCCCCGGATATCGGCGAAGACGGGCTGCCGAGCTTCGGTGTTGACGAGGTGATTTATCAGCGTTTCTTCCTGTTGAAGACCTGGTTGATGCTGCGGGATATGAAGACGCTGCGCGCGCCGGATGATGTCGATGAACTGATGGATTTTGTCTACAGCGATGTTGTGGATGTCGCTGGTATTGATGAGGCGTATCGGACGGCTTTGGCGGCGGCATATAGTAAATTGGAGTTGGATGATACAAATAGCGCGTTCAGAGGCGCTCAATTTGTCATTGGGGAGCCAGCCGACGAGGAGATGATTGATTCCAACACATTTAGGCTAAAAGATGACTTGGAAAAGTATGCCTCCACTCGAGAAACCCAGCCGGGCGTCGACATTATCTGCATAATCAATCCCATACTGGAAAAGAGAAGCAAAGACAAACCGAGTAAAGGTGATGTCGAGGAATTGCTGAACCATAAATTCACGGTTCGTGGTCACAGTATCAAAGCATTATTGGAAAACCAGATCCCGGTGAATAGGGCGTGGGAGAGGGAGCCGCGGCTCAAGTTTGCTCGTCCGATCAAGTTTATCAGCCTCGATGAAGAGAACTATACTGTGCGGATTAGTCCCTATTCTTTGCGGCTCAGCAAAGTATACGGATTAGAAATTATCAAAGGGGAGGAAGCGTGACCGTTACATTCAATTTGATTTGTGAAAAGTGGATACCTTGCATCACAAGCGCTGGCAAATATGAAGAATTCAGCTTACGCGGCTTGTTCGCTATGGCACATGAGATACGCGAAATAAGCTGCGAATCGCCGATTCAGTCGGCGGCAATGATGCCTTTGCTGCTGGCGATTTTGCATCGGAAATTCGGTCCAGCGAACACGAGCGAATGGGGTGAATTGTGGAACACTGGCAAGTTTGATATGGAGCGGTTGGACGAATACTTTAAGGAATGGCACGAGCGTTTTGACTTGTTTCACCCTGAGAGGCCGTTTTATCAAATGGCTGACGAGCGAGTCAAGACTGGCAGAATACAAAGCCATCTTGCGAAAACCATGCAAGACTACAGTGTCCATTTCACGCACCAGACTACAGAAAATGCGCAAGCTCTGCCTGCTGCGGAGGCGGCAAGAGTGCTCCTGCAAGCGCAGGCTTTTCGACTTGGTGGCGGAATAAGCGGCAAATTGTCGCCAAATCACGTGCACAGCATTTGGGCGCGAGGCATCGTATTCTTCGCCCGCGGAAACAATCTGTTTGAGACGCTGACTCTAAATCTCATTCGTTATCCAGACGATAGCGTGATGCCTACGACCGACAATGACAAGCCGATCTGGGAACGTGATGATCCAACAGAGGGACGTAGCATCGGAAAGAAGATGCTTGAGCTATCGCCTGCTGGCTATTTGGATTATCTGACCTGGCAAACCAATCATGTCCAGTTAATTCCCATTGAAAGCGAAAATGGGTTAATGGTGGAAAAGATAAGGGTTGCTCCGGTTGCCAAGTTTCAAGATGGCCTCTTCTATCCGCAACACTGCTATTTGAAACGACGGCAAAAGGACAAGGCTGACAAATTTACGCTCTTGGGCTTTAGCGATGATAGGGCGCTTTGGCGCGACTATTATGGTTTGTTTCAGCGAGACGACAACAACAAATTACCCGCAGTCGTCCGATGGTTTACGAGGTTGAGTCAATTCGGAAAACTACCCGAGAACAGTCTACTTCAACTAACCGCAAGTGGCTTACTGACGGCGAAGAGGCAGGCTGGGAAAACACTGTTTCTCCGCCAAGAGATCATGCCGCTGCCGCTTGAACTGCTGCGAAATGAAGACCACGCTCGGGACATCCGCCAGGCGCTTAAACAAGCTGAAGTGGTCGCGGTCAAGCTGCACAACGCCTTGAACATGCTCGCCGAACTGGTGCTGCAACGAGGCGCCGCCGGCAAGCCCGATCCCAATAACCGCCGCAGCCTGGTCAAACAGTGGCGCGCCCGCGAACGCTACTGGACGGTCCTTGAGCCGCGATTCTGGCGCTTCATAGAAGCACTGGCTGCCGACAGCGACGCCGCCCGGCACGACTGGATTGTTGACCTGCGCAACCAGGCGCTCGACGCTTTGCAGCAGGCGGCGAGCCTGGCCGGCGACAGCCCCTGGGCACTAAAGGGCGAGATTAACGCGGAACGGTATTTACTCCGGCAACTCAAGGAATTGCTTGATAAAAATGAAGCGGAGGCATAATGAGTAACTTTGAAACGAAGAAACAGCCCTTCATCACATATCTGCTGCGCAACGCCGAGAATCGCGCGATGCTGGCGGCGCTGCGGCGCGGGCTGGGCGCCGAGCCGGGCGATCCCGAGACCGCCGCAATGTTGCCCCATGTCGTTCCCTTTGTGCAAGATTGGAATGAGCGCGACATCTACACAATCGCGTCGCTCTTCGCCTTGCACCCGGCTTCGACTGCGACTGGCAATATAGGGCATCATGTCCGCGCGCTAGACCCGAAACTGGAAAACGACGCCACCGAGCGCCGTTTCGCGCAGCTATTGCGCATGCGGCGCGAGACGCTGGAGCCGCGCCTGCGGCAACAAATTAGCATCCTGAAGTCCAAAGATACCCCGGTCAATTGGCATCAGCTCTTTGCCGACTTGCGCAACTGGGATCACCCGAAACACTTTGTGCAGCGAGCCTGGGCGCGTTCGTTTTGGCGCGCAGCAAAATCCAAATCCACATAAGAAAGGAAGACACAGACATGATTATCGAGCTCCACGCCATTCAGACCTTCGCGCCATCGAACCTCAACCGCGATGATACGGGCAACCCCAAAGAAGCGCTCTTCGGCGGCGTCCGGCGGGCGCGGATATCGTCGCAATCAGCCAAACGAGCGATGCGGGTGTCGGATGTTTTCGCCGATGCGGTTGATGTCCCGACGGGTACCCGCACTAAAAAGCTGGTGACACATGTCCGGGATCATCTCAAAGAGAATGATGACGATGCCCTGTGGTACGAAGAACGAGCGATCAAAATTGCAGAGAATCTTTATGCCAAGCTGGATTCCAAATCAAAAACTGCCGAAACCAGCGTCCTGCTCTACATCAGCGAAAGCGAGATTAACGAGATTGTGGAGTTCCTTCGTACAGCGCGGCAAAATGACGAAGAACCAGAAATCGCCAAGTTCATCGGCAGCGCTCGCAAAGGCTTTATCGGCAAATTTGCCAACCGCACCTCAGCGCCGGATATCGCACTATTCGGGCGAATGCTGGCGGAGAAGCCGGATCTCAACATCGACGCCGCCTGCCAGGTTGCCCATGCCATATCGACCCACGAGGTCAACACGGCTGAATTTGACTATTTCACTGCCGTCGATGACTTTAATCCCAAAGAGGAGACCGGCGCCGGCATGCTCGGCTTGGTGCCCTTCAACTCCGCCACCTATTACCGCTGCGCACGCATCTGCTGGCAGCAGTTGCTCAATAACCTCGGCGGCGATGCCGAGTTGGCGCGGCAGACCGTCAGCGCTTTCATGAGCGCCTTCGCCTTGGTTGTGCCAACCGGCATGCAGAATTCTTTCCTCAACAAACATCAGCCGGACTTTCTACTGGCCGCCGCCCGCCCCAACAACGATGGCCAATCGCTCGCCAATGCCTTCGAGAATCCGGTGAAGCCCCGAAACAGCAATGGTTATGCCGCGCCTTCGCTTGAGGCGCTCTGCCGATACTGGGACCAGGTCGAAGGCGCATTCCGCCTGGCGGAGCCGGCGCTTGCTGTCTTAAATCCGCGCGGCTATGACCTGCCTTCCGCCGAATTAACTGACGTGTCGGTGGCGACTCTGCACGACTGGATCGGCGTGATGACCTCTGAGTTGAGCGAGGGTTAGCTGATGTCGACCTTGCTGATGCGTATCAGCGCGCCGATGCAATCCTGGGGGACGCAAAGCCACTTCAGTCACCGTGATACGGGCCGCGAGCCTTCAAAAAGCGGGATCGTGGGTTTGCTTTGCGCCGCCCAGGGGCGCCCGCGGCATCAAGATATTGCTGATCTGCGCGCCTTAAAAATGGGAGTGCGCCTCGACCGACCCGGCAGTATCTTGCGCGACTTTCACACTGCTGGCATCGACGGTTACTACAAAGTCAGCGGCAGCATCGAGCGCAAGCATGCGATCTTGTCCGAGCGCTACTACCTGGCGGACGCCCTGTTCCTGGTGGGCTTGGAGGGCGACGCCGGGCTGCTGGAAGCGCTGCAAACCGCCTTGCGGCAGCCGCGCTGGTTTCTCTTCTTCGGGCGCAAGGCTTTTCTGCCGGCCGAGCGCGTCTGGCTGGATGATGGCATACAAGACACGGATCTAGAGACCGCTTTGCGCCGCTATCGCTATCTGGGCAACGATGCGCAGACAGGCGAAGACCTGCAGTTGCTGATCGAAGATAACCGGAACGGCTCAATCCTGCGTAATGATCAGCCAATATCATTTGAGCCGCGGCGCTTCATCCCGCGCCGTTTGCGCTCGCAGTTCATCTCGCTTCCAAGCTGCGGCGAGGGGGTGTAATTGTGTTTCTCTCACAACTGCTCGTCAATCTGCGCTATCGGCAGGCGCGGCGCGACCTGGCCGATCGTTACGAGTTGCATCGGACGCTTCTGCGCGCCTTTCCCGAAAATATGCCCGCCGACGAGCGCGTCCTCTATCGCGTAGAGCAGACGCGACGTCAACCCTTTGTGACAGTCTTGGCGCAGTCTCAAACAATGCCCGATTGGGCGAAAGCGGAGCGGCTGAGTGATCCGCGTTATCTGTGTAAGCCGCCAGAGATGCGCGCGGTTGAGCCGCAAGTTAGCGCTGGCGCCGGCTTGCCCTTCCGCCTGCAAGCGAATCCCACCGTCAAGCGAGCCGGCAAGCGTCAGGCCATCATCGCCGAGGACGAACTGACGCGCTGGCTGCAGCGTAAAGGCGACCTGCACGGGTTTGAGCTGGATCTCGCCAGGCTGCGCTGCGTCAAGCTGGGCAAGCAGTATGGCAAAAGACGCCAACAGACTTGGCATCTGGCGCAATTCGACGGCTTTCTGCAAGTGACGCGACCCGAGTCCTTCGTGGCGGCTTTGCGCGGCGGCATCGGCAGCGCCAAAGCTTTTGGCTGCGGTCTGCTATCCGTGCCCTATCCAAGCTGATTCTGGCGAGGAAACCTATGCAAGATCTACATATCTTACCCAAGCTGCGCGACAGCTTGAGTTATGTATACGCTGAACGCGCAATCGTCCAGCGTTATCGCAATGCGGTGGAGCTGGTAGACGAAAAAGGCAAGATCGCGCTGCCGGTCGCGTCGCTGTCGCTTTTGCTGCTAGGTCCTGGCACGAGCATCACCCACGAAGCGGTCAAGCTGTTGGCGCAGAATGGCTGTTCAATCGTCTGGACCGGCGAGGACGCCACCCGCTTCTACGCTCAAGGAACAGGCGAGACGCGCAAAGCCTACCGCTTGCTCAAGCAAGCAAGCCTGGTTTCTGATCCACAGGCGCGGCGGAAGGTGGCGCTGGCGATGTACACCAAACGCTTCAACGAAACATTAGACCCTGGCTTGAGCCTGGAACAGATTCGGGGGCACGAAGGCGTACGCGTCCGCAATACGTATCAGACGATGAGCCGCCGCTATGGCGTGAAGTGGCGGGGCAGACGCTATCGCCGCAATGATTGGGAGGCCTCAGACCCGGTGAATCGCGCGCTGTCGCTGGCCAATGCGCTCTTGAACGGCCTCTGCCACGCTGCTATTGTGAGCGGAGGCTATTCGCCTGGCTTGGGCTTCATCCACACAGGCAAGCAACTGTCCTTCGTCTATGACATCGCCGACCTGTACAAGACAGAGCTGTCAATTCCGATTGCCTTTGAGTCCGCTGCGCTGAGCAGCGCCGATATTGACAAGCGTGTCAGGCGCAGGTGCCGCGAAGCCTTTAAGGAGACAAAGCTGCTGCAACGCCTGTTGCCCGATATCGATGATCTGCTGGACATGCGGGAAGAGCCGGGACCGGATTATGATGCGGATGGTGCCCTGCCAGGACCGCTGATTGATGATATCGATTGGGATGCGCTATTCGAGGAGGACGAATCATGGTCGTGATGATTATGGAGAGTGTTCCGGTCAGCTTGCGCGGCGAGCTCTCGCGCTGGCTCATTGAACCGCATCCTGGGGTGTTCCTAGGTCATCTGACGGCGATGGTGCGGGATCGCCTGTGGGAGCGAGCTTGCGCTGCTTGCCGCGAGGGCGGGCTTATCCAGATGTGGACGACCAATAACGAACAGCGCTTTTCCGTGCGGGTGTATGGGAATACTCGGCGAGAGATAGCCGATATGGATGGTCTGCGCCTGGTCAGACGGTCCTTGGCGGACGGCGTCGAAAGCGAGACGACTTAAGCCAAGCTAAAGTACGCGAAGCGTCGCGGAGAATTACAATTATTACGGAAGGGTTTTCCCCACAGGCGTGGGGGTGAACCGGTGAAGACCGCGAGCGTGAGCTCAAAATGGCGAGTTTTCCCCACAGGCGTGGGGGTGAACCGCGCGACGACATCGTGGACGCCACCAGCATATGCGTTTTCCCCACAGGCGTGGGGGTGAACCGATTCTTATTCTTGCCGCCATGCACCGGGCAGGCGTTTTCCCCACAGGCGTGGGGGTGAACCGCCGTCGGCGGTCGGCAAATGGCTGGCGCGGCACGTTTTCCCCACAGGCGTGGGGGTGAACCGCCAGTATTACATTAGCATCTGCGTTGAGCTCTAGTTTTCCCCACAGGCGTGGGGGTGAACCGCGCCGAATATGCCGACGGCGTTCTTGATGCCAGTTTTCCCCACAGGCGTGGGGGTGAACCGAAATGGTGTCAACGGTGTGATTACCCGTGAGGAGTTTTCCCCACAGGCGTGGGGGTGAACCGGACCACGATCTGGAGCGGGCGGCGCTGCTGAAGTTTTCCCCACAGGCGTGGGGGTGAACCAGCTGAGACCAGCAGCCGCTGGCCCCACTTCGTGTTTTCCCCACAGGCGTGGGGGTGAACCGCCTGTCTAGGCGATTTTCTGAATTCCGATGGAGGTTTTCCCCACAGGCGTGGGGGTGAACCGGGGTCGTAGCGATATTTCATATCATAGGACAGCGTTTTCCCCACAGGCGTGGGGGTGAACCGTTACGCGCGTTGTCTTCTTTCATGACTGTTGAGTTTTCCCCACAGGCGTGGGGGTGAACCGCCGGCTGGGGCGTATAAAAAAGCCTTGGCTTTCGTTTTCCCCACAGGCGTGGGGGTGAACCGTTCGCGGCGGCGGCTGCATTGTAGGCGTCAACGTTTTCCCCACAGGCGTGGGGGTGAACCGAAAGCGGCGAATTGCGCGTAGGCGTGGACTGGGGCAGTTTTCCCCACAGGCGTGGGGGTGAACCGGGGTAGGGCGATGAAACTCCGACCGTATCAAAAGTTTTCCCCACAGGCGTGGGGGTGAACCGGTCATATACGAATCTGTCCCGAACGGCGGAGACGTTTTCCCCACAGGCGTGGGGGTGAACCGCGGCTGGACGCGGCGGAGCGGGCGCTGTTAGACGTTTTCCCCACAGGCGTGGGGGTGAACCGATACGCGTTGCTCAGACGAAATACGGGGATGATGTTTTCCCCACAGGCGTGGGGGTGAACCGCATTGTAGACGGCTACCATGTACGCCGTGCGCGTTTTCCCCACAGGCGTGGGGGTGAACCGAACGTGACAGCGGCTTTTTATCGGCGCGGCATGTTTTCCCCACAGGCGTGGGGGTGAACCGCGCAGGCTTTCAAGGCGCTGGAGGCGGCGCTGGTTTTCCCCACAGGCGTGGGGGTGAACCGGGCTGGAAGACCTCATGCATGACTACTGGGAAGTTTTCCCCACAGGCGTGGGGGTGAACCGAGGTGATCATAAATGACGCTTGATATTACGAATGTTTTCCCCACAGGCGTGGGGGTGAACCGCGGCAAGGTGTAGGGCGGGTTCGACTCCCGCCGTTTTCCCCACAGGCGTGGGGGTGAACCGACTTTCTATGAACCGTGTCGTGGTGGCGGGGCGTTTTCCCCACAGGCGTGGGGGTGAACCGGTGACCGTTCGTTTGGATGCATTCCCTTTGTAGTTTTCCCCACAGGCGTGGGGGTGAACCGCGCCTGACGAGTTTGCAAAATGGGGTTCACGGGTTTTCCCCACAGGCGTGGGGGTGAACCGCCGTGCTGCGCGACGGCGACGCGTTTCTGTTGAGTTTTCCCCACAGGCGTGGGGGTGAACCGCAGAGTGTTGCAGAAATGGCGAATATAGCGAATGTTTTCCCCACAGGCGTGGGGGTGAACCGACGTGCGCGCAGGGCGGAAGCTAATGGTTCAGCGTTTTCCCCACAGGCGTGGGGGTGAACCGCACTTGCAGGATATGGATAGCGAACACCACGAGTTTTCCCCACAGGCGTGGGGGTGAACCGCGATCCAACTGCCCGCGTCCGCTCGCGCAACAGTTTTCCCCACAGGCGTGGGGGTGAACCGTAGTAGTAGCGTCAAGGGATTTTCCAAGATTGTGTTTTCCCCACAGGCGTGGGGGTGAACCGGCGCAGGCGGAAGCCCAGGCCAAACGCGACGCCGTTTTCCCCACAGGCGTGGGGGTGAACCGCGGAAGCGAAACGCGACGCCGAGCGCCGCGCTGTTTTCCCCACAGGCGTGGGGGTGAACCGCTGATCGGTAGATCGGTAGATCGGTAGATCGGTGGATCGGGTTTTCCCCACAGGCGTGGGGGTGAACCGGATAGGGCAAGCGCGGTTTAGCACGAATGTTCGTTTTCCCCACAGGCGTGGGGGTGAACCGGGTACAAACAATCTGGCGACACCGCCTGGCTGCGTTTTCCCCACAGGCGTGGGGGTGAACCGGGTACAAACAATCTGGCGACACCGCCTGGCTGCGTTTTCCCCACAGGCGTGGGGGTGAACCGCCGGCCTGCACATAGGCATATCGGGTACCAGCGTTTTCCCCACAGGCGTGGGGGTGAACCGTATGTCAAACTGAAACGCGAGCCTATCAGCCGTTTTCCCCACAGGCGTGGGGGTGAACCGCCATTCGCGGACGGATTTGGTAGTCGAAGCAGCGTTTTCCCCACAGGCGTGGGGGTGAACCGGTCATACTCCGATCCGAGCCGCCGCGCTCGATTGTTTTCCCCACAGGCGTGGGGGTGAACCGCGCGATTTGCCAGCAACGGCTCTTACACCATGCGTTTTCCCCACAGGCGTGGGGGTGAACCGCCGCGCTCCATAGCCCGATCCAGTAGCTCGACGTTTTCCCCACAGGCGTGGGGGTGAACCGTAATCGCTCATAGCATTGCCTTTCGTCTATTGCGTTTTCCTCACAGGCGTGGGGGTGAACCGAATATACAGGGTCAATTTGAGGCAATTTTCGGCGTTTTCCCCACAGGCGTGGGGGTGAACCGTTCACCCGGTGGCGATAGCAGCTGGTCGTCTTCGTTTTCCCCACAGGCGTGGGGGTGAACCGCCATAGCCCAACGGCAATGACAGGTGTGCATCGTTTTCCCCACAGGCGTGGGGGTGAACCGAGAGCACTGGCCGCATTGGGTCCGTCATACCGGTTTTCCCCACAGGCGTGGGGGTGAACCGATATAGCCTGTCGCGCCCGTTACGCCGCTCCAGGTTTTCCCCACAGGCGTGGGGTGAACCGCTGGATGGCGCTGAGGCGGAATTGAATCAAGAAGTTTTCCCCACAGGCGTGGGAGTGAACCGAATCTTGCGATTCAATGAGAATCAGACCTGCGATACCCCACAGGCCGCCGCCGACCACGGCTTCTCGTAGCTCATTAATCTCCCCCTCATGCCGGCCGGCGCAGCCCCCTGGTATCCAGCTATCGTTCGCGCCGAACTTACCTCGAGTTCAAACACCTGCCGGAATCCGGCTCAGCGGATCGATGAAACGCTCGGCAACCTCAGCCACCGTGTCGTAATAAGTTCCGGCGCGGACGACCATTCTTGAGCGCGGCATATCCAGGTGCAGATGCGCCGCGTAGATATCCTTCGCGCCTTTGCCAACCGTCCCGATCTGCTGGCCGCGAACAACGCGATCCCCCTTCTTGACCAGCTTTTTGTCCAGGTGGGTATAACGCAAACAGGCGCCATCGTTGTGCTCGATGGTGACAGTGTTGCCAAAGCCCTTGGGCAAATAAACCGAGTCGACCACCAGGCCCGAGTGCATGGCGTAAACCGGCGCCTTATGCCCATTCCAGCGATAGATATCGATGCCGCTATGGTGTTTCCCGTGGAAGGCCGGATAGCTGTCATCGTAGAGGATTTCGGCGTATCCAAGCGTGATCCGCCAGCCGCTGCCGAGCGGAATGACCACAGCAGATCCCGGGTCGACTGGCGACGTGAGCGCTGTTGCCGTGATTGGCGCGACAGATGGATCGCGTATCGGCTCAATCTCGTTCGGTATCAGGATGTAATCGCCATTCGGCAGGTCGAGGACTTTGCTCTTGCCGAAGCCCGGATAATGCCCGCTGACCAGCCGCTTCAGCCAGTCATTAAAACGAACGTCAGCCCGGTCGGCTTCCAGCATTTCGGACAAGAAAGTTTCCAGGAAGATATCGAGTTGCGGGATCGGGGTTTTGTGCGGCAGGCCCAGCCGCCTCTCGGTTTGCAGCAGCAACTGATGACGCAGGCCGAACTTGACCGCCGCCAGCATGACAGCCAGCGTCGCCACCGGCTCCGCAATGCCTCTGGGGGCAATCGACAGGCGCTGAACGCGATACAGCCAATCTCGCTCTGTAGCGCCGCGCTCACGCGCCCTATGCGTCAATTGCTCCGGCAGAATGCTGTTGATAATCGCCTGCGCTAAATGCAATATATCGGTCGGCGGCTCGCCAATGTCCAGCTGACGCCCGGTGCCGATGCCCGCGGGCAACGCTTCCGGCCTGGCCTCGGCTTTCAAAAGCGCGCTCAAGATCTCGCTCGCCAAGCGGATCCCTTCTTTAGCCTCGTCAATATGGCTGAGCGCCAACTTGACCCCTTCCGGCTCAGTCAGTATTTGTGTCATGGCCGCCGCCGTTCTCATTGACGCCGGCCTGCTTTGCCAGCTCACGATCCTCAATGACATAACCGCCCACCAGCGTCACGCAGATGGTCGTAATCGTCGGCGCCAGCACGTCCAGGTGCTCTTCCAGTTCCGGCCAGGCAGCTGCGATGATCAGCGTGATGACGCTGATGACCGATGACCAGAAGCGCCGCGAACCCAGCAGCCGGCGCGGCGCCGCCTGTGATTTATCCATAGGGTTTCTCCTTATGATTCAACCGTTCCAATTCGGCGATGCGCGCCTTGAGCGCCCGATTCTCGGTATGCAAGGCAGCTATCTCCGCCTTCAAGGCCATGCGTTCGTTTTGTAGTTCGCCGATAGTCTGCTTGTTTTCCCGGACCTCTTCTTCCATCATGCGGAAGGCGCTGTTCTCCTGCAGCAAATGCTGATCGACGATGCGATGAATCAACTCGGCCTGCCCGACATCCAGCTGGTGCTCGGCTTCAATCTTGTCCACGCGGATATCCGCCCAGCGCGACTTGCGCTTGAAGATCGCCGAGAAATGGTTGAAGGCGGCCACAACGCTGCCGCCGACAGCCGCCATGATCGGGAGCTTGACCTCTTCAGGAAATTCGTTGAAATCCACTGCTTTCCCATCTCACAAACTTTCCGCGGGACTTTAGCCAGCCGTCAACAACTGACATTATCGGCAAGATAGCATATTTGTTCTGATACTGCGCGACTATTTGTTCGCGCATCTTGAAACAATTCCCTTCACGCCGAGAATCGTAGGGGCGACCCATCGGGTCGCCCGCAAACTCGCGATTACAAAATCGGGCGATTCGCAGTCGCGCAGACACAGCCCTTCACGCGAGAGTGGTAGGGGCGCCCCGGCGGGTCGCCCGCAGACTCACGATTACAACAGCGGGCGATTCGCAGTCGCGCGCCATGCCGGCCTCAGTCAATCAGCTCTTGTATCACGCGATTGCTGTTTGACAGCCGTTCCGACAGGACGCAGGTGATAAACATATGCAAAGCCGATGCTGTGTGCGGGTCGGTGGCTTTCATAGCTTGCAGCGCCTTCAGGCTTAGGCGCTGCAAGACGCCGGCCTCGGTCACCACAATAGAGGCTGTGCGCGCTTTCTTGAGGTAAAAGCCGACTTCGCCTATGATGGCGCCCGCGGTCATGCTGCGCAAGCGCAGGACGTCGGGCCCATCACCCTGCAGCAGCACATCAACACGCCCTGATTCGATGAAGTACAGCGCGTCCGATTCGTCGCCTTGGCGGACGACCACATCCCCCGCGCTGGTCTCGACTCTTTCCAGATATCGATACAAGGCGCTGACATCGCGGTTGTCGATCAGCGCGTGTTGCGCCAGTTGCTGTTCCACCGTTACGACTGTTGCGCCGAACAAGGCAGCGCCGTCCAGCAAGGCATTCTCACACCATTCCAGCGCATGATCGAGATCGTCAAAGAACTGCGGCCCGCCGGATTCGAGCTCCAGGATTCCACCGCCGACCAGCAGCGGCTGCAAATGCGGCCGCACACTTGAAAACAGCAGCTCTATTCCATGCCGGTCGCTCAGTTGCTTCAGCTTCTTAAAGTCGCTGACCGTCGAGGCGTCAAAGCCGCGAACCGACTTGAAATCGAGCGCGATATACCTGAGCGGCTCGTCAGCTTCATCAGAGATGATCAGCTTGACATGCTCGTAGAAGCGGTAGGCCGTGCCAAAAAACAGATAGCCTTGCAAGCGCAAGATCAGGATCTTCTTGCCCTCTCGCTGGAGGAAGCGGTTTTCGGCGAAGGAGCGGTCAAGATTGCTGCGATGAACGCCGCCGGACAACTGCTGCTTGATGACATCCATGCGGCTGTATTCCAGCACGAAGAATGACATAGCCAGTACCATTCCCAGGCCAATCCCGGGCAGAAGGCCAAACAGCGAGGTGGCCAGCGCGATGACGACGACTATGACATAGTCCTGCCTGGGCAACTTGAACCAGCTATCCAGCAGCCAGTCTTTCATAAACTGCAGGCCAAAATACATCAGCAATCCAGCTGGCAAAAAACGCGGCATGAGCGAGAACAGCGCGCTGCCGAACATCAACGTCAGCCAGAACATGAGCGCCAGGATGAGGCCCACCAGGCGGCCGTAGACGCCCGTCATTTCCACCAGCGTGGACGATACGGTACCGTGGTAGCCAACGATGCCGCCAACCAAGCCAGACGCCATGTTGGCCGCGCCGTTGACCGCGGACTCGCGGTTCAGGTCCAGCTCGCGGCCGCTGATCAGCTCCTGCGCGCTGGCTCTAAAAAACACGTTAAGCGTACAAATGATAATCAAGGTCAAGATGCCGCCGGCGCTCGCCTCAATCATAGCGGGTTCAATGCGGGCGATTGCAGCCAGGTCCAGCGGCTGCCAGTCGATCGTACCCGGCGCCATGGGCAGGAACCAGCCGGACTCCGCCAAAGCATCGACATCCCCAACCACAAGCTGCGCCCAGGCGTAAAACAGCGCAACAGCCACAATGATGAAGACTGGCATCACCATCGCGTACTTGAAGCGCGCCTGCAGCGCAAGTACGCAAAGGGCAAATACCAACGCCGGCAGCCAGCGCCTGAAGACCTCAGTCGACATCAGCAGAGGTAGAGAGTCCGCCGCCAATCTAAGATCAACGGCAACGGCGAATCCCGCGTTGAAAATCAGCCAGCCCAAGCCCGCCAGGAAGCCGCCGACAATGGGATAGGGGATATATCGCACAAGCCCCGCGGCGCGCGTGATGCCCAGCAGGAAAATGACCCCCCCGGTGAGGAGCGACGAGAGCGCGATTATCCAGTAGACCAGGGGAAACAGCGCCTCGGGCGACATATCGGCCGGGGCGGCGGCAACTAGACTGCTGGCGATCATGCCCTGGATGACCGCTGTCGGGCTCTGCGGAATCACCAGCGTCGCATGGTCGGAACTGAACAGCGAGGTGACAATCAGAATGATAATCTGGCTGACCAGCGTGATGCCCAAGCCGGCGGCGAAGTAGTCCGCCATCTGGCCGTGGAATATCAACTTGGCGTAGGAGGGCATGGCGCTCGTGACCAGCAGCCAAATTATGGCGCTGGTAAATACGCTCCGCATTAACTGCGACGGCTTAAGCGCGATTTTGATAGCTTCTCTAAATCCAAGATCAGGGGAGGCGAAGGGCGAGTTGTTCTGCATGATATGCCTCGATAATTTGACGGCACGCTGGTCTACTGTGTTGCGCGGCGCCAAAATTGGCCCACGCAACCCTCAATTCATCACAATATCAAATCTTGACCGTCCTTGCACGATTTCGCGCTCAGGGCAATCGCTTCAAAACAGGCGTCCCCTGCGACGAGTAAAACTAAACTGAAATTTAACCACCGAGGACACCGAGAGCACCAAGAAATGCGATTGATCAGAGATTTCGCGGCATTTTGTCGCAAAATTTTTCGACGCGAAGGAAGTTTATCGGCAAAGTTGCGGCAGGCCCGCTCAATTTAAGCAGTGGATTTAGGAGAAATGTTGTCAAAAGAACCTAAACTCCGTGTCCTCGGTGTACTCGGTGGTAAAGATTATTTTGAAGCGATTGCCCTGTCCCCCTGCCGTTTTTTTGTTTGCGCGAATATGCTTCCTATAATAAAAGTACGAAATATAACTTAATATATCGTTGGCAGTGTAAGCGCATTCAGTAGACTATGCGGATATCATTGGCACAGAGGATTAAATCATGCATCCCCTGACTTCGCGCAATTCATTAAATACGCTGCTCGCTCTGTTCTGCGCGCTGCTCATTTTGCTCGGCGGCTCGCTTGCTCAGGCAGCCGACCCCTTGCCCGCGCCAGGAAGCTTGTTTATTGTGCAATTCTATCAGGGTGAGGATGACATGGACCAACTGTTCCTCGGGTGGTTGCCCGTAGACGGCGGGTCCAACTATGAGGTGTTTATCAAAGGACCAAGCCCATGGGGCAGCAATACAAACGGAGCTTGGCTAGCTGCAAACTTTCCTGAAAACAATATACATCATTTTCAAAATCTGAAGCGGGGGAAAGTGTTTTACTTCCGTGTACGCGCGCTGGATGATCAGGGCAACCCGGGCAATACCACGCGGCGAATGCAGCTGAAAATTCCGCCTAGAGCGGTCGAGCCGCAGGGAGTCGTCTCTGCCGACAGCATCAAACTGTCATGGGATCCCGTAAAGAACGGAATGGGCAAAAAGACGCGCGTATATTATTGCGAGGGCGCTGACTGCGCCCCCAGCTCGTATGATGATGAAGTCCCGGTTTATCGCCGTAAGAAAGCCAATATCACGGGCTTAAAGAGCGATACCGACTATACCGTGCGCATCGTACATCACCTGCGCGGATACCACCCGTATGTTAGCCATGCCAATGTCGTTTTCCGCACCTTGCCGGCCGGCGGCTAAACCCGGCGCAGCCTGGACAGAAGAAACAGCAGTTGCAAGTTTTCAGGGGACTGGTAGAATTAGTCCCCTGTTACTGTTTACAAGACTCCTGCGGTCCATTCCATCACATGCTTTGTTCGGCGTACGGGCGCGGGAACTTTGTAGACGGGTGATGCAGACACGTTTACATAAGAAAGGAGTACCGTAGATGCAAAGAATTTACTTGCTGCTCTTGCTGGTTATGCTGCTGCTTCCGGCGTCACTGGCAAGCGCCCAAACCGAGCTCAGCCTGTGGTATCACGGCGCCGGCAACGAGACCGAGCGCAGCATACTGATCGGGATCATCGACGACTTCAACGCCTCGCAATCCGATTACACGGTCCTGCTGGAAGAATTCCCCCAAGAATCTTACAACTCGTCAATCGTGGCGGCCGCCGCCGCGGGCGACTTGCCAGACATCATTGATGTCGATGGACCGGTCATGCCGGGCTGGGCTTGGGCTGGCTGGATGTCGCCGCTGAACTTGTCCGAAGGCGCGCTGGACGACTTCCTGCCCGGCGCAATCGGCGAATGGAACGGCGAAGTTTATTCGGTTGGCTTGTGGGACGCCGCGGTATCGATCTACGCGCGCCGCTCGGTCCTGGAAGCCAATGACATTCGCATCCCGACGCTGGAAGAGCCTTGGACTGGCGAAGAATTCGACGCCATCCTCGAGACCTTGCAAGCCACCGGCGAATTTGAATACGCTTTCGACCCGGGCATGGCCTGGACCGGCGAATGGTATCCTTATGCCTTTTCGCCCTTCTTGCAGAGCTTCGGCGGCGACATGATTGACCGCTCGACCTATCTGACGGCCGAAGGCGCGCTGAACGGCGATGCCGGCTTGGCATTTGGCAATTGGTGGCAGAGCCTCTTTGAGCGCGGCTTGGCGCCCGGCACTTCGCAAGATGGCGCTGACCGGGAAACCGGCTTTATCGACGGCAAGTACGCGCTGCAATGGAACGGCAACTGGGCTGGCATCAACACGCTGGATGCGGTCGGCGACGACCTGCTCTTCCTGCCCGCGCCCGACTTTGGCAGCGGCTCCACCATCGGCGCCGCTTCCTGGCAATTCGGCATTTCGTCCAGCAGCATGCACAAAGACGGCGCCAGCGCCTTCATCGAATTCGCCATCCAGGACGAATACCTGGCAGCCTTCTCCGACGGCATCGGCTTGATCCCGGCGACTGCTGGCTCCGCCGCCATGTCGCAGCATTACTCGGACGGCGGCGCTTTGGAAGTCTACTTTGAACTGAGCAACCAGCAAGCTTTGGTGCGTCCCGTCACCCCGGGCTACGCCACTTTGGCGCTGATCTTCGAGAAGGCGCTGGCGGATATCTCCAATGGCGCGGACGTGCAGGATACGCTGGATGCCGCCGTTGACGAAATCGACGCGGACATCGAAGACAATATGGGCTACGGCTTCGAGATGTAGCGATCCCTAAGCCAAGAACCATTGGCACATAAATACTGTAAGGGCGGCTCGTTGAGCCGCCCTTACAGAAAATCCTTTTTCATCATTTTGGAAGCAACTATTATTATTTGGTCTCATTGTGTCTGCTCATGCTCAAACCATGACTACCGCGGCGGAAGCCAGAAAAAACGCGCCGCTTTGGGTGCGCCTGCTGCTGCCAAAGGACGCGCCGCTCTATCAGCGCGGCGACGCCATCTTCGGCTGGCTGCTGGCTTTGCCCGCGCTGCTCGTGCTGACCATTTTCCTGGTCATCCCCTTTTTGATGGCTTTTGTCATGTCCTTCACCAACCAGCGCCTGGTTTCGCCTAATCCGACTGAGTGGGTCGGTATGCGCAACTTCGAGCGCCTGCTCACCATCCGCGCCTTCACGCTGGAGCCGGAACGCGACGAGAGCGGCGCCATTGTCTACGACGATGACGGCAGCATCGCCTATCCGAGACTGCGCAATTTCACGCGCAAGAACCCCGACTACCCCGAATTGAATGGCTTGCGCGAAGTCACCTCCTGGCAGGCGGGCGAGAATCGCACGGTGATCCTGGCTGCTGATGTGGTTTTCTTGCGCGCCTTGATCAATACGCTGATATTCGCCGGGGTCATCGCGCCTCTCCAGGGAGGCTGCGCGCTTTTGCTGGCGCTTTTGCTCAATCAAGCCTTGCCATACATCAATGTCTTCCGCGCTATATACTTCGCGCCCGTGGTCGTGTCGATGGTCGTGGTCTCCCTGCTATGGCGCTTCATTTATGACGGGCAGAACGGCTTGCTCAACACCATGCTGGGCATTGTAACCTTCGGCAGCTTCCAGCCGGTGGATTGGCTGGGAAACCCCTACACGGCTATGCCGGCGCTGATCGCGATGTCGGCCTGGCAAGCGGTCGGCTTTCACATGGTCATCTGGCTGTCTGGCTTGCAGACCATTCCCACAAGCCTCTACGAAGCGGCCGGCCTGGACGGCGCCGGCGCCTGGCAGAAATTCCGCTATGTTACCTGGCCCGGCTTGCGCAATACCGCTGTGCTAGTCCTAATCGTTATTGTCATCCAAGCCATGGGCTTGTTTGTGCAGGTCGATGTCATGACGCGCGGCGGTCCCCTGGACGCCACGCAGAGCGTTGTCTTCCAGGCGGTACAGCGCGGCTATGACAAACAGGACATCGCCGAGGGTTCAGCCATTTCCGTGGTGCTCTTTGTCATTGTGCTGGTTATCACTATTGTCAATCGCTATTTGACGCGCGACAAGGACTAGCGATGGCAGCGATGACCTTCGAGACTCGTCAGAGACTGCTCATCAGCCTGCGCATATCGCTGATGATTTTGATCTCCGCCATTTTTATTTTCCCGATTGTCTTCATGATAGTCTCTTCGTTGAAGCCGGACCTGCAGCTATTGCGCGATTCCGGCTCGCTGCTGGCATTTGTTCCTTATGGCGATATTTCGCTGAATAATTACGCCGACGCCTTTGAGCGCGTACCGATGGCGCAATTCGCCCTCAATTCGATATTCACCACTGCGGCGTCGGTGGCGGCCAGCCTGCTGCTCAATTCGCTAGCGGCCTTCTCCTTCGCCTTCCTGAAATGGCGCGGCAAAGCGCTGGTGCTGTCGCTGATAATCGCCACCTTCATCGTACCCTTCGAGGTCATCGCCATACCCTTGCTGCTGGTTGTCAACAGCTTGCCCTGGCTGGGCGCGGGCGGCATCGAGATCGGCTGGCTGAATACCTATCACGTGCAAATCATCCCCTTCATCGCCGATTCGCTGGGCATCTTCCTGTTTTATCAGTATTTCCGTGATTTGCCCGATGAACTGGTTGAGGCGGCTCGCATTGACGGCGCCAACATCTGGCAGATTTACGCGCGCATCATCATGCCGATTTCTGGTCCCATCCTGGCGACCGTCGCGATTCTGAAATTCCTGGGCATGTGGAACGCCTACATCTGGCCCCTGATGACCATCCGCTCGGAAGAATTGCGACCCATCATGGTCGGCTTGCAATACTTCTTTCAGCTGAACACCGCCTGGGGCGAGATTATGGCCTACTTGTCGATTGTGACGATTCCCGTCTTGATTTTCTACCTGGCGCTTCAGCGGGCTTTCATCGAAAGCATCGCCACCTCCGGCATCAAGGGTTGAGTCGCATTGAGCTCAAGCGAGCAGCCCGCGCGCAAATTCCAAATCTCGCGCGATCAACTCGTCCACCCGCGCCTCGTCCGTATATTCGGCCGAGAAGCAAATCGGTCCGCGATAATCAAGCGTCCGCAACTTGGCGATCATCCGCGCCCAGGACGCTCGCCCCTGCGCGCCTGAGGTCCAGTACACCCGCCACTCAGCCGCCACTGCTTCCGGCCCGCTGACCCGCCGCCAGTAAGCGTTCTTCAAATTGACCACGCAGAGATAAGGCGCCACGATGTCCAGCGCGGCGTCGCTGTCGATGCCTTCCAGCGCATTATGCGCCGGGTCCCAGACCGCCGCCACATAGCGCCGGTCGTAGTCTTTGAGCAGCTGAAACATGCCCATCTCGTTGACCGGCACGAAGCGCCCCGAGTGATTCTGCACGCCGATTTGCACATCGTAGCGCTCGCAAAAGGTCAGGGCGGCATCCAGTTTACGGCGCGCCTTGGCTTCCGCCGCCCAGTAATCCAGCTCGCGCTGCCGGAACATCACGCGATTCATGCCGATACCGGCTTCGGCGCAGGCGCTGTAGAGCCGCTCGTCATCCAGCGGCGCATCAGCGGTGATATTCAGCACACTGACGCCCTGCTCGGCTAGCAGTTTGACCGCCGCCGGCAGGTCGCGTTCAATGTTCTCAGGCTCGACCGGAAATCCCGCGCGCACCGGCAGCTCGATCCAATCGAAGCCCAGCGACCGAACATGCGCCGCCAGCTGCGGCAGCGGCAGCGCTTTCCAGGGCTTGGCGAATACAGCCAACGGCTTCATGGCGCCCGCTCTAGCTCTTGGTCGGCATCATTGACAGGACGTCAATGTGGACGCGCGGCGGCAGGCTCGCCAGAAAGACGACAGCAGCCGCAATGTCCTCCGATTGTATCATCCGCGCTTTCTGCTCGGGTCCAGGCACAACGGGCCGCCGCTCCATAATCGGCGTATTGCCCGCGCCCGGGTTGAAGAGACAGGCGCGCACACCCTGCGGATTGCCTTCTTCGTTGGTGACTATGTTCAGCGCTTCCATGCCGATTTTCGAGCTGCTGTAACCGACGCCGGCCAGCAAGCTGGGGTACATGGCGGCGCGCGACGCCAGGTTGATAATCAGGCCGTCGCCGCGCTCCTTCATTTCGGGCAAGACCGCCTTGGTGAAGACGAAGGCGCTGGTCAGATTCACCGCCAGCAGGTCGCGCCACTGCTCCGCGCTGGTATCGGCGATGGACCGCTCGGTGACGTTGTAGCCAGCGTTGTTGACCAGCACGTCGACAGGCCCGAAGGTCGCCCGCGTTCGCTCCACGACTGCATGAATCTGATCATCGTCGCTGACGTCAGCCGGGCAGACCATCGCTTGACCGCTCCCGCCCCCGTTTAACGAGCGCGCCGTCTCGGCGACTGTCTCCAGCAATTCCCGCCGCCGCGCCACCAGGCTGACATTGGCGCCGGCTCGGCAGCAAGCGATGGCGATGGCTTCGCCGAAGCCGCTGCTGGCGCCGGTCACGATGATTGTCTTTCCGTCCAATGCGCCCATTTGCGCCTCCCGCGCTTCTATGCCATCGTATCGAGCATAGCGCGCGTGACTTCGTAGCGCAATTTGTCCGCGCCGAGGTAGCTGGCTACTTCAGCGGTGGTGATCTGTCCCTGACGTTGGTAGGCTTGCTCGGTGACCGCAGCCATGTGCGGCGAAATGATGACGTTGTCCAACTGACGGAAGGGGCTGCCAGCCGGCAGCGGCTCCTCCTCAAAGACATCCAGCGCGGCGCTGATCCGCCCCGATTGCAGCTCCGCCAGCAGCGCCGCCTCGTCGATGGGATGCGTCCGCGCCGTGTTGATAAAGACGGCGCCATCTTGCAGCCAGCTAAATTGCTCCGCGCCCAGCATACGATAAGTCTCCGGCGTGGACGGCGCTTGCAGGCTAACGACCGGGCACTCACGCAGCAGCGTCTTCAATTCCACTTTTCGCGCGCCCAGCTCCGCCGCCGCCGTCTCGCTGACGTAGGGGTCATAAAGCCACAGGACTGCGCCCAGCGCCTCCAGCTTCCTCAACACCATGCGCCCGGTATGGCCCGCGCCGATGATGCCGATACGCGCGCCTTCGAGTTCTGTGCCCGGCCCCAGCGCTTTGGCCGCCGCCCAACCTGACTCTTTGAAGGCGCGGTCGATTATGTGGAAGCGGCGCAAGCATAGCAAGATCAGCATCAGCGTGGTCTCAGCCACCGGGATCGCCATGGCTTCGGCGGCATGCGTCACCCGCCTGCCCTCAGCGAAAACCGCTGGCGGCAGCAAGCGCTTGATCGAACCGGCTGAGTGAGCGATCAACTGCAGGCGGTCGGCGGCGGCTAGCACAGCATCGGAGAAGGGCGGCGTGCCCCAGCTAGTGATGACAATATCGCGACCGCCAATCAGCCGCGTCAACTGCGCCTCGTCGAGGTCGTTTTCAAACGGCTGCAAGGTGACAGCGCCCAGCGCGCGCAGCCGCGCCTGCTGGTCCTCAGCGAAAAGCTGATCGAAGAGCGCCGGCCGCATGGCGATCAGAATGTCGGGTCGGTCAGCCACTTCTTTTGAGGAACCCTTCCAATCGTTACTTGCGCATTCGTCCCAGATTGTAGGGGCGAGCCTTGGCTCGCCCACTATCGCAACAGATTTCTGATTGACTTTCGCATGATTAACTTGGAATTAGCTCTGTGTCCACTGCGACGAAATAATCGGTCCTGCCCTTAAGCCAGCGCGCCTCTCAACTTGGCGACCAGATCGGGCTCGGGCTCATAAGGCAGTTGAATCACCCGATGATTCAGCGAGCTGGCATAAAGCGCCAGTATGACGTTGAAGTCAACCAGCGCCGCGTCCAGGTTCAGCGGATGCAGCTTGCGGTCGTCTTCCAGCCAATCGAACATGGCGTCGCACATAGCCGCTTGCCCCAGGACATCTTCGTCCGGGTACTCATGCGAGCCGCTGTCGTAGACGTTATTGATGAAGGTTTCCCAGCCCCACATCGTCCAGTGGATATAACCCTTCATGCCATAGACAGCGATGCGCTTGTGCTGGTAGATGGCGTCGCCGCCCGGCACACGCGGCGCGTTCTCGCCACAGCGCAGCGTCGCTTGCACGCCGTTGTCATACTCGACCGCCGCCAGGCTCTGGTCCGGCGCGTAATGCGCTTTGACATTGGGCTGCAAGCCTTCCGTGCCCGCGACCTGCCCAAAGACCGTGGTGGGCTGAGCCGGGTTAAAAGCGCCAATGGCCTGCAAGGAATGCGTACCCTGATAGGCCAGGTTCATGCCCGAACTGGCTTCGACGAAACGCAGATCGCCGATGGCGCCGTCGGCCGCCAATTGTTGCAGCTGCCGCCGCCGCGGATGAAATTGCAGTTGGTGATTAATGGCCACTTTTATCTTGGGTTTGCTCGCGGCGAAGTCTCGCAGCGCCACATAATCCTCGCCTTGAATCGCCAGCGGTTTTTCCACGACCGCCGCCGGCACACCTGCCGCTTCGGCCGCTTGCAGCACGTCCAGCCGAACATTGGGCGGTGTGCTGACCTGTACCAGCTCCGGTTGTTCTTTTTCAAACATCTCGCGGAAATCAGTGTAGCGCCGGCTCACATCAAACTTGTCGCCAAATTCGTCCAGCGGGCCACGTTCCAAATCGCAGACAGCCACGACCCGGCCCTTCTTAACATATTCGTAGGCGTCGGCGTGCCCATGCGCCCGCCCGCCGCCGACGCCGATGATGACTGACTTATACATTCGCGCCCTCCCAAGGCTGCAAGATTACTTTGCCGCATTGGCCTGATAATTGCGTTTCCCAGGCCCTCTGTATATCGCCCAGCGGAAAGCGGTGCGTGATCAACTTGTCCAGCTGCCCGCCGACCTCGCCGATCATAGCCATCATGCGTGGGCTGTCCGCCAGGTTAAAATGCCAACTGCCCACCAGTGTCAAGCCTTTGCGAATCATGTCGTTACTGATCTGAATCGGCGTATCGTCGCCGCATTCGCCCACAAAAGCCACCTGCCCCTTGCGCCGCGCGGCGTCAATGCACAGCCGGTGCGCCGCCACCACGCCGGAGCAATCCACGGCTTTGTCGACGCCGCGCCCGGCCGCTGTCAGCGCGAGGATCTGCTGCAGGGCATCCGGATCCAGCGGATTGACCACGGCATCAGCGCCCAGCTCCCTGGCCAAGTCAGCGCGGTAAGTTACTGAGTCGACCGCGATAACGCGCGCTCCGCGATACCTGGCGTTGATGACGCCGCCCAAGCCCACTGGACCCAATCCGGTAATGAGCAGCGTATCATGCCGATCCACCTGCATCGTCTGCATGGCGCCGAAGGTGGGTCCCAAGCCGCAGCAGGCCATCGAGGCGTGCTCATAAGTCATGCCATCGGGAATTGGCAGCAGCATCCAGTCCTGCTTGAGCAAGTACTGGCTCATCGTGCCCTGACCATCCGCGCTGCCGTGCGCCGCCGCAAAGTCGAAGCCGTCCTGACAATGGATATACTCGCCGCCAAGGCAGAATGCGCACTTGCCACAGGCGTTCATGGGCATGGCTACCACGCGGTCGCCGACTTTCACGCGGCCCGACTGCGCGGCGTCGACCACCTCGCCGGCCGCTTCATGTCCATATACAGGTTGGCTGCTGCCGGCTGCGAAGGCTTTGTACTCGGTGCACATCGGCGCGACATGAACCTTGACCAGCACCCAATTGCCTTTGGCGGCCGGTTTTTGGGCAAGCTCAATACCTGCCTGCTCTCTTCCCAGTACGGCGACGCGTTTCATCTCAAATCCTGCTATGCTTCCGCTCGTCCGCGCAATCGGTTTCCTACGACGGCTTGGACTATACCATAGGCCCATACTCGCCGCAACAAGCGCAATAATAGGGGAGTGGTTATTCTGTGGGGACTCGGAAGTAAGGCCAAGAAAGCTGTGCAACAGATAATGGGATGGACTATGGACGCTTGGCGGTCAGTGTCTAGGCGACCCTGCGAATCGCCCGATGTTGCAATCGAGAGTCTGCGGGCGACCCACCGGGTCGCCCCTACAACCATAAGAGTATTTTGGCAATTTCTTTCTTGGATTTACTTCTGTGTCTCTGTGGCAATAAATCTGCGCCGTATTCGCTCAGCGTATCATAGCGCCACTCCTCCGGCTCAGGGATATTTGACGATTCCACTCCGATGCACTAGACTTCGCATAATCGGTTGCGTAATAGCTTACTTCATAAAGGTCGGGCCAGCATGAAACGGGTCACCATGCGCAATGTCGCGGAGCGCGCCGGCGTCTCCAACGCCACGGTTTCGCACGTTATCAACGACACGCGTTTTGTGGAAGACGCCACCAAGGAGCGTGTGCGCGAAGCCATTCGCCACTTGGGCTATCGACCCAACGTGGCGGCGCGCAGCTTGACGACCCAGCGGACGCGCATTATCGGGCTGATCGTATCCGATGTCACCAATACTTTCTTTGCCGAAATTATGCGCGGCATTGAGGATGTGCTGATCGCCAACGGCTACAGCCTGATGCTCTGCAACACCAATGAAGTGCTTGAGCGAGAAGAATACTATATCGACATCCTGCTGCGGCAGGGTGTTGACGGCATCATCGCGGCGGCCACCAGCCAGAATTGGGATGTGCTGAACGAAGCCGCCAAGCTCAATATCCCCATTGTCATGCTTGACCGCACCTTCGCCGACGCCCCGTCGCCCTACGTCGGCGTCGACAACCGGCACAGCGCCTATCTAGGCGCGCGCCATCTAATCGAGCGCGGCTATGCCGATATCGGCATTCTGGCCGGCTTCCAGCGCCTGTCGACCATGAGAGACCGCCTGGCTGGCTATGAAGACGCCTTGACCGCTGCTGACTTGCCGCTGCGCGAGGAATGGCGCATCAGCAGCCCGCTTTCCATTCCTGACGGCAAACAGGCCATGCAGGCGCTGATGAAACAGGCGAAACGGCCGCGGGCGGTGTTCGTCTGCAACAATCTGCTTAGCCTGGGCGCGCTGATGGGTATACAGGAGTTGGGCTTGTCCTGCCCTGACGATGTCGCTGTCGTCGGCTTTGACGATCATCCCTGGGCGCAAGTTTCCAATCCGCCGCTGACCGTTTTGCGCCAGCCGACCTACGCCATCGGCGAGACCGCTGCTCACAAAGTGTTGAAAGCTCTTAACGAAGACGGCGCGGTGATTCCTTCGGCGCTCTTCAATTGCCAGTTGATCGTCCGCGATTCGACTTAGACCTGAGCATTCAGCGCCAGCCAAGGCTTTTCCGCACAGTCCATGGAAGTCGGAATCGACTTGGGTCAACCGCAAGCGGTAGCTATGAGTAATATCTCGCCAACTGTGAAGAACTTCCGCCAACATTCCGGCCGCGCCGGGTGGCGCCGCTATCGTTCATCGGCTGAATATCAGTCGGTCTCCACGCTGTCGAAGAACTCGGGCGACTTGGAGCCGATGAATGCGAGTACCTTGTCGATGTCGTAACCCACTTGCTCCAGAAAACCCAGGATGTCGATGAGCACCCAATTCTCGGCCAGCTTATCCCCCTCGACGCGCCAGAAATCCATGTAGCGCAACTTGATCGGTTTTCCGCTGGCGGGGATACCGAACCAGTCCCCGGTATGGGTGGCATGCTGATAGCCGTGCGCCGCTACATAGTCCCCCTCAGCGATGCGGATCTCGTCGCGCGCCACTTTGTCGGGTATAGCATTGATGGCGGGTCGGCGCAACACCTCCTCAAACTCTTTGATGCCGCGCAGCGTGCCGATGCCCGCCGGACCGTACCATGCCATGTCCTCAGTCCAAAACTCCTCCATTATCCCGAGCACACTCTTGTTGAGGGCGATGTACAAACGTTCAATCAGTTCCTTGTTCTTTTCCTCGTTGCTTTTTTCAGTTGACATATCTTTATCTCCTTCAGTGTTAGAATAAAGGCTTTGCCTGCCGCGCCGACGCCTGCTTCCTTACACAGGCGACCATGATTGTATGATCTTGGATGACAATTGTACCGTATCCAATAAGATAAGGACGAATAGCGGGACAGATATCGCAAATGCCGCATTGCCAAAGGCCCGTAATATAGTCTATGGTCGTAGCGGTCTGTCCGGCGCCGCCACCCAACCGTCGGACAACTGACAACAACACGCGAGACAATAACGCGCATGGAGGTGAAAGCTATGAATATCGGAACCGGCAGCCCGGAGCGCCAAGTCTATGTTGGCGGGGAGTATGTCCCAGAAAATGAGGCCCGGATCTCTGTCTTTGACCATGTGGTGCTCTATGGCGACGCCGTCTTCGATACGGCCTGCGCCTGGGGCGGCAAGGTATTCAAGCTGGACGAACATGTAGATCGGCTCTTCGAGTCCGCTCACGCCCTGAAGATTGAGATCCCTCTCGACAAGGATGGCGTGAAGGAAGTCGTGCTAGAGCTCATGCGGCGCAACAAGCTTGACAATGCCTATATCAAAATACTCGTGACCCGCGGCGTGGGACGTATGCCCCTGATGAGTCCCTACCACTGCGCGCCCAATCTGATCGCATTCGCCATCCCTTACCTCAGCCTCATAGACAGTGGCGCGCAACGCGAAGGCCTGCGGGCTGGCATATCATCGATGCGCCGGATTCCTTCAGAGAGCCTGGACGCCAAAATCAAATGCTGCAATTACTTGAACCACATCCTGATGCGCATGGAGGCAAACGAGGCCGGGCTCGACGAGGCTATCGAGCTTGACATCGGCGGCTATGTTGCCGAGGCGCCGGGCTACAATGTGTTCATGGCGAAGCAAGGCGTATTGTACACCCCGGGCCAGAACATTCTGGTGGGCATAACAAGGCAGACCGTTATCGAACTGGCGGCGGCCGAAGGCATGGAAACCGTAGTGGGCAGATTGACAGCCTTCGACCTCTACAACGCGGACGAAGTCTTCTTGACCAGTACCGCCGGTGGCATCTTTGCCGTCCGGGAGCTGGATGGGCGACCGATCGGCGGCGGCAAGCCCGGCCCCATCACGCAGATGCTGAATCGGAAGTATAGAGAGCTGCTCGAAAGCGGCGCGCAAAGTACGCCTGTACACCCGTGAGCGGACGCATAGGCATAGACTAGCGCCAGCCTCGTCTCTCAGCGAGGCCACGCACGGTCACATCGGCATCTTTAGTCGATCTGTGGCCGGCAATTACGCAACTGCTTCCAACGGTGAACCCGCTCTCTTCCGATCTCGTGGAGCGAGCCCGTTGGATGACGCCTTGTAATCTGGCGCTCAACAGTGGTAGCGTCATTGCGCCTAACCGGGATTGAATATCGTATTTCGGAATGGAGTTAACGATGGGTATGCAAAATTTCGCTTCGGAATTTGAAACGCCAGAGCAATATATCATTGATATTACCTACATCATTTGGGAAGAAGAGAACGTGGGACGCATTCGTGATTGGTACGCGCCCGTGTGCCCGATACGATCCCCGCACGGTGTCATGAACACGGCTGACGAGATTCTCAATGAAACCCTGGAGCAGATGCACATATTCGCCAACCGGAAACCACTGGCCGATGATGTAATCATTGGCGACAAGCCCAGCGGTTTCTATTCGTCACATCGGGTTCGTTCAGTGGGAAGGCACATGGGAGACAGTGAATTGGGCCCGGCAACCGGACGCGCTTATCAAGGCTTGGGCATTGCCGACTGCCTGTGCCGCGACAACCAGGTCGTCGAGGAATGGAAACTGCGTGACCACGCTTCATTTGTCATGCAGCTCGGCATGGATCCGGTGGCGCACGGCCTTTCTTTGGGCAAGAACAATCCCAAAGCCTACGCCATTGGCAATGAAGCCATGCGCCAGCGCTGGGCGGACGACAATGGCTTGACCATCCTGGGCGATAAGGCCATCGCCAACCGGATTATCGACAACTATGACGCGCTGTGGAACGGGAATCACCTCAACATCGTTACCGAACAATATGTGGCGGCGGCCCGCTTTGAAGGGCCAAGCGGTCATCTGAGCTACGGTCGCGAACCTATACGCAATATGTTCGCCAGCATCACGGCCGCTATGCCAGACGGACGTTTCGAACCGCATCATCTAATCGTTCGCCAACAGAATGATCGCGCCCTAAGGGTGGCGCTGCGCTGGACGTTCTGCGGCGCCCACAGTGGGCGCGGTCGCTATGGCGCGCCGACGAATGTCCCCGTAGCCATACTGGGCATCACCCATTTTGAATTGCGCGATGGTCTTATCGCCAGCGAGTGGATGGTGCTGGATGAGACAGCCGTTTACGCCCAAATTGCCGCGCATCAGGAGATTAGTGACTAGCATTTTCGGATTGCTTCCCGCATAGCGCAGATCGCCGCCGTCCAGCCCACTCTTAGTCTGAATTGCCTGAGACGCTCGCGCCACAACTTCTTTTTAACGCATATTTGGCCAATTCACAAAGGGAGAACGCAATGACCAAACGATATGAGGCAAATTGGGCCTCGCTGAAAACGCACCCAACGCCCGAATGGATGCGCCGCGCCAAATTCGGTATCTACACCCACTGGGGCATCTACTGCGTACCCGCCACCGGCCCCAATGTCACCTGGTATCCCTACAATATGTACCGCGAGGGCACAGCGCAATACGAATACCACTGCCAAACTTACGGTCATCCTTCCAAATTCGGCTACAAAGACTTCATCCCGATGTTCACCGCCGAACATTTTGATCCCGATGAGTGGGCCGAGCTATTCAAGCGGGCGGGCGCCAAATTCGCCGGACCGGTCGCCGAGCACCACGACGGTTTCCCGATGTGGGACGCCAGCGATACCGAGTGGTGCGCCGGCAAGATGGGCCCCAAGCGCGATGTCGTCGGCGAGCTCGAGCGGGCTATCCGCGCCCAGGACATGCGCTATATGGTGGCCATGCACCACGCCGAAAATTGGTGGTTCTTCCCCCACTGGAAGCCGGAATACGATACTGCCGATCCTCGCTACGCCGGCTTGTATGGCGAGCCGCACAACCTGGACTTCGCCTACGAGGCCGATGGCAAAGGCCACGACCACGGCGAATGGCGCGCCCAGGACAAACCCAGCCGCGCCTTCCTCGAGCGCTGGAAGCAGCGACTGGTTGAAGTGGTCGAGCGCTATGAACCGGATTACATCTGGTTCGATTTCGGGCTGCGCTTCGTGCATGATCAATACAAGCAGGACTTTCTCGCCTACTACTACAATAAAGAAGCCGAATGGGGCCGCGAGGTGGTCGCCACCTACAAGTGGCACGATATCCCGCCCGGCGCCGCCTTGTTGGACTTCGAATTGGGCAAAACCGCCGAGCTGACGCACTACGAATGGATCACCGATACCACCGTCGATGACGGGCAGGGCTGGGGCTACATCAAGGAAACCGAATACAAGACAGTGACGGAAATGGTGCATTACCTGGCCGATAACGTCAGCAAGAACGGCTTCATGCTGCTCAATGTCGGTCCCAAGCCCGACGGCACAATCCCAGTCGAGTCCAAAGCCATCCTCGAAGGTATGGGCGAGTGGCTGAGTATCAATGGCGAGGCCATCTACGATACCGCGCCCTGGAATACCTACGGCGAAGGTCCGACGCAGATGACGCATGTCGGCGCCTTCAGCGATACCAAAGAAAAGCTGGAATTCGGCGCGCAAGACATCCGCTTCACCGTGCGCGAAAATATCCTCTACGCCATCGTCCTCGGCTGGCCCGAAAAAGAGTTCCTGATTGAGTCGACCCACGCGCTCTATCCGGGCGAAGTGCGCTCGGTGGGATTGCTGGGCGTCGACGGCGAGCTAAAGTGGCAAATGACAGCGGACGGCATCAAGATTGAGCGGCCCGATCAGCGGCCTTGCGAGCATGCCTACGCCTTCAAGATCACGCGCAATACATCGGTCTAGAGCTTGGCCGACGCCAGCAATCCCATTACAAATCAAACCTTGTAGGGGCGAGCCACTGGCTCGCCCGAATGCCAAGCCTGCGGTAGAATCGCGGCAATCCTTAACAAATCGGGAGCGGCGCATGACCGGGCGCATTGATTCGCATCAGCATTTCTGGCGCTATAACAACGAAGAATATCCTTGGATTGACGAGTCTCGCGAGCCGCTAAAGGTCGATTATCTGCCGCCCGACCTGCAACCGCTGATGGAGGCGACCGGCATCGACGGTACCGTCGCGGTGCAAGCGCGGCAAAACCTGCGCGAGACCGAATTCCTGCTGGAACTCGCCGATGAATACGACTTCATCCGCGGCGTCGTGGGTTGGGTCGATATGCGCGCTGATGACGTGGAAGCGCAATTGGAGCGTTTCGCGCCGCATCCGCGTATGGTCGGCATTCGTCATATCGTGCACGATGAAGCCGATGACCGCTTCATGCTGGGCGGCAATTTTCTGCGCGGACTGGCCAAACTCACAGCCTGCGACCTGCGCTACGATCTGCTGCTTTTTCCGCGCCACCTGCCCATCGCCATTGAGGTCGTCAAGCGCTTTCCCGAGCAGCCCTTTGTGCTGGACCACATCGCCAAACCCTTCATCAAAGACGGCCTGCTGGAACCCTGGGAGCGAGACATTCGCCAGCTGGCGGCTTGCGACAACGTCTGGTGCAAAGTCTCGGGTATGGTCACCGAGGCGGCTTGGGGCGGCTGGGCGCAAGCGGACTACATGCCCTATCTCGATGTCGTCTTCGACTGCTTCGGCGTCGATCGGTTGATGTTCGGCAGCGACTGGCCCGTCTGCACCTTGTCGGGCAGCTACCGCCAGGTCGTCGGCATCGTCGAGACCTACATCGGCGCGCTTTCGCCTGACGAGCAAACCAAGATTATGGGCGCGGTCGCCAGCGAATTTTATCAGCTGAGCTAAGAGTAAACTGAGCGGACGCCTTGAATGCCACTTGCGTTGGCAGCAGCGGCAAAAGACACACTGCGAGATGAACCGCCGCTGTCAAGCGAGTGGTCGGCCGGGTTTGCGACGGAGCGAACGCTGTGCCAGAATCCACGTTGACAAAGTCATTGATCGGAGTCCGAAATGTTTACGAGATTATTTGCAAACCGCATGTCGCCAGCACTGTTTTTGTTCGCCGTGCTGCTATGTCAAGGCTTAGTGGCGGCGCCAATAGCGGCGCAGGATAGCCTGGCCGATGCTGCGACAGCGCTGGCTGACTCCATGGCGGAGTACGGAGTCAATGAGAGCGACATCAGCTTCAGCAACGAGGGGCAGAACATCATCGGTACACTGGCGATGCCGGACGGCGCAGGACCGTTCCCGGTCGCCTTGCTGCTGCATGGCTTTACTGGTTCGCGCCATGAACTTCCGGTGGTGAGTACAGAAGACACGATGTTCAGTCGCGCCGCTCGCTGGCTCGGGGAACGCGGCGTCGCCAGCCTGCGTATCGACTTCCGCGGCTCGGGCGAGAGCGAAGGCGCCTGGGAAGATACGACCTTCAGCGGCCAGATCGCTGATGCCATCGCGGCCCTCGACTACCTTGAGACGGCGGAAGGTCTTGACAGCGGGAAAATGAGTATTCTCGGCTTGAGCCAAGGCGGACTGGTCGGCGCGGCAACAGCGGGACGCGACGCGCGCGTGAGCAACCTGGTACTTTGGTCCGCCGTGTCCAATCCCGTTATGAGTTATGGCATTCTGCTAGGCTACGACACACTTCTGTCTGGTGTGGCTGCCGGTGACGAGGCCATGACCATCATGTTGCCCTGGGGCGCGGAAACGGCGCTGAAGGGACCCTTCTTCGAAGATATTTTCCTGGTCGATCCGGTCGCCGAAATCGCCAGCTACAGCGGGCCGCTGCTTGCGATCACGGGTTCGCGCGATACTACCGTGACGCCACAGCCGCAGGCCGGCCAGGTCTTCCTCGACTACCATGAGGGCGCCGAAGCCTTGGTTGTGCTGGATGGCGATCATGTCTTCGACGTCTTGGTCGGGGATGTCACGGAGGTGATAGACGAAGCGCTGGCCTACAGCCTGGCCTGGATTCAGAGTAACTAGCAGCGCAAGTTTGTCGCGAAACTATGGTCACGGATACAGCGCGGGTCGGTCGCCAAGGACGCCTGCGCAGTTCCGATTCCTGCTCGCGAACAGGCGTCGGCGAATCGCGGCGAGGGTGGCGGCAACATTGACATAGAGGGGATGATTTCGTGATAGCAATTGTACTGGAGCAACCCGGGACCCTAAGCCTGCAAGAGCAGGCCGCGCCAACGAGCGCTGGCCCGAACGAAGCGCTGGTGCGGGTCCGGCGCGTGGGCATCTGCGGCACCGACCTGCACGCTTTTGGCGGCCAGCAAAACTTCTTCAGCTACCCGCGCATTATGGGTCACGAATTGGCGGTCGACGTCCTCGACATCGGCGCTGCCGCCGGCGAGCTGGATTATGCTGTCGGCGATACCTGCTGCGTCATTCCCTACTTGAATTGCGGCAACTGCGTCGCTTGCCGCCGCGGCAAATCCAATTGCTGCGCGCGCATGCAAGTCCTGGGTGTGCACATCGACGGCGGCATGCGCGAGTTATTCACGCTGCCGGCCGACAAACTGCTCAAAGCGGAGGGCGTTCCCGTCGAGCAGTTGGCCCTGGTGGAGATGCTCTGTATCGGCGCCCACGCGGCCAAGCGCGCGCGCGTCAGCCCCGGCGAGAACGCGCTGATCATTGGCGCGGGACCCATCGGCTTGGCAACCACCCAATTCGCCAAAATTGCCGGCGCCGATGTGATGGTCATGGAAGTCAATCAGGCGCGGCTCGAATTCTGCGCCAACACCCTGGGCGTCAACCGGCTGATTGACGCGCGCGGCGACGCCCTGGCGCAAGTCAAAGCGCAACTGGGCGGCGAGCTGCCGACGCTGGTTTTCGACTGCACCGGCAGCGCCAAGTCCATGCGCGGCGCCTTCAACTATGTGGCGCATGGCGGTTCGCTCGTGCTGGTCGGGCATATTACGGGTGACTTGACCTTCAGCGATCCACACTTCCATTCGCATGAAATGACCCTGCTGGCCAGCCGCAACGCCACGCCAGAGGACTTCAGCTGGGTCATCAACAGCTTACGCGCCGGCGACATCGACTTGTCGCCCTGGATCACGCACTACGCCAGTCCCGAGAGCATCCTGCCCGACTTCCCCACCTGGCTCGATCCAGCAGCCGGCGTGATCAAAGCCATGCTGAGCTTCGATTGAATTCGATTGCAGAGGAGGGCGCAGTCAATGACCCAAGAGCCCGTCAAACGGCGCATCAAGTGGTATCGCTCGCCAGTCGCGGCTGCCGACCTGGCGCGGCTCAACCAACGCAGCGACTCCCGCGGCCTGGCGCAGACCCTGGGCTTGCTGGCGCTGCTTCTGGGCAGCGGCGGCAGCGCCTGGGTCGCCGCCGACCGCGCGCACTGGCTGGTCGCGCTGGCGCTAATCTTTCTGCACGGCGCGCTCTACGCCTTCCTGGTCAACGGCTTTCACGAACTCTGCCACAAATCTGTCTTCAAGACCAACGCGCTCAATCTGCTCTTCCGCGATATCTATGCTTTCCTGGGCTGGTACAGTCCGGTATCCTTCTGGGCCAGCCATCAGGCGCATCACCGCTACACCCTGCACCCGCCCGATGACCTGGAAGTGGTCTTGCCAGTTGAGCTGACGCTGCGCTCTTATCTGGCTTTCGCCTTCATCAATCCGCGCGGCTTTTACCTGCGCCTGAAAAACGTCATCCAACTCTGCTTCGGCGTCATTGAGAGCGAGTGGGAGCAGGCGCTGTTCCCGCCGGAACACGCAGCCGGGCGGCGGGCGCTCTTCCGCTGGGCGCGCGTACTGTTGGCCGGGCACCTGCTGATCCTAGTTGTATCGCTGATTCAGGGCTGGTGGATGCTGCCCCTGCTGCTGACGCTGGCGCCTTTCTACGGCGGCGGCTTCCAATACTTGCTCAACGAAGCCCAGCACATCGGCCTCTCTGACGAAGTCAGCGATTACCGCATCAATACCCGCACCATCCTGCTGAATCCGCTGCTGAGCTTCCTCTACTGGCAGATGAACTACCACATCGAGCACCACATGTACGCCGCCGTGCCCTTTTACAATCTGCCTGAATTGCACCAACTGATTAAGGCTGACCTGCCGCATTGTCCGCGCGGCGTCAGCGGAACCTGGGCGCAGATCATCCCCATCCTGCGGCGTCAGCGGCGCGAGCCGGGTTACCAGTTCGTACCCAAGTTGCCTTGACTATGTTTCAAACTACGGCAATGTAATAGATGCCATCGGTAGGTCCGGCAGCTTGCCGGCAAAGTAATCTTCCACTGTATAAATTTGAATGGCAGGCCATTTATCGAGGTACTTGCCTGCGTTAACTGCTGCGTTCTTCATTCCAGTAGTAACTTTGTCTGCAAAGCAAGTAAACACTCCCAATTCAGCTCCCGCTTGCCGCCGCGCTTCGTTGAATGCCTGCACATGACTCGGATTCGAATTTCCTGCTTTTACTTGGGAGACAACGTCGATAAATTGCCCTTTTCGGATGGGTAGCCGTCCGCGCCCGTCTATGCCTTTATCGCCGCGCTGGCGTTTGTTCGCTTCCATGCCCGGCACAAGCGACGCCGCCCAGCGTTCAAATTTGAAGGGATCGTATTCCGCAAGCACTTTGGCGTCTTCAATCGTCTTGGGCATTCCAATGAACTCGATCTCGTCCCACAAGCTGTCGAAATGGCCTTCGATTCGCTTCTGCATAACTTTGCAAGCTTGGACACAAACATCAATTCCAATCCACCGCCGTCCGAGATTTTGCGCCCCGTGAATCGTTGTCCCGCAACCGCAGAACGGATCGAATACGACATCATTTGGTTTGCTCGATGCTTTGATGATGCGTTCCAACAGCGCCAAGGGCTTTTCGGTCGGATATAGCTGTTTGATTGGCGGAACCCGCGCTATATCCCAAACATCATCAAGTCGAACGCCTTGCGAATCTTCTTCCGCGACCTGAGACGGCAGTCGCTGACCAGCTTCATCGTATCCAGAAATAATACGCTTCGTCCCAAATCGCTTTGATGTAGATGCGGCTCGGGGCATGTATAACTGATTGAATGTCCGTTTTAGTGACTCTGAGCGCGAATAAAAGAATATTACATCGTGATTGCGCTGGAATGTGTACTTTCCTGTAGACCATTTTCTGTAATGCCAGATCACTTCATTTCTAAAGTTCTTTTTTCCGAAAATCCCGTCCATTATGACTTTCAGATAATGACTCATCGTTGGATCGCAGTGCAAAAAAATACTGCCCGTTTGTTTGAGTACGCGGCGGCATTCCCGCAGCCGATTCGCCATATACGATAGGTAGGCCAACTCCGCGCCTTCACGCAGGATCCGCCTCAAGCCCTCCATAGTCGGCGCCAGCGAAACATCGGCAGCGACGGCGTGAAAGTCCTCAATCGCTTCGTACCAGCGCCAAGTATCGTCAAATGCCACCCATTGCGCCCCGCCTATAAATGCGTTGTATATGCGTTTGGAATTGAAAGGCGGGTCAAGGTATATCAGATCGACGGATTCATCGGGGATGTACTCCGCCATGATTTCGAGACAATCACCGAAGTACAGCCGATTGGGAATTACTTGATTGGCCACTTTCCCTCTCTCATTAGCGATATGAACATCCTGTCAGTTTAGCCAAATTGTGATACAAACGCGAATTAGGCATCATAACTTCCAGCCGTCACATCCCCGCCAGTGCCCGTCCAGTTGGTGTGAAAATACTCCCCGCGCGGGCGATCCACCCGCTCATAAGTATGCGCGCCAAAATAATCCCGCTGAGCCTGCAGCAAATTCGCCGGCAGCCGCGCCGAGCGGTAGCCGTCATAGAAGGCCAGCGCCCCGCTCATAATCGGCAGCGGAATGCCGTGCTTGACGCCCGCCGCCACTGTCGTCCGCCAAGACGCCTGCGCCTCAATCACCGCCGCGCGGAAATAATCGTTCAGCAGC
Source organism: Anaerolineae bacterium (assembly GCA_022823165.1). Taxonomy (GTDB): domain Bacteria; phylum Chloroflexota; class Anaerolineae; order Aggregatilineales; family Phototrophicaceae; genus UBA6055. The sequence goes on along the minus strand of JAJDXR010000066.1, from coordinate 12,982 downwards.
AAGTTCGCCAGCGCCGGCTCCTCAGCGTATGCCTCTTGAATTTTGCCCAGGAAAGCCGAGCGGATGATGCAGCCTTCGCGCCACATCAGCGCCACGCCGCCGTAATTCAGGTTCCAGTTGTAACTGCGCGCCGCGTCTTGCATCAGCATATAACCCTGTGTATAGCTGATGATCTTGGCCGCGTAGACCGCCTGCTCCAAATCGTGAATGAAAGCCGCGCGCTCGCCCTGGAACTCAACCTGCGGCCCCGGAAGCACCCGTGACGCCGCCACGCGCTGGTCTTTGATAGCTGACAAAAAGCGCGCGAACACAGCCTCGCCGATCAGCGTCAGCGGCGTACCTTCTTCCAACGCCGTGATTGCCGTCCATTTGCCCGTGCCTTTCTGGCTGGCGACATCCAGGATCTTGCGCAGCAGCGACTGCCCGTCCTCATCCGCATAAGCTAGGATGTCGCCCGTGATTTCAATCAGGAAAGACTCCAGGACGCCGGCATTCCACTCCGAAAAGACCGCGCTGATTTCCCGCTCGTCCATGCCCAGCAGGGCTGACATCAGGTGATAGGCTTCGCATATCAGCTGCATATCGCCGTATTCGATGCCGTTGTGCACCATCTTGACGAAATGGCCCGCGCCGTCCTCGCCAACCCAATCACAGCAGGGCGCGCCGTCCGGAACTTTGGCCGCCACCGCCTGCAAGATCGGCTTGACCGACCCCCAGGCCGCCGCTGAACCGCCCGGCATGATCGACGGGCCATAACGCGCGCCTTCTTCGCCGCCGCTGATGCCCGCGCCGATGAAGTACAAGCCCTGCGCCTCGACCTCCCGCGTACGGCGAATCGAATCGTTGAAATTGGAATTGCCGCCGTCGATGATGATATCGCCCGCATCCAGCAGCGGCGCCAATTGCGAGATCGACTTATCCACCGCCACGCCCGCCTGAATCATCAGAATGATCTTGCGCGGCCGCCGGATGCTGGCGACGAACTCCTCAACCGAGAGCGCCCCGATGATGTCCGTCCCCGCCGCTTCGTTTTCGATGAAGCGCGTCACTTTGGATGTGGTGCGATTAAATACAGCCACGCGGTAGCCGTGATCGCTGATATTCAGCGCCAGATTCTGGCCCATAACCGCCAAGCCGATCAGCCCGATATCCGCTGGATTTTCCATGCCGCTTCGCCTTCCGCCTTGTCTCGCAAGCGCCCATTGTAACAGCGCAAACTTGCTTTGACAGGCTGCAGCTAGCGCCCGGCCTGGTACTGGCGCCGGCGCGTCTCGAAGGCCGCAAGGGCGACGCTGCGGGTCGCCTGAATATTCTCGATTACGGCGATGGGCGATTCACAGGGTCGCGCAGTCACTGACCGTCAATCGCCCCTGCAAGGCTTGTCCGATACTGTGTTGGGAGTGGTGAACATTGCCGATACAACTCTCAAGCGAACAGGTCGCAGGTTTTTCACCACAGAGGGCACAGAAGTAAGTGCGAGTAAGTAATGAGAATATAGGTACATCATCACAAAATAGCGAATTTTCGTGTTTGTGCGGGCGAGCCAAGGCTCGCCCCTACAACTTTCGACTTTATTTTGAACCCTGTAGGGGTCAGCCTTGGCTGACCCGATGCTGTGAAATTTGCACGACTTACTTGCATCTACTGAGTTTTCTTGTTTGCTCGGCGCAGTCTATCATAACCGCCTATTCATCACTCCCTTGTCGTTTGCCCTGAGCATAGCGACTGGCTATAGTAATATGTCTCTGTATCCGTTGCGCCTCAATGGTGAATTATGTCCCGTAGCGACTTCATAGCCGTCGGCAGCATCATCATCGACGACATCGTCTATCCCGATGGGCGCGCCAGCATGGGCGTGTTGGGCGGCGGCGGCACGCACGCGGCTTACGGCATGGCGCTGGCCGGCGAGCATGCGGCGCTGGTCGGCTTAGTCGGGTCGGGCTTGCCGGAGGAAATCCGCGTCCGGCTCGCGCGCGATTTCGATATCAGCGGGCTGGTCTGGGTCGAGCACCCGCAGCTGCGCGGCTGGCAGATCTTTGAGTGGAACGGCGTACGCAACGAGATCTTCCGCGTCGAGGTCGTCGAGCCTTTTATGTACGGGCCCGATGCCGATGACCCCGGCATTCCCTTCGCCGATGCTCGCGGCTTCACCCTGCTGCGCGGCCCGGCGCATGTCGCCGCCTGGCGCGCGCGCTTTCCCAGCGCCACCCTGCTCTGGGAGCCCGTGCGCGTCTTCATGCTCAGCGCCGATCACGACGCCTTCCTAGGCGGCATTCCTCACGCCGATATCGTCTCGCCCAATTTGCACGAAGCGCAAACCATGTACGGCATCGCGGACGAAGTCGAGCTGATGCGGCGGCTGCTGGCGGATGGCGTCAAAGTGGCGGCCCTGCGCATGGGCGAGCGCGGCTCGCTGGTGGCGCGGCGCGGCGCGGAAGAAGCCCACTACATCCCAGCTGTCGAAGTCGCCGAGCCGATCGACCAGACCGGCGCCGGCAATGCCTACTGCGGCGGCTTCCTGGTCGGCTGGCGCCAAACCGGCGATGTAGCAACAGCCGGCTGCTACGGCGCGGCGGCGGCTTCCTTTACGCTGGAGTACGTCGGCTGCGCCTCGATTCCGGCGGATCGCGAGGCCGAATGGGCGCGCCGGCTAGCTGAAGCGCGGCGGGGCCTGCGATCGGTTGCGCTTTAGTGGCTCCTATCCGCGTGTGATGCAAATCAGTTATCCATCCACAAACTGCCGGTGCCATTCCTCCAGCGTCAGCAGCGCCCAGAGTTGCCGGCTGTGATCGCGGCGGCCGGATGCGTGCTCGCTGATCAGCCGCTCGACGACTGACATCCGCAGCAGGCCCCGCTGACGCGCTCGTCGGCTGAGCAGGAGCTCGCGCGCCGGCGCGATATCGCTGCGCAGCCAGGCGCCCAGCGGCAAGCCAAATCCGTGTTTCTTGCGTTCAATGATATCGTCCGGCAGCAGGCCCCGCGCCGCCTCCTTGAGGATATGCTTGCTGGTCGCGCCTTTGAGCTTGAGATTGAAGGGGATGGTCGCGGCGTATTCCGCCAACTCATGATCGAGGAAGGGCGCGCGCGCTTCCAGCGAAGCCTGCATGGAACAGCGGTCGGCTTTGATGAGCAAGTCATCGGGCAGGTAAGAACGCATAGTAGCCTCGACCAGCCTCGCCACACCGTGCGCCGGCCGCCTGTCCACATACCTTCCCAATCCCAGCGGGTCAGGGTGTTGGCTCGGCTGCCGCGACGCCCTTCTTCCCGTTGCTACGGGGGAGCCGAGGGGCGTAGAATTGTCTGAGGCCGTTATCTGCGCCAGCAAGTCGGCATCAAAGACGCGCGCCAGGTCGAAGTAAGCGCGCTCCAGCGGCAGGCTGGCCGCCCGCGCAAAACGCCGCGCTCGCTTGACCGGATCGTAATAACCGACGCCTTCGGGCAGCAAACTCAGCAGACCAGCCGCCCCGCGCAAGATTGGCGCCGGCACAAAGCCCAGCCTGCGCATCAGCTCGGCGGCGTAGAAGCGTTCGTAGCCGGCGAATAACTCGTCGCCGCCGTCGCCGGTCAGCGCCACGGTCACCTGCTCGCGCGTGAGTCGGCTCACGAGATAAGTCGGTATGGCGCTGCTGTCGGCGAAGGGTTGGTCGTGATGCCACACCAGCTCGGGCAGCAATTCCAGCGCATCGGCTTTGACGCGGAAGGCCCGGTGCTCCGTGCCCAGATGGCGCGCCACCCGCCGGGCGTAGGGCGTCTCGTCGAAACTGTCATCGCCCTCGAAGCCGATGCTGAAGGTCGCCACCGCCGCGTTGCTGTGTTTGACCATCAGAGCGGCGATCAAGCTGCTGTCGAGTCCGCCGCTTAAGAAGGCGCCCAACGGCACATCGCTGACCAGCCGCAGCTTGACCGCTTCTTCCAACATTGCGCGCAACTCGCCCGTGTAGCTGGCCGTCTGCGCCTTGGGATCGGGCGGCGCCAGCGCGGGCAACTCCCAGTAGCGCCCTGAATCAACCGCTCCATCCAGGTCGATCTCGAGCCAGGTCGCCGGCTCCAGCATGCTTATGTCCTGGAAGGCCGTCTCGGGCGCCGGTACATAGCCGAAGCTCAGGTAATCCGCCAAGGCGCGGACGTCATCGGTCCCAAAGCGGGAGGCGCGCGGAACGCCCGGGTGCGCCAGCAGCGCCTTGATTTCGCTGGCGAAGACAAATACCCGGCTGTCCCGATAAGTGTAGAGTGGCTTCTGCCCGAAGCGGTCGCGGGCCAGCAGCAGCCGGCCCCGGCGCTTGTCCCAGAGCGCCAGCGCAAACATGCCGCGCAAATGCTTCAGGGCGTCGGCGCCATAATCTTCGTAAAGATGCGCGATGGTCTCGCCATCGCCCGCGCTGCGGAAGCGATGCCCGCGCTGATCGAGCCGCCGGCGCAGCTCCTGGAAATTGTAGATTTCGCCGTTGAAGATCAGCGCCACCGAGCCGTCTTCGTTGCTGAGCGGCTGATCGCTGCCGGCGATGTCGATGATTTTGAGGCGGCGCATAGCCAGGCCGACGCCGCCGTCGACCAGGTAGCCCTCGCCATCGGGTCCGCGATGGCGCAGCCGGTCGTTCATCATTTGCAGCTGCTGCCGAGTGACCGGCGCCCCGTCGAAATGTATGACGCCGCAGATTCCGCACATACCCCGCCGCCCTCGCTTGCATTCGGCAGTATAGTATTATGTACCGTGTCGGCAGCGCAACACCTCAGGTTGTGTCGCCCTGCCAGTCACAAGAACTTGACCAATACTCACGACTACGATACGCTACCTACAATCATAGGAGGCGGGTATGGTTGTAGAAACAAAACCCACTCTTGATACGGAACGCTTGGCCGTCATTGAAACGCGCATGGATACATTCGTTACCAAAGCCGAACACGAGCGCGACAATGGCGACGTTAAGGTGGCTCTGGCCGAGCTCAGCGGCGAGGTCAACAATCTGCGAACTGACATCAAAAACCTCACATGGCAGATCGCTGTAGTGGTCGCGATACTCTCCAGCGTCATATCCTTCCTCGTCAGCCGCATTCCCATTTAATTTTCTCAACAGACCAGCGGGATTCACCGTCGCCGCTGCACAGATTTCTGCGCCTCGCTCATTTGACGAGCATGCAGGGGCGAGCCTTGGCTCGCCCGCCTCATTTGCAGACTCTGCTTTAGGGCGACTCGCCGGGACGTGCGTTCGCAGGGCGCGACTTCAACATCGGGCGATTCAGAGGGGCGCGTAGACACTGCCCGCCAATCGCCCTACAAGGTTTTTCTCGGTGTCCTCAATAGTAAAGAAGTAAAGAAACAACCTACCCCGCCAGATCAGGCGAGCGCAGATGCCAGTCGGTCGTCGTCTGATAAGCCTGCCCCAGCTGCAGCAAGCGCTGCTCGGTGAAGGGCGCGCCCAGCAGCTGCAAGCCAATGGGCAAGCCCTCCGCGTCAAAGCCGCAGGGCAAGCTGAGCCCGCAAATGCCGGCCAGATTGGCCGAAATCGTCAGCACATCCGCCAGGATCATGCGCATGGGATCCTGCGTCAGCTCGCCGAAGGGGAAAGCCGTGGTCGGCGCGACCGGCGCCAGCAGCGCGTCCACCTGCTCGAACATGGAGTCGAATTCGCGCCGGATCAGCGTACGCACCGCCTGCGCCTTGCCGTAATAGGCATCGTAATAGCCGGCCGACAGCGTGTAAGTGCCCAGCATGATGCGCCGCTTGACCTCTTCGCCGAAGCCGGCGCCGCGCGTCTTCTTGTAGCTGTCGATCAAGTCGGCGCCTTCCACCCGCGCGCCGAAGCGCAGTCCGTCATAGCGCGCCAGGTTGGCGCTGGCTTCGGCCATGGCGATGATGTAATAGGCCGGCAGGCAATAATCAGCGTGCTCAAAGCTTAGCTCGCGCACTTCCGCGCCCAGGCTCTCGAGCTGCGCCGCCGCCGCCCGGGCAGCCGCCTCGACTTCCGGTTGCAAGCCCTCGGCGAAATACTCGCGCGGCAGGCCGATTCGCAGCCCGCGAATATCGCCCTCCAGCCCGGCCGCATAATCGGGCGCGGCGGTCGGCATGCAGGTCGAATCCAGTGGATCGCGCCCGGCGATGACGCCCAGCACCCGCGCCACATCTTCGACGCTGCGCGCGAAGGGCCCGGCCTGGTCGAAGGACGAGCCGTAAGCGATCAAGCCGTAACGCGAGACGCGGCCGTAGCTTGGTTTGATGGCGGTTACGCCGCAGAAGGAGGCCGGCTGACGGATACTGCCGCCGGTATCGCTGCCGAGCGCGGCCAGAGCCATATTCGCCGCCACCGCCGCCGAGCTGCCGCCGCTGCTGCCGCCGGGCACCCGCTCCAGGTTCCAGGGATTAAACGTGGGGAAGTAAGCGCTGTTCTCGGTGGACGAGCCCATGGCGAATTCGTCCATATTCAGCTTGCCCAGCATAACCGCGCCCGCCTCGCGCAGCCGCTTGACCGCCGTGGCGTCGAAGAGCGGCCGGTAGCCTTTGAGGATTTTGGAGCCGCAGGTAGTCTCGATGCCTTTTGTCGAAAGCACATCTTTGATAGCGATGGGAATGCCCAGCAGCGGGCCTTCGGCGCCGGCCGCGCGCGCTTCGTCAGCCGCCGCCGCCTGCTCGCGCGCCAAAGCGGCCGTGACCGTCAGATAAGCGCCGATGGATGGGTCGATCGCTTCAATGCGCCCCAGATGCGCCTCGGTCAAGTCACGCGCGGATATGTCCCCGGCCCGCATAAGCTGCAAGGCGCGGCTGATGGTCAGGCTAGTGAGTTCCGTCATGCGGACACCTGCTGAAAGTTACCGTCTGACACGGCGACAAAGTATATCACAGCTAAGCCAGGTTGCAGGGGCGCGGCGACCGAGACAGTCGCTTGGCAGATGCTAGCGTTTCAGCTCAGTGATGCGGTGGCTGTCGTAGATCGCGCTGGCGCCATCAGCCCAATCAACGCGGCGGCCGCCCTCGAAATTGCAGAAGTATGCTGAGCCCAGCGAAGATGCCCGCGCCGCCGCCAGCAGCTCGCCGGGAATGCTGTAGACGATGCTGGCGTAACGCTCGGGCAGTTTGCGCGGGATGGGCAGCAGATCGCCGACGTACTGTCGGATATCGCCGGCGTCTTCGCTGGAGACCAGCGCCAGCGGGCGACCGATACACTGAGCGGCGCGGGCCACTTCCGCCATGCGGTCGGCATCGAAATCGTTGGCCGATAGCAGAATAGTCGGGATATTGGGCTCGGCGATGAAATACTGCAAGTGCGACCATTCTTCGGTCTCTTGCGCCAGCGCCGGGTCGCCACTGGCTTCCAGCACCTTGGCCGCGGTGAACATCGCCACGCCATAGAGCGGACCCGAGCCGACAAATTCGAATTGCGTCGCCTCGCGCCAGCGCCCGGCCAGCTCATCAGCCACCGGCTCACAGACTTGAATCGTCTCTTCCATGACATCGGCCAGTTCGGCCAGTTGGGCGCGCTCGGCATCAGCCGCCGGCGTGGTCAGCGCGCCGCGCGCCTCGGCGATGCGCAGAGCCGCCAGCATCAGGGCGATCTGCGAAGCCAGGTAGGAGCGGATGCCGGGCACAGTCATGCCGGCCAGCTCATCGGGCAGTGGCGGCACGGCCGTCTCGAAGACTTGCCCGGCAGCCTGGCCGAAGGGCCCGCCTGGATTGCCGGTCAGCGCGATGGTGGTGGCGCCGGCTTGATTGGCCATCTCAAGCGCCTCGATGGTGCGGCTGACCTTGCCCGAAACCGAGACGCCGATGACCAGGTTGGTCTTGGGACCGGTGGCGGGCAGGAAGCCGGCGGTGTAGCGGCTGAAGGGCAGCGAGCTCAGCGCTTGCGTGGGTACGCCGGTGAGCTGATTAAAAGCCAGCTCGGCGCCGACCGGGGCGTGGTGGCTGTCGCCGCAGCCCACCAGGTAGATGCGCTTGACGGATGTGCAGGTCTCGAAGTCGAAGGCGCTGCGGGCGGCGGCGTCGAAGGGCTGGACAATGGCGCGGATCAGGTCAGGCAGGGTGTCGATTTGCTGGTGCATGGGTGAGTGTACGGGCATGGGGGTTCCTTCCGTATTTTTCCAATCAGTACGTCTGTAGGGGCGAGCCATTGGCTCGCCCGCTGCGTTCACCCGACACATTAGCCGACGTACATTTCATCATCCTCCCAGCGGGCTGGGTTCTCAATAATGTACCGGCGAATTCTGTCCAGTGATGCAGAGCTGCGGATGATATGGTCATGGTAGTTGCGTTGCCAAATTGGATCAGTCGGTGGCGATTCGATGAACCGACTCTGTTTGGTAACGGCGGACTTATACTGAGCAAGAACCGCGCCAAGCGAGCCAGCTGCCAGACCGCGACCAGCAGTGGGCGTGTTGACTGCGACGTCTTCGCCTGAAAAGAGCAAGATGCCGTGAACATGATTGGGCATGACAATATAGGCGTCAAGTGCAATCCCGGTTCGGATACGCTCAATCTGTTGCCAGCAGCTTTCGGCGATTTGTCCCAGCTCATTGTGTTGGATTCTGCCATCGCGAACCCCGGCGAATAATGGCTGCTTTTCCGCGGTACAAATGGTAACAAAATAGGCGCACGAACTGCGATAATCGTAACCGTGCAGACGTAAGGAGCGGCGGACGGGAAGTGTATGGCGCGTATTTCTCATTGCAAATGCCAATTCCAGGTGTGTGGTCGGGCGGGCGAGCCAATGGCTCGCCCCTACATCGACAGCGCCGACCTCCCATATCATACCGTCCAGTTATTTGGCGTACACAATACTTGACTCAAATACACCGGAATCCAGTGCGCCGCGGCGACGATATCGCCCAGCGCGGCCGTCTCCTCGGTTGTATGCGCGTTCGCCACGATGACGCCGCTCAGCCCCAGGCAGCGCGCCCAGGTCGACAGCAGCATGTCATCGCTGCGCGAAACGTAGCTGGCGTTCAGCCGCACCGTGCCGGCGCGCTCGCGGTTGACCTCAGCCGCCAGCGCTTCCGCCAGAGCCTGATAATCCATCGGCACAACCGAGCCGCGCCCGTCGCCGGAGACGAAAGCCTGCGACGCGCCCAGCCCCATGACATGTCCCGCCGCGAGATCGACATTGTGGCCATCGATGTTGATGAAGCCCAGCCGCGGCGCTTCCAGCGCATGAGCGAGCCGTGACGCGCCCTGGCCAAAGAGACCGCTGGGCGGTCCCTCCTCCTGGTCGGTGAGCGCGAAGAGCAGGCGGCGGCCAGCCAGGCTGTCAGCCGCATACTGCTGCAATGCGTACGCCGCCAGCAGCGCCAGCAGTACGCCGATGGCGTTGTCCAGCCCCGCGCCGCTGACCAGGCCGTCATTCAGCGCCGGCGCGCAGTGCATCATCACCGTATCGCCGGGAGCCAGCTCGCCCTCAACCGCCAGGAAATGGATGTGATAGTCGCCGCCTGCTTTCGCCGCGAAGCGCAGGTTGCCGGTCGCCGTCACGCGCACGCGCCCGTCGACATAGCGCAGCGTCCGCGCCTCGCAGCTATATTCATCGCCAGGCACACGAATGGCGCAAAGCGGATACAGGGTCGCCTCCGGCAAGCTGCGTACACGGAAGCAGGGCCGGTCCATATGCGCCGTCACCAGCAGGTCCAGCGGCGCGGCGGGGTCGCCGAGTTCGATGACGAGGTTGCCGGTTGAGCCCAAGGGCGCGCAGGGCAGGTCCAGCTCGCTCGCGATGGCGCGGATGACATCGCCGACCGTCCCCGGCAGCGTACAGCTGTTGGCCGGGGCCGGCGCCTCCAGCAGGCGCGTCAGCCGGGCGATGATGACGTCGGGCGCGCTGGCAGAGTCGGCGCTGATATTAGACAGCAAGTTTGGGATGCGAGAAGTTGTCAGCATCACCTTCCCAGAGTTACTGAGGGCACACAAGGCCTAGAGAAATAGGTCAAGACGATGACAGCGCGGCCACAAACATATCGTAGACGCCATCGGTGTCCAACTGCTGGATGATGGTGACGTTGGCCGGCTGACCGCTGATGCCGTTGTAGTCGATGACGGTCTGCCCGCGTGTGCTGCGGCCGTTCAACTCGACCGTGGTGTAGAAGGCGCCACTCTCTCGAACAAGCCCCGGCTGCAGCGTGATCGCCATTGCCAGCGGATCCGGCAGCAGGTAGGCGGGCCGGTGAAAGTCGCCCTCCAGCCGCTCGGCCGTCGCTTTTGAGATCGCCTTGAAGAAGCGTCCGCTGACGGTGTCGATGGCGCAGAGCCGATTGAACTTGTCCCAGGCGAAGCCGTGCGCCAGGGTCGTCTCCCAGCTGAGCATGGTCGATTCGGTGAAGGCGTCCAGCGTGATCCAAGCCGCTTCCGGATCGGTGAAGATATTGTATTCGGCGGTGACGATGGGGGTGTTGCCCTGCGCGGCGATGGCGCCGCCCATGAAGACAAATTTCTTGATGCGCGCCGGAAAATCGGGGTCGAGGCGGATGGCGGCGGCGATATTGGTCAGCGGGCCCAGCGCAATCAGCGTCAGCTCGCCTTCATATTGGCGCGAGAGGCGCAGCAGCGCCGGCACGGCGTGCTCGGCTTCCAGGCTGCGCGTCAGGGTTGGGCGGTCATGAAAATTGCCTAAGCCATCGCCGCCGTGAAACTCGGCGGCGTCCTCCCACTCTTGAATCAGCGGCCGGTCAATGCCGGCGTAAACGGGCACATCGCGGTTCATGATTTCCAGGATGGTCAAGACATTGGGATTGACCTGGCGGATATGCACATTGCCGGTCAAGGTGGTGATGCCGAGCACCTCGACGGCCGGGTCGGCCAGCGCCAGCATAATGGCCTGCGCGTCATCGACGCCGGCGTCCGTATCGATTATTAGCTTCATGATCGGCAACGCTTTCCGCCAGAATAGGGCTAGCCAGTTGGCAACGCTGTAAGTATAGCACTATCGCGCGGCGCCTGTTGATTCTAGCGACAGGCGAGTGGACGGTGCAGCTCTTATCACCACAGAAGTAATTCCAAGTTAGTCATGCATATTTCACAGCATCGGGTCAGCCAAGGCTGACCCCTACAGGGTCCAAAATATAGTCGAAAGTTGTAGGGGCGAGCCTTGGCTCGCCCGCGCAAACACGAAAATTCGCTATTTTGTGGTGGGTACCTTTTTTCTCATTACTTACTTGCCCTTACTGAGGCACAGAGGGCGCAGAGACAGACATTGCAGGGGCGACTCGGTGAATCACACGAAAATTCAACCTGAAAAAGCGGGCGGCCTGGCAGGTCGCCCCTACAATTTCCTGCAACTCGCTGGTTATCATAAACGCAACGTTATCGAATCTGACGTAACAACACGCGAACAAAGGCGAACCATGAAGCAGCTCGATTTAACGCTCGCGGCACTGCTCTTGTATTTGACGGCTTTCAGCGCCAATGCCCAGGGCGAGCCGCTCAAGGTGGTATCAGTGGTCAATGGCGCGCTGGGCGACAAGTCCTTCTTTGACAGCGCTGAGCGCGGCATGGAAGCCATTGCCGAGGCCTACGACATCGCGACCGATACCATCGAGCTGGGCTTGGATCCAGCCAATTGGGAGGCGGGCTTGCTGGACATGATGGCCGATACCGCCGCCTACGATATTCTGATCGCCGGCAGCTTTCAGATGGCCGGCTTCCTGGCCGAAAACGCGCATAAATATCCCGACAAACGCTTCATATTCTACGACGCCGCCCTGCCCTACGCTGACGCCGAGAGCTGCGTAGATGCCTGCGCCAATGTCTATTCAATGACCTTCGCCCAGAACGAAGGCGCTTTCCTGGCGGGCATATACGCCGCGGCCATCACCACCAGCGCGCTGGAAGGCGCTAACGAAGCACCCATCATCGGCGCGGTCGGCGGGCAGCCGATCCCGGTGATTAACAACTTCATCGTCGGCTATGAGCAGGGCGCCTGCCTGGTCAACCCGGGGTCGCGGACCATTGTACAGTACGTCGACAGCTGGAGTGATCCGGCCCGCGGCAAAGAGATCGCGCTGGCCATGTACGAGCAGGGGGCTGATATTGTCTTCCAGGCCGCCGGCGGCAGCGGCGTGGGCGTCCTGGAAGCGGCGCAGGAGCAAGCGCGCTACGCCATCGGCGCCGGCATGGATCAAGCGGCTCTGGTGGCCGAGACCGACCCCGAGCAAGCCGCGCATATCCTGACCAGCATGCTCCAGCATGTTGACATCGCCATCGTCCGCGCCGTCAGCCTGCACCTGGAAGGAGCGCTGCCCTATGGCGCCAGCGAGAATCTGGGCATCGCCGAGGGCGTGGTCGGCATCGCCCGCAACGCCTATTATCAGGCGGCCACGCCCGAGCCTGTCAAAGCCATGATTGACGCGGCGGAGCAGGCGGTGGTCGAGGGCGCGATCACAGTCCAGAGCGTATTCGCAGCCGAAGATGAACGGGCGGTGGTGGGAACGCCCTGCGCCGATATGCCCACAGCGAGGTTGAGCATCGCCGACTTTGTGGCGGGCGGTTAGCTGGTTCAGAGAAAATCTTTGCAGGGGCAAGCCTTGCCTCGCCCATTCTGCGCCCTCAGTAACTCCAAGAAAGAAATGCGACAATACAGGCACGTTGCAGGGGCGATTAACGGGCAGTGTCTACGCGATCCTGTGAATCGCCCGCATGTCGTAATCGTGATATTTGGGCGACCCGCCGGGACGCCCCTACCAGTTCTCATTATTTTATTGGCATTGCTTCCGCGCCTCTGTGGCAAACCAATACCTTTGTATCCTATGTGGTAAGCATTTGCAGGTCTCACTTGCTTGCACTGCGTCCGCACAGGCGATTCCAAATACGCGACTCTGTATTCGCTCGCCGGCATGCGCTACACTGCTGCTTGCTATACAGGCCTATTTGTATAGTTCCGCTTTGAGGTGGGTTGGGTTTTGATGGAATTTATCCGGGGTTTCTCGCCAGCGATCACAGATGAATTCATACGGACTTCGCCCCTTCAGCGTCTTGAGTCTTTTGCCAAAATTGTAGGCTTGCAAGAAT
>JAJDXR010000031.1 GCA_022823165.1 Anaerolineae bacterium | reverse complement strand
ATTCTTGCAAGCCTACAATTTTGGCAAAAGACTCAAGACGCTGAAGGGGCGAAGTCCGTATGAATTCATCTGTGATCGCTGGCGAGAAACCCCGGATAAATTCCATCAAAACCCAACCCACCTCAAAGCGGAACTATACAGGTAGCGGCTCTCAGTGCCGCGAATGGCAGCCGGCGCGCACAGCTCAAGCAGCCAGCGAAGATCTTCGGCTGGGACCAGGTGCAGCGTCCCGCGCAGCGCCCAGGTCAAGACAAAACCGCGCTCGACTTCGCGCGCCCGCGCTACATCGGCTTGCGAGAGGCCAGCGCAGCGGGCGTGGATCGCCAGCTGCGCTGATGGCCACTCTTGTGATTGCAGGGCGAACAGCTTGCTAACAGCCGCGGCCGGGCGCCTGTTTAAGCGCGAGGCTGGATGCAGGCATTGAAAGCGAGCGCGGACGCGGCGGACTTGCTCAGTTGACAGTCGCGTCATGGATGGTCCGCGCTCGCCCGCGTCTATTCGGAGGCCGCGGCGGCGTCCAGCTGCGCTTGCTCGGCGGCGATGCGCTCTTCGCTGCAGCCCTGGCTCTGCAAAAAGAAGAGGAAGCCCTCGTCGCCCGGCAGCCGATCTTCCAGGGGCACGATATCGCCGGCTGCGCGCATTTGCTCGCTGACGCGCTCGTTGATGGTCGATTCGCCGCCTTCAACCACGACATCGGCCTGCTCCAGGATTTTCGGCGTGATATCGATGCCCTGTTCCAGCGCCGCGTCCAGGTTCACGCCGATGGCTTCGCTGCTCTGCTCGAGGATAGGCGTAACCGCGAGATCAATCTGACCATTGAGATAGGCCGCCAGGATGCGCCCGATATTCTCGCCCTGGGCATAGAAGCTGTAAAAGCCCGCGCTGAGCGCCGCGCCCGCTTCCACCGAGAAGAGGGCCGGATGGAAAACCGGGATGCCATATTCGTTGCTCATGGCGACCAGGATGGGCAAGCCAGCCGCGTCCATGCGCAGGTCAATCGGCATGACAAAGGCTTGCACGCCCTTGTCGATGAGGCTCTCAGCCGCTGTGATAAGCTCGTCAACGCCGGTGATGGCAGCCGATTCCACGGTCATATCCCAGAATTCGGCGATGCGCTTGATTTCGCTGGCGCCGACGACGCCGGAAGCCTGCGATGTATTGAAGACGGTGCCGATGGTCTCGATATGGGGATAATGCGTCAGCATCAAGTCCAGCAAGTCTTCGTAGGGCGTGGTGGACAGCGCGCCGGTAACATGATCCGGCTTGATGCAGGGCGACTCGGCGATGCCAGCCTCAAAGGGATTAAAGACCGAGGTGAACAAGATCGCCGGCGGGTTCTCCATGCCTTCGGTGGCATTCACCGCCATCTGCGTCACGGTGGCGCTGAGCGTTATCAGCACAGCAGGGTCCTCGTCCAGCGCCTGCTGCACCATCAAATTGGCGGTGGGCAGGTCGAAGTTGGCGCTGCCCCAGAATATGTGGATATGCTCGCCATCCAGATCCGCGCGGCTGCGCAGGATCTCGCCTTCGTCGGAGCTGAAGAAGCCGTAAGATTCCAGAATATCGAGTATCGCGCCTTCGGTTACATCGTTGGTGGGCAGCTCGCCGAAGCTGAGAATGGCGACGGTGGGACCACTTTCGGCTTGAACCATTGACAGCGGCAGCAGCAGCGCCAGTATGAGTAAAGTCGCTAAGATTTTGCGCATGTTCAGTCTCCTTTTTATCGCTTGAAAATTCAGATTACCGTTTCTTTCAATTTGCGCAGTATAGCGCAGCGCCGCGTATACCCCCACCCTAAATCCAGGCGCCTGCTCTTGGCGGCGGAAAATCGGGGGATGGGGGTGGAATAGCCCGCCGCTAGCTTGAGCCGGGCGAGTCCGAGAGGCTTTGATTGACGTAGGCATAGGGCGTCAGGCTGCCGTCTTTCAGCAGCAAACGCACACGGATCTTCAAGAGCTCGCCGGTATATTCATACATGGAATAGTTGGGAAAACTCAGGAAGGTGCGATTGCCTTGGATCAGGGTAGACCTATTCTGGCTGCTTACCGATGTCCAGTCGTTCACAGAGCTGCCATCTTTGACCTGCAGCTTGTTGACGCTGTCCCAATTCGGGACGGTCTCCCAGCTAATCACCATCATGTCGTTCGGGTAGACGCCTTCGTATTTCAAGTCCTGGATGGTAACGCTGTTGTTCGTCTGCGCATTTAATGGCAGGGCGGCGAATAGCGCGCTCAGCGCCAGAAAGATGATGATGCGCGCTCGACGATGTTTCATGTTGCGTTTCCTTTCCTGTGCGAATTGCTCGTTAGGCAACTAAAAGTTCCATGAAATCTCCGCCCATGGGGTTCTGCCTTGTGGCGTATCCAGCTTCACGCGAAAGTGCAAGGTCTCGCCGCTGACCCAAGCGACGGCGTTGACAGCCACTGTGGTTGTGCCGCTGCTGCGCTGGGTGTAGATCAGGTTCATCGTGGTCCAGGTATTTAGCCAGTTGGGATTCTTGTACTGAAATTTATGTACGCTCTCGCTGTCGAGGGTATCCCAGCTGAAGATCCAGCGGCCAAAAGCGTCTTCGCCTTTGTATTTGAAATTGTCGACGGACAAGTCGTTGTTCGTCTGCGCCTGCAGGGGCAGGACGGCGACGAGCGCTATGCCCGTTAGCAGCAAGCTGATGATGACGGCAATTCGACGATGTTTCACTTCGCGCTTCCTTTCGATTGAGAGTGAATACAGCGCCGGCGCGATGCTGGAGTCAGCGCCGCGCCGGTTTTACCGCTAATCGAAGTCATGGCTGGTTCTTGCCCAACCGTCGCTGGTGCAGTGGATCGCGGTGGGAGTGGCGTTGCAAGCCCAAGCCATGGGGGCGCAAGTGCCGTCGGCGAAGCATTGCGTCACTTTGATGCGGAAATAGTAAGTGCCGCTGGGGTCGTTGCTCAGCGGGTTGAACGCCACATTTGTCCGCGAGCCGCCTTGATGGATAGAAGTACTCCAAACTGTGGTAAAGACATTGGTAATGCCGCCGCCCTTGTATTGGGTGAGCACGCCGGCCAAATGAGGTACATTGTCAAAGTTGATATTCCATTTGCTATTCTTGATTTCGAACTTCGTGTTGTTCACAGCCGTGTTTTCGCTTGCATGGATGAACATGGCGGCGAAAAAGACGATAACCGCCAAAGCGATGCCGATTATTGAGAATCGCGGGGGGGGGGGAGTATACATGGTTTGCTCCTTCAGGTCTTGTCCGTACTTTCATCGTATGCTAATTCTGCTGGTGTTGTCAAATACGCCTCCTTGATGGGAGTGTCGAGTTAGGTGGACATGCCAGCATTTTCCCCCACCCTAAATCCATGCGTCATCTCTATGGCGCATCGTCCCATAAAGAGGGAGGGACTTTAAAACGTCGTATCGCTCCCCTTCCCTCATTTTGGGGATGCTTGCCATGGAGATGGCAAGGAGGGGCCGGGGGATGGGGGTGAAAATGGCGATTTTGATGCTAAAGCCAATCAAGCCTTATAGCCTAATTAAAATCATGCGTCAGCTTCGCCCAGGCGGTTTTGCTGCCGTCGCTCAGCTTGAGCTTCAAACGGAAGCGCCACTTGCTGCCTGCCGTCCAAGAGACCGAATTGACCAGCGCATAGGTTTTGCCATCGTTATGCCAGACATCCTTCAGGTAGACCGACTTCCAGCTATTCAGCCAGCCGCCGCCTTTGATCTGCAATTTCCGCACAGACGAGCCGTCGATGCTATCCCAACTGAAGACCCAGCGGCTAGCGCTGTCGGTGTACTCATAGCGAAAATTGCTGACGCTGACTTCGTTGTTCGTCTGCGCTTGCAAATGCGGGGGGGCGAATAGAACTATGCCTGTTATCAACAGGCTGATAAAGACGGAAACTCGACGATTCTTCACTTCACACTTCCTTTCGATTGCTTTTGAAGCTATTGGCAAAATGGCGGGATTATCCCGCCCCGAATTGCACTTCAATTTCTTTCCATCCTGTCCAGTCGTATTTTTCGCAGCCAGCTGCCGTGCCGCCAGAATTTGTATCGCCGCCGTCGTCGCCTTGGTTCCTCAAGACGCATGCTTTTACTCTTATGCGGAATTGGAAGGTCGAGCTCGAGTCCGGCGACAGGGACACCGTTTTGCTGTAGATCCAAGTCTTGTTGTTGTCGTGCCCATGGGTTGAGATGTACAAAGAGGTCCAGACATTGGTTACAGTGTTGTAGGGGTTGCAGGTTTGGCTGCCGCCGCTATGTCCGCCCCCCCCCCGCTGCTGGAACCTCCGCCGCCGCTGGGGCAGCTGTTGTCGGCGCCGCCTTTGAATTGGAGCTGAACCTCTTTCTCATCGTCTAATGTAACCCAGCTAAATCGCAAATATTGATCGGAGCCTATAACGATCCAGCCGTCATAGGTGAAACTGACTATGCTGATCGCCAGCGCAGTCGGGGCGAAGAGCGCGCTCAGCGCGGCGATTAAGGCGATGATGGCAGCTCGACGATTCTTCATTTCACGCTTCCTTTGCATTGGGATTGAATAAAATGCCGGCGCCCGCGCTAGGCGCTGATCGTTTGTTCAATTTCTTGCCAGTCCGTCCAATTATGCAGCGTGCAGCCTTCTTGCGTGGAATAAATCAGGCAGATTTTCAGGCTCAGGCGGAACTTAAATACCGCGGATGTTTGCGGAAAGGCCGGAATTACCCTATTCGTCCAAATGATGGACCTGCCTTCATACAGCCAATATTCCACCAGGCTCAAACTGGTCCAGACATTGGTTTGGCCGCCGCCCTT
>JAJDXR010000009.1 GCA_022823165.1 Anaerolineae bacterium | reverse complement strand
TGCAAATTTCACAGCATCGGGTCAGCCAAGGCTGACCCCTACAGGGTTCAAAATATAGTCGAAAGTTGTAGGGGCGAGCCTTGGCTCGCCCGCACAAACACGAAAATTCGCTATTTTGTGATGATGTACCTATATTCTCATTACTTACTCGCACTTACTCTAGTTACGCTGCGACAAGACCGTCCGCTCGTATTCGCGGATATCGTCCATGAAAGCCATGCCGACCGGCACATCATGCGAGCGGCAATAGTAATCCCAGACCGCGCCGAAGGGCAGGCTCTTCAGCTCTTCCAGCAGCGCCAGGCGCCCGGTGAAATCGCCCTCGTTCTCGTATCCTCGCAGCAATTCACGCGGTTCCAGCAGCGCCATCAGCAGGGCGCGGCAGGCGTTGCGCGTGCCGATGGCCCAGGCGCCGATGCGATTGATGCTGGCGTCGAAGAAATCCAGGCCGATATGCACCCGCTCCAGCGCGTCGCTGCGGACGATCTCCTGCATGATTGCTTGCAGATCGTCGCTGAGCGTCACGACATGGTCGCTGTCCCAGCGTACGCCGCGGCTGACATGCAGCAGAATCTCAGGCACGTAAAGCAGGATGGACGAGAGCTTGTCGGCGATGGTCTCGGTCGGGTGGAAGTGGCCCGCGTCCAGGCAGAGCAGCTTCTGGCGCGAGACGGCGTAACCGAGGTAGAACTCGTGCGAACCGACGACATAACTCTCCGAGCCCAGGCCAAAGAGTTTGCATTCGATGGCATCGAGGTTGTGGGCCGGATTTAGCTCCTCGGCGAAGATCTCGTCCAGCGCTTCCAGCAGCCGCTGGCGCGGGCTCAATCGGTCGGCGGGGCTGTCTTTGTAGCCATCGGGGATCCAGACGTTGTTGACCGAGGGCGTACCCAATTCGCGGCCGAAATAAGCGCTGATATGGCGCGTGGCAATGGCGTGGTCGATCCAGAAGCGGCGGATGCCGGCGTCGGTGTGCGCCAGGGTAAAACCGTCGTCGGCCAGGTCATGCGAGAAAAAGGTGGGATTAAAATCCAGCCCGTGGTTCTTGGCTTTGGCCCAGTCGATCCAGGAGGCGAAGTGCCGCGGTTGCAGTTCGTCGCGCGGCACTTTGGTCGCGCTATCGAGGTAGGAGCCATGCAGCGCCAGGCGATGATCGCCCGGTATCAGGCGGTAAGCTTGGTCGAGATCGGCTCGCAGCTCGTCGATATTGCGCGCTTTGCCCGGGTAATTGCCGGTGGCCATGATGCCGCCGCTGAGCCCGCGCTCCGGGTCTTCAAAGCCGCCGACATCGTCGCCTTGCCAGCAATGCAGGCTGATGGCCACGGTCTTGAGGATGTTCATGGCGGCGTCCACATCAACGCCAAAGGTGGCATAGCGTTCGCTAGCGTTTTCGTAAGCGGATTGCACTTGTTTATCGGAAGGTTGAAAATTCATGGTTGCCTTTCTTGCGTGGGCGACCCGCCCTAGTTGTTGCCGAACTTGCAGCTACATTGCTCCCCTTCCCTCTTGATGGGGGCTGGGGGATGGGGGTGATTCGCGCTAGCGGGCGCCGGCGGCTTGCAAGCAGGCTTGCATGTGCCCGCGCGCTTCGGCGCCGATGGTGATGCACTGCTCAAGCGTATGCCCCTGCGCTTTGGCGCCGATTACTTCCAGATTGAGCGGACCGGTATAGCCGTGCTCGTGCAAGACGCGGATGTAACCGACCAGGTCGATGTCCCCGCGCCCATTGGCTTGATCTTCCGGCGCGCCCGGCCCCTGTTGACGGCCCTTGCAATCGCGGATGTGGACGTGTCTGATGCGGTCGATCACGGCTTCGATGGCGTCGACCGGGTTCTCGCCGGCGCGGTAAATATGCGACGGGTCCATGTCCAGGCCAAAGTTCGGCGAGGTAATATCGCTCAAGACTTTGAGGCTGGTGGGCGTGTTGTAGACGTATTGGCCGACATGGGCTTTGGCGCAAAGCATCACGCCGTAGTGTTCCGCTCGCCGCACCAGCGCGCCCAGCTCATCCAGCACTTGCTGATAGGTCGATTCGTCATCGGCTTTCCCGCCGGGTCCGCAGCAGATGATTGGTATGCCGGTTTCGACCGCCGCTTGAAAGGCGCGCTCCATCAAATCGGGATCGCGCGAGGACTGCTCCATCGCCAGCAATTCCAGGTCGTACTCCTTGGACAGGCGTACGATCTGCGGGGCGCATTCCTGCCAGCGCGAGAGTACGAGGTGCTGGCTCATGGCGTCAATGGCGGACATCTCGATGCCGTCGTAGCCGGCCATCTTGAGGTACTTGAAGGCGGTTTCCATATCCCAAGCGCCGAATAAAAGTGAGTTTGCTCCCAGTTTCATGTCCTTGCCTCGCTCTAATTCTGTCTGATACTTGTATTTCAGTGTGACCAATTGCATCTGAAATCACGAACCACAATCAAGGTAGGCAACCGCCCCTGTCTCCAGCGACTCAATCGCCGCCGCCAGCACCTTCTGCGCCGCCAGACCCTCGGCCGCGCTGCCATCGATAGCCTCCGGCGCCACGCCATCCGTGACCTGCCGCAAGAAGCAGTGAATCCGCTCGCGAAAAGTGTTCTCGAAATTGTGGAAGCCGCCAAAGAGCGGGTCGGTGTAGACGGTCTTCTGCAGGTCGCCGGCCGGGTAGAGCGTCAATTCGCGCCACATATCGTCCAGCACAAAGCGGCCGCCGGTGCCGGCGACTTCGCAGCGCTCCATGGGATGGCCGCGCTCAATATCGTAGCTGCCGGTTAAAGCGCCGACCGCGCCGTTGCGGAAGCGGAAACTGAATTGCGCCGTCGACCAGATCTGCCGCCCCGGCGCCTTGGTGGCGAAGCAATGCACCGCCTCGATGTCGCCGCAGAAATAGCGCATAACGTCCACCGTATGCGGGTGCAGCGACTTGATATGGTAGTAGGGCGAGGTCTCGGCCGGGTTCATGATCCACATGGCCATATTGACGAATAGCAACTGACCCAGCCGCCCCTCATCCACCCAGGATTTGGCCAGGCGCGCCGCCGGCGTGAAGCGGTGGTTGAGGTTGATGCCGTAGCAAAGTCCCATCTCGCGCCCCTTGGCCACCATGGCTTCGGCGGGCGCGATCTCGTTGGAAATGGGTTTCTCGCCCAGCACATGGCAGCCCGCCGACAGCGCCTGCATGGTGGGCAGGTAATGATCGCTGCTGTTTTCGAAACCGCCGGTGGCGACGCTGACCACATCCGGCGCCAGCTCGCGCAGCATTTGCTCGGCATCGTAGAAGGCCGGGGCGTCATGCAGGGCGGCCGCTTGGTCGGCGCGCTCGGGGATGAGATCGCAGACGCCGACTAGCTCAGCCAGCGCGTCTTGCGCATAGAGTTTGGCGTGCCGATTTCCGATAGGTCCTAAGCCGATGACTGCTGCTCTTAACGCCATTTTCTCTCTGTGCCCTCTGTGTCTCTGTGGCGAAATAAGCCTGTATTGCGCCCGGTCAATAGGCCAAGATCAGAAATTAGCCAGGAATTCCGTAACCGTATTCGCGCATGGCCGGCGCCAAAAAGTCGAAATAATTCAGGCCCTCGTCGCGCTGCCAGCGATTGATGGTGTCTTGCCGCATCACGATGCGCGCCAGCGGAATGCCCAGAAAATCTTCCAGCCGCCGCAGCGTTTCTTCCTGCCGCGTGACGAAGTCTTCAAAGCGCACTTCGATCCAGCGCTTGGGCTTGGGCGTCGACTTGACCAGATCGTACTGATATTTCCAGGAGATGGCGCGGCGCAGGCGTTCATCTTCTTTTGCTTCCCCCTGTTCATCGGGGGGGGCGAGGGGGGCGGGATACTGAATGCCGAAGTCGCGCATGTCGTCCGTTTTGTGCGCGCCGATGATGCAGTCGCGCGGATTGCGAACCCAGAATATGTAATGAATATCCGGATACATGCGCAAGATCCAGGGAAAGACCAGCGTGGTCTCCGGCACTTTCCAGCCTTTGAGAGGACGCGAATGATTGTGCACCGATTCCAGGTAGCGATCGAGATTCCGCTTGAAGACGAGCGGAATTTCAGCCTCATGAGCGCGGCTGAAATCCCAAGTCAGGTCGCCATTCCATTTGACGTAGCGCGCGAAGATGCGGCAGGCGTCGTACATGTGCCAGGCCGGCACCAAATCGCCGGACGGGTTCAGCGTTTGACCCATGTACACGCCGGAAGCGTAGAGCGTATGAGAGATCGCGCGCGTACCGCTGTGGCCGCGGCCGATGACCGTTATCACAGCGATACGACCTTTCCGGTGTCCCAGGATTCGATGGCCGCCTCAATGATGCGCTGAACGTGCAAGCCGTCAGCGCCCGAAGCGTCGATCTTGTCCGGCGACACGTTAGCCAGATTTTGGTCAACCCAATGGCCGATGCGGCTTTGGAAGGTCTCGCCGAAGTGGCTCATGCCGCCGTAATTTTCGTGGCGCTCGGTTTGGCCCTCGAAACGGGGGTAATAGGTGAGTTCTTCGCAAGCGTCGCGCAGGAAAATCCGCCCGGCCGAGCCGAAGATATCGAGCGTCTCCAGGCCGTAGGAGCCGCCGCCCAGGCTGGTGGCGCCGAAGTTGCCGTCGTAGCTGCCGCGCAGGTGGCCGATGATGCCATTCTCATAAAGCAAATTGACCTGGACGTTGGACCAGATGGTACGGCCCTTGCTCTTCTTGAAATTGGCGTGAACCTGCGTCACATCGGATTGAGCGAAATAACGCATGACATCGAGCGAATGCGGATGCAGCGCGCGCATGTGGAAGTGCGGCGAGGTTTCGTTGGGGTTGTTGATCCACATGGTCATATCGATCATGTTGACTTCGCCAACGCGACCGCGCAGCAGCCACTCTTTCGCCAGCTCGGCCGCCGGCGTGAAGCGGTGATTGAGGTTGATGCCATAGCGCAGGTTCTTTTCCGCCGCCAGCGCCACCATTTCTTCGGCTTCGGCCACGCTGTTGGATATCGGCTTTTCGCCCAGGACCGGATAACCGGCGCGCAGCAATTGCATGGTTGGCGCGTAATGATCGCCGCCATTTTCAAAGCCGGCCGTTGTCACGCTGGCCGCGTCAAACTCGACGCCGCTGTCCAGCAGCGATTGCACCGAGTAAAAGCCTTGGCAGCCAAAGGCTTCGGCCGCCTTGTCCGAGCGCTCTTGCAGGATGTCGCAGACGGCGACTACCTCGGCCTCGGGGTGTTTGCTGTAACAGCGGCCGTGATTATTGCCGATGCCGCCCATGCCAACGATGGCTACGCGTAAGGTCATGTTTGGGTCTCCTTGTTTCCTGTGGGCGACCCCAGGGTCGCCCACACAGTTTCGCTATTCGCGGGCGACGTGATAGGTCGCCCCTGCAATCGTTAATTGCGATTATTCTTCTTCGCGCGATTGCGCCTGCAGCTTGATGGCTTTGTCCAGGTCGCCGATGAACAAGGTATCGTAGGCTTGCTGCGAGCTCCTGAAGGCGCCGACGCCCTTCTGGCCGTGCCAGTCGCCCTGCGTCAGCATCGGATTGGTGAAGCCGGTTTCGGCTTCGCGCTTGGCGATCCAGGCCTCCATACGCGTCCGCAGCGCCTCAACCACATCGGGCAATTCCTCAGCCAGATTGTGGTCTTCGTTCGGGTCTTCGACCAGGTTGAAAAGTTCGACTTCCGGCTTGAAATGGAAGTCCGGCTCCAGCGCGATCATCAGCTTCCAGCCGGGCGTACGCCAGCCATGTTTGCGCATCCAGGTGCATTCGCTGATGTAAAACTCGCTGTCGAAGGAGGCTACATCGCCGCGCATCATGGGCAGCAGCGACCGGCCGTCGAACCCCCATCCCCCAGCCCCTTCCCCCATAAAGTGGGAAGGGGAGCCAGCGGCTTGTGAAGTCCCTCCCTCTTTATGGGAAAATGCGCCATAGAGATGGCGCATGGATTCAGGGTGGGGGTAAAGCCCCGCCAGATCAAGCAGGGTGGGCAGCAGGTCCTTGTGCTGGTTGAAGCCGCTGAGGCGCGCGCCGGCGGGTACGGCGCTCGGATAACGAATGATCAGCGGGACGTGCAGCACGTTGTCGAAGATGCCGTGATGGTCGAACCACAATTCGTGGTCATAGAGCGTTTCGCCGTGGTCGCCGTTCAGCGCGATGATGGTGTCGTCGAGTACGCCCATGCTCTCGAGCGCGGTGAAGATGGACTGGATGCAGGCGTCCATATAAGCGATGGCGCCGTCGTATTGGGCGATGATGTAGTCTTTGTCGGAGATTCCGGGCGGCATCCAGGATTTGAAGAAGGTGCCGAAGGGTTTGAAATCCAGCACCGGATCCATCGAGCGGTTGTTTGGGTCGCATTCGTCGCCGTGATAAAACATGCGCTCATAAGGCGCGGGCGGCAGGTAGGGCGCGTGCGGGTCCATGTGCCGCAGCATGACGAACCAGGGCTTGTCATCGGCGTTTAGCCGCTCCAGCTCCGGCAAGGTCACATCGTTGAGGTTCTGCGCTTTGGGGCTGCGTCCCTGGGAGAAGCTGCCCCAGCCGGCGTACTCGAGATAGTTGTCGAAGCCGCGCGAACTGGGGTTGCCCGGGAAGCCGACGCAGGTGGTGTTGTAACCGCATTCGCGGAAGATTTCGGCGGCGGTCGGAACTTCGGCGCGCAAGGGACCCTGATGCCGCAGAGCGACTACCTGCGTACCGAAGCAGTCGCGGCCGGTCAGCATGGACGCGTAGGCTGGCGTGGTGGGAATATGCGGGCTGAAGGTATTTTCAAAGAGCGTCCCGCTTTCGGCGAAGCGGTCGATATGCGGCGTCGTGTTTCGTCCGTAGCCGTAGCAGGACATGTGATCGGCGCGGATGGAATCGATGGCTATCAGCAGGACATTGGGCTTCTTGAGCATATACTGTTCTCCTCATTTTCGCGGGGAGTTTATCATAGGCGTCCGCGCCTGGCTACGGATTCGACAATAAGCCAATAAGTTAGCCAGTTTGCGGCGATACCGCAAGTTCAATTAACCGATTACTTGCCAAGTCTGAAATTTACGTTACTATATCCATGCGATTGCCTGTTCAGGGCATGTTGGAGTGCGATAGCGCGCTCCAGAAATTCTGTTCCATTCAGTGGAGGAGCTTTTGTTATGGTAAGGAAAGTTGTACTTTTGCTGCTGTTGGCGCTGTTGACTGTGCCGACGCTGGTCGGCTTGGCTCAGGAGCCGCAGGGCCTGCCTGTCGAGGTGCCGGGCGGGCGCGAAAATCTTTGGGTCTTTGACCGCATTTACCGTCTGCCGACCGAAGCCAACTGGAATATCTGGAAGAGCGGCATCCATACAGCCTTCTTCCACGCGCTGATGCACGAGACCTTCTGGAATCGTGATCAGGAAACCGGTGCATTCATCCACGCATTGGCCGCGGGCGACCCGGTTTATAATGACGACTTTACTGAAATGTCGGTTGACTTGCGTCAAGGCGTCCTCTGGTCCGATGGCGAAGAATTCAACGCTGACGATGTCGTCTACACCATCAACGCGCTGAGGAACAGCTACCCGGGCGGTACGCAAAGTGGCTGGTCGGTGCAGTTGGACGAATTCGGCGCTGAGGTCGAAAAGACCGGCGACTACAGCGTCAAATTCACGCTAAGTCGTTCGAATCCGCGTTTCCACACCCTCTTTGAATCGCGCTGGAACGGCATTTATATGATGCCGAGCCATGTGGTCGCCGAAGTTGAAGCCAACCTGGCCGAGGGCGAGAGCCTAAGCGATTGGTTCTGGGATGCCGAAGACATGGTTGTCTTGGGCAACTATCTGCCCATCGACTGGGATGAAAACGGCTACTGGCAGTTGTTCCAGCGCCGTGAAGATCCTGAGAATTCGCTGGCTGGCGTCATCACTGGCGGTTCCGGACCTCCCTACGCCCTGGGCATCTGGTACGGCAATGAGAACATCAAGAAAGCCATCGCCATGTCCCGCGGCGAGTTGGATGTGTACTTCGATGTGGATATCGAATCCTTCGAAACCACGCTGGATACCACGCCGACCGCTCGCAGTTGGTTCACCGCCTTCCCCTGGGCCTATCCCAACGAAGTCAGCAGCCGGGCGATGTCCTTCAATCTGGAAGGCGACCCCTTGGTGGCCAACAAGGACGTCCGTTGGGCGCTGGCGCTGGCGATCAACATCGTCGAACTGCAAACCGAATATATCGGCGGCATCGCCAAGGTAACGCCCATCAATATTCCGCCCACTCCCAAACTCCAGGAACTGTATCACGAGCCGCTGGAGCAGTGGCTGATTGACCTGCAGATCGACTTGGGCGATGGCGAGATGTACAACCCCTATGATCCGACTGTGCCCGACCAGATTGCGGCTTGGGCTGAAGATTATGGCCACACCGTTCCCGGCGCGCCGCGCGACGTATTTGGCAGCGGCTGGTGGAAGTTCGACACGGACGCGGCTGAGAAACTGCTGATGAAAGCCGGCTTGAGCCGGGATGGCGGCGGCAACTGGCTGACGCCCGACGGCGAGATTTGGAGCCTGGACATCCAGTCCGACCCGAGCGAGAACGATGCCTATCGTATGGGTCAAGCCGCGGCTGACATGTGGGCGGAGTTCGGCATCGACGTGAATTTCATCACGCTGGACCGCAGCACCTGGACCCAGAATCACAGAGTAGGCGCTTTCGAAGTCAGCACCCCCTGGCAGAGTTTCGCGCTGGCTTCCGGCGATATGTGGCCCAACGTGCGCGGCTACCACTCCAAGTACTACGCGCCCAGCGGCGAAGACTACAATCCGCTCGGCGGCGATTCGCTGCGCCGCCAGCAGGAGACGGTGCTGGACGAGTTGATTGACGCGATGGAATCCGTGAACCCGGTTGCGCAAGAGGAAGAGAATCTGGCTCTGGCGCATGAGTTCGTCAAGCACTGGACCGAGAACATGATGGACATTACCACCATCGCCTTCAAGAAGTTCGTCACCTGGGATGAGAAGTACTGGACCGGCTTCCCGACTGCCGAGAACCCGAACTATCAGCCCTTGTACTGGTTCATGGGCGGCAAGTTCGCCATCCAGAACCTTACGCCGACTTCGTAATCTGCGTAAAATGTGGGCGACTCATATAGAGTCGCCCCTACGTTTTCAGAACCGGCGAACCGCGTTTTAGAATGTGTGTACGGGCGAGCCGCCGGGTCGCGTAGACACTGACCTGCGCTCGCCCCTACGGATTTGAAACCAGGGACATCAAATGAATCTGCTGCGAACCTACATCCTCCCTCGCATCTTCCAGTGGTTTTTGGTTGTCTTTATCGGCATCACCGTCACCTTCTTGATCCCGCGCTTGTCTCCTATTAATCCTGTCGATGAGATATTGGCGCGCATGACCGCCTTCCAGACCATGGATCCGGAAGCCTTCAAGACCATGCGCGAGACGACGCTGGCGCTTTACGGGCTGGACAAGACGCTGCTGGAGCAATACGTCTTGTATTGGCAGCGGCTGATGGTGGGAGATTTAGGTCCCTCATTCGGCAACTTCCCGCGGCCGGTCACCGAAATCATAGCGACCGCGCTGCCCTGGACTATCGGCCTGCTGCTTACCACGACGATCATTTCCTGGACCGCTGGCGTGTTGCTCGGTTCCTTGGCTGGCTACTTTCACAACCGCCGCTGGGCGCAAGTTTTTGAGCGAGTTGTTGTCGTTATTTACCCAGTTCCTTATCTCATCATCGCCTTTGTACTGATTCTCATTTTTGTGGCGGAGCTAAAGTGGTTTCCGCTGATGGGCGGGTCGCGCGGGGATGCGGCGCTAACCTGGGAGTATATAAGTACGCTGATTTATTTTGGGTTCATGCCCGCCTTGTCGGTGGTGATTGGCGCCACCGCCTTCCGCTTCATCATGGCCAAGTCATTAACAACCACCGAAATCGCCAGTGACTACGTGCAATATGCCGAACTGGCGGCCGTGCCTAAACGGAAGATTATTCTCTTTTATGTCGCGCGCAACACGATGCTGCCGCAAGTCACCGATCTGGCGCTCTCTCTAGGCTTGATCTTTGAAGGGGCGCTGATTACGGAGGTGCTGTTTACTTATCCCGGCATCGGATTTGTGCTTTACAACGCCATCTATAATGGCGACTATAATGTCATCATGGGCATCACATTGCTGTCGATAATAGGCGTCGCGACCGCCGCGCTCTTGATTGACCTGCTCTATCCTTTATTCGATCCGCGCGTCCGCCTGCGATAGAAACGCCCGTCTCGCAGGCGCAGGACGCAGTCTTTGCCCGTCGGAGGTTGCATTGTTAGCTACGATAAGAGACCTCTTCAAATATAGCCCCTCATTCCGCTTCGGCTCGCTCATCTTGCTGCTGGTCGCGGTTATGGTAGTGCTTTCTTCATTTTCGCCCTATGACCCCGGCAAGCTGCGGCGCAAAGTCAAGCGCAACCAGCCGCCATCGACTGAATTCGTCTTTGGCACGACTTCACAGGGAGAAGATGTCTTTTGGACGATGACCTTCGCGGTTAGAAATACCTTAACCATTTCTATCATCGCGGTCGTAATTGGTCGCGGCATTGGCGTGACGCTCGGCATGATATCCGGCTATTTCGGCGGTACCTTCGACCGTGTGACGCAATCGGTCATTGAAAGCATCATTGTCATCCCGCGATTACCCTTGCTCATATTGATCGGCGCAATCTTGCGCGGCAGCCTGACCATATACTCGCTGGGCATTCTCATCGGATTGCTGGACTGGGCTTTTCCCTCGAAGCGATATCGCGCGCAGATCCTAAGCCTGCGCGAGCGTGACTTCACCCATACGGCCGTTTTCAGCGGCATGAGCACTATCAAAATCGTGATTCGCGAGCACCTTCCCTTTATCATTCCCTTTATGCTGGCTGACGTCATCAGCGGTTTTCTCTTCTCAATCGGCATTGAAGTGACGCTTTCGTATCTTGGCCTGGCTAACCTGGATAGCCCCACCATCGGGACCATGATCTACTGGGGCAACTATTACCAGTCGATCTGGGTGGGGCGGACCTGGGTCTTGATCGCGCCTATCGTGGCCGCGATTCTTATGGTGCTGGGCTTTTATCTGATGTCAGTTGGTCTGGGTGAATACCTCGACCCGCGCAAGCGCCTGGTTCGTCTGACGGCGCAGGTGGGCGAAGAATCGCAAGATGACGACCCGCGCAATGACAAGGACGACGCATGGGCACCATAATCGAGACCAATGATCTGCGCGCCTATTACATCACCCAAGCCTACGGCGTCGAGCGCACGGTAAAAGCGGTTGACGGCATTACGCTGCGCATCAAAGAGGGCGAAGTCTACGGCATCGCCGGCGAATCGGGCTGCGGCAAGTCGACCTTGCTGCGGATTCTGCTAGGCGCCTATGAGCCGCCGCTGACCGTTGTGGGCGGCGAAGTGAAATACCACCTTGACGGCGATATCCTCGACGCCGCTGATTTGACCGACGAGCAGCAGCGGGACTTGAAGTGGCGTACGATCTCGTATATCCCGCAGGGCTCGATGCATGTGCTCAATCCCGTGCGGCGCATTCGCGATACCTTTCACGACTTCATCAGCGCCCACCGCGATGCAACGAAGTCCGAGTCGTTTCAACTGACGGCCGATTATCTGCGCGATTTGGGCTTGCCTGAAAAAGTGCTGGCCTCTTATCCGCATCAGCTTTCGGGCGGCATGCGCCAGCGCGTGACCATCGCCCTGGCGACGATCCTCTGGCCCAAACTCATCTTTGCTGACGAGCCGACCACGGCGCTGGACGTCGTCGTTCAGCGCGGTGTCATTCAAATGCTCAAGGATGTACAGCAGAAAGAAGGCAGTACGCTCGTGCTGATCACGCACGATATCGGTGTGCACGCCAACCTGGCCGACCGCATCGGTATACTCTACGCCGGCAAGCTGGTGGAAGAGTCGGACACAAAGACGATTCTGGAAAATCCGCGGCATCCCTATACGCGCTTCTTGATTGAGTCGCTGCCCAGCTTGGATTCGCGCGAAGAACGCCTGGCCATCCCCGGGCGCCCGCCGGCGCTGGATCGCCCGCCCAGCGGCTGCCGCTTCCACGAGCGCTGCCCGCTGGCGAAAGACATCTGCCAAACGGTGGAGCCGGACTTGATTGAGATCGAGCCGAAGCATTTCACCGCCTGTCATGTAGTCGAGGAGGAGTTGAGCAGTGTCGCAGTCTGAGCCACATGGTGGCAGTGTCCACGCGCCACTCCTTCAAATTGAGAATTTGACCAAAGTCTTTCATATCCGGCAGGGCTTCGCCTCGCAGGACTTTCACGCGGTGGACAAGGCTTCAATCATCATTGATTCCGATAAACCCGAGATTTTCGCCGTGGTCGGGGAAAGCGGCAGCGGCAAGACCACGCTGGCGAAGATGGTTCTGGGCATGGAGACTTCGTCGCAGGGTATACTGCGCTATAAGAACCGGGTCGTCAACGACATCAGCCGCAAGGAAATGAAAACCTGGTTCTACCGCGAGGTGCAGCCGGTCTTTCAAGACCCCTTCGCCGCCTTCAGCCCCTTAAAGCGCATCGACAGCTATCTGTACGAAACGGCGCAAAATTACCAAATGGTGGCGGACAAGAAGGAAACGCCGCGCTACATCAATGAAGTCTTGAGCGAGGTGGGCTTGACGCTGGCGGAGATCGCCGGGCGCTATCCCAACGAGCTATCAGGCGGGCAGGCGCAGCGGGTCGCCATCGCGCGGGCGCTGATCACCAAGCCGTCGTTGATCGTCGCCGATGAGCCGGTTTCCATGCTGGACGCCTCACTGCGTATGTCTATCGTGAACATGTTCCGCAAGCTCAAAGAAGACAACAACGTCAGCGTTATCTACATCACGCATGACCTCGCGACCGCCTATTACACTGGGGATCGCATCGCCGTTATGCTGCGTGGCTGGATCGTGGAGATGGGTCCCACGGAACGGGTGCTGGGCAATCCGCTGCATCCTTATACACAGAATCTAAAGGCTTCGATTCCCAGCATCAAAGCGGATGAAACCTGGGATGAGAAGATCGACCTGGCGGTCATTGAAACCGACGAGTATACGCGCACCGGCTGCAAATTCGCTGGACGCTGCCCGGCGGTGATGGATATCTGCCACGAGAATATCCCGCCCAGCGTCCAGCATGAGGGGCGCACGGTGAAGTGCTTCCTCTACGACGAATCGGTCGACCCGGCCAAGAAGACTGCGCTGACACCCGCCGCCGGTTAGCCAGCCCGAATTGGCAACCCTGGCTCAAGGCTGATGGCTGAGGGACCGCGGCGACGTCCCTTGCGGCAGAGTCCACGCATCGCGGGTATGCTTTTGATTCTGCAAGATCAGCTCTTTGTTCGTCGGGCGCTCTGGCAGACTTTAAGGCGCGATTCTCGGCATCCAGTAGCGCGCCACCTTAGCCGCCAGCTCAAACACGGTTGGCGCCTGCCGCTCCTGCCGATTAGCCTGCTCTGCGCAATACCGCTGCTGGCGCTGGTCGCCTATAGCCACCACGCCTTGAGCGAGGCCCTTGGCTGGGCTCTGCCGCTTTTTATCATGCTCTTCAGCACACTCTATTGCTCTGTTTGGATGGCGCGCATCGTCGCGCTTATGTCGCGGCAAACGCGCAGCGGTTCCCTGGACGAAGTCAGCGTGATTCCGCCGGGGCGGGTATTCATCTACTTGACAATCTGCAAAGTGGTCTTGAACGAAGATGACGCGCTCTATTGGCTCGGTCTGCTGCGACGGGTGCTGGCCGGCGGCGTCTTCTTGATGCTGATTATGTCCTTGTGCATCGCGGCGGCGCAGATGGACCGGCTGAGCCCGTGGGAGTTCGCTGCGGTAGGTATTGAACTGGCGCTTTTTGTTGTCGTCATTCAGCAGGAGCATGCGCAATCGGCTTTGATCGCCTGCTTGCTGTCGATAGCAGCCGTCGGTCGCCTGCCGGGCTTATTCGACCGTGCGAGCGTTATTGTAGTCTGCTTCATCGTTTTGCAGATCTTGAGCTATTCGCTGGCGCTGGCTGCGACAGTCGCGCTGGGACTGTCCAGCTACAGCCTGGCGCTGGCGCTGTTTCTCCTTGCGCGCGAAGTTCTGATAGTTCTGCTGTGGCGGGTCATCCTGCGCGACGCCAATGAAGACAACTTGCCGCCGCGTGCATTGCATTGGCAGGACGCGCTGGGGCGGAAGGTATGACAGCGTTGCCAATCTGCGTTACACTTCTGCCCGATACGCAAGCTCAAAGAATGTAGGACGCGATTAATGCTGGATATATCACAGTTGCGCTGTCTGGAAGCGTTGCTGGACACCATCATCCCGCCGGATGATTATGCCGGCGCTGTAGAGGCCGGCGTGGGCGATTATCTGCTGCGTCAGCTAGACGGCGGCGACCTGGCCGAACTGCTGCCGACGTATCAGCGCTGGCTGAGTAATTTGGAGGCCGAGGCGCGCGCGGACGTGGGCAAATCATTCGCCGAGTTGAATGAGGCGGAGCGCGTTTCGTTGCTCAAACGTGTGGAAAAGGGCGAAGTCGCCACGGACTGGTCGCTGGAGCCGGCGCCATTTTTCAGGCAAGTCGTCGAGCATTGCGCTGAGGGCTATTACAGCGACCCGGATAACGGCGGCAACCGCAATGGCATCGGCTGGCAAATGATTGGTTATGGGGCGCGCGGATGACTGACTACGACGCCATCGTCGTGGGCTCCGGCGCGGGCGGCGGTGTGGCGGCGGCTGTGCTGGCGGAAGCGGGCAAATCAGTGCTGCTGCTGGAGCGTGGGCGCAGTCTGTCGTTTGAAGCCGTCGGCCGCGATCACCTGCGTAACCAGCGTATGCCTGTATATGGCCACAATGCCGGTCCCGATATCGAAGGCAATCCCCGCACGCTTGATCCCGCTTCATTCCCTATTCCGGTGGGTCGGGAATTGGGCAATCTGCGCTTGCTGCGGCCGCATGAGCCAGGTTACCAAAACAACGCCGCCTGCGTCGGCAGCGGCACGCGCGTTTACGCCGGGCAAGCCTGGCGCTTCATGCCAAAAGACTTCCGCATGGCCAGTGAGTACGGTGTACCCGAAGGCAGCTCGCTGGCCGATTGGCCCATCAGCTACGACGATTTG
This sequence comes from Anaerolineae bacterium, assembly GCA_022823165.1. Lineage (GTDB taxonomy): Bacteria > Chloroflexota > Anaerolineae > Aggregatilineales > Phototrophicaceae > UBA6055. The sequence continues at coordinate 16,052 of JAJDXR010000009.1, read as the reverse complement.
GCGCCCTACTACGAGAAAGTCGAGTGGGAGATCGGCATTTGCGGCGACCATCGCAGCATGACGCACTTGCCCGCTTATGAGAAACCGTATCCCATGCCCGCCTTGCCGCTGCCGCATAAATCGGGCGTACACAAAGCCGGCCTGGATGCCTTGGGCTGGCATGCCATGCGCGTGCCCCGCCTGATCAACTCCGTGCCTTACAACGAGCGGCCGGCCTGCATCCATTGCCAGCAATGCGTCGGTTTCGCCTGCCCGGTCGAAGCCAAGAATGGCAGCCACAATACCACCGTGCCGCGCGCGCTGAAATCCGGTTTCTGTACGCTGCGGACGGAAGTCATGGCGCGGCGGCTGGCTTGCAGTGAGGGCGGGCGCGTTACAGGCGTGAGCTTCGTTGACGCCGACAGCCAGGAGCTGACCTGCAGCGCCGATGTGGTCGTGCTGAGCTGCGGCGCGGTGGAGACAGCGCGGCTGCTGCTGAACTCGGCGACCAGCCGGGAACCGACCGGCATAGGCAACGCCGGCGATCAGGTCGGGCGGCACCTGCAGGGGCACTATTATTCCGGCGCGGTCGGGCTCTTCCCCGACGTCATGTGGGACGGCGTCGGTCCCGGCTGTTCAATCGCCACCAGCCAATTCAATCACGGCAATGACGGCATCATTGGCGGCGGCTTCCTGGGCGATGAAGACATCGTCACGCCGGTGACGCTCTGGAAGCGGCATTATCCGCCGGACGCGCCGCGCTGGGGCCTTGAAGCCAAGCGTTACATGCGCCAGAACTTCCGCCGCATCAGCGATGTCATTGGTCCCACGCAGGAAATCCCCAGCCCGGACGCGCGAGTGTCGATAAATCCCGCCGTAAAAGATCGCTACGGCCTGCCGGTGGCGCATCTCTCAGGCAGCGCCCATCAGGAGACGGTGCGCGCGGCCGCCTTCATGCATGAACGCGCCAAGGAGTGGCTTTGGGCTTCGGGCGCCGTCAAGGTTTGGGGGCAAGCGCCGCCGCGTTATCTCTCGGGCGGGCAGCATCAAGCTGGCACCTGCCGCATGGGCGAAGATCCGGCGAGCTCGGTGGTCGACCCCTTCTGCCGCGTGCATAGCCAGGACAATCTCTTCATCGCCGATGGCTCGCCGCATGTGACGAACGGCGGCTTCAATCCAGTGGAGACGATTATGGCGCTGGCCTGGCGTACTGCCGAGCATATAGTGCGGGACTGGTAGCAGCAGGGCAAAGTCGGGAGAGAACGGATGAATCATCAAATCACAGAAGCGCAGATCCGCTTTTATCAAGAAAATGGCTTTGTTGTGCTTCACGACTTTTTGAGCGCGGAGGAGTTGGAGACCTGGCGGCAGCACGTCGGCGAAGCGGTGGAGAATCGCGGCAAGCGCAAGCTGGCTGATGGCCGCATGAAAGAAGAAGACAACTACTACGCGCGTGTATTCACGCAGCGCATCAACTTGTGGAACGACCACGCGGGCATGCGCCGGCTGATGCTCGATGAGCGGCTGGGTAAAATGGCGGCCGATCTGGCGCAAGTCGAGGGCGTCCGCATCTGGCACGATCAGGCGCTGATAAAGCCGGCTTGGGGCAACCCCACCGGCTGGCACCTCGATAATCCCTATTGGTCATTTTATTCGCGCGACGCTATCAGTTTGTGGGTGGCGCTGGACGATGTAACGCGCGACAACGGCTGTCTCTATTTCATCCCCGGCGCTCATGAGACCGCCACCTACCACAATGTCGGCATCGGCAGCAATATCGGCGACTTGTTCACTGCCTATCCGCAATGGGGCAGCCAGGAGGCGGTTGCCGTAGAGATGAAGGCCGGTTCTTGCTCCTTCCATAACGGCTTGTGCGCGCACGGCGCCGGCGCCAATATGACACCGTACGTCCGCCGCGCCATGACCTGCGCTTATATGCCCGATGGCAGCGCCTTCAACGGGCAGCAGAATATCTTGTCGCCGGAGCAAGTTGCCGGTTACGAAATCGGCGATATTCTGGAAGACGATGCCCAGACGCCGCTGATCTATCATCGCAGCAAGGACTATGTTCGCTTTTCCGGCTGAAGGCGCTGGCGCTACCAGCGGAAGGGTACCGTGCCGGTATCGTCCAGCGGATAGCCCCACTTGTTGATATAACTCATGCCGTCGAGGAATTCGTCGCCCAGCGCATCCAGTTCGCGTTGCAGCAGCGTCTCCAGCTCGGCTTGCAGCGCCGTGACTTCCGGCCGATTGGCCAGATTGTCCAGTTGCCAAGGATCTGCATCGTTGTCATAGAGCAGCCAAGGACCCCCCAGCGTGCGACAGTAAGTATAGCGCTCGGTGCGGATGCCGCGATATTCGCGTCCGCCGACCGGACGCGACCATTCGCCGAAGGGGTGGAAGCAAGCCAGCAGGGCGGCGTCGCTCTCGACTGATTCGCCGCGCAGCGCCGGCGAGCAGTCCCGCCCTTCAACGCTGCTTGGAATCGGCAAGCCGCAGACGCCCAGCAGCGTGGGCATGATATCGTGCGCGTTCAAACAGTGCGCGACCTCGCGCGCTTGGCGGCCGTAGGCGGCCGGGTAGCGCAGCAGGAAGGGTACCCGAATCGATTCGTCGTAAGGTTTCTGCTTGCGCGTCATGCCTTGCGAGCCCAGCATATCGCCGTGATCCGAGGCGAAGACCAGTACCGTGTTGTCCGCCAGATCGAGCTCGTCCAGCGTCGCCAGAATATCGCCGGCGCTTTTGTCGATGGCGCTGCAGTGCGCGTAATAACCCGCCAGCCACTGGCGCGCTTCCTGCGCCATGTCCTCCGGCACGTTGGGGCGCAGCTCAATATCCTGCGGGTCATACATATCGCGGTATGCCTGTGGCGCGGTTTCATAGGGGTTATGCGGCGGTCCCCAAGATATTACCAGCAGAAAGGGCTGGCCGCCCGCGCGCGCTGCCAGGTAGCGTTGCGCCGCTGCCGTCTGCGCGAAGACATCATAGCCGTCCCAGACGCGCTGCTTCGGGTCGTCGCCGTCGTAGTAAGCCGACTGATTGTAATCGTGGGTGCATTCCAGCGCTTGAAAAGTCTCGAATCCCAGACGGCGCTCGGGCGGGATGTAATTGCTGCGCCCGTGCCCATCGACATGCCACTTGCCGATAAAGGCGGTGTCATAGCCGGCGGCTTTGAAGGCATCGCCCAAGCCAACCGGCTCGCTGCTGATCGGCACATCATTGACGATCACGCCGTGCGTCAGCGGGTACTGCCCGGTGAGGAAACTGGCGCGCCAGGGGCAGCAGACCGAATAGCCGGAAGTCGCGTTGCGAAAATTGACGCTTTCGCCGGCCAGCCGGTCGATATTTGGCGTCTGTACTTGCGAATTGCCGGCGTAGCCCAGCGCTTGCAGGCGCCATTGATCAGTCAGCAGGAAGACGACATTGGGTTGTGCCATAGTTGATCCGTCCGATTGTCAGCGGCTCTAACTCCAGAACGCATCCCATTCCTGACGAAAGGCGGCCAAACCTTCCGCCACATTGTAAGCTCGCCGCCCCAAGGCTGCGGCCGTGCGCTCGGTGCTGGCGCGGGTGCGGTAGGGGATGCCGATATGACGCATTTGGTCCAGCACGGCCTGGTCGCTGCGAGTGGGGGCGATCAAGGCGGGGTCGGCGTCAAAGGCGTTAGCTATTTGATGCGCCAGGTCAATGCGATTGATCCATTCGCTGCCGAAGCAGTGGAAGACGCCATTGCCGTCGTGCTGCGCCAGCCGCAGCAGCATGTCAGCGCAATCGGAAGCCAGCGTGGGATGCGCTTCGTCGTTGACCTTGGGTCCGGTCCAGACCGCCGCTGGCAAACCCGCCGCCAGCCGGTAAATGACATAGACCGAAAAATCGAAACCCAAGCCGTTTTCCTTGCGGGCCAGTGAGGGCGCCGCGTAATTCAAACCGTAGATGCCGGCCAGCCGGCCCACGCCGTAGTTGAGCCCGTCCATGGCGCCCAGCTCGCGTTCCGCCGCCATCTTCATCACGCCATAGTAGTTCACCGGGTTGGGCGGCGAAGTCTCATCGACCAGATCCGCGCGCCCGTCAAAGACCCAGTCGGACGAGACGAAGACCAGCCGCGCGCCGACTTCGCGGCAGGCTTCCGCCATGACGCGCGTACCATCCACCATCAGCGACCAACAGAGCTCTCGTTGAGTGTCCATGAAAATTTGATCGAGGATGGCGGCGGAGTGGATAACGGCCTCAGGGCGATATTCACGGATAGAGCGCCGAATTGCGTCATGGTCGGAAAGGTCGAGTGGATCCAACTGGTAATCAACCGGCCACTCCGGCTCGGGTCCATACTGCGAGGCGATGATTTCCAAGCCGCGCTGCCGCGCCAGCCGTATCACGTTGCTGCCCACCAAGCCGGTGCCGCCGGTAATATAAAGACGCATGCTTAATCTCCTGGGTGTTCGTCCGAATCAATGCAGCCTTCGCGCGCGCAGCTTTTCGCCCAGCGCCGCCACGCGCCGCGCCTTCTCGGCATAAGCCTCGCGCAGATCGGTCAGGCTGGCGCTACCGCTCTGGCTGACGTCAATGATTACTTGCTCGGCAGCCGCGAACTCGACGCAGGCGTCGGCCACGTCGGCGGCGATTTCCATCGGGATTGTCGTCACGCCGTTGGCGTCGCCGTGCAGCAAGTCGCCGGGACTTACGCTGATGCCGCCAATTTGCACCGGCGTCTGCAAGTCGAGCATGTGGTTGTAGCCATGCGAGCTGACGCAGCCGTCGCAGAAGACCGGGAAATCAAGCGGCGCGATGCCGGCGTAATCCCGCCCGGGTCCATCGGTCACCAAGCCGGCCGCGCCAAAAGCCTTGAAGGAGTTGCACATCACATCGCCAAAAAGCGCGGCCGAGCCGCCACTGTCGAGGTTTTGCAGCACAGCGACAGGTGGTCCGGGCGTCTCGGCAAAGCGGCTCACGAAATCCGGCGCGGTTGGAACTGCTCGCTCCGGCGGCTGGGCATAAGTGCGAACCGTGGCTGTGCAAGCGAAGCCAACCATCGGCGGCAGCTCGGGGAAAACCGCTTTAATCTCGCGCGTCATAAAGCCGCGGTTGCGCGGGCGAATCTCGAACAATTCGATAACGTTGCAGACGGTGGCTGAATCAACTTGCCGCAGTTTTTGCAATTCATGTTCTTGCATGGCTCACGATCCTTGCTGGCCGTTTCGAATATCGCGTCATTGTAGCACTCAGCGCCGGCGCATGGCGCGAAATCTGGCAGGATTAAGTTCCCCAGTCGATGACCATTCCCATTGCGCCGGGATCCCACCGCGTCAGGATCTGGTACGCTTCCGGCGCATCGGCGCTGGGGAATCGATGCGTAATCAATGGCGCGACATCGACTCGCTTCGCCGCCAGCAGCCGCAGCGCAGTTCGCTGTTCCCCGTGCTGCGTCCACCAGCCCGGCGCCGCGGCCGCGCGATAGGTCGTGCTGATATGCGCGCCGATCAGCGTGATGCCGCGCTTGTGGACCTGCTTGTAGAAGTCGAAGTTTTCCGCCGCGCCTCTGGTGCTGCCGAGCAGGGCGATGCGCCCGCCAAACGCGGCGATCTGGCAAGCGGGCTCCAGCGCCGCCGGATTGCCGGTCGCTTCAATGACGACAGGCGGCCCCGTCGCCAGACCCTCGATGCCGCGAATTTGGTCGGCTGCGTCTTCCGCATGTAGGCAGTAGTCCGCGCCCAGGCGCTCGGCCAGCTTGAGACGCCCGTCGTCGCGGTCAATCGCGACTGTTGGCAGCGCGCCGGCGACTCGCGCCACCTGCAGCGCCAGTTGACCGACCAAGCCGACGCCCAATACAGCGCAGCCTTCGCCGAGTTCCAGGCGTGTCTTGCGCAGGGCTTGCAGCGCAATCGCCAGCAGCTGAAAAAAGGCCGCTTCCTCGTCGGTCAGTTCGCCGGAGAGCGGGTGACAATCCGCAGCCTTGGCTACGACATGGGTCGCATGACGTGAACGGCTGGCCACGCGATCGCCGAGCTTGAGAGATGTCACGTCCGCGCCTAACTCGACGACTCGGCCGACGTTGCTGTAGCCTGCCGTTGGCGGATACTTGACCTTGAGCCCGGGCAGACGCAGCAGCATGGCCCGCTCTGTACCCGGGCTGATTAAGGTCTTGCTGGTCACGATCATGACCTCGTCGCTGGCGAGCGGCGGCAGCGTCAACGGCGCCAGCGTGACACTGCCGCCTTCGTCGAATAGAATGTGATTCGATTGCAAGGACATCGCGTCGCTATTCCTTGTTCACTTGCTGAGTTACGCTTGCCACGCCAATTGTCTCCAGCGCAGCCAAAATATGCAACTATTGGCGTTTTCCGCGCCGCCAGATGTCTTTGCCGCAGCGCGCGGATTCCAAGCGCGGACTATACAATCGCGTAGGCCGGCTTCTACACTATAGTGACTGAGATATGGGATAAAATCCATGCGCGCGAGCAAGCTCATTCATCTGGTTTCTTGTCATGCGGAAGGCGAAGTTGGCAATGTCATCGTCGGCGGTGTGCCCCCGCCACCCGGCGACACCCTCTGGGAACAGTCGCGCTGGATTGCGGAAGATCAGAGCTTACGCCAATTTGTCTTGAATGAACCGCGCGGCGGCGTCTTCAAACATATCAATTTGCTGGTTCCGCCAAAGCGCCCGCGGGCGGCTTATGGCTTTATCATCATGGAACCCGAGCATACGCCGCCCATGTCCGGCTCGAATACGATTTGCGTCGCCACCGTGCTGCTCGATAGCGGCATGATCGCCATGCGGGAGCCAGAAACCAGCTTCTTCCTGGAAGCGCCGGCCGGGCTGGTTCAGGTGCGCGCCTACTGCGAGGGCGGAAAAGCCCAGAGCATCGAATTTCAAAACGTGCCCTCTTTCGTCGATCGCCTGGACGCTCCGCTTGAGGTGGAAGGCTACGGCGCCCTCACCGTTGATGTGGCTTACGGCGGCGACAGTTTTGCGCTGGTTGACGCGCGGACGCTGGGTTTCGAGATTGCGCCCGACGAAGCCGGCGATCTGGCGCGCGCCGGCGCCGCCATCACCGCCGCCGCCAACGAACAACTCGGTTTCCGGCACCCGCTGCAGGCCGATTGGAATCAGATTTCTTTCTGCCAATTTACTTTGCCGGTGGAGCGCAGCGAGAATGTCTTGACCGGCCGCAATACCGTCGCTATCGATCCGGGCAAGTTGGATCGCTCGCCCTGCGGCACCGGCTGCTCGGCGCGCATGGCTGTTCTGCATCAGCGCGGGCAGATGCGGAGGGGCGATAAATTCATAGCGCGCTCGATAATCGGCTCCCGATTCGACTGCGGCATTGTCAGAAGCACTGAAGTCGCCGGCCGCCAAGCCATCATTCCCAGCATTCGCGGGCGCGCCTGGATCACCGGCACGCATCAGCTAATGCTTGACCCGGAGGATCTCTGGCCCTTGGGTTATCGCCTGAGCGACACCTGGCCCAAGTCTTAGCCCCGCCGCAGCCAGACGGTCATCTCGCCGGGCTCGCGGTGCCCCCAGGCATAGTAGGGCACGGCTGTCAAAGACTGGGTTTGCCCGCCGCCGTCAACCGCCTCGCCCCGGATGACAGTAATGCCACCGAGCAGATTCGGATCGTGTTGCGCGCTGAGCAGTCCGTCCGCCGGCAGCGCATAATCGAGCAGCCCGCTACCGTTGTCGACTTGCTCCAGCGCATAGACCAACGGACCGCGCTCAAGCGCAACCAAGCCCTTCAGTTCGGAAACGGCGGGATGCGCGGCTACACGGCGGATAGGCATGGGCAGGCGCAGTTCAATCCGCGTCCTGCCTTGCCAGCGGCGCGTCAGCTCGGCATAGCCAGCGCGTATATTCAGCGGGACTGCTTCGCCGTCCACCCGCAGTGTGCTGGCATCGGCCGACTCGCCAAGATAGCGATACAGGTCGCTGGGCAGCGGAATACCTTGCGCGAAGGCCGGAATCCGCAGGCCAAGCGTAAAGGTCGCCGGCTGGGCAAGGGTCAGGTCCAGCTCAATCTTGCCGTCCCAAGGGTAGTTTGTTTGCTGCCGGATGGAGACATCCGCATCGCCCACGGTCAAGTCGGCTTGTCCGGCGCTATACAGATTCACAAATAACTCAGCCTCGCAAGTGGCGTAAATGTAGCCCGAAAGCGATGGCAGCAACCGTACGACATTGGTCGGGCAGCAGGAGCAATCATACCAGGGCTGCCGCGCCATAGACGATTCGCGGTTGAAGGGGTAGGCGCCATCGCAGGACAACGGATTGACGTAATAGAAGGAGCGCCCGTCCATGCCGACGCCGGACAAAAAACCGTTGTACAAACTGCGCTCCAGGACATCAATATACTTGGCTTCGCCCGTCAGCAAAAACATGCGCTGGTTCCAGAGGATATTCGCTTGCGCCGCGCAGGTCTCGTTGTAGGCGGTCAAGTTGGGCAATTCGTAATTCGCGCCAAATGCTTCGCCTGCGTGGCGCGCGCCGATGCCGCCGGTCAGCGCCAGCTTCTTGCTGACGACATTGTTCCAGAGCGCGTGTACAGCGGCCGCGTAATCGGCATCAGCGGTGATGGCGGCGATGTCCGTCATGCCAGCGTACATATAAGCGGCGCGCACGGCATGGCCCACGGCTTCGCTCTGTCGCGGCGCCGGCGCATGATCCTGGCAGTAGGGACCGTAGAGCTCGCGCCCGTTCGCCTGGCCGCGCTCATCCAGGAAGAATCTCGCCAGGCGCAGGTAGCGCTCATCGCCGGTGACGCGAAATAGCCGCACCAAGCCAATCTCAATCTCCTGATGCCCGGGCACATCACGCAAGCCCTCCGCGCCAAAGACCGAATCGATCAGGTCAGCGTTGCTTAGCGCAATGTCAAGGAATTGCCGTTTGCCTGTCGCTTCAAAATAGGCGACGGCCGCTTCGTACATGTGGCCCACGTTGTAGAGTTCATGGTTGACGCGCAGATTCGACCAGCGCTCGGGCCCACAGGGCTCGGGAGCCTTGGCCGGGTCGATGCTGCGCGCTGTGTAGAGATAGCCGTCGGCTTCTTGCGCCGCGGCGAATTTGTCGATGAGATCGTCCAGGTAAGTTTCCAGCTCGGCATTCGGCGCGATTTGCAGCGCGTAGGCGGCGCCTTCCACCACTTTGAAGACATCGGAGTCGTCGAAGAAAATGCCCTGATGCGGGCCATCCATCAAACCGCCGGCTTTGGCGAAATTATCGATGCGGCCGGTTTCTTCGCATTTCTGGAAGTCGTAGGGAATGGTGACCTGGACCGCAGTGTCGATGCGCGGTTTCCAGAACTTGTCGTCGATGGCGACTTGGGTGAAGCCGATTGGTTTAATCGGGTAGTCGCTGGGATTGCCGCTCATGTCATGTCCTGTTCGCTGGCTGGAAGAGAGTGTGGTAACCGGCTAATTCTTGACAGCGCCGCCCATGAGGCCGTCCATATAATAACGTTGCAGCAGCAGAAAGATGCCCAGGCTGGGAATGATGGACACGATGACGCCGGCTTGCAGCGCGCCCCAGTCAACTTCGCCCCAGATGCCGTAGCGAATCGTGGTCAAGAAGACCGGCAGCGTGAAATTGTCTTGATCGGTCATGAAAATAAGGGCGGCCAGGAATTCATTCCAGGAATTGATGAAGGCGTAAATCGCAACCGTGACCACGCCGGGCAGCACCAGCCGCAACATCAGGCGATAAAGCAGACTCAATGAGCTGCAGCCGTCCAGCAGCGCCGATTCTTCAATCTCGAGCGGCACAGCCAGGAAACTGTTGCGCATGAGGAAAATGCCGAAGGGCAACTGAAAGGTAATGTAAACCAGCGCCAGACCAAAGAGCGTATTGTGCAGGTCAACTTGCACGATCATGACGAAGAGCGGAATCAAGATCGACTGGAAGGGGATCATCAAAGTGGAGAGCACCAGGATGAAGAGGAAGTTTTTACCCGGAAAGTTAAAGCGAGCGAAGCCATAACCGCCGAGTGTGCTCAATACTATGCTGCCGGCGACGGTAATCAGCGCGACTACCGCGCTATTGTACACGTGCTGCGCCACGCCGATCTTGCCGTAGGTGGTCAGCTCGACGTAATTTTCCAGGGCGATTTGAGAAGGCAGGTAGGTCGGCGGCACAGCCATCGCCTCGGCCGGCAGTTTGATCGAGTTGATGAAAGACCAGGCGATTGGGAATACAAAGAGCAAGGCCAGGACAATTAGAATGATGTATCGTAGCGCCAGCAGCGCGCGCCGGCGCCAATGGCGAATCTGCTGCTGAGTCAGCCCGCGATGCGCGCTTGCGGCAGTGGATCTCATTTATTCACGCTCCCGCAAGACATAAAATTGGGCGCCCGTCAAAGCGACCAGAATACCCAGTAGAACGATCGACATCGCCGAGCCGTAACCCATCTTGAAATAAGTGAAGGAGTTGTTGAATATCCAGTAAACAATGGAGATGGTGCTGTTGCGCGGGCCCCCGCGCGTCATGATATAGAACTGATCAAAGGCCAGCACCGAGCCGATAACGGACAAGATCAGAGCCAGCGCGATGAAGCGGCGCATCAAGGGCAGGGTGATATAGAACAGCTTGCGGAAGTAGCCGGCGCCATCCACTTCGGCCGATTCGTAGAGCTCGTCCGGAATCGCCTGCAAGCCCGCCAGCAGCAGAATCATGGTGAAGCCGACCGTCTTCCACACCACCGACAATATGATGACGTTCATGGCGGTGTTCGGCCGCCCCAGAAAAAGCTGCGCCTTCGGAACCAGGTTCAAGTCGAGCAATATCTTGTTGAAGATGCCGATGCGATCGTCGAGCATCCAGACCCAGAGTAAACTCGAGACGCCCAGGCCGATCACGACCGGCAAAAAGAAGATGGTGCGGAAGATGCCGATGAAGCGAAGATTGCGCCGGACTAAAGAAGCTAGTATGAAACCGAGCGCGAATATCGGCGGCGTTACCAGCAGCGTGTAGCGGAAGGTGAAATCCAGACTCTTGAGATACTGCCGATCTTTGCCCAACTCGCTGTAATTCTTGAGGCCGGTGAAAGCCCGCTCGCCAAACAGGGGCCAGTCATGAAATGACATATACACAGTCATCAGCAGCGGAATGATGAAAAAAACTGTCACGAAGGCGACCGTTGGCAAGACGAATAATAGCCCGGTCAGCTTTCGGCGCTGCGTCCAACTGAGATTTAGGGTGTTAGGCGGAATGCTCAAGACGGTTGGCTTTCGCTGTACCTAGCTGGGGAGCGCAATCATGAATTAGCGCCTGCCGGTTCGACGCCCGGCAGGCGCTGAAGACTTGGAAAGGCTAGCCTTCCATTATTTGCGTGAAGCGCTCTTGGCCAAGTTCAATGGCGCCGTCGATATCGCCGTCCAGAATGGCGATCTGCAGCATCTCCAGCCAGGGTCCGTTGGCGTCGTTAAAGAGGTCGTTGTAGACCGGGGTGACGGGAGTATGACCCACAGCCAAAGCGCTGGCGGCGATCATTTGCCGGTCGTCGCCTTCGAAGTAAGGGTTGTCGATCAGCTCAAGCCGCAGCGGAATCTGGCCGTTGGCGGCGTAGATTTCAATCTGGGGTTCTTCGCTCATCGTCCACTCGATGAAGCGCCAGGCTTCTTCAACGTGCTCGGTGCCGGCCGGGATAGCGATGACATCGCCGCCACCGAAGGATGCCGCGCCACCGTCTCTACCCGGGATATGGAAGACGCCAAAGTTGAGATCAGGATAGTCATTCTGGTAGAGCGATAGCGCGAAATTGCCGGTGCCCGCCATGCCGATGTTGCCGGCGGCGAAAGCAGTGGCGAAATTGGCGCCGCTATCGATGCTGGCTCCCTCGGGCACCAAGCCCTCTTCCCATATCGTGTTGTAGAATTGCAGAGCCTCGCGCACGATTGGGTCTTCGGCAATGGTCGCTTCTGAATAATCCTCGCTGAGCACATCGCCGCCGCTGGCCCAGATGAAGGGCAGGAAGGTGAAGGCGTTGCAACCGGAGCAATTCATCGAGAACCAGTAGCCGTAAATGTCGTCGCCCAGATCGTTGATGGCGCGCATGGCTTCCAGCATTTCGTCCCAGGTCGCCGGCGGATTGTCGGGGTCCAAGCCAGCCTGCTCAAACAAGTCGATGTTATAGACGATGAAAGAGCCGTCGACGGCAGTTGGCACGGCGTAATTGCGGCCCTCATAAAGACCCAGATTCATGTGCGCCGGCGTCAGGCTGTCGGCGTAGGGCAGTTCTCGGACGTATTCCGTAATGTCGACCAATTGCCCGGCCGAGGCGAAGGCTGGCGTGTAGATGAGGTCGATGCTGGCGATATCGGGCGGATCGCCGGCGGCGACGGCCGCGCCCATTTTGGTGACGAATTCGCCGGGCGGGATGATAGTCAATTCAATCTGGCTGTCGTTGTTGGCGTTCCACTGATCAACCAGCTCCTGTGTCTGGAAGTTGATTGCGCGCACCCACATCGTCATCTGGATGGGTTCGTCCTGCGCCGCCGCAGGCAGGGCGGAAAACACTAGGGCGACCAGGGACAGGATAAACAATACCTTGCGTAAATTCATCATACTCTCCTTATTGAATGAGAAACTAAATGCAGAATGCTACTGTTCAACACACGAATAATACCTTAACTGGCCTGCGCTAGACAAATCTAGGTAGCTGAATTTCGCATTATATGGCGGCGTCGCCGAAAATTGGAATGTTGGCGGGCTCTCAAAGCAGATTCGGCGGAATCCCCAATTGCCTGAACGCCGCGCAAGCCGCGTCCAAATGCTGTTTGCCATCGCTAAGCGAAATTTGCAGGTGCCCCGGCGCCAGCGCGTCAAAGTCGACTTTTTCCATCTTGAACATGCTGTCGGCGTAGGCGTCGATGCGGCAGTCATGGATATTCTGCCAGACCACTTTGCCGCCCCAGAAAACCAGATCCGCGCCCAGCAGATAAACGCGATCGCCGCCGCGCATGATAAAACTCAGATGGCCGTCGCAGTGGCCCGGCGTCTCGAAAGTCTCCAGCTCGAGGCTGCCGATCTGGATCACATCACCCTCGACCAGCTCGACATCGACCGGGCAGGGCGGCAGGTGGTAGCTGTCGGGATAGAAGTTGGCCGCTTTGGCGACATCCAGCGCCACCGCTTTTTCATCGGCATTGCGGATGACCGGCGCGGCGAAGGCCGACGAATAAACCTCGACATCCAGCCGCTTCTGCGCCTCAGCCGCCGCGCCGATGTGATCGCAATGATAATGCGTCAAAATCAGTTTGCGGATTTTTCCCGGGTCGAGGCCGTCAGCGCGGATATTGTCCAGAATCGTGTCGAAGTCCCGCTCCATGCCCATGCCGGGATCAACCAGCGCCAACTCCGAGCCGCTGTTGAGCACAAAGACGTGGCAATCCAGGTGACCCGACAAGCCAAAGCCGAAATAGCCGCCGCCGACAACATGCAAATCGCTGGTGAGTTTCATTATTTATCTCCCGGGGAACATCGCGCCCGTCAAATAGAACCGATTCGCGCCCCTTCGTCAAGCGGCCGGCGCTCGGAGAGCGCCGGTCTTGGTGGATATTTCATAAATGCCGAGCTTGGCGCAGGTTAATTCACCACAGAGACACAGAAGTAAGTGCGAGTAAGTAATGAGAATATAGGTACATCATCACAAAATAGCGAATTTTCGTGTTTGTGTGGGCGAGCCAAGGCTCGCCCCTACAACTTTCGACTATATTTTGAACCCTGTAGGGGTCAGCCTTGGCTGACCCGATGCTGTGAAATTTGCATGACTTGCTTTGTTCTACTGAGGACACAGAGCCTTTTCCACTTATCCGTAGAAAAAGGAGAATTTGTAGGGGCGATTTATCAAATCGCCCGAAAATGGAGTCATGAAACCACCCGCCTAACATTGGCAAGGCGGACGCTGGGTTGGGATTTAGGTGTAGCAAGTGCGGCTTTGCACGAGCTTGGAAAAATGCGGGGGGATGAACCGGTAGATCTTGACGGTGATACTGTCGACGTCGCGGAACCAGTAGCCTTTGTGATTGGACGACATCCAGTAGGTTACTTGCGACGCCAAATAGATGCGCCCACTCTCGTCGTCCCAATAATACCATACCCCAATCTCGCCTTCATCGCGATGGATATAGCAATACGATTGTCCCTTTCCCTGGATACCACCGTCATCGCGCAATTCGGTGGCTTCCGCGCGGCTTGCGATAGCCGCGAACAATATCGCGACCAAAATCAAAGGTACTGTAGCCAGTTTGTTCATTGCGATGCTCCTTTTCGCGTTTGTATGACAACTGCAATATACACGGGTGGCGTCGGCAATGGGCAGGTTCTAATCAACTTTTCATTGGCGCTGTTGCTGTGGACTCATGCGGTCGCGAGCCGACAGATACGCCCGGCGAAAATTTGTGGCATGCCGCGTGAATGGCTATACTCACAGGAATTTAATTTTGGCGAAAGCGTGGCCAATAGAAAGGACAGGCTATGGCGGAACAGAGCAATTACCCCGAATGGATGGGCAAGATGCGCGGGCTGTATCCTGACGAGTTGCAGGAGTTTCTTGACGGTCCGGTAGTCGCGCGCATTGCCACGGTGGATAGCAAGGGCGACCCCTATGTGACGCCGGTCTGGCAAGAATGGGACGGCGAATCCATGTGGATTATCCCGCGGGCGAAGACGATATTCGCCAAGCATCTGCTTCGATTCCCGCGTTGCTCGGTGTCCTGCGCCCTGGACAGCAGCCCCTACACCCGCGCGCTGTTTCGCGGCGGCGCGGAAATCGTCGAAGGTCCCGCGCTGATGCACGGCGAGTGGCTGGAGATCGCGCGGCGCATGGCGGTGCGTTACCTGGGCGAGCGGGGACCGGAGTACCTGGAGCCGTCACGAGTTCGTCCGCGCTACCTGGTCAAGATCACGCCGGAAAAGACGATTTCCTGGGAAGGCGTCGAGTGGGCGGCGAAGTATCTTGACGACTAGGCGCGCCGACACTGGCTACGCCTGTCTGGATGCGCAATGAGCCTGGCAAAGTCTTACGAAAGCCCGGCTGCTGATAGAAGCTGGAAGATGCGCAAATTCGTGGCCGATTACGGCGTGTATATCGCGCTGGTAATTCTGCTGCTCGTTGGCGCGGTATTGACGCCCAAACTCTACTCGGTGGATACCATCGCGGTCGTGTTGCGGCAGGCGTCCCAGTTGGGCATCGTCGCCATCGGGCAGACTATGGTATTGCTAGTGGCTGGCCTGGACTTGTCTGTCGGCGGCATCTTCATCATGACATCGGTGGTGGTGGCGGAAGTCGGCAACGGCCGCAATGACATGGTGATTCCGGCGATCGCGACCGCGATGGCATTGGGCGGGCTGGTTGGCTTGGGAAATGGCTTGCTGGTGACGAAGCGCCGCGTCCCGCCATTTGTCGCTACCCTGGGCATGCTGGTGCTGGTCAAGGGCGCCACGCAAGCCTATACACGAGGTGTGCCCGGCGGCTTTGTGCCCGGAAGGCCGGCGCATCAGCCGCAAGCGGGTTGCCCGGGTGATGCGGCTTGCTGGCATCTACGCGATTCGCAAGCAGGGCTACGGGCGCCCGAAGAAATCGTCAGCGTACGCATTGGCGGCGCCCAATATCCTGCAGCAAGATTTCTCGGCTACCGACATCAATCAGAAGTGGTTGGCGGATATCGCCTTGACCACCGCCGGCAAGGGCATGATGCGCTGGCATGAGCGCGAGGGACTTAAGATGTCTCGCGACTGGGCGCTGACGCCGGAGGACCATGAGACTGACGAGCCGACGGCGGCGATGGCCAGGCCGGGCACAATCAACGCCGGCGTTGACGTATTCGTCGGCCATCATCCGCATTCGCAACAAGCCCCAGAGCTTCTCCAGAATTTACATTCTGCTACCACCATCAGCTATGCTCCTATTTGTTCCCTTCTACTCTGAGGTTAGTAGTAGTATGTCGCTCATTTATCATTTCCTCGTCCTGCTTTTCATTCTTTTCACTACCGCCCCCGCCCTCAGCCAAGACCCCTACGACGGAATCACTGGCGGCATTACCCGCGTCAGATTGAAGCGACCGAAAATCACCAACGTCGACCGCAATGT
>JAJDXR010000019.1 GCA_022823165.1 Anaerolineae bacterium | reverse complement strand
CCGTCCCAAACTCTGTAGGGCATAAACTCTGCCAAGAACACATGGGGATCTCGCACCGCAGCAGAATTCTATTCAATAAGTGCGGCTTTTGCAAATTCCCAGCTTTGCTTTTTGGGGGTTGTGAAAGTAGAACACAGAGGGGCGCGTAGACACTGCCCGCCGGCACAGAGATTTTTTCTATATTTGGCGGAGTTTCAAGTCCGCGGAATTAGTCACTCCCACACAAGTAAACGCTTTGCATTAATACTCGACTGGTTGCAGGGGTGAGCCGATGGCTCGCCCGCGATTGCCGCGACAATCCCATAAATTTTTGCAAGAGCGTAAGCTCCCTGGCGAAGACTGCGCAAAATCACACAAATGGAAAGAGCGCGCCATCTGACGCGCCCTTGAGCTGTGCTTGCAGGGTGGAGCTTGGCGGCTGTGAATTGTGATTAAAGGATGTCGTCGTTCGCGGGTATCTGTTTCAGTTGCCGCGAAATGCTCAGATAAAAGGCTGCCGCCAGCATGGCGATGGCCAGAGCCGACCAGGCCAAGGCGATTACCGGGACCGAAAGCGCCGGCATCACGTTTTCCGAAAAGTAGGCGATTGGGTTGGTGATGGCGCCGTCAACCATAGCCGGAGAATTGAGAATGACCGGCAGGTCAAGCAGGATGTGACAAGCTGTCATCAGCGACGCAATGGTCATGACGATCTGCGTCAGGGAACGGCGCGACAGCAACTGGTTGATGTCGCCGCGCCCGGTCCAGCCCAGGATGATTAGCAGCGCGCCGAAGCCGATGCAGATGAACATTGAGATCCAGTCGCCGGTCGCGTCCGGCCGGATGAAGAGCGCCAGGAAGCCCACGGTAAAGGCGCCGGTGATCATCGCCATGCCGCGTACCAAATGGGGCGCGCGATTCACCAGGAAGAACATGACCGAGCCCAGCAGCGCCGAGCCCAGGTAGCCGGCGGACATGATCAGGGCTTCCGCGCCGCCGCTAAACTCGATGACGTATGAACCCACGGGCGACAGCGTAAAACTGTGCACCGCGCCGCCTGTAACCTGAATGGCCAATGCGCTAAGGCCGCCATGAATGTTATTGATGAACATGCGCAGCGGATGAACGATATTGCTCAAGCTCTCGCTATACCAGAGCGCCAGTATGGCAACGAAGGCCATTACCGAGATCGCCAGACTTCTATGCGCGATCTGGCGCCGTACTTTGCGCTCTACGAACTTCCTAAGCATGATGATCCTCCTTTAACACTCGTAACACTCAACATAAATTGCGGTTGGGCTGCTCAACGCTTGCGCTTATCCGAAATCACTTGAAACGGATATATGTCATCTTAGCTTTGCGCGGCTTGGCTTATCTCTCCTCCCACTGGTTTGACCAGCCCGAAGTAGATCGCTGCTGACAGCATGACGACCGCAATAAGCGCCCACATAAACGCTACCACCGCGGCCGGCAGCAGCGGCGTCACCTGGGCTGAGAAGTTGGCGGCGTCGTTCACCGGCCCCCCTGGAAAGGGATTCGGATTGCGCACGACATTCCAAAGGTCAAACACGGCGTTGAGCCCGGTCAGAATCGCCAGCGTATTCAGCAGGAATACGGTAATGACCCGGGGAGCAAAGGCGCCAAGAGCAACCAAGCCGCCGCCGAAGCCGATGCCCACGATCAGAGCCGTCAGGTTATGCCGGGCGTCGGGCCTGGCAAAGCTGAGCGTGAGCACGATGATGCTCAGCCCGATGGCAACGGACAAGCTGCGTGTCCATTGCGGTTTGCGGCTGGTCACGAGGAAGAGCGCGGCGCCAAACAAGGCTGCGCCCAGGTAACCGGCCGGGGCGATCAAGGCGATGTTTCCGCCGCTGATGCGGGCCAGTCCCGACCCGTCAGGCGATACGGTGAAGCCCTCGACCTGGCCGCCGGAGATTAGCCCGGCCAGCGCATGACCGGCTTCGTGCACGAAGGTGACAAATAGTCGAACCGGGTAGGTGATCATCGACGCGTTGATCGCGCTGCCCGGTGAAATTGCCGCGTCATTTTGCGGCACAACTCGCTGTTCCAAATCTGGCATATTCCACAAGAACAGCGCGAATATCAGCGCGAGTATCGTGATTATAATCGTCTGCCGGCGGACAATCCGCTCATGGCTGGCCGGCGCTCCAGCGCGTATCGCGCGTTGATTGCGCCAGACAAAGAACAGCGACAATAAAGCTACCGGCAGCCCGCTAATGACGAATACGAGCGGCAGAGGAAATTCAGCAGCCAGCTCAACATCCATGGCGGTCGCCAGCGACTTGATCTCATCTGTTACATCATCGCCCACGCTGCCGCTGTCGAAAGCGCCCGAAGTCAGAAGCGATCCGGCTACCATCCAGCCGATTGCCAGCAGCAGCAACAGACCCCAGATGAATCTCAACTTTTTCTGCAAGGCTAGCATTCTCCTGAATCCGCAAGGGCGCTGACTGAATTATGGCGCATTTCGCCTGAAATCTGCAATGTCCGCGCCAGTTCTTTCATTTATCATTATACGTAAAACTGCTGCCCGCCGTTCTAACAGTCGTAAAATTTCTGTAATATCGCCCGGGCTGGCGCTCAGTAAAGTGGGCTGCGAAGCCAAGCGGCGCAGCGGCGGCCGGACAGCCAGCGAATGCTCCGCAGCTTGAATTCACATTGGAGACCTTCAGACATGGCGACCCTAGACCTCAGTGACTACAACCCGCCCTTTGACTTGTCGCGGGCTGAGACGATGCCGGCTCGCTGGTATACCGAGCCCGGATTCCTGGAGTTGGAAGCCGAAAAGATTTTCTACAAGACCTGGCAGCCGGTCGGGCGGGTGGAGGATGTCATGCGCGCCGGCGATTATTTCAGCTGTGAGGTTTTGGATCAGCCGCTGGTCGTCACGCGCAATATCGCTGGTGATCTGCGCGCTTTCTACAATGTATGCCCGCACCGCGCCGCCGTCGTTGCCCACGGTCGCGGCAATCGCAAAAGCCTGCAATGCAAATATCATGGCTGGACCTATGACCTGAACGGCCGGCTGCTGCGCGCGCCCGAGTTTGAAGGCGTCAAAAATTGGGACGCGCAAGCCGTTTGTTTGCAGCCGATAGCGGTCGAAGCCTGGGGACCCTGGGTATTTGTCAACCTCGACCCGGCCGCGGCTCCGATGGCGACCATCTACGGCGACATCGCGGACGAAATCGCAGCGGCTGGTTTCAATCTGAGCCAGATGCGCCTGGTCGAACGGCGCGATTATTTGATTGAATGCAACTGGAAGGTATACGTCGACAACTACCTGGAAGGCTATCATCTGCCGATCGCGCATCCTGGCTTGTTTAAGGAAGTTGACTACGACCAATATCGTGTTGACACCTATCGCTATTATTCCAAACAGCATGCGCCCATCCGCGAGCTTGATCCCGGCGAGGCGCGCGACCGGCGCTATGTCCGCAGCGGCGAGGGCGAAGCAGATGCCCTGTATTACTGGATTTTCCCGAATGTCATGTTGAATGTCTATCTGGACAATACCTCTATCAATATCATCATCCCGGTCGGTCAAGACAAGACCTTAACTATCTTCGAGTGGTATTTCGAAGCGCCGGGCACCGGAGAAGGCTGGGAAAGCATGCAGCAGATCATCGCATTCAGCGACGAAATCCAGCAAGAAGACATTGAGCTTTGCGAGTGGGTCCAGCGCGGCTTGCGCTCCAAGGCTTATGAGACCGGGCGCTTTTCAGTCTTGCGCGAGAACGGCGTCCATCATTTTCAGTCGCTGGTGCGCGAGTTCCTCACTCAGGCTTGATTCCAGGCTTGGCTCCGGGCTTTGCTTCTTCGTCATCACTTGGGCGAGAGTTGGCGCGGAAGGCTGATGCCGGTGATACGCCCAATGCCATGAGCCCGAGCGTACCCCAAATGGCGTAGCTCAGCACTGATACACCGTGGAACAGGAAGCCCAGCGAAACCGAGTCCAATGGATCCATCCCGACGATATTCCCGCTGAGGACGATGGCGCCTTCAAAGGGACCCAGGCCGGCGATGCTGACCGGTAGCGCCAGCGACAGCGCCGCCAGCGACGCGCCCAGCGGGACCGAGCGCAGATAATCGGTCTCGATGCCCAGCGCAAGATGCAAGCAGTAGTAGCCAATCAACGAAATACACCAGGCGACAAGCGTCCAGAACAGAATGCTCAGCAGGGCGCGCGGATGCGTCAGTGGTTGCAAGCCGTCAAGCAAGTCATTGAGCAGGGATTTCAGAGGCAAGCGATTCAAGAATGGCGCCAGGCGGTACAGCCCGTCAAGGACTCGATGCGCAATCTGCGGGTAGCGCGCGAAACAGAGCAAGACAAAAAATCCCAACAGCGCGAGGGCGCCGAACAGAGCGGCTTGCTCGCTAACTTCTGGTGATCCGCCGACGGAGGCGGCAATCATCAGCACCACGATCAAGGTATCCAGCAAGCGCTCGACCACGATACTGCTGGCGGATGTAGCCAGGGGCACTCGATTGCGTGTAGCCAGGATACCCCGCGCGACTTCACCCAGGCGCAGCGGCAGCTGATTGCCCAGGAACATCACATTCACCATGTGCGTTGCCTGCGCAATCGGGATGCGCCGATCCAGCAAATATGACCAGCGGATGCCGCGCAGCAGGAGTGAGACGGCGACTAGCAGGAATGACAGCAGCAGCCAGCCGGGATCGGCAGCCGCGATACTCTCGAGCGCCGCGTCAACGGGTACATCGCGCAAGATCACCAGCAGCAAGGCGGCGCTCACCGCGAAGCTGGCCAGCAGAACCAGGAGTCGCCGCTTTCTCATGCGCTGCCGGCATCCAGGTCAAGCCGGCGCAGCGCCAAGGCGAGCGGACGCGCAGCGCGACGGGCCTGCGAGCGCGAACTATGTCTATCGGCGATATAGCGCATTGCGGACAGTCTGAATTGCTGATTTTTGGCTAGCCTCGCGCACTGATTATAATGGCAGGCGGCGAAATCAACAGCGGCGATAGGCTGTGAATTGACTGTCATGTGGTCGAAAGCTATACTTTGAGGCAACGGCCGCTTGCCCCTGAGGATGTCAAATGGCAGTAATTTCTGACGAGTTGATGGAAATCCTGCGCTGCCCGGTAGCGGTACACTATACGGACAAGGGTGACGACCCAGGGCAATTGCGCCTCGTGAAGGACACTTGGCTGGTCTGTGACGACAGTGGCTACAAGTACCCCATCCGCGATGGCATCCCGGTTATGCTGGTCGACGAAGGCGAGAAGTGGAAAGACACCGCCGAAGACGCGCTGCCGGTCCCGCCGCCAGCGGAATAGCGCCGGGGGCGGCAAGCCGCCCGCGCAACCCCGAGATCCGCTCGCGCTAGACCGCCGCCCTTACCAGTTGCCGCGGCTTTATGACGAGTTCCGAGCCGTCCCCGTTGACATCAACAGTCACATGATCGCTCTCGACAATGCTGCCGTCGATCAGCGCCAGCGCCAGCGGATCTTGCAGCTGGACTTGGATGGCGCGCTTGAGCGGACGGGCGCCATAGACCGGGTCCCAGCCTGCTTCGGCCAGCAGCGTCTTGGCGGCGGCGCTCAGCTCGAGTGTGACCTGCCGCTCGCTCAGCAGGCGCTGCAGATTGACAAGCTGCAGATCCACGATGCGGATGATGTGCTCGCGCGACAGGCTGTGGAAAAGGATGACTTCGTCCAGCCGGTTGAGAAACTCGGGGCGGAAATAGCGGTCCAATTCGCACAGGATGGCGCCGCGCCGGGCGTCGGCATCGGCGTCTTCGCCGGCCTGTTTGATCAGGTCGCTGCCGACATTGCTGGTCATGATGATGACGCAATTGTTGAAGTTGACCGTGCGCCCCTGGCCGTCGGTCAGCCGGCCGTCGTCAAAGACTTGCAGGAAGACGTTGTAGACATCAGCGTGCGCCTTTTCAATTTCGTCTAAGAGAATCACGCTGTAGGGGCGGCGCCGAACCGCTTCGGTCAACTGGCCGCCTGCTTCAAAGCCGATGTAGCCGGGCGGCGCGCCGATTAAGCGGGCGATGCTGTGTTTTTCGCCATATTCGCTCATATCAATGCGCAGCATGGCCTTGTCGTCGTCAAAGAGAAAGTTCGCCAATGCCCGCGCCGTCTCGGTTTTTCCAACGCCGGTCGGTCCCAGGAAGAGGAATGTCCCCAGTGGCCGATTGGGATCTTGCAAGCCAGCCCGGCTGCGGCGCACGGCCGCCGAGATAGCGGCGACAGCTTCGTCTTGACCGACCACGCGCTCGTGCAGCCGCTGCTCCATGCGCAGCAGCTTCTCGATCTCGCCTTCCAGCATACGCGCCACCGGAATGCCGGTCCAGCGGCTGACGATAGCGGCGATTTCGTCCGCGTCCACCTCTTCCTTGAGCATTAGCGCGCTGTCCTGCCGCATTAATTCGAGCTTGGCTTCGCTCTCATCGAGCGCGCTCTCAAGCTCCGGCAGTACGCCGTAGCGCAGCCGCGCGGCAGTTTCCAGGTCGCTGCGGCGCTCGGCTTGCTCTAGCTGTAGCCGCGCCTCGTCGATCTGCGCTTTTATGCCGGACATTTCCTGGATGGCGCCTTTTTCGTGCTGCCAAAGAGCCAGCAGGCTGTCAAGCGCTTCTTGCGCGTCCGCCAATTCCAGCTCCAGCTCTTCCAAGCGCCGCTTGGAGGCGTCGTCCTTTTCCTGGCGCAGCGCCTCGCGCTCGATTTCCAGCTGCATAAGCTGCCGCTCAATTTTGTCCAACGCTTGCGGTTTGCTGTCGATCTCCATTTTCAAATGGGCTGCCGCCTCGTCGATCAAGTCAATTGCTTTGTCGGGCAGCTGACGCTCGGGCAGGTAACGATTGCTGAGCGCAGCCGCGGCAATCACAGCGCTGTCCTGGATGCGTACGCCATGATGCACTTCGTAGCGCTCTTTCAGTCCGCGCAGGATGCTGACGGTGTCGTCGACGCTGGGTTCGTCCACGAAGATCGGCTGGAAGCGGCGTTCCAGGGCGGCGTCTTTCTCGATATTCTGTCGATATTCGTCCAGCGTAGTCGCGCCGATCATGCGCAATTCGCCGCGGGCCAACATGGGCTTGAGCATATTGCCGGCATCCATTGAGCCCTCAGCCTTGCCAGCGCCGACGATATTATGCAGCTCGTCGATGAACAGGATGATCTGGCCCTGGCTGTCGGCGATTTCCTTGAGCACCGCTTGCAGACGCTCCTCGAATTCGCCGCGGAACTTGCTGCCGGCGACCAGCGCCGCCAGATCCAGCGCGATGATAGTCTTGTCTTTGAGTCCTTCCGGCACATCGCCATTGACCAGGCGCTGCGCCAAGCCTTCGGCAATGGCGGTCTTGCCGACGCCCGCCTCGCCGATCAGCACGGGATTGTTCTTGCTGCGGCGGCTGATGACGTGAATCAAGCGCCGAATCTCTTCATCGCGCCCGATGACCGGATCCAGCCGGCCTTGCCGAGCGTCGGCTGTCAGATCCCGCCCGAATTTGCTCAGGCTTTCGTAAGTCGATTCCGGATCCTGTCCGGTTACTCGCTGGCCGCCGCGGATAGCTTGCAGGGCTTCCAGGATGTCGTCATAGGCGATGCCGTTGCGGCCCAGGATCGCGCCCGCGCGCTTGTCCTTGGACAAAGCCAGCAGCAGATGCTCGCTGCTGGTATAGGCGTCGCGCATCTGCTTGGCTTCCGCTTCCGCCTGGGTGAAGATGTCCAGGCTGGCGCGGCCGATTGCCAGGCCAGCGGCCGGCTGCGCGGTTCGGGGCAGCTTGCCCAGCTCGGCTTCAAGCTCAAGCTGCAGCGACGGCGGATGAGCGCCGATCTTCTGTATGATCCTGGGCGCCAGGCCTTCGTCCTGTTCCATCAGTCCCAGGAATATGTGCCAGGGCTCAATGGCGCTATGATGATGCTCCGCGGCTATGGCCTGGGCTTTGAGTACAGCTTGCCGCGCCTTGTTGGTGTAGCGTCCAAAGTCCATGTCGCCTCCCACATGAATTGCCCGTTTGACTCAAGTATCATCGACAATTGTTGGAAGGGTGTATGCGCTATGTAAAAGTTCTGTAGTCTATCGCGGCCTTTTGGCTAAGGCTGGCAAGATCGTAGAATCGCACCCGAACCGCTGATGCTGAAGGCCGGGATGCCGGCCGGAATCAGCCCGCTTTCGCCTGTGCCCAGCGTAATCGAGTCCTCCTCAGCGCCGCCTTTCGCGCTGACTCGCAGCTCGCCGCTGATGCAGCTCAAAGCCTGGAAGCGCCCCTCGGTCGCAATGTCCAGCGCGGCGTCCTCCAGCGTATGGCGCCAGGTGCGGAAGTAATCGCCGGCAACCAGCAAGTCGCTGTCCGGCTGCTCGACTTGGGGCAGCGACTCCAGATTGGCGACTCCAATTCCCTGGTCGATGTGCAATGCGCGCGGCTGCCCGTCCAGCCCCAGGCGGCCCCAATCGTAGAGTCGATAGGTAGTGTCGCTGGACTGTTGAATCTCGTATACGAGGAGGCCGGGTCCCAGCGCATGAATGGTATTGGCTGGAATATACAGCAGGTCTCCCGCTGTCGCCTCAGCGTAAACCAGCAGCGCTTCCAGCCGATTGCTTTGGATGGCCTGTGTTATCTGCCGCGCCGTAGTCCCCGGCTGCAGACCGATGACGAGCCGGGCGCCGGGCTCCGCATGCAGCACGACCCAGGCTTCAGTTTTGCCGCGCGGCTCGCCTGCCAGGGCTTTGGCTTGCCTGTCGTCGGGATGCACTTGAATCGAAAGCCACTGGCTCGCGTCGATGAACTTCGCCAAGAGCGGCATGCCATCGGCTGGGTCGTTGCCGGCGCCTAAGAGGGGCGCGCCAAGACGCCGCGCCAGTTCTCCCAGACTTTTGCCGCGATGCGCGCCGTTGGCAACCTGGGAGCTGTCGTGCAGCTCCCAGGATTCTCCGTAGGGCTGATCCTTCGGCAAGCGTTTGCCGAGCAGCGCCGCCAGTTTGCGCCCGCCCCATACTTTCACATGCAGCGCGGGGTCGAGCTTGAGTGGATACAATGAGACCTCGGGCATTTTTAACTCCTCCCCGGCGAGGGCGCGGCGCCTGGCATGGCTGCCTGATTGTTCTAAGGTCATACACGGTTATGCTATAATGACCTGGACTCAGCACAAGTTGATTGTCGGTCGTTTTAGTATTGCAAACGGACTACGACCTAAAGCTCAGCCAATGATTCAGCAGCCATCACCGCAAGATTACCTGGATGATATGCACGCGATCGGGATTCCGGGCTTGTTCCAGCCGCATCTCACCACGCGTGATCGAGCGGCGGGCATACGGCGCGTCCGCCAGGAATTGGGCCGCCTGCGCACTGAGTTGACGCTGCAGCGCGATACCGCAGCCGAGGAGGCCGCGGTGGATAGAGCCGACGCCCGCAAGCGCGCCGCCGCGCCCCTGAATCTCTTGCTGCTTCTGCACGAACAGTTGCTTGACGAAGTCAATGACCTGGAGCGCAGCCTCAGCAACGGCAAACCATTGCCCTACAGTTTCGACTTCGGGCGCTTCATTTTTGGCGACGCCAAGAGCGGCGAGTGGTTCATCGGCAGTGAAGCGCAATTCGACGAATGGAGGAACATCCAGCAGTTTAAGCGCCGGCTGGACGCGCTGCGCGAGCACAGCCAGCCAGCCCGCGAGCAACTGACGGAATTCGTCGGCGAGCTTGAGGCGCTTACCCTGACGCATGAGAAGCGCCAGGCGAAGATCGACAGGCGCAAGACGCGCAGTTTTGTGATGCGCCGCATCGGCCTGCTGGTTATTCTGCTGGCCGCGAGCGCCGCCGTGAGCGCGCATTACTTCAATACCTTTCGCAATCTCAGTCTGGTGGCGCTGGGCTTGGCGGCGGCCTGCGCCGTCTTGATTCCCATTGTAATTGTTAACTGGAAAGATCCTCGCACCCGTACCGCCCGCAAACAGCGCAAACTGGAACAGCAAATCCATGAGTTGAAGCAGCAGGGCGCCGCCTACCATCAAAGCTATCAGCCGGCCGAGCTGCAGATTAAGGCGCTGGAAGTACATTACAGCCGTATGATGGACACATGGGAAGCGGCGCGCCTGGTCAAGAAGCGGCTCGACTCCTTCATAGAAGAGGGGCAGCCGCTGCGCGAGCGCGTTGAATCCATTCGCGCTGAACTGGACGAATTGCGGCAGCAGCGCGAGAAGCTGCAAGCCAAGCTGGAGCGACGCCAAAAACGAGGCGCCTTCATCCGACGCATGACGCTGCATATTATGCTGGTTCTGGCGAGCGGCGCCCTGGGCTTTTATCTGCAGTACACGGGCGAAACCGACTATGGATCCGTTTGCTACGGGCTTGGGGCTTTCTTTATTTTGTTGCTGCCGCTGGCCTATATTGACTGGAAGAACTTCGATGGCAAGCTGGAATCGAAATTGCGCCAGGTGGAAACGCGCATGCGCCAACTGCAAACCGAAGGCAAGCAGGTTATGAAGCGTTACCATCCGATTGAATTGCAAATCAAGACTTTGATCGCCCAATACAAACGTACGCGCGCCGGCATCACCAATGGCGCGGACGCATCGACCAGCGCTTAAGCCTCGGCTCCATCAAAGCGATAAAAGGCGCCGGCATAGTCGATCAGATACAACTCGCCCGCTTCGTCCTCGCCAAAGCTGCTGATTTCATGTGTCGTTTTCATAAATGGTTTGGTATGCCAGCGCAAATCATGATCGCGCCAGGTTGCCCATATCCAGCCGCTGCAGAAGTCTCCGAACAGATATACCCCCTCCAAATCAGGAATGGCCGCGCCACGATAGACATTGCCGCCAGTCACCGAGCAGCCGAAATCGCGGCCGTATTCAAATATCGGCGGCACATGATTGGGGGCGCTGCCGCCCGCGAAAACCTGATTGCCTTCCCAGACATTCCAGCCGTAATTCTCCCCCCCAGCGCTATTCGCCGGCTGAAAATTGATCTCCTCCCAGCGATTCTGCCCGACATCGGCCATATATAAATCACCGGTGGCGCGGTCGAAGCTGAAGCGCCAAACGTTGCGCAAGCCATAAGCCCAGATGGCGTCGTGCGCGTTCGCGACGCCGACGAATGGATTGTCCTCCGGGATGGCGTAGCGCGGATCGCTGTCAATGTCGATGCGCGCGATTGAGCCCAGCAGCAGCGCGCGATTTTGCCCGGCGCCCAGCGGATCGTTGGCCGCGCCGCCATCGCCCAGCGCAATATAGAGATAGCCATCGGGTCCAAATTCGATATGCCCGCCGTTGTGGTTGGCATAAGGCTGTGCCAGGTGAAAAATAATCTCGCCGCTGTCCCCGGCCGCCAGATCCGGGTTGCTCCCCGAAACTTGATAACGCGCGACGACGGTGCTGCCGTTGCGATCGGTGTAGTTGACGTAGAAAGTCCCGTTGATGGCGTATTGCGGGTGAAAAGCCAAGCCAAGCAGCCCCTGCTCGGTAAACCCGGAGCCCAGCGCTGAGCGGGAAATAAGCGCTGACAAATCCAGGAAAGGTTGAGGCAGCTTCGCGCCGTCTTTGAAGATCCAGACTTTCCCGCTCTGCTCGACCAGGAAGAGCCGGTTCGAGCCATCGCCGGCCTGCGTCAGGTACAGCGGGCGATTGAATCCGCTGGCGATGAGCGTCAGCTTCACGGCATCCGGCGACGGCGCCGCATAGCGCGAGACGACAATCTCAGTCTCCTGCGCCGAGGCGGCGCCGAACGAGAGAAAGAGCAAGGCGATTGCTGCAAGTCGAATGGCGGTCACAGGTGGTTTCCTCCCTGCCTGTACTTTTGCGCAGGCGGTTATGCGCGCGCAGGTTGCGATTTCACCAGCCGCGAGAGCATGGAGTAATTGTTGGCGCGTTCCGGCGCGTCGATCCGCTCATCGCCGTGGATATGCCGCAAACATTGTACCAGGTGCGACTCGATAACGAATTGACTGCGTGTCCGTGACTTGAGCCAGCTTTCGCCCCATATTTCCGCCGCCACGCTGATGCAATGCAATTCCTGCTCGGGCAATTCGCGCTTGAGTTGCGCCGGCAGTAACTCGTCGATGAGCTGCCAGCGCATATCCTGCCACTTGCCGGCCGCGATGATGGCGCCGGCGAAGAGCGCGACATTGCGCCAGCGCGCATAATCGTGGCAGAGCAGCGCCACGATATTCTCCGGGAACACCCAGCCTTCGGCGCTCTGCGGTCGCAACTCGGCCGGCATTCGGCATTCGTCATAAAACTCGAGCAGGGCGCAAGCGGCCAGGTATTCCTGGATGGTCAAGTGGGGGAAGCGGTAGAGATTGGGCGCGTCCGACACCAGGATGCCGTTGCGTGTGGCCAGGTACTCCAGCACATCTTCGATGCCGGCGCCCAAGCCGCCGCCCATAGACTGCTGCTCGATTAATTTGTCCAGCAGGCGCGCGCGCTGGATGATGGTCGGATAGCGCTGGTAGCTGCGCTGTTCGGAGTGCAATTCAAAGGCGATCAGCTTGAGCGCGGCGCGCATCCGCTCCAGGTTGATATTCGCCAGCTTCTCGTGCAGCTTGTCGGCGGACGAGGGGATATTCCAGCGGTCAAGCAGCTCCACGGTATGCTCATAGAGCTCAGCCCGTTTGTCTGGCAATTGTTTGTAATCTTCATGAATCATGGTCAGCAGCGCCAACATCAGCGGCTGCCGGGCCAGGGGCCAGAGCGCCCGCGTCTCGCGTATGGTCTTGTTGAGATCGCTGGCCATGAGCGATGCTTGTTTGGCGGCCATGGCTCGCCCGCCCAGGATGCCGGGCCGATTTTCGGCCACATTGGCGTACCAGCGCTCAATGTAGGTCGCGACCTGCTGCCAGGTGAAGGGCGCCAACTCAGCCGAGGCGAAGCGCTCCGAGAGCCGCCAGCGCGCATCGCGCCGATAGGCGTAGGTGCGGCTGGTCACGATAATGCGGCAATTGGGAAAGCGATCGGCCCAATTCTCGATGATCCGCTGCAAGATGATGCGGTCGCTCTCTTCGTAGACTTCGTCCAAGCCATCCAGCACCAGCAGGCTGCCGTGCGTGGGCACGTCCGTTTGTGTCAGATACGCTTCCAGATGCGGGGCCAAATTGCCCGTCGCCTGCTTGACGTAATTCAGCAGATGCTTGGCCGAGCTTTCACCCAGGGACTTGGGGAACAAATCAGGGGAATTGGCGAAGTCGCGCAGGCTGACGTAAATCGGCAGAATCGGCCCGTGGATCCAGGAGGGACCCAGCATCTCCAGCCCTTTGACCTTGCTCTGACGCTCGGCGCGCGGGTCGCAAGCGTAAGCCAGCGCCGTGACGATGAAGCGGCAGAGCGAGCTCTTGCCCGTGCCGGCGGCGCCGGTAATCACAATCAGTGGATGCGCGGCGACTACCTCGAAGACGGATTCGCGCACATAGCCCATGTCCTTTTCGATAGCCTGGTAGCGGCGGGCGTTCAACTCCTCCACGCCCACATTGTGAAATTGCCGTTGGTCCGTCCAGATATCGACCGGCGTATACAGCTGATGCAGCGCGGCCGAGGTGTGATGCTGCGACGCCGGGTGAATCGTGGTAGTCGGGATGTCCCATTCAGTGCGGACCGCCGCCAGATAGGCCTTTAGCGCTGACTTGTTGCCGTGATAATGCTCAGCCACGATGTTCACGTCCTGGCCGGCGAAGATGACGTGGCCGCCCGCGGATATGCTGCCCGCCTGTACGCGCACGGCTGAGGGATAATCGCGATATTCGCGCATGGATTCCAGCAGGTTGCGCGCGAATTGTATGGCTTGCGCGCCCTGATTCGCCGAGCCGTCAAGACCGCCCGTGGCCACAATCAGCCAGTCCAGCCCGACGACTTCATCGCGGTCAAGCTTCTCGGGCAGCAGCTCATCGCGCGCCAGTTCTTCCGCCGTGCGCGCGTAATTGCGATCACGGTAGATTTCAGTCAACCGTTTGCTGAGCGGCCCGCAATAGCGATATTTTTTCAGCAAGCGCCGCAGCAAGGTCAACTTCGTGGACGGGTTGGGCATGACCGGCGTGAATACCATCATCACCAGTTTTTGATAGGGCGACGACAGCGTGGATTGGTCCGCCTGTTGTTTGAGCCGGCTCCAGTGGGTTTGCACGAATGAGCGCCAGGCAGCGGGCGAGGCGATCAGGAGTTGATCGGGCGCCGCCGATCTGCCGCGGACGATGGCGCTCTGGCTTTGCTTGCGCAACTGCTGGTTCATAAGTTCATCTCGGTATTGCAGGCAGGCCTTGGCTTTGGCGCCGCCCCCGCCCAAAGCCGCCGGGCGGCGGCATGCGCAGCCGCCCGGCAAAGCCTGGAATTGGGCGCCGGGAAGTTAGATTTTCTTGCTGGGCCGGTGCCGCGCGATAGCCTCGTGAAAATTGATGGCTACCTCGCCGGCGCTGGCCAGAATCGCGCCGACCAGCGGCTGGTCAAACAGTGTTAGCGCGGCCGCGGTTAGCGCGGGAGAGAAGCGCAAGAGCGACTTCGCCGCCCGAATCAAGATGCGCGGATTGGGACGTTTGGTGGTGGTCAGCTGGGACTCAACGGTCTGCAAATCGTGCATTGCCGCCTCCCGCGATTCGGGCTGCAACCGCTTTTCTGTATTTATCGTCTGCTCGACATTGCGTATGCACTGGATCATCATATCAAGTTCCTGCGGGGTCGTCTCCACCCCGCCGACGGTGACGGTCTGGTTGGTATGCTGCGCTACATCGCCGCCCGTCTGTACCCTGACCTGGCCGTCGCGGCCCGCGAAAACGACATGACCCGTCACGGAAAGGTGGTTGATGTCGATATTGATATCCGGCCGCAAGGTCTTGGTTTTGTCCAAGCGGTTTTCGCTTGATTCCATCGTTGCTTTCCCTTCGTATTCCTGGTCGAGACGTTTGGGCTGTCGCGAACTGCCTGCTAGGTCAAGCCGACGAGTCGAATGCCAATGGATGAATAGCGCACCCGCGGATCCAAATAATAGCGGAAAGAAGTCTGAGCACGATCGCAGGGGCTGACGAAGCTGCCGCCGGCGACAGCCCGCCGATGGTCACGCCCCTCGTCGGCCGCCACGGCGGTATTCAAAGTCCACTCCCATATATTGCCGGCCATATCATACACGCCGTAAGGGCTGACCCCCTTATGATAGCGATTGACCGGCGTCGTCATCTTGAGCCCGGTCTCGAGCGTGTTGCAATGTTCCTCGTTATACTCATCGCCCCAGGGGAAATAGCGGTCGTCATCACCCTGGGCGGCGCGCTGCCATTGCGCCACAGTGGGCAGAGCCACTTTCATCTTCAGCAAGCTGCCGAGCCAGTTGGCAAAAGCCATGGCTTCATACCAGTTGACATTTTCTCGGGGATGCTCTTCACCGCTGAAGCGCGCTTCGGCCAGGCCTTTGGCTTGCTTGAACCAGCGCTGAGCGTGTTCCGAGAAGGTCCACCAGCGGGAATTCTTGTAGCCGTCTTCCGCGCGCGCGAAAATGGCGAATTGCGCATTGGTGACCGGGTACTTGCTCATAACGAAATTGTCAAGCTGCACCGTCATCTCGCCAAAGTCTTCATCGGCGCCCACGATACTGGAAACTGTGACCGTCCCGTACGGTATGTCACACCATTGTAGCATAGGCAAGACTTCCTTAACCGTGAGCGGCGCATCGGCGTCCGGCAGGCGCCGCGGCTGTTCTGTCTGCGGCAGAGACACGAGCGCGGGGCGCGCAGCATCGCCGCGGGGCGGTCGATCCGGGACCGTCTGGCTGCTCGCGCGCGCGGTCGGCCTTGGGCTTGCGGCTGGCGGGGGCGCCTCGCTGGGCGACGGGTTCGGCGTCGGCGTCGGCGGAGGATGGAGATTGTTCGTACTGCCGGGTCGGCTGCTGACTTGGTCCTCAGGCGCGGCGGATTCGCAGAGCTCGCGCAATCCACGCGGATCGTAATCGCCGAATTCGCGCCGGAAGTCTTCCAGCGCCTCGCAGGCCAGTTGACGCGTGCTCTCAAAGGCGAAGAGCGCCACGATGTGCTGATACTCGCGCTCCACTTTGCGTGTCTGTTTGCGCTCTTTCAATGCTGATTCGGCCACGCGCAGCAGTTTGTCAATCTTGACGAAACGCGACTGGTAGCCGCTGGCTTTGGCTTGGCGCAGGAGACGCGCCGCCTGCCGGTATTCGCCTTTTTCCAGCGCGCGCACCGCCAGGCTAATCGCTTCCGCCCCGTTCGCCGTTGCCCCGGGCTGCTCGTCCGGGGTTTCTAACTCAGCCGCCGGCGTCGGCTCCGTCATTTTCTGGCGCTCCACCATCAGGATGGCGTTTAAAAGCTGCGATACATTCTCGACCGTCAGCTTGTCGCTCAAATCAACAACCTGCCTGTCGCGCATATTTTCCGGCAGGGCGGTGTCCTTTGTGATCATTACCGGAATGATGTCGCGCTTCAGCCGCAGCGCCAACTCCAGCTCGCGGCGGCAATACTGCGATGTCAGCGAATCCGGCGAGAGCAGGTACAGGAAGGCTTCGCACCATTCCAGCCGGCGCAGGATTTCCTTCCACCATTCTTGCCCGGCGTAAAGCCGCTGATCATACCAGACATCGTGGGCGCGCAAGGTTTCGATGATACGAATGCAGTAGGCTTTGTCCGCCCGCGCGTAAGAGACGAAGATCTTCATGCGCCGGTCCGATTCTCGGTTGCGCCCTGGGAATCCAGCAGCGCCCGGCTGTCGGCGCTGTTGATGCGCTGCAAGACTTGAATCGCCATCTCGCGCAGAGACGCGCCTGCCCAGGAGGGCTGCTCGTCGTCCTGCAGCAATTGACGCAGAATCGGCAAATCGCTCTCGTTCATATCGGGCGCAAGCCGCTCCATAGCGAAAACGCGAATATGCAAATAGCTGTCGCTGAGGGCGTATTCCAGCCAGGGTCGCGCTTGCCCCGGGTTGATACGGTAGATGGATGTCAGCGCCGCCAAGCGTACAAATTCATCCGGTTCCCGCTTCAAAGCCTCGCCCAATGGCTGTATCGCGGCCGCATATTCCAGCTCGCCCAGGGCTTCAGCGGCCGCTTCGCGCACGGACTTGTGGCTGCTTCGCAATTGCCGCAGCATGAGCGGCGCGGCTTCCAGCGCCCTCAGCTCAAGCAGCGCGCGGATGCCCGCCACTTGCACGATCCAACTGGAGTCGCTCAGGCAGGCTTGTAGCTGCGGAATCGCCGCCTTGTCTTGCAGCATCGCCAAAGCCTCGGCGGCAGCCCAGCGCACACTCCAATTGTGGTCGTCCAGCGCGGCGCAGAGCAACCGACGTATTTCCGAATTGTCGCGGCCACGTAGATGGCGGGCGAATTTACGCAAAAACCTGGCTGCCTTTTGCGTCCGTCCCCAATCATCGTCGCGCAATACGTCCAGTGTGCGCGCTACTTTCTCGGCGTCGCTGAAGGCCCGCGCGGAGCCGTTGAAGCTTCCTCCAGGCTGGGCCGGCTTGTCGAGTGAATCGTCGTTTCTCAGCGACGATGCGGCCAGTTGGTCGATAGCCGCGCGAGCGCGCTGACCGATGGCTGGCGCGCCCTGCTCCGGCAGCCGCGCATCGTCGCCAAGTCGAGCGATCGCGTCGACCGCCTGCCGCTGGTCCGCCTGGGCAAGAATCTCAATAGCGGCGGCGACCGCAGTTGGATTGGCGCTGTCGAGCAGCTCGATTACGGCAGCGTAATCCACCGCAGGCGCCTGCTGCAGCAAGCCGGTTACCGCCTCAACGACTTCAAGGTCTTGGTGTGAAAGCGCCGCGACCAGGGCTTTCCGGGCGCTGACCTCATCGGTTCTCGCCAGCGCGTCGTAGGCTGCCATTTGTACGCGCTTGTCGTCGTCCGCCGCGGCATCCAGCAGATGCGGCAGCGCCTCAGCCGCCGCAAGGCTGGACAGCCTGCTGACGCCGCGATGCCTCTGCCGCCAATCGCTGTGTCTCAATTGCTGGAGCAGGTCAGGTTCGATGGCGCTTCTGGCTGTCTGCGTCGAGACCGCGTCGAAGACATTGGATCCATAGAGCAGCGCGTCAAGGCTGCTGCCGGCGATTACAGTCGCTTCCGGCGGATCAAGCAGCACCTGCTCAATGTCCCGCGTCAATTGCTGGAAACCTTCGCGATTGGGCAGGTGGGTGATGGCGCCGTGGATGCGCCGGCGCAGCGCTTCGGCGTCCTGGGTCGATAAGACTGCGGTCTCAACCGACTCCGGCAAATCGACTTGCTCGCCGACGATTTGCGCCAAGCCTATGGCGATATCCCGCTCGTCGGTATTGGCGACCAATTCGTAAAAGTCAGCGCTTAGGCTTAGGCGGCGCGAATCGGCAAAAGCCAGCAGCCGGCTGGATACCTGCCGCTTGCGCCGGGCAAGAGCCGCGATGACGGTGTCTCGATGCCAGGGATTGCCTTGCGACCAGCGCAGCACCCGCGCCAGGATTTCGGAGTAGGCAAAGTTCATCAAGGCCGCCAGGACATCGCCCAGGTCATCGCGTTCCGCGGCTTCCAGATAATCGAGCAGCAGTATGGCCGCGGGCAAATACATAAGCTCGCCCAGAGCCCAGAGCGCCCTGCAGCGCAGCGATTTGTCGTCAGACTGCGTCAGCCGCGCCAGGTAAGCCAGTGTATGCGCCAGGCTGTACTGCGACAGCTTTGCCGCCACAGGGGTCGAATCGCCGCGCTCGACATCAGTCAGCCGCTCAATGAATGAGACCGGCAAGTCCAGCGGCAGCGCGCAGATTTCATGCCAGAGCCACAGCTGAACCGGATTGCTCTGCTGGCTCAATTGGGCGATTAAGAGCTCGGCAGTCAAGAGCGGATCGGGCAGGCCCGCCACGGCCTGGCGAAATGCGCCCTGCGCGCTGGGATTCTGCGCGCACAAGCGACAGAGCTTCTCGACCAGCATCGCTTGGCTGCTGCTGAAGTCTTGCGGGTGACGCCGAAGGCACATCGCCGCCAGGAAAGGATCGATGTCGGCAATCTGGTGGACCACGCGTATCCGCTGTTCCTGCGCCAGCGAGTCCACCACCAGCAGCGCCAATTGATCCCATTTACGCTGGGTTCGGCTCTGTTCAGCATCGAATTCCGGCCGAGTCAGGTATTTGATCAGCCCGTCTTTCTTAAGGTTGTCCGCGGCCAGGTAAAACTGGATCACTTCTGATTCGAAACGAATCTCACTGCCCGACTCAACCAGCAAGCCGATCTCAAGCGCGTAGGCGATCACCTGGCTGTCATAAGCCTGCCGTTCCGCATCCGCGCGCGCGATGCCGCGATGCTCGCCCTTCAGCATCATCGACCAAGCCAGCGCTCGCAGCGCGGACAGGGTCGTCTCGACGGTCAGCGCGATGGCTCGCGGCGGGATGAGCTGGCTGCGCAAGCGCAGCGCCGGCGCGACTGGATTGCTATGCCAGGCGTTGAAAGCCAGGGCCCGATCGGCTGACGCCAATTCCACGCCCAGCGCCAGATGAGCCAGTTGGCTGTCTTGGATCAGCGCCTCTTTCTGCCGCAGAATCTGCCGGAATCCGCTCTGCTGCTCGAGCGTCAGATAGCCGGCGGCGAACTTCTGCGCCAGCGGCGCATTCAATGACGGAAGGCGGATCGAGGGCAAGGCAGGATCGCTGTCGCTCGCTCTATCGGCGAGCAGGACGAAGCGCTGATTTGGGCTGGCGTCAAGCCAGTCTGAAAAGCCGGCAGCCAGGCCGGGATGGGACTTGCGCAGGGCATCCCAGTTATCCAGGATGAACAAGGCTTGCTGCCCCTCGAGCCAATGCCGCCAATACGACAGCAGCGGCCATTGCGATTCAATTAAAGCGTCTACGGAGCGCTGGCTGTCGTCGCCAAGCGAAAGATCCAGCCAGATGGGCAGCGCCGCCGCCTCGTCGCGCAGCGCCGTATGCGCCTGTTCCAGAGCCAGGAGTCGGGCAAGGCTGCTCTTGCCGCTGCCGGGCTCGCCCAGCAGCATGAATTGCGCTTCAGCCAGCGACCAAGCCAGCAGATCGTCCAGCGGCAACTCATTGCCCGATTTCGCGCTGACAAACTCCCAGCTCCGCAGCATGTCCGTATGGATCATCCGCGGTCGAATATCGCTCGAATTGGCGGCCTCTCCATTGCGCAGCGCCGCCCATGATGTCGGCATGCGGGCAAGATTCAATTCCGTCTGCTGAATGAACTGGCGCAGGTAATTGAGGCGTTCACCCGTTTGGGGCGCCGATTCCGATTGCGGAAACTGGCTGAGCAAGTTCTCCACGCTGCGCTCGTCAGGTTCGTCGAACCAGCGCCGGAAGTCGACCCAGTCACTGAAGGTGAAGCCACTGATGCCATCGGTGGAGAAGTCGCGCGCGATGACAGCAGTTACCGCGATGCCGCGACTATGAAACTGCTCGAATTCCGCGCGACATACTGCCGACTGCAGATAGTCGTCGGATACCACGGCGATCACGCTAGTCGCCCGATCGCGCGCCACCCGCGTCTCAGCTTCCCAGTCCGCCGTGAGCGCAATTTCGAAGCGGTCCAGCCAGGTGCTGCGGTAACAGCGAATCAACAAGGCCGCCAGCCGAAAAGCGTAAGCGGCGTCAAGGTTGTGATACGAAAGATAAATCAAGCTCTCGTTAATGACGGAACCCCTTGCCGCGCGTATTCTCCACTGCTTGCCTATCAATTATACTCTGGGGCGGCATAAGTGTGATGAGATACGGGCGCAAATCTGCCGCTGCATCTTGCGCCACAGGCTTTTCAACCCGCGGCATCGCGCGGGTTCGGCGATTGGCGGCCTAGCGATTGAGACGCTGATTAATGCGCGATTCAGGCTTATGGCGCGGCGCGCTTTATGGCATCACCGCCGCCAGCATCTGGGGCAGCATGTACGTGGTTTCCGACCTGGTTCTGCTCGTTGTGCCGCCCTTCACACTCTTAACCCTGCGTATCGCTCTCGGGCTGGCGGTTCTGCTGCCGATCAGCCGACGGCGGGGAGACGCGTTTCCGGCGGGTCCAATGCTGCGGAACCTGTTGGGGGTCGGCGTCCTTGGGCTGGGCTTCAGCCTGGGCGCGCAATTCCTGGGCACGGACCTGTCCACTGCTGTAAACGGAGCGCTGGTCACTAGCGCGTCGCCGGCTTTTGTTGTGCTATTCGCGGTCTTGCTGCTGCGCGAGCGCCTGACAAAGCGGGGGCTTGCAGCCATTGGGCTTGCTTCGGGCGGTGTCATCATAATTTTGGACCCGGCGTCGGCTGATTTTGGCTCTGACACCTTCGCCGGCGATGTATTCCTGGCGCTGGCGGCTGTTACCTGGGGGCTCTACTCAGTGCTGGTGCGTCGGGTGTCGCTGCGATATTCAGCGCCTACGCTGATGGTTACGATTGTGGCTTTGCTCGGCGGCTTGATCGTGTCGATTCCCGCCAGCCTGCTGGAGCTCGCTCAGCGGCCGGTTGGCGAAATGAGCCTCGAAATCGTGTTGGGCATTCTTTACCTGGGCATCGTCTCGACCGCCTTCGCGCTGCTGCTTTGGAATCGCGCCTTCAGGCTGGCGCCGGCCACGATAGCGTCGCTTTTCTTCTTCGCGCAGCCGCTGGCCGGCGCGACACTCGCGGCGCTATTCCTGGGCCAGCGCATGACCGATACGCTCTGGCTCGGCGGCATCATGATAGCGCTCGGTGTGCTGTTGTCGCTCTATCGCGGGCAAGCTGGAGCGCCTAGTTCGCAAGCAGCGCCCTAGCTTCACGCGCCATCTTCAGCAGTCGAAAACGGCGCACCTCGGCGAAGAACTCAGCGATCCGCTCCAAATCGGGCTGCTGATGCAGCTGTCGCAGCTTGGTCTCAGCCTTGTCCTCCGTAAGCGCGTTTATGTCTTGCTTGACGCCGGCGAGGCCGCGCAAGGTCATGCCACAGGTATAGCCGATCCGCGCCAGCTTTTCGTCGCCGCGCCAAGCCGCCTGCCGCAGCCCCGCGATGTAGCTCGCGAATACCAGGGCATCGAGTTCTGCGGCATAAGCCGCCGTATAACCTTCGTAATACAAGCTGACAGCCACCAGCGACACCAGGTCCTCGCCGATGGCGCCGACGCCGGCCAGCGCCCAGTCAAGCAGAACGGCGTCGGCTTCGCGGAACAATACATTGCGGCGGAAGGCGTCGTAGTGGCAAAAGGTCTGGGGCAGTTGGCGCAAGGCCTTGCTGAAGATCGCGCGGTCGCGCCAGATTCCGTCAATTTCGGCTTTGGCCGGGCGGGGCAGCGTAGCGCTCGCTAGCGGATGCTTCAATAGCTCGTCAAGCCGGCTGAAGGTATCGGAGAGCGCCGGCGCGATGGAGGCATGCCAGTTGCTCGCGAGCCAGGGCGCAGCCGGCAGCTGCGCCTGCAGCAACCAGGCGCCGTTCAAGCGTCCCAGGCGCTCAGCGACATCCGCGAAATCAGCCAGCGTCCAGTCTTGTTTGTCATCCTTAATGTCTTCCATCCAGATCCAGCAAGAGTCTTCGCGCTCTTCCAGAGCCAATATCCGCGGCGCCTCGAATGACTCTGCCGGCATATCGGCCAGTATGCCCGAGCGGTAGATCTCAAATTCGCGCTTCCAATAATAGGGCGAGTCTTCAGTCTCACCAGGCCGCGGATACAGGACTTTTAATATCAAGGAGCAGCGGCGGCCAGCGCTTGCCTCTACGTAATAGCGATGAAGCGCAGTCCCGCCGATGGCGCTGCCGAAGCCGCCTTGAACCGGCTCGCTGCGCCAGTTCAAAGCCTCAAAGGTCTGATCGCCGCTCGCTTCGCGCGCGAGTCTGGAGATGAATGATTGGCGCAAATCCAGGCGATTGATTGAGCTGCTGCTGGGCATGGCGGGCCTGGGTTCAGTCAATACCGAGATAAGTGCGCTGCACCGTCTCGTTCTGCTGCAGATTGGCGGCGGTGTCGCTGATGGCGACTTCCCCGCTTTGCAGTACATAGCCGCGGTCAGCGATCTGCAGCGCCATGTGCGCGTTCTGCTCCACCAGCAAGATGGTGACGCCCTCATTAGCAATACGCTGTACAGTATCAAATACGCCGTCAACCAGCACCGGCGCCAAGCCCATCGACGGCTCGTCCAGCAGCAGCAAGCGCGGTTTGGCCATCAAGGCGCGCGCGATCGCCAGCATTTGCTGCTCGCCGCCGCTCAAGGTGCCGGCCACTTGCTTCTTGCGCTCGCCCAGGCGCGGGAATAGCTCGTAGGCGCCTTTGAGGTCTTCCTTAATCCCGCTGTCCCGCCGCGTATAAGCGCCCATATCGAGGTTCTCTTCGACGGTCAGCTTGGCGAATACGCCGCGCCCCTCCGGCACCATGGATATGCCTTTTGCCACCAGCGTGTCCGCGCGGGCGGTCGAAATGTCTTCGCCATCGTAGAGGACCCTGCCGTCGCGCGGAGCCATCAAGCCGGAGATGGTGCGCAAGGTGGTGGTTTTGCCAGCGCCGTTGGAGCCGATCAAGGCGATGATTTCGCCGGAATCAACCTCGAAGGACACACCCTTCAAGGCGTGGATATTGCCGTAATAGGTGTGGATATCGTTGACTTCCAGAAGCGCCATCGCAGCTGTCCGTGTTTAGCTAATCGTTAAATCAGGCGCCGCTTGCCTGCGCCGCGCCCCGACCCAGATAGGCCTCGATAACATCGGGATTGGTCTGAATAGCGGCCGGCAGTCCCTCGGCGATCTTGCGCCCGTAATCAAGCACGGTAATGTGCTCGGAAATGTCCATTACTACGCGCATGTCATGCTCTATCAACACCACCGTGATGCCGACCTCGTCGCGCAAACGGCGGATGAAATCGGTGGTTTCTATGGTCTCGCGCGGATTCATGCCCGCTGTCGGCTCATCCAGCAATATGAGCTTGGGTTTGCTGGCCAAGGCGCGCCCGATCTCCAGGCGCCGCTGATCGCCATAAGACAAGTTCTTGGAAAGCATATCGCCTTTGCCTTCCAAACCGACGAAGCGCAGCAATTCCCGCGCCCGCTCTTCCGTCCGGGCGTCTTCCCCCCGCGTGGACGGCAAGCCCAAAATCGCGCCGATCCAGGTTGAGCGCAGATGCGGCTCCTGCCCGACCATGATATTTTCAATCGCCGACATATTGTTGAAGAGTCGGATATTCTGAAAGGTGCGGGAGATGCCCGAGCGGGTGATTTGATCCGGGGTCTTGCCGTTGATGCGCGCGCCATCAAAGAGAATCTCGCCCTCGTCAATCTGGTAGAAGCCGGTGATGCAATTGAAGAAGGTGGTTTTGCCAGCGCCGTTGGGACCGATGATGCTGGCGATTGCCCCGGCCGGTATGTAGAAGTCGAGGTTGTCGACGGCGACCAAGCCGCTGAAGCGTTTGGTCATCCCCTTGGCTTCAAGGATTCGGCCCTGATCCTTAGGCCTGCCATTCGCTTGCTTCTCATTCGCCATAGGGCAGTCGTCCCTCCGCTTTAATTGGCGGCCGCTGCTGCTGCTTTAGCATTGACGCCGGCTCTGATCTCATGCGAGACGAGCTTGGACGGGATAAACCCCTGCGGTCGCTTGATCATCATGATGACCAGCAGCGCGCCATACATCAGGAAGCGGAAATCGGAAAACTCGCGCAGCAGCTCCGGCAAGCCGATAAGCACCACCGCGCCGACTACGATGCCGGGATTACTGGCGATACCGCCCACGATGATCAAACTCAAGACGTTGATCGAGATAAAGACGGTGAAACTGTTGGGGAAGACCGTGCCCACTTTGGCGGCGAAGATCGCGCCGG
The DNA here is from genome assembly GCA_022823165.1 of Anaerolineae bacterium. Lineage (GTDB taxonomy): Bacteria > Chloroflexota > Anaerolineae > Aggregatilineales > Phototrophicaceae > UBA6055. Next base: position 72,275 of record JAJDXR010000019.1, on the reverse strand, counting down.
CAACGCCGCCCGTAGCCGCGCTCAGCGTAAAAGCCAGGAGTTTGGCGCGCGCCGTGTCGATGCCCATAGCCGTGGCTACGTCTTCATCCTCGCGAATCGCCATCCATTGCCGCCCGGTCCGCGAGTTGTTCAGTCGTATCGAAACAAATAGCGTCACCAGACTGGCGACCAGCACAATATAATAAAGTTGTTCCGGGTTCCTGAGTTCGGTTCCGAAAAAGACTGGTTTGGGAATAGCCTGTACGCCCTGCGCGCCGCCAATCAGCGGCTTGAGCCAATCCGAAATGGCCAGTTTGCCGATAATCTCCCCAAAACCCAGTGTAGCGATCGCCAGGTAATCGCCGCGCATGCGCAGCACCGGCACAGCAAAGACAAAGCCTGCGCACATGGCCGCCAGCAGGGCGACCGGAATCACCATCCAGAAAGTGAATACGCCGTCCAGCCTGCCTAGCGGACCAATGGATGTCAAGACCGCCAGAATATAAGCGCCGACGGCGTAATTGGTTACATAGCCCAAATCGAGCAAGCCCGCCAGACCAATGGCGATATTCAAGCCCAGGCCCATCAGCACGAAGATGCCTATCGTGACAGCCACATCGCTGAGCGTACGCCCGATCAACCAGGGCAGCATCAGCAGAATGCCGGCGAATATCAAAAGGCCGACGCCATTCACCATGCGCCGCCGCGATGGCTCCAGATTTGCGAAGCCTTGTCGGGCTTGCTGCCCGAACATCGCCCAGAGAAAGCCGGCCACCGTGCTGACGATGAAGAGCATAAGCGCGGGATCCTGGCGCAAGGTATCGCGCCTGAATATCTGCTTCAGCGTATCGCGATCGACATTCTCTTGAAGTATGAGACGGACGGTTTCGCCAAAAGCGCCGACCAGCAGCGTCACGCCCAGGCCGTATAGCAGCGCTTGCCGCGGGATCGGCGGGACCAGCACCATGAACGAGCCAGCCGCGCCGGCGCCGGCCGAGACCAGCAGCAAGGTGGCGATGCCCGTCATCAGTTCTTTGGGATGGTCAAAGGTGACCACTTCTACCCAATCGCGACTGATATTAGGCAGCACGGAACGCAGATCGCCCTTTATCTCAAATATCAGCGCGAAAGAAAAACTTACGATGCCGATCAAGACGACGATCGCCAGCCAGCTGCCGATGATCAGCCGCTGGTCGCTGCCGATTCGGTACTGCTGCCAGGCGTAGTAGGTCGCCGCGACAAAGGGGATCAGCTTGAGCGTCAGGTCCAGCAGGAAGCGATACTCGTCAGAGTTGAAGAGCAGCATAATTACAGTAGGCAATGCAGTGAGCAGCCCGACGGCTACACCGCTGCTGATAATCAGCAAGGACCCGGTCCCACTCGCGCGCAAGCGATCAGACACGACGAATCCAGTCGCAAAAGGCGCCAGCAAAAGCAAGAGCTGGCCCAGGCTGATGACATCGTCCACGACTTCCCGTTCATGGAAAGCGGCGATCATGCCAACGGCGCCGGTAAACAAGATGAAGGCGCCCGACAGCAAGCCCAAAGTCAGGATGCTTCGCGAATTTTCAGCCCTCAGCATGTTCATGACTTCCTCCTAGGCCTTGGTCTCAGACAGGCGTTCGCCGAGGATGCCTTGCGGGCGGAAAATCAGCACCAGCACCAACATAGTGAAGGCGATAACATCTTTCAGTTGATTCGCGCCGGGAATGCCCAAACCGGCCAGCACCAGGTTGGGACCAATCGCTTCAATCACACCCAGAAACAGGCCGCCGAGCATGGCGCCGGGTATATTGCCGATGCCACCCAAAACCGCGGCCGTGAATGCTTTAATGCCGGGGATGAAGCCCATATAGAAATTCACGCCTTGCGGACGAAACAAGCCGTTAATAACACCGGCTGAACCCGCGAGGAAGCCGCCAACGCCAAAGGTAAACATGATCACCCAGTCAATATCGATGCCCATCAAACGGGCGACCTCTTTATTCTCTGACACCGCTCGCATAGCTTTGCCGACGCGCGTCCGCTCAACCAGCCAATAGAGACATAACATCAGGAATATCGCGGCGCAGAATACAAAGACCTGCACTACCGGAATGCTGATGCCGCCAATTTCGATGGCGCCTTGCAGCGCGTTTACGCCCGGATAGGCTTTGAAGCCGGAACCGTACAAGCCGCGGAAGGTGTATTGCAGAAAGAAAGACGCGCCGATGGCGGTAATAAGCGGCACCAGGCGCGGGCTGCCTCGCAGCGGGCGATACGCGATGCGCTCCAGCAGGATGGCGACGCTCATCGAAACGAGGCCGGCAAATGCGATCATCAGCAGAATCGCCAGCAAAGGCTGCGCATTGAGGAAGCCGGTGCGGTTCAGGGCTTCGGCGAGAAAGACGGTGGAAAAGGCCCCGGCCATAAAGACTTCGCCATGCGCGAAATTGATCATGAGCAAAATGCCGTAGACCAGTGTGTAGCCGAGCGCTATCAAGGCGTAGATGCTGCCTTGCGAGAGACCGGCCGCAAACAGATTCACCCACTGGGCAAGGCTGATTCGCCCCGAAGACAGCGTGTTCCAGGCGCCGATGACGACCCCCAAAACGATGATGACCCGAAGGACGTCAATCGTGAAATCGACCCAGGAAAAGTCGTCAGTTCTCCATTTGAACATAGGCTGCACCGTTGCGCTTAGTCAATGTAATTGCTTTGCATAGCCTCACTGAAATCGCCATTCAGTCTCCAGCCTGGTCATCCGGCTCAGTCTCGAAATTCCAGGCGATAGGCGGCGGCCAGTTATCATCATAAACTTCGGCCTCGGTGATTACAAACATTGCCAAAGCCGTGCCCGTCGCGCAATCGCCGGCAAAGGGCGATTCCTCCTGACAGGTCAGATTACCGGTTAGACCGGGATAATTTTCAGTGGCGGCCAGCGCCTCGCGGATGGCGCTCCTGCCAATCAATAGGACACCATCATCAGCTTCGACTGCCGCCGTCGCCACCGCGTCGAGCAGGATATTGGCGGCGTCGTAGGCATGCGCGTGGTAGCCGCTTGGGGGCGTTCCGCCGTATTCTTCATCCCAGGCGGCCAGCAACTCATCGTAGGCCTCGCCGCTGACCTTGGGGCCGGATACATACAAGCCGATGGCGGCCTCGCCAGTATTCTCGGGAAAGCCGGCCACGAAAGCCGCCCCGCCGCCAATGATGTCGACATCTTCCAGGCCGGCAATATGCTGCATTTGCGCGGCAAAAAAGTTGACCTCTGGTTCAAACAGGGGCAGGTAAATGACATCGGGTTCGCTGACCGCGATCTCCGTCAAAATCGACGCCATGTCCGTATCGCCTTTGTTCACCGCGCCTTCGAAGACGACATCGCCGCCCAAGTCGGCGAAGGTATCGGCCACCACCCGCGCCAGCCCCTCGGTGTAAGGGTCGCCATCATGCACGGTCGCGATGGCCGCGGCGTCCAGGATGTCCATGGCGAATTCGGCGTTGCGCATGCCTTCCATCAAGCCGTTGTGGCTGGTGCGGAAGTAGCCAGGCAAATGCGAGCCGCCGGCGTCGATATTGTCATTGGTCAAGCTCGGCGAGGTGTTGGACGGCGCGATCATGACCATGCCGGCGCCGCTAATAATCGGAATCGCGCCTTGCGCGGCGCTTGAGCAGCTGGAGCCAATCACGCCCACGATTGCTTCGTCGGCCGCAAGCCGTTGCGCGGCGGCTTGCCCGCCTTCCGCCGTACACAAGCTGTCTTCAAGGACTAACTCCAATTCGCGGCCCAGCAGCTCTTCGCCACGGCGCAACAGGGCAAGCTCAACGCCGCCCAGTGAATCTTCGCCCAGATACGAAACAGCGCCGGATACCACCAGCATCGCGCCTATTACGATTGGCTCGTTCGGGCCTACCTCGACGCAACCCAGCGGATCGTCGCAGCCGGCGCCCGCAGCCGATTTTGGCAGAAGCATCGAAAAAAGAAGGAGGACGCCGATAAGGCGGAGACGCTTGTCAAACAAGATTATGATTTCCCAGTCATGATATGAATAAACGCATCTGGCGCTCACGCAGTCTTAACAATATAGATACTCGCTGTTTTCGAATGCGCGCGCCAAGTCAAGCAGTCCTAAATGCTGAAGACGAGCCAGAGGACTCCAAACTCTGGCTCGTCATTGACTTTTAGATGCTGCCTGACAAATGGCGGCTTCTAGCCCTCACTCATCGCCATCGACATAGACAGATCCCAAACGATCGGCGGCGGCCACTCACCGTCATTGACCTGGGGCTCGGTAATCTCGAAGACCGCCAGCGCAGTACCGGTCGCGCAGTCACCCGCATAAGGCGACTCGTCTTGACAGGTCAGCGAGCCGGTAAGGCCGTCGTAATTTTCAACAGCGGCGATGGCGTCGCGCAGCGCCTGGCGCCCGACCAAAACCGTGCCGTCATCCGCCTCTTCCGCCACGGCCTCAACCGCGTCCATCAAAATGTTGGCGGCGTCATAGGCGTGCGCATGGAAGCCGCTGGGAGGCGCGTCAGTGCCGCCCGGCTGCTCTTCAGCCCAGAGATCCAGGAAGGCGCTATAAGCGTCGCCTGAAACATGGGGACCGGTCATCGCGACGCCGACTGCCGCCGCGCCGGTATTCTGGGCGAAGGTTGCCGAGAAGCTGCCGTCAGCGGTCATCATCACGGCGTCTTCCAAGCCCGGCGTGTTGGCCGCTTGCGAGACCAGGAATTCCGATTCCGGCACGAAAACAGGCAGGTAGACGACATCAGGCGCGCTGGCGGCGATTTCCGTCAGAATCGCGCTCATATCGGTATCGCCCTTGCTGACCGCGCCCTGGAAGACCACATCGCCGCCCAAACCGGCAAATGTATTGGCCATGACGACAGCCAAGCCCTCGGTGTAGGGGTCGCCATCATGGATGGTGGCGACGGCGCCGGCTTTTAAGACCTCAACGGCGAATTGCGCGCCCATAGCGCCCTGGAACAAGTCGTTGTGCGCGGTGCGGAAATAGCCGGGCATATAGGTGCCGCCGGCTTCCGTATCATCATTGGTCAAGCTTGGCGATGTATTCGAGGACGAAATCATGACCATGCCCGCCTCGCTGATGATTGGCATCGCGCCCTGGGCGGCGCCCGAGCAGGTGGTGCCTATGGCGCCGACAATCGTCTCATCGGCGGCAATGCGCTGCGCAGCCGCTTGACCACCCTCAGCCGAACACAAACTATCTTCAACAACCAGCGTAATTTCGCGGCCCAGCAGCATGCCGTCGCGACCGCTGATCGCCAACTCGATACCGCCCAGCGAATCCTCGCCATAGAACGAAGTCGCGCCGGATACGGAAAGCATGGCGCCGATAACGACTGGATCATCGGACGCGATTTCGACGCAGCCCAGGGCATCCATACAGCCATCTTGCGCAAACGCAGGCACACTGAAAACGACCAGCAGACCCAATACAGTGAATACAAGGCATAAGCGTTTCATAGCAGGTTGTCTCCTTACACTTAATCGAAGTCGCGTATGCGTCACGACAAATTGATTATACCAAATCATAAGACCTCTGTGTCAAACTTGGTGATTCCTGGGAGTGGTGAATAGGCGGTTTTGCTAGACCGCGCCGAGCAAACAAGAAAACTCTGTGCCGGCGGGCAGTGTCTACGCGCCCCTCTGCGCTCTCTGTGATGAAAAACCTGCAGCGAACACAGCGCATACTTTATCACTAGCGAGAACACTGAAGCAGGACTCAGCTAGTTATGCGAATATGCTTGGAAATCCGCAGCAATCGTGGGCGAGCCGGCGGCTCGCCCCTATACTTACGCGGCGCAAGACGATGTCTCATACGCAAATCAACGCCATGCTGTACAATCGTGCCAATGTGACAAGTTGCAAGGCATCATGAAGTTACTTATCGTAGTGTCGTCGCTCGACCTGAACCAGCCTTTCAGCGCCACGCCCGCCTGGTGGCAGCTCATGAAGGGACTATACGAGTTGGGTCTGGACCTGGTCGCCACGCCCTACCAAGGCCCTGCTGTGGAGAGCTTGTGGTGGCGCTCGCTGCCGAATCCCGCTCGCAGGCAAGGCAGCGCCTTCAAAGCCCTGCGCGCGGGCGCCAGGTCGCTCAGGCCGCGCCGCGCAGCCGCCAGCGAGCGCGCAGCACAAGACGACTCGCTGCCGGACAGAGCCATCAGAACCGCCGCGCAAAGGTTCATCGCGCCCTTATGGCGCCGCCATCTCGAGCGGATCCTGACGCGCGAGCCCGATGTCGACGCCTTGCTATTTCTGACAGTTCCGCTCAATCACCTGGTTGGCGTTCCGGGCTATCTGTCGGACAAGTTCAACCTGCCGGTCTTCTATTTTGATGGCGATGTGCCGGCCAGCCTGCCCAATTTGCAGGGCTTCGCTTCCGGCTTTCGCATTTACCCGGGCGCTGATCTTTCCGAGTATACGGCTTTCATCAGCAACAGCAGCGGCGGCGAAGATCTGCTGCGTCAGTTGGGCGCGCAGCAGGTCCACACCGTCTGGTACGGCGCCGATCCTGATGTATTCAGCCAGGTGTCAACCCCGGCGCAAGATTTGGACATCTTCTTTTACGGGCATGGGCGGGAGTACCGCTCCGACTGGATCGACAGCATGATAACTTCGCCCTCGCGCCGGATGCCTGAGGCGCAGTTTGCTGCGCGCGGACTGGATTTGGGCGACCTGGGCATAGCCCGACAATTGCCCTACCTCAGCTTCAGCAAGCTGCGCGAATACGTCTGCCGCAGCAAGCTCAACCTTTGTATTACGCGCGGCGCGCACGCCAGCGTATACGCCTCGTCCTCGTCGCGGCCCTTTGAGTTGGCGGCTATGGGCGCCTGCATCGTGGCCAACCCTTATGCAGGCCTCTCGGAATGGTTTGAGCCGGGCGAGGAAGTGATCGTGGTGCACTCGGCCGACGAAGCAGTCGACCGTTACCGATACTTGCTAGCCAACGAGCGCGAGCGCCTGGCGATCGGCAGCGCGGCCCGCCAGCGTGTATTGAAGCAGCATACTTTTAGGCATCGCGCTGGCGAACTTGTTCAGATTATCGAACAGTATTTGTAAGCGCGCGGCGGCTGGCCTGCCCAGGACGATTCGTGCAAGGAGTGGAAATAATGCCCGTTGATTTTGCCAAAGCGCGCGAGTTCGTTTATCGTTCCGGCGCCTTGTTCGAGCGCGCGCTCTTCGCCTGGCTCTTTGAAGACGCCAGCCTGGATCGACTGCATCAGATCATCCTCTGCTACAAGAATCCCGATGATGGTTTTGGCCACGCCCTGGAGCACGATATCAAGGCGCCGCAGTCCAATCCGCTGGCGCTGGAGTACTTGCTGGGGGTGATGAAGCACACGGGCATGCCGGCCGGCGCAGTGCTTGACGGCGCGGCGGATTGGGTCGAAAGCCAGATGAATGCCGACGGCAGCCTGCGCAATCCGCCGGAGACGCGCGACTATCCGCTGGAGTGGTGGTGGCGGGAGTCGGGCGGCCAAACCATGCCCGATTCCATTGTCGCCAATCTCATCCGCTTTGATTGCGCCACGCCATCGTTGGTGGCGAAGACCAAGCGCTGGGCGCTAGCCAACCATTCGCCCGAATCAATAATGGCCAACGAATGGCTCTTCATGGCTTATCACGCGGTCGACTTTTTCTTCGCCGTCGACGCCTTGCCGGGCTTGGATAGATTGCGCCAGGCGACGATTGACAACGTGGTCGCTTGCGCGCTGGCCGCGCCCGACAATCAAGTGAGCTCCCTGTTCGCCTTTGCGGCGACTCCTGATTCGCTGTTCGCGCAGGCGCTGCCCGAGGGCTTTATCGACCGCTGCCTGGACCTGCTGCTGACGAGCCAGCAGGAGCAAGGCCACTGGCGCGACCAGCATGACTTGCCACAGTGGTTCCCCATAACCACCATTAACGTCCTGCTGGCGCTGCGCCGCTTCGGCCGTCTTTAGACAGACGCGGGACTGCCTATCTTGGTGGACATGGCCTGCATGCCGAGCTCGGCACAGGTTAATTCACCACAGAGACACAGAGGGGCGCGTAGACACTGCCCGCCGGCACAGAGATTTTTTCTTTGGTTAGAAGGGAAACCGCATCCAATACAATAGACACCCCCCAGGCGCAGCGATGTTGACCGCTGTGCTATACTTCGTGCCGACTAGCGACGCGTATTGAGGCAGGAGTCAGCGTCTTGGCCATCGACTATATGATCGAACTCGACTGCGCGCCCAAACGCGAGTTGAGCGCGGCCGGCATCCTGGAACGGCTCAAGGAACGGCAGCGCGCGCAGGAAGTCATTGAGTGGTTTCGCGCCGCCGGCGACGAACGGCCGCCAGCGCAAATGGGTTTCGAATTCAGCCAGAGTACGCCAAGCGACAGCGGCGACAAGCAGCTCATCGTCGTGCAAGACCTGCTCGATCACGCGGCCGCGCTGGACGACCATGCCCAGCATTGTCTGAGTTGCCCGGCAAATCGCGCGGGCCGACCCTATGGCTGCGCCGGCTTCATCCAATATCCGATCACGGCGCTGGCCGAAACCTGGCTGCTGGATCGGCTGCCAATGCCGGACGAACCGCTCGTCTGGCTGCTCTTGCGCCAAGGCATTCAGAATTTGGGTTATGACGGCGCTTCAATCAAGGCGCTGCGCAATGCGGATGGCCATCACGCGGCTGAAGGCCCAACTTATTTCGAACTGCCGGACGCCCCCCAAGTCCGGCTGGGTGAGTTGCGCGTCTCGGCTGATCAGCTGCTGGAGATGATCTTCGGCGTCGGCGAGCGCATCATCCCCAATCATGCCGGCATCCTCTTGCTCTTTGTTCATGCGATTGAGCGCGACCTGGAAGCCGCGGAAATCCAGGAGATCTCGTCGTCCGAGCTTGCAAGGCGCGCGGGCTACGCCTTCCAAATGTCGCAGGCGGACGCCGCTGACCCCTGCATCCGCGAGTTTGTGGCCTTCTTCCATGCGCTTTATACTGCCTGGCAGCTGAGTGTGCCGCTCTTCGTCGATGCCTGAAAGGACCTTGACATGACCAAGGACCATCCGAAGCGCTCAGACGAGAAACCGGTCGCCTGGATCGCAACTGTACCTGAGAACGAGGCGACCGGCGCCTTGCGGCGCGCCTATCGCCGGGCGGCCGACCCCGCGTCTGGCGAGGTTGACCATATCATGAAGATTCACAGCCTTAACCCGGCCTCATTGCTCAATCACCAGCATTTGTACAAGACGCTGATGTACGGAGAATCGCCGCTTTCTCGCGCTCGGCGGGAAATGATCGGGGTGGTGGTTTCAGCCATCAACCGCTGCGAATACTGACTGCGGCATCATGCGCGCAACCTCCGTCAGTTGACCGGAGACCAGGAACTGCCCGCTCGCCTTGAAGCCGATTATCGCAGCGCCGATCTGTCGCCTGCGGACAGGCAAATGCTGGATTACACCGCCAAGTTGACGCGCGCGCCCGGGGATATGACCGAAGACGATATTGCGCGGCTGCGCGATGTCGGTTTCAGCGACCGCGCCATCCTGGATATCGCGCAGGTGGTGGCTTATTATGCCTATGTCAACCGGATTGCTGACGGCTTGGGAGTGTCGCTGGAGCAGTACTGGGCTGATGGCAAAGAGGACTACGAGTAGCCTTAGCCGCCGCGGGTCGCCAAAGCCAGCAGCGCGAGTACCGCCAGGATGACGACGATCGCCCCCACCGCGTAGAATTTGCCGAACAACTTGCGCGCGTCCGATCCTTCTTTGAATATGTCAGAGAGCCTCACCGTATCCGCCTTGAAGTCGCTGACCGCATTGCTAATTTTAGGATAATTCGATTTGCGCGCTTTGCCAACTAGATGCGAGGGAGTGTCTATTGAAGTGGATGCGGTTTCCCTTCGACCCAAAGAAAAGACTCTGTGTCCTCAGTGGAACAAAGTAAGTCATGCAAATTTCACAGCATCGGGTCAGCCAAGGCTGACCCCTACAGGGTTCAAAATATAGCCGAAAGTTGTAGGGGCGAGCCTTGGCTCGCCCGCGCAAACACGGAAATTCGCTATTTTGTGATGATGTACCTATATTCTCATTACTTACTCGCACTTACTTCTGTGTCTCTGTGGTGAATTAACCTGTGCCAAGCTCGGCATTCAGGGAATATCCACCAAGATAGGCACTCCCAGATGCAAAGCGAGCGCGCCAGCGTTACAATGGTCGCATGGCAGCAGCAAACCAACAGAAGAAGTCTATGATTCCCCGTGAGTTCACCGGCTTCGTCGCGGTCGTCAAGCAGGATTGCGCGACCTGCCGGCTGATCGAAACTGTCTTGCCCGCCATGGCCCGCGAACAGAATTTGCTGGTCTACTCGCAAGACGACCCTCAATTTCCGCCCGGCGTCGATGATGTGCGTGACGACCGGGAGCTTGAGTTTTCTTATCGGCGTCAGATTGAAATCGTCCCCACGCTGATTCGCATTAAAGCCGGGCAAGAGACGGAGCGACTGGTCGGCTGGCAGCGGGACGACTGGCGTCGGCTGACTGCCATGCCTGCGCTCGGCGAAGACTTGCCGAAATTCAGCCCCGGCTGCGGCTCGAAGTCGCTTGATCCCGGCCTGCCCGAGAAACTGGCCTTCAAATTCGGCGACACTCTCTTGCAAGCGCGCCGAATAGAGGTGGCCAGGCAGCAAGACGAACATGAGCTTGTCTACGAACGCGGCTGGTCCGACGGTCTGCCGGTCGTCCCGCCGACCGAAGAACGGGTGCTGCGCATGTTGGCCGGGACGGCGCGCTTGCCCTCAGAGCTTGTGGGAGTGATACCGCCCGACAATGCGCCTTGCACAGTCGAAAAAGTGGCAATCAACGCGGTAATGGCTGGCTGCAAACCAGAGTATCTGCCGGTTGTCCTGGCGGCGGTGGAGGCGGCTTGCCGCGACGAATTCTGCATGCACGGCGTCCTGGCGACCACCTATTTTTCCGCGCCCATCATCATCGTCAACGGGCCCATCCGCGAGCGCATCGGCATGAACGCCAGCCATAATGCGCTGGGGCAGGGCAATCGCGCCAACTCCACAATCGGGCGAGCGCTGCAGTTGGTGATTCGCAATGTCGGCGGCGGGCGCCCGGGCGGCGTCGATCGCGCGACGCTGGGGCAGCCGGGCAAGCTCGGCTTTTGCTTCGCCGAGCGCGAGCAGGACTCCTTCTGGGAATCGCTGGCGGTGGAGCGGGGTTTCGCAGCCGATGAATCAACCGTGACGCTCTTCGCCGGCGGCGGCCTACATCCCATCGGCGATCAGGCCTCCCGCAATCCCGAATCGCTGACGCGCAGCCTGGCGCTGTCGCTGCGCACCGTCCACCACGCCAAAGCCTACAACGGCGCCGATGCCCTGCTGATAATCTCGCCCGAGCATATGCGCGTATTTCGCCAAGCCGGCTGGAGCAAGGCGCGCTTCCGCAGCGAGCTGGACAAACACACGACTGTGGATGGACGCGCGGTGATACAGGGCGCCGACGGCATTGCTGCCGGCATGCCCGAGCGCCTGGCGGGCAAGCGCCTGCGCAAATTCCGGCCCGGCGGTTTGCTGATCGCGCACGCTGGCGGCGGCGCTGGCATGTGGTCGGCGGTGATTACCGGCTGGGCCGCCAATGGGCCCAAGGGCAGCGTCCCGGTCACGGTCCCAATCAAACTATAAATGAGTAGAGCCGGAGGAGAGAATGACAAAGTTGCTAGACCCGACCAGCGAACGCCAAGCCGCTGCCCGCGAAGCCTTGCCGCGCCTGACATCGCTGGCTGACAAGCGCGTCGCCTTGCTCGACATTTCCAAGCCGCGCGGCGATGTCTTCCTCGATCGCGTGGAGCGGCATTTGCGGCGCCTCGGCGTGGAAACACAGCGCTATGAGAAGCCGACCTTCACGCGCGTGGCGCCAGTCGACCTCAAGCAGCGGATCGCCAGCGAATGCGATGTGGTGATAGAAGCCCTGGCCGATTGAGGCTCCTGCACGTCGTGCAGTGTGCACGACATCACGGACCTTGAAGCCCGCGGGATTCCCGGCGTGTTCGTCGCTTCAAGCGAGTTTGTAGCGGCTGCTGCGGCGCAAGGCGAGGCGCTTGGCTTTGAACCAGCCGCCTGCTATGTGCGGCATCCGATTCAAGACCGCAGCGATGCTGAAATACAGGCCCTGGCTGATGCCGCTTTTGAGGATATCCTCACCCGGATCGTGGCGCCGTAACAGGCGGCTACTAAACGAAGGCGACTACTCGGCGTATCGGCTGATCACCACGGCTGTATTGTGGCCGCCGAAGCCAAATGAATTGCTGAGCACGTGCTGCAGCGGCTTTGCCAGCCCCGCGTTCGGGGTGTAGTCCAGGTCGCAATCCGGATCGGGCGTCTCCAGGTTGATGGTCGGCGGGATGAAGTTGTCTTGCAGCGCCTTGACCGAGAAGATCGCTTCCGCCGCCGCCGTCGCGCCCAGAATGTGCCCGGTCATGGATTTGGTCGAACTGATGGGAATGCTATAGGCGTCTTCGGCGAGGGCCTGTTTGATGGCCAGGGTCTCGCTCTTGTCATTGAGCTGGGTGCCGGTGCCGTGCGCGTTGATATAGCTGATGTCTTTCGCGCCGATGTCTGCTTCGCGCATGGCGCGCCGCATCGCCTCGGCCGCGTCCACGCCGTCGGGGTTGGGCGCGGTCACATGGAAGGCGTCGGACGTATGCCCGTAGCCGGTTAGCTCGGCGTAAATGTTTACGCCGCGCGCCAGCGCATGATCCAGGTCTTCCAGGATGAGCAGGGCGGCGCCCTCCGCCGCGACGAAACCGTCGCGCGTTGCGTCAAAGGGGCGGGCGGCTTTTTCCGGCACATCTTCGGTATTCGTCAGCACCTTCATATTGTTAAAGCCGCTGATGACCATAGGCATGATGCAGGCTTCGCTGCCGCCGGCTACCATCATCTTGGCTCGGCCCATGCGTATCAGGTCGGCCGCATCGCCCAGCGAATTGTTGCTGGTGGCGCAGGCGGCTGTGATGTTGTAATTGGGTCCCTTGAGCCCGAAGCGCATCGACACGCGCGAACTGATGCCGTCGTGGAGCAGGGCCGGCACGATGACCGGGCTGACGCCGCGGTGTCCCTTGGCTTCAAAGCCCTGCAGCGCTTGCACTACCGTGACGATGCCGCCAATTCCCGAGCCCACAACCACGCCTACATCGTATTGGTTGTCTTTGTTGATGACGATGTCGGCGTCGTTGAGCGCCTCTTCCGCGGCGACCAGCGCCAACATCTGCGCGCGATCCATACGCCGCATTTCCCGCCGGCCGAATTTAGCCGCCAAATCCAGGTCCTTGACCTCGCCAGCGACGCGATTCTCGACCAGGTCAGCGTCAAACAGGCTGATCCAGTCGATGCCGGAATTGCCCGCGCGGATATTCGACCAGGAATCATCCACGTTGTTGCCCACCGGGCAGACCAAGCCCATGCCTGTAATAACTACGCGTTTATCCGCCATTAACAATCTTTCTTGCTCGTTACGTCCCTTACCGAAAGCGCATCGCATCAATGCGGAGACAATTATACACTTGGCGTCTTGAGATTAAAATTGTGCTTCCGGCGCGGACGGCTGGGACGCTAATTCGTCGAGCAGCGCCTGCTTGATATCGTCCGGCAGCGCGTACCAGGGCAGGTCCAGCAGCGCGCCTTGCAGCGCCCACAGCATAGCCACATTGACTTGTCGCTGTGTACGCAGACGCCTGAATACTTCGACCGCGCCCAACTCTTCAAGCTGAGCCGCGGACGTGACGCCAACATCGGCCAGCTTGGCGGCTGTTTTGGCGCCGATATTCCTGAGTTTGGCCAGATCGCTATTCATGGGGAGTCGCCAGCTTAGTCGCTTGAGCCGGCGCTCTGCAAGCTGTCGCGCTCGGGGCCGGCCACGGCGATGACCATGTCGTCCGCGCCGAGATAGCGGCGGGCGGCTCTTAATAAATCGTCCGCGCCAATCTGATACACCGTCGCCGCGTAAGTGGCCAGGTAATCCAGGCCGAGCCCGAAGCTCTGCATGCCATGAATATCAGACGCGATGCCTTCGTTGCTTTCCAGACGCAAGGGCATGCGACCGGTGAAGTAACTCTGATTGTCGGCGAGGTCGTCGCCCGAGACGGTCTCGCTGGTCAGGCGTTCGACTTCTTCCAGCGCCGAAGCAATCGCCAAGTCAACATTCTCCGGGTTGACGCCCGCGCTCACCGTCCAGGGTTCAGGCCCGTGCCCGCCACCGAGGCGGCTGTAGGCGTAATAAGCCAAGCCTTTTTCTTCGCGTACGCTCTTGCCAATTCGCCCCATCATGCCAAATTCGCCCAGGATGCTGTTGGCCAGCTGAGCCGGCACATAATCCTCAGCCAGCCGCGCCGGACCAAACACGCCCATGCAGATATCGGATTGCGTCTTGCCCGGTACTACGACGACTTGCCGGGACGAACTGCCGTTTGCGGGCGGCCGCCGCACTTGCCGGACTTGGGGCTGGCTGTCGTTGCGCCAATCGCCGAAAGCCTCGCCGGCCAGTTCGACGGCGTCATCAGCTTTTACCGCGCCCACAATCACCAGAATCATATCGCGCGGACCAAAATGTTGAGCGTGAAATTGCCTCAGGTCGCTCGCCGCAATGTTGGCGATACTGGCTTCGTCGCCGGACGCGCCGTAATGATAAGGGTGATAAGCCGGGTAGAGCGCCTCGCGCATGGCTTTGGAAGCGCGATAACGGGTGTCGAAGCTGCTGTACTGCAGCCATGTCAGCCGTTCGCCGCGCAGCCGCTCGACATGCTCGTCGGGGAAGGTCGGGTTGCGCAGCGCGTCCTGGGCGATGTCGATCAGCGTAGGCAAGTCTTCCGCCAGCGCCTTGCCCGAAAAGCCCAACTTGTGCAGATGCCCGCGAAAGCCCAGATCAGCGCCGATATCTTCCAGCGCGCCATGAATCTGGTCGAAGTCGCGGCTGGCAGTGCCAGTCATCAAAGCGCCGCCAACCAGCGAAGCCAAGCCGCTTTTCGCGGGCGACTCGTAGATGCCGCCGGCGTGAATCGAGCCCATGATATTGACCGACTGCACGGCCGGATTCTCGTAGACCAGGATGGTGACGCCGTTATCAAGTTGGCGCCGAGTAATGTTGCTGGCATTGGGGATGCTCGCTTGCCGGTCTGTCATGCGGGCGCTGCCTCCTGCTCCGGGTCGGTCGGATTGAGTAGGCCCACGACCCGCTTAGTCGGCGTCAGGTAGCGCCGGGCGACTTCAAGCACATCGTCAGCTGTGACCGCCATCAGCCGCGCCGAGTAATTGTCGAACCAGTGTACATCGCCCAGGATGAAAGATTGCGCCAGCCAAAAGGCTTGCTCGGTGACGCTTTCCGTGCTGTAGGCGAAGGCGGCTCTGGTTTGTTTGCGGGCTTTGCGCAGCTCGGCCTCGCTGATGCCGTCGGTCTGCAGCCGCTCAATCTCACGCAGCAAGATCGCCTCCGCTTCAGCGGCTGTCCGGCCCTCGCGCAGGGTCACCAGGATGCTATAGAGGTAGGGATCAATCGTCGGCGTCAGCCAGGCGCCGACGCCGGCGGCAATCTCGGTCTTGACCAGCGCCTGATAAAGACGGCTGGTCTTGTTGTCCGACGCGCCGCTTGAACCGCTCAGTATGGCGTCAAGCAGCTTGAGTTTCATCCAGTCCTCATGCGCCGCGCCGGGAATATGGTGACATACCTCCAGGAAAGCCGTCTTGCCGGGCCGCTCCACCGCAACGCGCCGCTCGCCTTGCTGCGCCGGCTCCTTCCGTACAAAGAGATCGGGCGCATCGGCGTCGGGTATCGAGCCGTACAGATCCTCGATATCCGCCAGCATGTCATCGGTATCAAAGGCGCCGACGGCGATGACCGCGGCATTGGCCGGGCGGTAGTGGCGGCGATAATGCCCGTAGAGCTCGTCGCGGGTCATGCTGCGCAAGTCAGTCTCGTCGCCGATGATTTCGTGATGATAACCGTGTACGCGAAAGGCGCTGCCGCGAACGCCTTCCTGCAGCCAGAAGGTCGGCTGATTCTCCGCCCCCTGCCGCTCGGAGATGATGACCGTGCGCTCGGACTCGGTCTCGTCCGCGTCAAACGCGGCGTTGACCATGCGGTCGGCTTCGGCGCGCATGGCGATGTCTATCTTGTCGGCAGGCAGGGTCTCGAAATACTTGGTCGCGTCCATGGACGTGAAGGCGTTCCACTGCCCGCCGGCGCGGTCGATTGCGCGGTCGAGCAGGCCGGCCGGGAATTGCTCGCTGCCCTTGAACATCATGTGCTCGACCCAGTGGGAGATGCCGGTTCTGCCGGTGGGTTCGTTGCGGCTGCCCACGCGGTAAGCCAGCCACCAGCTGATGACCGGCGCGCTGTGGGATTCGCGCAGCAGGACGGTGAGTCCGTTGGCGAGGGTGTGGTGGGTGAGGGTGGGCATGGTGGCGACTCCGGAAGTGCGGATGAATCGACAACATAGCATATCACGCATGTCGACGATTACGCTATAATCCAACTCATCCCAATTTCGTGCGCAGGAATCTCCCATTATGCCTCTATCCAAGACAGAAGCTCGCGAAAATCTTGAAGTGCTGATTGCGAAATTCTATCAACTTACACCAGAGCAGAAAGGTGATGTTAGCGAAAGCAGCGTCTTGGGCAGCTTCATTTTGCCACTATTTCGCGATGTGCTGGGATGGCCGACGGAAGATGTTACGAAATTCGAGCGAGAAAAGGCGGTCGTAAGGGGCAGAAGAGTCGACGGTGTGCTCCAACTTGAAAGTGGTGAGAGGATATTTATTGAGGCAAAAAGGTTCGGCGCTATACAGCGACTTTCAAATTCCAATGAATGGACGATGGGTCCCGGGCAGCTTTCATTGCCTTCAATGGCCACAGATCGTACGCGAGAAGAACAACAAGCTATCAATTACGCGTTCGAGAATGGCGGAAAATGGGCAATCTTGAGCAATTTTGAACGCCTTCGTCTCTTTAACGCGCGACGTGATTGGCTTGTTCTTGCGTTTGAGACGCCAGCCGCCTATAAAGACGATTTTGAACAGTTCTGGCAATTGTCTTGGGAAGAAATACATAGTGGTAGCTTGGAGCGATTGGACAACCAACGTATAGTCCAGGATGTTGATACAAAGTACTTGGATTTTATAAATGAACAACGTGAACAGTTAGCGATAGACGTAACGCTCAATCCTGAAGCGAATGCTTGGGCGTATTCCCAGAGCGGAAACCTGCGCTTAACGTCCCTTCGGGCCGTGGTTCAGCGGTTCTTGGACAGGCTCGTGGTTGTGCGCTTCGCGGAAGATCATTACGTAATTGCTCCGGGATCTTTGAAGCGCGCGTATGACTACGGCAAAGACAATCCTTATGCGCGCGAGCCCTACCATTATTTGCGTGAATTCTTTCGGCATTTCGACGAACACCACAATTCCGCGCTGTTTGCGTCGAGTGAGGTAGATGTCGCTGCGTTTAGCGAAGCAGTGTTGACCCCACTCATTGAAAAGCTGTACGAAGCCCGTTTTCGCGCAATGCCAGCCGACATCATTGGCAATACTTATGAAGAGTATCTAGCCAAAACACTCGTCCTTGACGACGGGGTCATTACGATTCAAGACAATTTAGAAACAAGAAAGGCGCAAGGCAGTTATTACACGCCGCAATATATCGTCGAGTTCATCGTAGACAATACCTTGGGACGCTATCTCTATGGGACGCGAAACGGTAAACCGAATGGCATTAAGGCATACGGGCAGAAGCGCAAAACTTCCGTTGACATTCGTGACTTGCGTGTTCTCGATAGCGCTTGCGGAAGCGGTTCGTTTCTCATATACGCATATCAGGTTCTCGCCGAATTTTATCTGTCCGAAATCTCGCGCTTAACCGAAGAATTTGACCAGAAAGTCAAGGAGATTGCCGCAAGATTCGCTACTGCTACGATAGACGACAGGATTGAAGCTCAGCGCCTCGAAGACGAACGCGAGTATCTGCGAAATAACTATCGCCGACTCATCCTAGAAAAACACTTGTATGGCGTCGACCTCGACCCGCAAGCCGCCGAGATTGCGGTGATGAATCTCATCTTGCGCACTTTGGAAGGCTCGAAACAGACAGAAAAACTGCCCCTCATCCTTAATCAGAATATCAAGGTAGGCAACAGCTTGCTTGGATTAAGACCGGATGATCCGCGTTTAGCGGACCATGCCGATGCTTTGGCTACTATCGGTCGGCTGAGAAACGAACTCATTCAAACGGGCCACAACGACCCGCGTCACCATGACATTCAAGTCGAGCTAGAAAGTGCTTCTGAAGATCTCAAACGTGAGTTTCGGGAATTGTTTTCCATCTCTTCTCAACCGTTTCATTGGCCAATAGAATTTCCGGAAGTCTTTCTCGATGAATCCGGGCAGCCGCTTAATAATCCAGGCTTTCACTTTGTCTTCGGCAATCCGCCCTATGGCGCGAAGCTCGACGCGGCTGAAAGAAGCTACTTAAGACGCGAATACAGCATCGGCATGACTAACACGGCCGGGCTTTTCATGGCGCAATGTCAACGACTGTTGCGGCGCAATGGCGGACACGGGCTAATCGTCCCGAAATCGTTCTTGTACGCTTCTAACTGGCGCAAGCTGCGCGAAGCGCTGCTGGATGGGCTGGAAATCCTTGCCGATTGCGGGCGTGCTTGGGAAGAAGTGAACCTAGAACAAGTCATCTATATCCATCGTCAGAACGGGACGAACAGGGATTATCACAACTTGAAGCGAGACGGGCAATTCTTTCGGCGAGTTGGCACGGTTAACAAGACGGAGTGCCGCATTTTCCGATTCTACGTAAATGATATTGATGAACAAGCAATACTGGTAGCTCGCCATCTGCTTGCGCATGGACAATTCTTGGGACGCTTCATTTCAAATGTACGAGGTGGCGCACTGCAAGGTAAACTGAATTCATTTCGTCAAGGAGCGCCAGTAATTGCTGGGAGAACTCTCAAGAGATATTATTTTGGCGAATTAGCTGGCTATACTGACTCGAGTGACGTACCGGAAAAGGCGCGTATTCGCGAGCGCGGCATACTCGTTCAAAACATTGTTACACAGCGCCACCTGGTAGCGCAACTAGTCAATGGCGCTTACGCAGATCATTTGATTCTTGACTCGGTCAATCAGATTCAAGTGTTGTCGGACAGTCTTTCACCTGAATTTGTTTTGGCTCTACTAAACAGTAAATTGATAAACTGGTTTGTATACTACTTTTTGTTCGCGCAGGCGTCGCTTACCATGCACTTTGACAACCCAATCACGGACCGCATACCGTTGCCTGACTTCATTAAGAAGCCAGAACTGGTGGCGCGTATTGAGGCGGAGATTGAGAAGATCTATGCCAACCGCCACGCCAACGAGAAATCTTCACAAGAACGCATCGACAGATACATTTACCAGTTATACGATCTCTCGCCAGACCAAATTGCTTTAGTCGAAGCCAACATGCCCTAAGTGCGCAGCTTCCGCGCCAGTACGCGTCCGCCCGCATCCAGGCCCGTCACCCATTCGCCTACCGCCGCCACCGCCCGGTGCATGCCCGCCGTCGACCGCGCATGACCCACCGCGCTCAGCCTGACCATGTACTCGCCCGCGTCCGCCCGCGGCGACAGCAGCAGCAGGGCGTGCTGCTCGATGCTCGGCTCCTCGACCACGACTTCAAATACGGCGGTGTCGCGTTTGGGATCGGCGTAGGCGCGCAGAACCGCGATATGCGCGCCGCCGGCTTGATGCCGCGCCGCCTCGAAGCGGTCGACGATCTCGGCGGCGGACAGGGGCGAGTGCAAGAAGAGATGCGGCATGTCCAGCTCCTTAATGACTGCGGGATGCGCCACCGGCATGGCGTTGCGCTGATAGCGGAAGAAGTGCCCGCGCCGGCCTTCGCGGTAACCCTTGAGCTCGTATTTGGTGCGAAAGCGCCCCGCGATGTCGTTGGCCCAGGCCGTCTCAAACTGATTCGTCAGGCCGGGCGTATGCGCCAGCGTTTCATGCGCCATCTCAGCGTATTCGGTGATGTCCGTGGCCAGATGCAGCGTCCCGCCCGCGCGCAGCCGGCTGGTCAGCAGATCCACCGTCTCGCGCTGGATCAAACGGCGGCGCTGATGGCGCTTCTTGAACCAGGGATCGGGATAATTGATGTGGAATTCCGTCACCGTCTGCGGACCGAGCAAGTGAGCTAGCGCCGTTTCCGCGCGGCAATGGATAGGGCGTACGTTGGCCAGGCGCCGCTTGTCGATCTTGGCTTCGGCTTTGTCCATGGACTGGCTGGAGATCTCCAAGCCGATGAAGTTGTATTCCGGTCGCGTCTGAGCCAGGTGAATCAGATGGTCGCCATTGCCAAAGCCGATCTCGACGATCAGCGGACGAACCTGCGGGAACAGGCGCGCTTGCCGCAGCGGCCAATCCACAGTGAGGTAGTTCAGCTTGGTTAACATGGCGAGACTGGAAATCGCGCTATTGCAGGCCTCCCCTCCCTCACCTTGGGAGTGGAGGATTCACGAAACCACCGCCAGCGGCGCTTTCCGCTTGAGTGTCTCTGGCACCAGGAACAAAAATATGCTCGCCGCCGCCAGGCCCGTGCCGGCGATGAACCAGATGGCGGAACTGAGCACGAGAATGTCGGCCACGACGCCAACAACCAGGGGCGCGCCGGTATGGCCCAGGTCGCCGATCAAGCGCCAGACGCCCAGGAATTCTCCCCGTGATCGGTCGGGCGACAGATCCGAGCCCAGGGTCATCATTGAGCCGGCGCCCAAGCCATTGCCGAAGCCGATCAGCGCGGCCGCGAAGAGCAGGCCGGCGAAGCTGGCCGCGAATGGCACCAGCGCCATGCCGATCGCTTGAATGCCGAAGCAGGGCACGATGGCGAATTTGCGGCCGAAACGATCCATCAGCCAGCCCGCGACCACAAACAGGCTGAAGTCGATGGCGACTGAAATGCTGACGATGTAGCCGATCTCTTCAAAACCCAAGCCCAGGACATCAGCGGCAAACAGGGGAATGACGACTATGCGGCCCGCGCGGATCATCTGGGCGAAAACCTGCGCGATGCCCGCCGACGCCAGGACGCGATAATTCGATTGCAGCACGGACAGCAAATGCAGCGGATGTTCCTCGCGCGCGCCGGTCTTGCGCTTTTCCTCGCGCCTGCCCTGCGTGAATAGCGCGACCATAATCAAGCCCACAGCCGTGACCAGTCCGGCGATGAGAAAGGCCGCGCGCAAGCCCAACAAGCCGGCGGCGATTCCGCCGATGGCCGGCCCGATGAAGCCGCCCAGCCGATGCGTACCGCCGTACATCGAGATGGCTTTGCCGCGCTGCCCCAAGGCGACATTGTCCGTCACATAGACATGCGCCGACACCGTGAACATCGATCGTCCGAAGCCGGCGAATAGCCGCAGCAGCAGCACGATCCAAATCGTGGGCGCGGCGAAGAGCAGCAGAATTGTGACGGACTTCAAAAGCAAGCCCATCATCATCACCTGTTTGTTGCCGAAGCGGCGCTGCAGCAGCCCGGTCGGCACATCCGCGATGAGTGTGCCCAGGCCTTCGCCGGCCAGCACCAGGCCGATAAGCACATAGCCGATCTCAAAGTCGGCGGCGAATAGTGGCAGGATGGGCGCCAGCAAACCCTGCCCGATCGTCGCCATCAAGGCCGGCAGGTAGAAAGCGAGAATTAGCGCGCGCGCGCCGGTCCCGTCCCCGGCTGATTGTGGCGGATTTCGTTTTAGTTTCGGCATGGCCCCAGTCCAGTCGCCAGTGTGGCGCCGCAAAAAGCTCAGTCCTTGTCGAGCTGCCGAATCACCCGACCCAGTGTTTCGATTGCCGTTTCAATTGTCGCTTCCGCGACCCGCGTGAAATTCAGGCGCATGGTCGACAGCCCGTCTTCCGGCTCAATATAAAAGTATTTGCCCGGCACGAAGGCGACCTTCTGCTCGACAGCCTCCCAATAGATTTTTTCGGCATCGACATCCGCCGGTCCCTCGACCCAGATGAACATGCCGCCTTCCGGTTTGATCCAGCGGTAGTCGCGGGGCATGTGTTGTTCCAGCGCCGTCAGCATCGCCTCTTGCCGCGGGCGATACAGCTCGATGATCTTCGGAATCTGCCGCTGGATGAATCCGCCGCAGATGTATTCGGTCGCCAGCGCCTGCGCATAGGTATTGCTGTGCAGGTCAGCGCCTTGCTTGGCTCGATACAGCCACTCGCGAATCAGCGGCGGCGCAAGGCAAAAGCCCAGCCTTAAGCCGGGCGCGAATATCTTGGACAAGGTGCTGACGTAGACGGTGTTCTCCGGCGCGAAGGTCTGCAACGCGGGAACGGGCTGACCCCGATAACGCAAATCGCCGTAGGGGTCGTCTTCAATGACCAGCGCATTTTTCGCCTTGATGATCCGCGCGATTTCACGCCGCCGCTCCACGCTGAGCGTCCGCCCGGTGGGGTTCTGAAAGGTCGTCACCAAGTAAATGAATTTGACCGGCTGCTGATCGAGCGCTCGCTCCAGCGCTTCGGGCACGATGCCGTCGTCATCGGTCTCGATGCTGATGTATTCGGGCAAGTAGCTGCTGAAGGCGGAAATGGCGCCCAGATAACTGGGGGATTCCAAAGCGATGACATCGCCTGGCGTGATCAGTATTTTGCCCAGCGTGTCCAGCACGCTCTGCGAACCGTTAAAGACCAGTAGCCTCTCGGCATCGGCGCTGATGCCCTTCCGCGCCAAGTAGCCGACCAGCGCCTCGCGGAAGGGCGCGAAGCCCTCGGTCAGGTCATATTGCAGCGCGGCCGCTCCGTAGCGATCGAGCACCGTCTCGTTAATGCGATACAGCTCTTCAATTGGGAAGGTCTCTGGCGCCGGGATGCCGCCGGCCAACGATACCATGCCCGGCTGCGACACCACCTTCAGAATCTCGCGGATGACATTTTGGCGCATCCCGAGGGCGCGCGCGCTCAATAAGTGTTCGAGGGAGTTGGTCAAGGTTGTTCCACCCTATACAAAAAGCCGGCGAACGGCTCAGCCGTTTCGCCCGCTTACTGCCGACACAAACCTGATCTATAAGTTATCCGAGATAGTCGCGCAAATTATGCGCCAATTGCGGATGACGCAGGCGCCGCAGCGCTTCCTTCTCCAGCTGACGAATCCGCTCGCGGCTTAAGCCGAATTTATTGGCGATTTCTTCCAGGGTGTGCGGCTCGCCGCCGCCCAGCCCGAAGCGCAGCCGCAAGATGTGGCTCTGCCGCGGCGTAAGCTCGGCCAATACTTCTTCAATAGCCTCTTCCAGCAGATTCTGAGTTGCCGACTCAACCGGGCTTACCGTCTCCTGATCTTCGATGAAGTCGCCGAATTCACTGTCGCCGTCATCGCCGACCGGCCGTTCCAGCGCAATAGCATGTTGGCTGGCGTCCATCATAGCCCGCACCGCGTCAGCCGCTACTTCCATCGCTGAGGCGATCTCGTCGGCGGTAGGCCGCCGTCCCAGCGTCTGCTCCAGATCCTGCGCCGCCCGGTACATTTGCCGGATGCGCTCGGTCATGTGCAGCGGAATGCGGATGGTGCGGGTCTTCTGCGCCAGGGCGCGGGTGATCGCCTGGCGGATCCACCAGGTGGCGTAGGTGCTGAAGCGGTTGCCGCGCGCGTAATCGTATTTGTCGACCGCGCGCATCAGGCCGACATTGCCCTCTTGAATCAGATCGGGGAAGGGCAACCCTTGCCCCATATAGCGCTTCGCGATGCTGACCACCAGCCGGGTATTGGCGCGGCCCAGATGTTCGCGCGCGCATTGCCCGTCGAAAACCAGACGGCGCAAGTGCCTGCGCCAGCGGGCGCTTTTCTGCATAACATCGGGGCTTTCCAGCCGGCGGCGGGCTTTGAAACCGCGCTCTATGCGTTTGGCCAAGTCAATCTCGTCGGTGGCTGTCAGCAGCGGTTCCTGCGCCATCTGCCTAAAATAAAGTCCGACGGGGTCGTCGGACGATATGGCGCTGAGGTCGGCTACGATCTTGCTGGGAATCAGGTCGCGAGCTTCAAAGTCATTATCGAGGCTCTCGGACGAGGCTTTGGACCTCGCCCCTTCGGCATCACGTCGGAGTTCAATGCCGAGTTCGTTTAGCTCAAACAAGATATTTCGTAAAGCTGCCCGGTCCTCTCCATCATCATCCAGCGCTTCTACGATTTGCTCATAAGTCACATAACCACGTTTGTCAGCAAGCTCTACGAGTGCCTGTATCACGGTCTATCCTCGCCTGTGTGGATGAATAAAACTAAGTCTATTTTTTTGACGCGGCGCAGAGGTCTGTGTCCAAACTATTTTGTGCGAATCGTTACCCGCTTGTCAACAGAGAATATCTATAAAAATGCGTCAGTTTTGAAAGAAGCATAATACGCGTTCGGCTGCGAATCAGTCATGCCGAAGGGGCTGGCAAATGCGCAGGCGCTCGACATAGCGCTTGTCTTTTCACAAGCGCAGGGCCCTCGCCGGGAATCCGTAGGCCGTAGCGCATGCTTGACGATGAGCCGCAGGCGCAAAAGCCGCTAGCGACGCAGCACTCGGTTGACGATTCCAAACCAGAAGGGCGCGCCTTGCGCCGCCGCGATGACGGTCGCCGCTATGCCCAGGAATTTCACCGCCAGCAAGCCCAGCCAGCCGTCGGGATTATTAGCCGGGAAATAATTCCAGAGATTGTTCGGGTCGCTCAGCATGTCGGGCGCGCCGCTTGCATTCTGAACTGTCCAGCCAATCGGGAGCCTCAGCTCTTCGATAACCTGCAATTGATTGGCAATCTCCACGCCCGTCCCCAAGGCGTCCTCCAATTCATTGGCGGGCTGGGCTTGATTGGCGCGGAATTCGTCATCACCGCCGGGTTGAGTGACGTCCACTTGAGATTGCAACTCGCCGCTTTGTACGGAATAGTCCAACTGGCTGCTGATTTGCTCCCGCCGCGCCGGATCTTCCCAGAGCGTTCGCGCGATGTTCAAAGTGTCGATGTTTAAGGCCAGGGCGAAAAACAGAGCGACCACTACCGATGAGAGCTTCATCCGCGCCTTGTAATCGTCGCTGGCGCGGCTCATCGAATTGCTGAACCAGGTTTCAAGATTCTGGCGGGCCGCATCCCAACTGCCGGCGCTGTACATTACCGTGGCCAGTGAATTGCGCAGGTTTTGGCTTTCGATCTGTTTGATGCCCGCCATCAGCGCCACATTTGAGCTCGGCTCGACGCCAAGCAGGCTGACTTCTTCGTCGATCTGGTTGACGATTTCGGAAAGCGCGCTGCGATAGCGCCGGTCTTGCACGTAGGGCAGGGCTTTGCGCAAGTCACCCATGCCTTGGCCGGTGGTGACAATCCTGTTGACCATGGCGCGCAGTCCGCGCCGCTCGGGACCGGCCGGCATTCCGTCGATGACATTGAGCAGCGAGCCGAACAATTGCTGATCCGATTCCGCCTTGATCGTAGTGAGTACGACATCGACGAATGTTTTGGCATCAATAAAATCGACCGAACTGACGGCGCCATTGGCGATCCTGGAGGCCTCCCGCTCCGAAATGCGCCGGCTGGGCGCTATCGGGTCCGCCTTCACCAACTGAATCAAGGGATGCGTATATACCTTGGCCTGGATGACCGGATCGTCAATGATTCGATTGATGTTCTTGCGCAAGTTCTTCGGGCGCAGCTTGGTCGCCCGGGCGATCAGGTTGTTGACTTCCGTCACGACGATGCTCAGCAGGATGAACACAAACATGACGCCGCCGACGACTTGAATAATTGCAGCCAAACGCAATCCCTTTCGTCCGCGCCCACCCGCGCGAGAGACCGTACAGACCTGCAATCAGTATAGTCGCTTGGTACGTTCCCGCAAGCTAGAGGCTGATGCTCGCCGCGGTTGAAGTCTCGCTGGGTAAAGCGGCGGGGGAGGGCGGCCGGGGCGCTGGCCTGCGGTCTTGAATTGGGGCGGCCGTCGGCGCCAGAGTTTTTGTAGGCGTCGCGCTTGCGGTAGGCGTCAGGGTGTTGGTGGGCGTCAACGTTGCCGTCGGCGTCGGCGTCGGATTCAAAGCCCGGATGATGTCCCGGTGCATATACACTTGCTCAATACGGCGCGTGCGTTCGTTCTGGTCCACCAAATACCAATCTGAATCCGGCAGTAAAGTGATCACACAGACGACCGTGCCTGCGCGCAGACCAGTGACGATGTTGCTGCTGATACTCGGGCCGGTGCGGACGGTGGCTATGGGCACGCTTACTTCAAAGTCGTGGCAGGGCGGCACCGGTGTGATGCTGGGCAATAGCGTCGGCGCATTGAACTCTATCTCTTCAATGCGTATCGCGGTCGCTGTATGTTGCTCGTTCGCCTGCAAGGTTGATTCCGACGCGGAAACGCCCGACGACATAAAGCTCCGCAGACCCATCCATAGATAATAAACGCCAAAAACTATGGCGATGCCTAGCAAGATGATGAACCAGGATGGCGGCCCCGGCCGGTGACCGTAACGCATGCGAGCCTCTCTGGACAGCTATTATCAACATAATGGATAAAGCGCCGCAATCAAGCGAGCGTTGAGCAAGCGTCGGCTGATCGTAGACTGGGCGTATAGCCCATGACGCTTGCTTTATGGTCGGCATGGCATATCATGCTGCCGTAGTTCTGAGGAGACCTTCATGCCGCTCGGGCGCCTGGCCGCGTTAATTGTTTCATTGTCCTTCGGCCTGAACTGTTTGGCTCAAGAACCGGCCGCGCAGGCTTTGACCGTATTTGCCGCGACCTCCCTAACCGATGTCTTTGAGGCGCTGAGGGATGAGTTTTTGCAGGCCAATCCCGATGCGGGCATATTGCTGAATTTCTCCAGTTCTTCGACCCTGGCGGCTCAATTGATCCAGGGCGCGCCGGCTGATGTATTCGCCAGCGCCAACGAGCGCCAGATGGAGCTGGTTGTCGAGGGCGGCATCGTCGCTGAAGACGATGTGCGCATCTTCGCGCATAATCAACTGGTATTGATTACGCCTGGCGATAATCCCGCTGACGTAGACTCGATCCGCGACTTGGCCGGCGAAGACCTACTGCTGGTCCTGGCCGCGGCAGGCACGCCGATCCGCGATTATACCGATGCCATGTTCGCATCGCACGGCGCGGAGTTCGTCGACGATGTCTATCTCAATTTGGTGTCGGAAGAAAGCAACGTACGGCAGGTGGCGACGCGCGTCGCATTGGGTGAAGCCGACGCGGGCATAGTCTACCAATCGGATGTCATAGGCGCTGTCGGCGGTCAGCTGCGGACTATCGAAATTGAGGCGGCGCACAATCAGTTGGCTTCTTATCCCATCGCCGTCCTGGCGAATTCCGGAAATGCGTCGCTGGCTGCTGGATTTGTCGAGTTTGTGCTGTCGAATGCAGCCGCTTCGATTCTGGTCGAGTTTGGCTTCTGCGCGCCTGCTATACTATCGGAAGATCCGCCGCCAAAGTTGACTCCGGAGCCGATGCTTGAAGCCGCCGAGGAATCCGAAGATCCGGAAACCGCCTGCCGCCCGCAACCGCCTGCCAGCGGATAAGCTGCTCGTCGTTTCGGTCAGCATTTTCGCTTTCTTGCTGCTGGCGCTGCCCGTTGCCGTGCTGCTGTCTCGGGGCCTCAGCTCGCGGGCTTGGGAGGGCTTGCCCAATTCCGCGACAATTCTCTCCGCGGCGCTCCTCAGCTTCACGTCTACTTTCGCAGTGGTCTGCCTGGCGGCTGTCTTGGGTACGCCGCTGGCCTACGCGCTTTCTCGCTACAATTTCCGCGGCAAACGGCTGGTCAGCCTGTTTATTGAACTCCCTATCGTCATGCCGCCGGCCGTCGCTGGTTTGGCGCTGTTGCTCACCTTCGGCAGAAGCGGCGTCGTCGGCTCGCTGCTGGCGGATTCGGGCGTCATCATTCCCTTTTCCATTCTGGCTGTCGTCATCGCTCAGTTCTTCATCTCAGCGCCCTTTTATATTCGCTCGGCTCAAGTCGGCTTTTCCAGCATCGCCGGGGAAATTGAAGACGCCGCCCGCGTCGATGGCGCCCACGGCTGGCTGATGTTCTGGTATATCACCCTGCCGATTGCCTGGCGGGCGCTGGTATCGGGCATGATTCTGAGCTGGGCGCGCGCCTTGGGCGAATTTGGCGCGACTATTCTCTTCGCGGGTAATTTGCAGGGCAAAACGCAAACAATGCCGCTGCTAGTCTACAGCATATTTGAGCGCGACATTGATGCCGCCATTTGGACCGGACTGGTCTTGATTGCGCTGGCGATGATAGCGCTATTCTTGTCGCAGTCATTCGCGCGCGCCCAGGACCGGCTGACCTGACGGCGCCGAAATCACGGGCGCGGCTAACCGGCTCGTTGCTTAACGTAAAACGATCATAGGATGGTGTTTATGAAGGTTCTCATCCTCTGCACGGCGAATTCAGCTCGCTCTCAAATGGGCGAGGGGCTGCTGCGCCATCTGGCGGGCGACCGGGTCGAGGTCTACAGCGCCGGCGCCAAGCCTTCGTCGGTCAATCCCTACGCCGCGCGCGCCATGCATGAACGCGGCATTGATATCTCGGCCCAGCGTTCTGAAAACCTAACGCGGTATCTTGAAACCGAGTTCGACTACGTGATTACCGTCTGTGATGCAGCCGCCGATGCTTGCCCGCACTTTCCGGGGCCGGCGCGGCGCCTCCACTGGAGCTTTCCCGATCCGGCCGCGGTCGAGGGCGACGACGCGGCAATCCTGGAGTCGTTCATAGCGGTTCGCGATGGCTTGGAGTTGAAGCTGCGAGCATGGCTCAAGACTCTGAATTGATTTGCCGTCCAGTTTGTCTTTGTATGGCGTCGAGGCTGCGCGCCGCCGGTTCAAATTCCGGATTGAGGCGCAGCGCGTACTCAAAATCAGCCAGCGCCTCGCTGTGGCGGCCCGCTTGCTGCCGGGCAATGCCGCGATTGTAATAGGACTCGGGTCGGCCAGGCTCCAGCTTGATCGCCGCTTCATAGTCGGCTAAAGCGCCGTCGTAATCTTTCAGATGATAGCAGGCTGTTCCGCGCAAATTGTAAAGTTCGGCAGTCTGCGACTGAACTTGTAAAGCCGCCGAGCAATCATCGCGCAGGCTGGTCCACTCTCCCAGCGCAGCCCGCGCCAACGCGCGCATGCGATAGACATCGTTACGCTGGGGATCCAGGCGGAGTGTCGTCGTCAGATCATTCACCGCTTTGTCCAGGTCTTTGCCCGCGAAGTATCTGGCTGTTCCACGGCCAAAGTAGGAGGCCGCCGAATCAGGGGCTTGGCGAATGATGCTCGAATAAATTGCGATCGCCTCGATGTAGCGCTTGTTGCTCAGATGTTGCTCGCCAATCCGGCGCAGGCTCTGAATTTCGTCGTCAGCCTGAATGCGCGCGCTTGTCCCCTCCCAGCTGCGCATCTGCTCGATTAGCGCCCAGAGCGTACCGGGATAGGGCGTCAGGCTGGTCAATTCGGCCAGGCCCAAGGCGCTGGATAGCCCCACAATTTCGTCCAAGGGCGGTGGAACGTAACCTGCATGCACCTGCTCTTCCAAAACCAGCGGCTTGCCATGGGCATCGATTACCATGCGGATAAAACAGGTTTCCTGGTCGCGATCCGCCATCAAGTTGCGTTCGACGCCGGTCTTGCAGCGAAACGGAGCCGACAGTTGGATGTCGTAGCCGTCGCCGGCGACGGTGAAGACAGCATGCTCCAGGCGCACCCGCACTCTTTTCGCGCGCAGCCTGAACACCAGGTACAGCGCCAAGGCCGCTGCAAGCCCTGCAAGCGAGGCGGTAAGCATAGGCGATTGCAGCGCTATACTTCCCGCCGCGATAATTATTGCTATCGCAAGGACGAGCAATTCGCGCGCTGCGCTTCGCTGTGACTGCGTTCGCTTGAAATATCCTTCTATGGCTGGGGCTAAGTCCGCGCTATCTGTAGGCATCGATGCCGGCCGAGCAATTGATCCGATGCACTATAGTCTATTCTATTGTCGATGTCAGTCAAATTTGACTTGGCGCAATCTCGCGTCTGACTGTGCCGCGCAAGCAAAAGCGGACGCGGGCTGGGGGAATCCGCCGTCGCTTTGCGCAGCAAAACAAGAGAGCGACCCGCTGGATCGCCCTCTCTCACGGTTTTGAAATCTGAAGAGCTAGACGCTGTCCATGTTCTCGATAATGCGCGTGGCGAACTCGCTCGTGGCGACTTTGGTGGCGTTTTCCATCTGCCGCGCAAAGTCATAAGTGACGTAACGCTGGTCGATAGTCTTCTCATAGGCGCGGGTGATTAGGTCGGCGGCCTCGAACCAGTCGAGATGCTCCAGCATCATAACGCCGCTGAAGAGCAGCGAGCCGGGATTGACCATGTCCTTGTTGGTATATTTCGGCGCCGTGCCGTGAGTCGCTTCAAATAGCGCGATTTCGTCGCCGATATTGGCGCCGGGCGCAATGCCTACGCCGCCGACTTCGGCTGCCAGCGCGTCGCTCAAGTAGTCGCCGTTGAGATTGGTCGTGGCGATGACGTCATGCTCCCGCGGGCGCAGCAGCATTTTCTGGAACATGATATCGGCGATGGTGTCTTGAATCAGGATCTTGCCCTCGGGGACGCTGCCGCCATGCTTGGCCGCTACCTCGTCCCAGGAGATCGTCTGCTGCGGGAACTCTTCGCAGGCCAGCTCATAGCCCCACTTTTGGAAGGCGCCTTCGGTGAACTTCTGGATATTGCCTTTGTGAACCAGCGTGACACTCTTCCGCTTGCGTTCAATCGCGTATTGAATGGCGGCGCGGATTAGCCGTTTGCTGCCAAAGGGACTGATCGGTTTGATGCCGAGCCCGGCATCTTCGAAGAAATTGGTCGCGCCCAGCTCGTTCTTGAGAAAAGCGGCCAGCTTCTTGTTTTCTTCTGTGCCGGACTCGTATTCGATGCCGGCGTAGGTGTCTTCGGTGTTCTCGCGGAAGATCACCACGTCGACATCGCCGGGCTGCTTCAGCGGGCTAGGCACGCCGTCATACCAGCGCACCGGACGCACACAGCTATAGAGGTCCAGCACCTGCCGCAGCGTCACATTCAGGCTGCGGAATCCCCCGCCGACCGGCGTCGTCAGCGGTCCCTTTATGCCGACTTTATATTCACGGAAGGCGGCGAATGTCTCCTCGGGCATGTAGTCGCCGTCATAAACGTCCGCTGCTTTTTCGCCGGCATAGACTTCCAGCCATGAGATTTGCCGCTTGCCGCCATAGGCTTTCGCCACAGCCGCGTCCCAGATGCGTTTGCTGGCGGTCATTATGTCGTATCCGATGCCGTCGCCTTCAATGAAGAGCAAGATGGGATTGTCCGGCACCTGCATTTTGCCATTGCTGAAGCTGATCTTTTCGCCAGAGTCGGGCGCTTTGATTTTGTCGTAAGCCATTACCTGCTGGTCTCCTTCAATTGCCGCTCGATTCTTTAATCGGCGGGATTATATCATAGATTGTCCTGGCGCGAATTGGCGGATTATAATCAGTTGAATGCGCCGGTCATCGTCAATGGCGGAGGCCGCCTTTTAATGGCCAACGCTTGTCCACATCTCGGTGAGGTGAAGTTTGAAGAAGCATGTTGTATTGTTGCGCGCGACGAATCACGGCTTCTCTCCAACAGTCTGGGCGAAGATATAGGCTGATGTCTACCATTTCGGTTGTCATTCCCGTTTATCGCAGCGAAAACAGCATTCCGCTGCTTGTCAAAGAACTGGCTGTGGAGCTTCCCAAACTCGCGGACCGCTACGAAGTGATCCTGGTCGAAGACGATGGCGGCGATAGCAGTTGGCGCGTTATCGAGCAGTTGGCAGCCGAATACGAATTTGCGCGCGGCTTCAAGCTTATGCGCAATTTCGGCCAGCACAACGCCTTGCTCTGCGGGATACGCGCTGCCTGCTACGACCTGATTGTGACAATGGACGACGACCTGCAACACCCGACCGGGCAGATTAGGGCGCTGGTCGATAAGCTTGCCGAAGGTTACGATGTCGTCTATGGCGCGCCAACAAACTTGCGGCATAGCCTGCTGAGAAACATAGCCTCGCAAACGACGAAAGTCGTTCTGCAAGGCGTGATGGGCGCCGAGGTTGCGCGCAACGTCAGCGCCTTCCGCGTTTTTCGCACCAGACTAAGAGACGGGTTCGCAAGCTATCGCGGCCCGCTGGCGAACATTGATGTATTGCTCACCTGGGCGACGAGCAACTTCGTGGCGATTCATGTTCCTCACGCGCCGCGCACCATCGGCAAGTCCAATTATACCTTTGGCAAGTTGATCACCCACGCCTTCAACATGATAACGGGCTTCAGTACGCTGCCCCTGCGTTTTGCGAGCGCCCTGGGGCTGGTAATGACTGCTTTCGGCGCGGTGATTATGGTGTACCTCGTCTTGAGTCAGTTATTCGCCTTCCGCTTCGAGGTGCCTGGCTTTACATTCGTAGCTTCGCTCGTGTCCATTTTTGCGGGTGTGCAGATGTTTACATTGGGCATTATCGGCGAATACCTGGCTCGAATGTACCTGCGGATAATGGATCGGCCGGCATACGTGGTGCGCGAAAAGACCGAAGAAAACTCAAGGGTTCCAAATGAGTAAACAGCTCATTGAATTCCTCCAATGGGATTCGGCGCACTTCGGCCGCCGCATAGCCCGCGCGACCAGCCGTCAGGCTGACATGGACACCTGCGACATGCTGCTGCATGCTTGCGACAATGAGGCCATCGAATGTCTGTATTTTCTAACTGATGCCTCCGACCAGGCTTCGATTGCGGCGCTGCAATCATCTGGATTTGAATTCGTCGATATTCGCCTCACCTTATCGGCTCATTGCTCAGCGTTGCGGCCTGCTGAGTTTTCAGAGGATATCCGCATTCGCCTCGGCGCTGAACGTGACCTTGACCAACTGCTGCCCATAGCGGGCGCGAGTTTCGGCCAGTCGCGTTTTTACGTCGATGCGAGATTTGGGCGCGACCGGGCCACAGGTATGTTTCAGATTTGGCTGCGGCGCAGCCTTAAGGACGAGGCGGGCGCCGCCGTGATTGTCGCCGAGCACAAGGGCGCTGCGGTCGGCTTTGTCTCCTGCCACTTGCATAAGCCCCCGGGCGAGGGCAACATTGGGCTGGTGGGCGTGGCGGAGTCGGCTCGCGGCTTGGGCTGCGCGGGCGGGATGATTCAGCAGGCCGGGCGCTGGTTTGCCGGGCAAGATCTGGAGCGCCTGAACGTCGTTACCCAAGGGCGAAATATCGCGGCGCAGCGGCTTTATCAGCGCAACGGGTTTGTCACCCGCTCCGTCGAATTGTGGTTTCACAAGTGGTTTAACTGAGGCGGCGGACTTTTGCCAGCGCGCGCATTGAAGTTTGGATGAATATGGCCAGTTATCGTATACCTTTTAATCGACCGACTTTTCTCGGCGCCGAAACCGGGTATATTGCGGACAGCCTGGCGGCGGCGCATATATCGGGCGATGGCAAGTTCACTAAGAAGTGTCACGAGTTCCTGGAGCAGAGGCTTGGCGTATCGAAAGCTTTTTTGACGACATCTTGCACTCACGCGCTTGAGATGGCTGCGCTCTTGCTCGACATTCAGCCCGGCGACGAAGTCATCGTCCCGGCCTTCACCTTTGTATCGAGCATCAACGCCTTTGTGCTGCGCGGCGCCACACCGGTCTTCGCCGATATCCGACCGGATACGCTAAATCTGGACGAGCGCAAGCTGCCCGGCTTGATCAGCGACAGAACGCGCGCCATTGTCTTGGTGCATTACGCCGGCGTGGCCTGCGAAATGGACGTTATCATGTCGCTTGCCGGGCAACACGGTATCACAGTCGTCGAAGACAGCGCTCATGCGCTGTTTGCGCGCTACAAAGGGCGCAATCTAAGCACCTTTGGCCAATTCGCCACGCTTAGCTTCCACGAAACCAAGAATTTCACCTGCGGCGAAGGCGGCGCTTTGCTGATCAACGACAGCAGCTTGATTGAGCGGGGCGAAATCATTCGTGAAAAAGGCACAAATCGCGGCCGTTTCTTCCGCGGCCAGGTGGACAAGTATACCTGGGTTGATCTGGGATCCAGTTATCTGCCGTCCGATATGCTGGCGGCATATCTCTGGGCGCAATTCGAAGGGTCAGCCGACATCCAGGCGCGGCGGCGGGAGATCTGGGAGCGCTATGACCATCAGCTGGCCGATTGGGCGTCTGAAAACGGAGTGCAATTGCCGACCGTTCCCGCTTACTGCGATCAGTCCTACCACATGTATTACCTGGTGCTGCCTTCATTTAGCGCGCGGACCGCGCTGATTCAGCACCTCAAAGACTGTGGCATTCTGAGTGTATTCCATTATCTGCCGCTGAATGTGTCCGACATGGGCCGGCGCTTCGGCGGGAAAGCCGGCGACTGCCCGGTTGCCGAATCAGTGGCGGACCGGCTCCTGCGCTTGCCATTCTATTACGCGCTAAAGCCTTCAGAGCAAGACGAGGTCCTTAGCGCGATTGCCGCCTTTGAATCCTGGGATTAAACTGCCCCGCCACTTATGCTACAATGGCTGTGGCGCAAGATAAATACGACCCGAGTTCACGATCTTTAACATGCCGCTGGCGGCGGCATGAGCAGCGTTGAATGGCGTCAGGATTAAGCGGAGCAATTGAATCGGCAGTTATCATCGAAACGCCAAATAACCTAGGAGGACCCGCGACAATGAATGTCGGCGGGCAATTACTGCTTGGAGTACAGCCACATGGCAAAACAACCGAAATTCAAAATAACGCCGATTGGAGGCTTGGGAGAGATCGGCAAGAACATGACGCTTTTCGAGCTGGGCGGCGACGGCTTCCTGATCGATTGCGGCATCATGTTTCCCGCCAACGATATGCACGGCGTCGACTACATCATTCCCGACTTTCGTTGGCTGGAAGAGCGAGAAGACATTCGCCTGCACGGCGTCTGCTTCACGCATGGTCACGAAGACCATATCGGCGCGGTGACGCATCTTGTCAAAGCCTTCCCAGAGCTCCCGCTTTACGCGACCCCGCTTACGGCCGGCTTGCTGCAAGTCAAGCTCAAGAATGCGCGGCTGCTAAAGACGACCGATCTGAATATCTTCGAAGCCGGCGACACTATCCAGATCGGGCCCTTCAAATTGGAGAGTTTCCACGTTTGCCACAGCATTCCCGATTGCGTCGGCTATGGCGTCAATACGCCCTATGGCGTTGTGGTGGTTACTGGCGACTACAAATTCGACAATACGCCCGTGCACGGCAGAAAGACCGACTACGCCCGCCTGGCGGGCTTCGCGCAGCGTGGCGTTGCGCTGCTGCTGGCGGACAGCACAAACTCAGACAAAACCGGCTGGACGCAGTCCGAAGCGGTCATCGGCGGCGCCTTGGATCGAGTCTTTCGGCAAGCCAAAGGCCGCATCATGGTGGCGACTTTCGCCTCGCTTATGTCGCGCGTACAGCAAGTTGTGAACGCCGCCCGCAACCACAAGCGCAAGGTCTGCATCACCGGCTACACCATGTCGGAATACGCCAAGATCGCGCGCAAGCTCGGTTATCTGAATGTTGCCGACGATATGCTGATCAGCATCGGCCAGGCGCAGAACATGCCGGCGCACAAAGTCGTCTTCATGGTCACCGGTTCACAAGGCGAGCCCTCGGCCGTCTTGGGCAAGCTGGCCAGCGGCCGCCATCGCCAACTGGATGTGCGCGAAAACGACACCATCATCTTGTCATCGCATCCCATTCCCGGTAACGAAGAAATGGTCTATCGCACCATCAATCGCCTGATCCAGCGCGGCGCGGATGTCATCTATGATCCCATCGAGTCGGTGCATGTTTCCGGCCACGCATGCCAGGAAGAAATGCGCCTCATGCTGAACCTGACGCAGCCCAAGCACCTGATTCCGGTGCATGGTGAAATACGACATCTGCACTTGCACGCCAAGTTGGCGGTGGACAATGGCATGCGCGCCGAGAACGTCACGGTCATCGAGAACGGCGCCACCGTCGAATTGGACGGGCGTGGCGTCAAAGTCGGCGAACGGCAGCCCGGCGGTTATGTGTTTGTGGATGGCAGCGGCGTCGGCGATGTCGGCCGAGCTGTGATTCGCGATCGCGAAATTCTCGCCAAAGACGGCTTCGTGCTGGTAAGCGTCAATGTGGATCAGCGCAGCGGCAAGCTGCTTGACGAGCCGCGCATTGTATCGCGAGGCTTTGTATATTTGCGCGAAGCTGAAGACTTCCTGGAGCAAATTCGCGAAAATATCGCCACTACCGTCAATCGCAGTCGGCGCAATCTCAATGGCAATCGGCATACCTTGGTCGAAGAAAACTTGAGCAAGCTCATATACAGCGAGACCAAACGCCGGCCCATGATCTTCAGTATCGTCAACGAAATGTAGGCCAGCCTTGGCTGGCTTGCCAATCGCTTAAGTCGGATTCCGCGCGACCGGCTTCAAGAAACGATTGGCGGCTTGCCGCGTACTACTTCAAGATAGCATAGGGGAGACTGCCAACCGATGAGCCAGCCGGTCATAGAAGCTCGCGCAGTAACGCGCCAATTGAAATTGGGTACGCATGTGGTGCATGCCTTGCGCGGCGTGGATCTCGAGATTCACCGCAACGAAATGGTCGGCATAATCGGGCCGTCGGGCAGCGGCAAAAGTACGCTGCTGGGCATCATCGGCGGCTTGGACAGCCCCACCAGCGGCTCAATCGCCATTGACGGCGTGGACGTAACACGGATGAGCGAGGGGCAGCTCACCGACATCCGCAACCAAAAGATTGGTTTTGTATTCCAATTCTTCAATCTGATTCCGACGCTCACCGCGCTGGAAAATGTCGCCTTGCCGATAGAATTTGCCCAGGTCAGGCGCCACAAGCCTTTTAAGCGCGCCGAAGATTTGTTGGAAATGCTGGGGCTGGGCAGTCGCTTGCACCATCGTCCCAACGAGCTCAGCGGCGGGCAGCAGCAGCGCGTCGCCATCGCTCGCGCGCTTGCCAATGACCCGCCCATTCTGCTGGCGGACGAGCCTACCGGCAACCTGGATTCGCAAGCCGGTGAAACGGTATTGAAATCACTGTCGAACATCAGAGACCAAAGTGGCGCCACGGTTGTCCTGGTCACCCATGATCAGACGTTGGCCACGCGCATGGATCGTGTGCTATCGCTTGTGGACGGCAAGATTGTCGCAGGCGTCGGCGCTGCCTGAATCTTGGCTGGCGGCATCGCCAATTCAGCGAGTCGGCGCGATTCTGAAATCAATTGTTTGTTTTCGCAGCGTAGGCACGCGCTATAATGCGAATTCGAGACGACGCTAATCGAGAAGGACTGGCGATGGCAGAGGAATTCTATGCGGTTGAAGTGGCTGGCATCCAGCGCAAGCTGCCGCTGATGGAAATCAAGCCCGGCGTCAAGATTGCCATTCTGAATATCCTGGGCGATTATGAATTTGTCAATGCGGCCAGCGCCGAGTTGGCGCAAGCTCTGGCCGACAAGCCGATTGATGTGCTGGTGACGGCCGAAGCCAAGTCCATCCCGTTGGCCCATGCCCTCAGCACACTCATGGAATTGCCCTATGTGGTCCTGCGCAAGTCGCACAAGCCCTACATGGGGGAAGCGTTGCAAAGCGAAACGCTTAGCATTACGACCGGCGAGCCGCAAAGGCTCTTCCTCGACGAAAAGGATCGCCGCCTGGTCGCCGGCAAGCGCATCGCCATCCTCGACGATGTGATTTCCACCGGCAGCACCTTGCAGGGCATGCGCCTGATTATGGACAAGGCCGGCGCTGACGTCATCGCGGAAACCGCCATTTTCACCGAGGGCGACCGCGCCCAATGGCACGACATCGTCGCCCTGGGGCATCTGCCCGTGTGGGTTGATGAGCAAGCCGACGGCGCGTAGATAGTCTCGCAGCCGCTTGGCCTCCTTTCACATGATACAGATGGAACCCAGCTGACATGGACACGGGATCCACTCTCTCCCCGCGCTGGACAATTGCCGCCTTCCTGATTCTGGCCGCCGCCCTGAGCTTGAGCGGCGCCGCCCTGTTAAGGGCGCGCCCAGAGCCGGCCAGCATCACGATACATCCGCCGCGACCGACTGAAACGCCGGCGCCCACGCCCACGCGCGAACCGATCCAGGTTTATGTAACCGGCGCGGTAGCGAATCCCGAGCAGGTTTACACCCTGCCCTGGGGCAGCCGCGTTCAGGAAGCGCTTGCTGCCGCCGGCGGCTTAAGCGCTGCCGCCGACCGGTCAGCGGTGAACCTGGCTGCGGTAGTTCGCGACGGCGACCAGATTCACGTCGCCGCGGCGTCCGGCGACGGCGCTGCCTTTGCGCTGGCGACGCCTTCCGGCGGCCAGCGCATCCGCATCAATTCGGCTTCTCATGAGGAGTTGGAATCGCTGCCCGGCGTCGGCCCGGTCACGGCGCAGCGCATCATTGAGTATCGCGAGCAGATAGGCGATTTCACAGACCTGGACGATCTGGATCAGGTGCCAGGCATCGGGCCCAAGACCTTGGAGACTCTTCAAGACCAGGTCGCCTTCGATTAGCGGATGCGCATGCCGCTCTGCGCGTCAAAGAAAAGCGCTCGCGTCCAATCCAGTTGGCAATGGACGGTATCGCCGGGCTTGTGATCTGCGTCCAGCGCGACTTGAATGCGCCAGCGCCGTTTTCTGAGCCAGACTTCCAGCAGCAGAAACTTCTCCGCGTAAAACGGAATCGCGCGGTCTATAATCGCCGGGATCCCGGCCTGCTCATCACATAGGGTTATATGTTGCGGACGAATGCCAACAATCACTTCCGCGCCATTGGGGCGAGTTCCGGGCAAGGGCGCTTTGCCCATGTAGCTGCCATCCCATTCGCCGTTCTGGACGCGCCCCCAAAATGAATTGATCGTGGGTGTGCCCAGGAATTCCGCCACAAACAAGCTGTCGGGGTCCTCATGTAAATCCTGATAGGTTCCCGCTTGCATGATTCGTCCGGCGTTTAGCACCACGATGCGGTCGGCGATGCTCATCGCTTCTACTTGATCGTGCGTCACGTATACCAGCGTAACGTTGAACTCCTGAATCAGGCGCTTCAGCTCGACCCGCGCCTGGCCGCGAAATTTGGCGTCCAAATTGGCGAAGGGCTCGTCAAAGAGCAGCAGCTCCAGGTCA
Source organism: Anaerolineae bacterium (assembly GCA_022823165.1). Lineage (GTDB taxonomy): Bacteria > Chloroflexota > Anaerolineae > Aggregatilineales > Phototrophicaceae > UBA6055. The sequence goes on along the minus strand of JAJDXR010000019.1, from coordinate 33,108 downwards.
CGGGCGAAGGCGCGCGCGATGGACACGCGCTGTTTTTCGCCGCCGGACAGGCTGCGGGGAAAACGCCCCATCAGGCGCTCAATATCGACGCCGGTGATTTTGGCCACAGTCTTTACGCGCGCCGGCACTTCTACTTCACGGTCGCGCAAGCGCAGGAAGAACCCCACCGTCTTGCGGCTCTCCCAATGCGGAATCAGCACATAATTCTGGAAGACCATGCCAATGCCGCGATCGCCAACGGCGACGGCGTCCAGCGGCAGATCGTTGTAATAGATTTCGCCTGAATCAGGCTGATCCAAACCGGCGATCAAGCGCAGCAGCGTCGTCTTGCCGCAGCCCGATGGACCCAGCAGCACAACGGCCTCGCCGTCTTCAATCCGCAGGTTGAAATCTTTTATCGCCAGGACCGGCGTCAATTTGCGACTCTTGTCGTAGAAAGTCTTGCTGACGTTCTTTAACGTGACTGTCCGCATAGCCGCGCTCTCGGCCTAAAGGCAGTGAAGCCTAGGATAACACAGATATTTGCGCCGCCATCCTTACTCGGTGTCCTCCGTTTTCTGGCTGCACTTGGCGGCAAATCCTTTTGTGACCTGCTTGGTCTTACCGAGACTCCGCAGGCTATTGTATAATCTAGGTATTGCTTCCCGTATTCCTTACGTATGATAGATGTCGGAGCCACACCTTGAGCCAGACGATTTCGCCGGACCGGATACCGGTAAGCAGCGCTGCTGATTGGCAGCCGGACCCCAAGAGCCCGCGCCGGCGGCCACCCTGGATCCGCGTCCGCGCGCCCAGCGGCGAGACCTACGAAAAGGTACGCCGACTGATGCGCGGCAAGACCCTGCATACAGTCTGCGAAGAAGCGCAATGCCCTAACCTTGGCGAGTGCTGGGGCAAGGGTACGGCGACCTTCCTGATGATGGGCGATACTTGCACGCGTAGTTGCGGCTTCTGCGATATCAAGACCGGGCACCCCAATCCGCTTGATTGGCAAGAGCCGAATCGCATTGCCGAGAGTGTGCGGGCGATGGGATTGCAGCATGTCGTAATCACCAGCGTCAATCGCGATGACCGGCCCGACGGCGGCGCGCCGCTCTTTTCTATGGTCATCCGCCGCATCCGCCAGCTCCAGCCTGGCTGTTCGATAGAGGTCTTGATTCCCGACTTCAAAGGCAGCGAGCTGGCGCTGAAAATCGTGCTGGACGCCCAGCCGGAGATTCTCAACCACAACGTGGAAACCGTGCCGCGGCTCTTCAAACGGGTGCAGCCCCAAGACCGCTACGAATGGGCGCTGGCGACTTTGGAAAACGCCAAACGGATGGATCCGCTGGTGCTGACGAAGAGCGGCATCATGCTGGGCCTGGGCGAAACGTTGGACGAAGTGCTGGCTACCATGGCCGATCTGGCGGGAATTGGCGTGGACATTTTGACGCTGGGCCAATATCTGCAGCCCAGCAAACGTCATCTGCCGATTGAGCGCTACTATACCCCGGACGAGTTTGATCTTTTGCGCCAGCGGGGTCTGGACATGGGATTTAAATGGGTCGAGAGCGGCCCGCTGGTGCGCAGCAGTTACCGCGCCGCGGAGCAGGTGCGCGAGCTTTCGGCGCTGGATCATTTCCGCCTGCGTGAAGCCGGGCTCGCTTGAACCGGCGTTGGCTATTGTAACCAACTACAGCGGACTAAGCGTACGCTTGCGAGTAAGTCAAGTCACAGAGGGAATCACATGAGCGCGTTTTTTGCCAATCGCCGCAGCCAGCCAGACGCTGAATCGCCGGAGTCGGTCACTGTCGTTCCGGCCGGACGCCCGGTGGGCTTTGATACCGTCATCGGCTCCAATACCCATTTTGAGGGCGCCTTCGCCAGTTCCGGCAATGTGCGTATGGATGGGCATTTCAGCGGCGCGCTGGAAATCAGCGGGAACATCCTGGTCGGCGAATCGGCGGATATCCGCGCCGACATCAACGCCCGCAACGTGTCCATCGCCGGCACAGTGCGCGGCAACGTCACCGGCAACAAAGTACAGTTGCTGCGAACCGGCCGCATCTGGGGAGACATCAGCGCCTCGGCCTTGACCACCGAAGAAGGCGCTTTCATTGACGGCAAAATCACCATGGTCGGCCATTCCGCCACCCGTCCGCCGTCCGACAGCGAATTGGCGGAGCGCGAAATCGCAGTGGTCGAATCCGGTGACCTGTCGGGCGACGATGGAGAAGCGGCAGCGGCTGCCGAATCGACCGGCGCTGAAGCGGCCGACCCCAGCGCGGGTTCAAGCGCCGAAGCCGACGCCTGAGAGAGTTGCTCCAGGCAGCGACAATCAACGCAAGATTTAGCGCGCCTATAGTGAGCTGGCCGTGACGCCGCCGTCGAGCACAAAGACGGCGCCGGTCGTATAGTCCGAAGCCGAAGAGGCCAGGAAGAGCGCAATGCCCGCCATGTCCTCCGGCTGGCCGATGCGGCCAACGGGCGTACGCGCCAGCACCTGCGCCAACAAGTCTTCATTACTCCATAGCGCCTGCGCGAACTGCGTCTTTACCAAGCCCGGCGCGATGGCGTTCACCTGGATATTGTCCGGCCCCAGTTCGGTCGCCAGCGTCTTGGTCAGGCTGATGGCAGCGGCCTTGGTCAGGCTGTAGATGCCCTGGAAGCGCCTGGGGGTTAAGCCGACGATGGAGGCCACATTGATGATTTTCCCGCCTCCGCCGGCCCGCATCTGAGCGACCGCGGCTTGAGTCAGCCAGATATTGCCCATCAGATTTACCTCGAGGGTCTTGCGCCAGTGGCTGTCGTCGGCCTCGAGGACAGCGCCGAAATGCGGATTGGTCGCCGCATTATTGACCAGAATATCGAGCCTGCCGTAGCGCTCTGTTGTTGCTTCCACCAAAGCCTTGAGCGCCTGCTTGTCGCCGTTATGCGCCGCGATGCCCACCGCTTCTCCGCCCGCTTCACATATAACTCGCGCGGCCTCGTCCAGCGCAGCTTGCCGGCGGCTGGATAACACGACTTTGGCGCCGGCCAGCGCGTAGCGTTCAGCGATGGCTTTGCCGATGCCGCGTGAGCCGCCGCTGACGATGGCGACGCGTCCGCTTAAATCAAATATGTCGGCCACGGTCAAGCGCGATCTCGGGGTACGCTGCCCAGCACGGGAAGGCCAAGCCGCCGTAAATCGTCCTGATGGTAGATGGTCTGGTCGATATATTCGGCGAAGAGAGCCAGCGCCAGCCCAAGCAGGACCGCGATGCCCAGCCGAATCAGCGGCGACAGGCGGTTGGTCAGCGGCGCTGGAGCGGCGGCGATGGTCGCCTGATCCAGGATGGTCACCTGCGCCGAATCGCCTCCGAGCTGGGGAAAGTACTGCTGGCTGCGGGTCGTCAGAACCAGCATGGCGGCGTCAACGATCGCTTGCAGCGCTTCGCTGTTGCTGTGGCTGAAATAGATGACGCCGACGCTGCGCGCGTTGTCAGCGGCGATCTGCAAGCTGTCCAATGGCGTGTCCTGGTCGGCCAGTTGGTCCTGGATCTCGCGGCGAAAACTCGAACTGCGCGCCCAGTCCGTCAAGGCGTCGACCGTATATTGTGAGGCCACCCAGACATCGGCGTAATCGCCATCGCGCTCTGGCAGGTTGAATATTTGCGCGGCGCTGTAGCTGATGCGCGCGTTGTAGCCGCTCTGCCCGCTGCTCGACGCGCGCAGAAACTCGGGAACGGCAATGACGGCGGCCAGCGCCACCGGCAAGACGATCAGCCACCAGCGCCGGAGCAATATACGAAATAATTCTGCGAAATCCATTCTGTTCATCTTTCCACAGCACCGACGGGATCCTGAAATTGAAACTTGCTCCTGGCTTGACGCGCTTGCCAGGCTTGGTCGACATAAGCGCTGATGCGCTCGCGAAAGACAGCGGTATCAAATTGCAGCGCGTGGCGGCGTATGGCTTCGGGATCGTAAGCGCCGGCCTCAAAGCGCAACAGTACCGACTTGAGAGAGTCTACCGCAGGCTCACTGAAAAACTCGCCTGTTCGCCCCGGTAATACCGTGTCCAAAGCGCCGCCGCCTTGGTAGGCGATGACCGGTCTGCCGGCCGCTTGCGCCTGAACCGGCGTGATGCCGAAGTCTTCCAGCCCCGGGAAGAGCAGCGCCTTGCATTTGGCCATCAGCCGGGGCAGCGCGTCATCCGCGACATATCCCAGGAACTCGACATTATCTCCCGCCAGCGCGCGCAGCCGCTCGAGGTCTCGCCCGCTGCCTGCGATTTTGAGCGGGACACCCAATTCCGTTGCCGCTCTGACGGCCAGGTCGATGCGCTTGTAGGGCGCCAGACGCGAGACGATCAGGAAATAATCTTCGACAGCAGCCCGCGGCGCCGGCTGAAATCTCGCGGTATCGACTGGCGGAAATATCACCTCCGATTCGCGCTTGTAATAGCGGCGGATGCGCGCTTTGATAGCGCTGCTGATGGCTACGAAATGGGAGACGCGCTGCGCGGCGGCATAATCCCAGCGTCGCAGCAGGGCGGCGAGCGGTCTGACCAGCTTGGCGGCAAGCGGCGCCAAATCCTCGCCAGCCAGGTAATTGTCCAGCTGCCAGACATAGCGCGTCGGCGCCAGACAGTAGCAGATGTGCAGCGCCCGCGAGTCAAACTGAAAGCCGTGGCAGAATCCGCTCTTGTTGCTCAAAATCACATCGTACTCGGAGAAGCTCAAATGGTTCCAGGCCAAGGGATACAGCGGCAGGTAGACTTGATGTCGCCGCTGGATCGCCGGCAGCTTGTTGATCCACAGCGTACGGATATCCCAACTTCGGTAGCGCTCGGGCATGGTCTGCGGCGCGTAAATGCTGGTATAGATGGGGCTTTGCGGGTAGTGCGCCGCGAGCGCGTCCAGCACGTCTTCCGCGCCGCCGATTTGATTTAGCCAGTCGTGAACGAGCGCCAGCTTCAAACGAGTCTCTCCTGCGTTTCCGCGCTGATGATACCACGAATGCGCGGCGAACTTCAGCTTGCGAGCGCCTTTCTGACCGGCTCGAAGGAGCGTCGGTGCTCGGCGCAAGGGCCGTAGCGGCGCAGCGCGCGCAGGTGGATCACCGTTCCATAGCCCTTGTGCCGCGCGAAACCATATTCCGGGTAGTCGGCGTCCAGCCGCCGCATAAGCGCGTCCCGCCATACTTTGGCGATGACGCTGGCGCTGGCGATGCTAAGCGAGCGCTTGTCGCCGTCGACGATGCTGACTTGCGGGATATCGCGGCGCTCGGGCCACAGCATGTAATCGAGGAACAGGCAGTCCGGCTGAATCGGGGTCTTCGCCAGCGCCTGATTGAAGGCGCGCTGCATAGCCGCCCTGGTCGCCGGAACAATACCGAGCTGGTCGATTTCCGCTGCCGAGCTGCAACCGATGCCCCAGGCGATAGCCAGCTCTTTGATGGCGGCGGCGGCGGATTCGCGCTGGGCCGCGCTCATGGCTTTGCTGTCGCGTACGCCGCGCAGGCGGCTGCTGAGATCTTTCCGATGCAGCGGCAGGGCGACCGCCGCCGCGGCCACCGGCCCAGCCAAAGGACCGCGCCCCACTTCGTCGATGCCGACTATGCAGCGGCAGCCGGCTCGCAGGAATTGGCGTTCGTGATAGAGACCGGCCGTCTTGGGCCGCTTACTGGACCCGCTCATAGAGTCCCAGGCGCCAGTTGCGGCGGATCTCCCAGATTTCGCGCAGCAGCTTGACTGAATCGTCCCAGAGGCGCATAGTGGAATAGGGATCGTAATACCAGGTAACCGGCAGCTCTTTGACGCGGTAGCCGCGGCGCTTGGCGATAAACAGCAACTCGACGTCAAAGCCGATGCCATTCATCCGCTGCGCCTGGAACAAATCTTCCGCCACAGTGGCGCTGAAGAGCTTGAAACCGCACTGAGTATCTTCATAGTCAGGCAGCGCGGTCAACTTGATGATGAAGGTGGCGACCCGGCCCATGATGTGTCTATATTCAGGCTCCGCCACACGCACCGCGCCCGGCGCTTCCCGGCTGGCGATGACAATGTCGTAGCCGGTGGTCTCCGGCGGCAGAAAGCTGGCCAAATCCTCAATGCGCATGGACAGATCCGCATCGCAGATGAAACGCCAGTCGCCGGTCGCCGCCAGCATGCCTTGCTTGACCGCCAGGCCTTTGCCGCGGATGCCTTCCGGCGACTGTATCACGCGGATTCGGTCGGTTTCGCGCGCTGCCTCTTGCGCAACTTCATAGGTCCGGTCAATGCTGCCGTTCTCGACAATGATGACCTCAGCCGCATAATCCTGTTGATCCAGGAAATGGTTGATCTGCTCCAGGCTGGGCGGCAGGCGCCCCGCCTCATTGTGCGCTGGAATCACAATGCTCAGAAATGGATTGCTCAAAAACGCTTCTCCGGACGGCGGCATTGGAACATTTCGACTCTTGCAGGGTTTATCATAGTCCAGAACAAGCAAATGTACACATAGGAGCGTTGGTCTCAGCTGTCAGGAAATTGCGGCTGCTGCTAGGTCCGCGTCAACATGCTGTCCAGGTACTCATCTGAAACTCGTTTCATTGCTTGCGCTTGCCGGCGCTTTTTCAGGGCGACGGGCAGTGTCATCAGTCCGCGCAGCATACCTCGCAGCCGCGCCCGCGCCTCTCGCCCGCGCCAGGCTTTGAGCGCAGCCCAGGCCAGAGCGATCTGCCGCGCTAGAATACGCCCGGCGTATTTGCGCAGCAAGCTGGCCGGCAGATTCTTCGCCAGCAACCAGATGCCGTTGCGACCGTCGAAGTAGCTGGCGGTTGCGCCGCCGCCGGTTGCCGAGAGATGATGATAGACGACAGCGCCCGGCTCATACCACACCCGGTAACCGGCCAGCTGAGCCCGCCAGGCCAGGTCCACATCTTCAAGCAAGAAGAAAAAATCCTGATCCAGCGCGCCGGTCTCGGCCAGCATCGACTGACGATAGGCGGCCGCGCCGCCGCAGGCCGAGAAGACATATTCGCCGCGGTCGTACTGCCCCGTGTCCAGCTCCCAGGCGCCGCGATTGCCGGCGCGGCCGTCGACAGTAAAGAAATCGCCGGCCGTATGAAAACGATCGCGCTGATCGAAAAGCAGCATCTTGCTGGCGACGATGCCGGCTTCCGGTCGCGCGGAAAATGCCGTGACCACTTCGTCCGCCCAGCGCTCGTCCACTTCGGTATCGTTATTCAGCAGGGCGATGATATCGCAGTTGGCGGCTGCAATGCCGATGTTGCAAGCCCCGGCAAAGCCTTGATTCTCAGGCAACTCGATAAGGCAAACTTCGGGATAGCGGGCGCGCAGGAATGCTTGCGAGCCATCGCTGGAGGCATTGTCGACGATGATGACCGTGATATCGGGCCGAGTTTGCCGCCGCAGCGAATCCAGACAGACCGCGAGAAATCGCTTGCCGTTCCAATTGGGAATGACAACGGCAAAGCTTTCGGGGGCCATTAAGACGGGGCCTCGGCATCCAGAAAAGCGCGCAAGGCTTCCTGCCAGGGGCGCAGGCGAAGCCCGATGCTTGCGCCGGCGACATTGGCCAAGGCAGTCTGCTCCGGCGGCAAGGAGGGGCGCCGCCACTCATGCCGGCTGATGCGCTCGATAGGCGTCTCCGCGTAGCCGGCGCAATCGAGGATCGCGCGCGCGAATTGCCAGCGACTGACCGCGCCTTCATTAACCAGGTGGTAGCTGCCGAAGCGTTCGCTCTCGATCAAGTCGGCAAGGGCGGCGGCCAGGTCCGTGGCATAGGTGGGGTTGGCGACTTCATTGGTGACAACCCGCAGCGTTTTCCCGGCGCCGGCAGCAGCGAGAATAGCCTGAATGAAGTTGCCGCCGCCGTGAGCGAAGAGCCAAGCCGTGCGCACGATGTAGTGCCGAGGATTGACCTGCGCAAGCGCGCGCTCGCCGTAGCGCTTGCTGTAGCCGTAAGGGTTGATTGGATTGGGCCGGTCATATTCGCTGTACGGGCGGCCCAGCGCGCCATCGAAAACTTCGTTGCTGCTGATATAGAGCATGGGAAGGCCGCGGCTCGCTGTCAGGGCGGCCAGGTGAGCGGTCGCCAGCCCGTTCACCGTCAGCGCCTGCTGTGGATCGCGCGCGCAGCCATCGACATCGGTCCAGGCGGCCGCATGCAAAACGATGGCCGGCCTAGAGTCTTGGATCAAACGGCGGCAAGCATCGTAATCCGTCAAGTCGACCTTGACGTTGACATCACCCGCAATGTCCGTCGTGATGACGTCGTGATTCGCGTTGAGCAGGCGTTCAAGCTGACGACCCAGCCGTCCGGCGCCGCCGGTGATCAAGGCTCGCATGGGCAACCTGCCGACTCATCGGGCTTCATCGCGGCGCTCTCTACATGCGCGGCTGGCTTATTCCTGGACCGCCAGCCGTTCGGCGTACTGCTGCTTATAATAGTCGAGATACTCGCCGGTTTTGATCTTGCGCCACCACCATTCGTTATTCTGATACCAGCGCACCGTCGCCTCCAGCCCGGTCTCGAAGTCGAACTGCCGGCGCCAGCCCAGGCCGCGCGCCTTTGCCGCCGACATGGCATAACGCCGGTCGTGCCCTTCGCGGTCGGGGACGTGGCGAATCAGCGCTTCCGGCTTGCCCAGCAAATCCAGGATGCGCGCCGTCACATCGATGTTGAAGCGCTGGTTCTCCCCGGCGAGATTGTAGGCTTCGCCCGCCAGGCCGTCATGCAGAACGCGGTCGACGCCGCGCGCGTGGTCATCGACGTGCAGCCAGTCGCGTATCTGCTTGCCGTCGCCGTATAAGGGCAGCGGACGGTTGTCCATAGCTTCGGTGGTGAAGAAGGGCACCAGCTTCTCCGGGTATTGATATGGTCCATAGGTGTTGCTGCCGCGGGTGATCACGGTGTCCATGCCATAGGTGACATGATAAGCCCGAGCCATTAACTCGCCGGAGGCTTTGCTGGCGGCGTAGGGGCTGTTGGGCAAGAATCGGTCATTTTCCTGCGACAAGCCGTCTTCAATGTCGCCATAGACCTCGTCGGTGGAAACCTGGCAGAAGCGTTCGATGCCATGCTTTCTGCCTTCATCGAGCAAAATGTACACGCCGACGACGTCGGTATGAATGAAGGCGTCCGGGGCGAGGATGCTGCGATCGACGTGGGTCTCAGCGGCAAAGTTGACGACCGTGTCAATGCGATATTCGCTAAATGCCCGGCTGACGTCTGTACGATCAGCCACATCGCCGCGCTCAAAGCGGTAATTCTCCTCATCGCTTATCGGCAGCAAATTATCGACATTGCCCGCGTAGGTTAGCTTGTCAAAGCAGATAATGTTGTAATCCGGGTAGCTGCCGACCATGTGCCGCACAAAGGCGCTGCCAATGAATCCTGCGCCGCCCGTCACCAAAATGTTCTTCATGCCAACCGTCCCATGCAGTCCGCTGTTGCGGTCACACCCATAAGGTACCGTGGTCGCCCAGATTCATCTTCAAGCCGCTTGGCCGGCTGCCGCTGCGCTGGACTGTGGCGTTGCGGCCGATCAAGCTGTCGCGCAAGGTGCGGTCGACATCCATGACGCGGCTGTTTTCCAGGATGATGCTGCGTTCGATCTCGCAATTGGAAATTGCGCAGCCATGGTAAATGCTGGTGAAGGGACCCACGTAGCTATTTTCGATGAGGGTGCCCTGGCCGATAATCGTCGGCCCGCGAATAATGCTGTTGCTGATGCGGGCGCCGGCTTGCAGCGTAACGCGCGAGTCAACATCAGAGTCGGCGTCGACAAGCGCCGTCGCAGCCACCGTCGGCGTCAACTCCTCCAGCACATGGCTGTTGGCGTCGAGCATATCGGTGGGTTTGCCAGTGTCGATCCACCAGCCGGCGTGCACATGCGGGAAAACCGTATAGCCGTGGTCAATCAGCCACTGAATGGCGTCCGTGATTTCATACTCGCCGCGCGCGGAGGGTTCAATAGCGTCCACGGCTTCAAAAATGCGCTGATCAAACATATAGATGCCGACCAGCGCCAAGTTGCTCGGCGGTGAAGCGGGCTTCTCAATCAGCGCTTCAATGCTGCCATCGGGGCGCATTTTCGCCACCCCATAAGCCGACGGATTCTCCACTTCCTTGAGCACAATCTGGCTATTCCAGCTGTTGTCCGCGAAGTCTCGTATCAAGCTGCTGATGCCGCCTTCGATGACATTGTCGCCCAGGAACATAACAAATGGACTGTCGCCCAAGAAATCACGCGAGATCTTAACAGCGTGCGCCAGCCCGTCCGGGCTCACTTGCGGGATATAGGACAGCTCTACATCCCACTGCGAACCATCGCCCAGCGCTTCTTTGATTTCGGGCGCGGTATGGCCCACCACGATGCCAACCTCGCGCACGCCGGCTTCGCGGATTGCCTCGATGACCCGCACCAGCACCGGCTTGTTGGCCACGGGAATTAGTTGTTTCGCCCGCGTATAAGTCAGCGGATAGAGACGTGTGCCTTTGCCGCCGCTGAGGATCAGTCCCTTCATCGTCGTGATGCGCTCCTTCCGGGGTCTGAAATCATTATGGCGCGCCGATGACCTATACAGCGGCCCCGGCCTAATGCCTCAGCGGATTCCGGGGCGCGGCGGGTGAAGGTCCCAAATGTCGGGTTCAATAGGCGACCCGGTTCTCGCGCGGCGCGTTGGTCAGCACGGCGCCCACAATTCGCACATGCACCCGTTCCAGAGCCTGGCGCGCCTGTGCCGTATGATCGCGGCGCGTGTCGCCGGCGCGTATCGCCAGCAGAGCGCCGTCCAATTTGATGCCCAGGAGCGCGGCGTCCGTGGCAGCCAAAATCGGCGGACTGTCAAAGAGCACATAATCCGCTTGCTGCGTCAACGCCGCGATGATGGCGTCCATGCGTTTGCCGCCCAGTAAATCAGCCGGATTAGGCGGCAGCTCCCCCGCCGTCACGATTTGCAGATTGTCGACCTCGCTGGTCTGCGCCGGCGGGTCCGTTATCGCCGCGTCGTCCAGCATCATGCCGCTGAGACCGCGGCTGCTCTTGAGGCCCCAGATGTCGTGCTGCTGCGGCTGACGCAAATCGGCGTCCACCAGGATGGTCTTGTTGCCGCCTTGCGCAAAGGTGACGGCCAGATTCGCCAGCGTAATACTCTTTTGATCGTCTCGAGCGGCCGATGTCACGAGCAGGGTGCGGATGGGGGCTTCCACGCTGCTGAACATCAGATTGGTGCGCAGACTGCGGTAGGCTTCAGCAGCGGCCGATCGCGGCTGGGCAAGCGTGATCAAATTTGAATTCGCCATATCTGCTCCTGTGCCAGGCGCAATGTCTTTCTACAGCCATTTTAGCCTAACTGGGAAAATGGCGTCAGTGGAAAGTCCACCGGTCTGATCGCTCGGCGCAGTCTGTCATAACCGCCTATTCACTACTCCCGTTAACAAATTAACATTGCGTTAGTATTGTCTATGCGCTTATAATGTTGGCAATCTGGCTGATTTGGGCCGCGCTTGGGCGCGGAATCGCGCGCTCAATAGGCATTGACGGCCACGGGATGAGGCGTACTTGTAATGGGCAGACATGAAACGACGGCGCCAGCCGGTTTGGAAAACGGGATCCAGGCGAAACTCGAATCATCGGAATTGCTGAACCGCTTTGGTCTGGACGCATCGCCTGTGGACCAAGCCGCCGTGCAAGACTCGGTAGCAGGTCTGCTGCGCGCCATCGGTGAAGATCCTAACCGGCAGGGCTTGCTGGATACTCCCAAGCGCGTTGCCAAAGCCTATCAAGAATTGGTAAGCGGATACACGACGGATCCGGTCAGCTTGGTCAACAACGCCGTCTTCGATATTGAGTACGATGATATGGTCATTGTCAGCAATATCGAGTATTACAGCTTGTGCGAGCACCACTTGTTACCATTCATCGGTCACGCGCACGTGGCTTACTTGCCCAAACACAAGGTGATCGGACTAAGCAAAATTCCCCGCATCGTCGACATGTTTTCCCTCCGTTTGCAAGTGCAGGAGCGTCTGACGCGCCAGATCGCCGAGTTTCTGGTCGAGGTGCTCGATCCCAGAGGCGTCGCCGTGGTGATGACAGCGCGGCATCTGTGCTCGACGATTCGCGGTGTGAAGAAGCACGGCGCCAACATGACCACCAGCGCCATGCTGGGCGATTTCAGGTACAACCAGGATACGCGCAACGAATTCCTGATGCACGTGCAGCGCTCCACCCCGAAATAAGAGCAGACCATTCAGGCAACGAGCGCAACCGAAGGACGCGACGCAGGTGTCCATTTAGTCGTCGATTGCTTGCGGCGGACTTCAGCTATGCTATAATGTCATAAGTCGCGGCTGAATTGCTCGCGGCACTCATCAAGAGCGAGTGAGAGAACCGGCTCATTGATCTCGCGGCAACCCCCGAAGTTTCAGGGACGGTGCTAAGTCCGGCAGAGTGGATACTCTGGCAGATGAGCGTAAGAGAGTGAACTGCGCCTACGCCCGCTGCCTTGCAAGGCGTTTTTTGTTGTCTGCCGCCATCGCGGAAACGCTAGAATCCCGCAGGCGGCCCATGACGGACTGAGCGCCCTATGCCGGGAGCGGCAGTTGTCGAGCGGGTCAGAAAGGAAAGACATGACGACCACCTTCATGACATCCCCCAAATATCTGTTCACATCGGAGTCAGTTTCAGAAGGGCATCCGGACAAAATGTGCGACCAGATCAGCGACGCCATCCTGGACGCCATCTTGCGGCAAGATCCCATGGCGCGCGTGGCTTGCGAAGTGGCCACTACTACTGGCTTGGTTGTCGTCATGGGAGAGATCACAACCAGCGCTTACGTCGATATGGAAAATATCGTCCGAGACACGGTCAGGGAGATCGGCTACACACGAGCCGATTACGGCTTCGATGCGGACACCTGCGGCGTTCTGATCTCGGTCAAGGAGCAATCGGCCGATATCAAGCAGGGTGTGGACAGGGCTCTGGAAGCGCGCGAAGGCGATGACGCCGGCGTCGATGTCGAAGCCACCGGCGCCGGCGATCAGGGCATGATGATCGGCTTCGCTTGCGACGAAACCCCCGAGCTGATGCCGCTGACGGTGTCGCTGGCGCATGGCCTGACCAGCCGGCTGGCCGCAGCCCGCAAGCGCGGCGAGCTGGCCTGGCTGCGACCGGACGCCAAAAGCCAGGTCACAGTGGAGTACCATTGCGGAAAACCGCGGCGGGTGGACACGGTTGTCATCTCGACCCAGCACGCGCCCGACATATCGCAGGCGGAGATACGCCGCCAGATTATCGAGCGCATCATCCCTGATGTGGCGCCGGCGGAATTAGTCGACGAGGAGACACGCTACTTTATCAATCCCACCGGTCGCTTCGTCACCGGCGGTCCGCTGGGAGACGCCGGCCTGACCGGGCGCAAAATTATCGTCGATACCTACGGCGGCGTGGCGCGGCATGGCGGCGGCGCATTCTCGGGCAAAGACGCGACCAAGGTCGATCGCAGCGCGGCCTACATGGCGCGCTACGTGGCCAAGAATGTGGTCAAAGCCGGCTTGGCCGATCGCTTCGAATTGCAAGTATCCTACGCCATCGGCCGCGCCGAACCGACTTCGCTGGCGGTTGAGACCTTCGGAACCGGTCGTATAGGCGACGAAAACCTGAAAGCGCTGATTGAGCGGCACTTTGATTTGCGTCCCGCCGCCATCATCCGCGACTTGGGCTTGCGGCGGCCAATCTATAAGCAAGTGGCGGCTTACGGGCACTTCGGCCGCGAAGATATCAGCGTTCCCTGGGAGCGCGCCGATATTGCGGAAACCTTGCGCCGTTCAGCCGGGCTGGCTTAAGGGGTGGCAGCTGGCTCATGAGTGACGGACATCGCATCTGCGACTATGGCGATTCGACCTACCGGCAGGACTTCTGGGAGGGGCAGGGGCGCGGGTACGAAGATGCGGTCGAACGACGTGTTCTGGCGAGTCTGCTGCCCCGGTCCGGGCGCCGGCTGCTGGAAATCGGCGCCGGCTTCGGCCGACTGTCCGGCGAGTATCGTATGTTCCGGCAAGTAGTCTTGCTGGATTATTCACTGGAGCAGTTGCAGTACGCGCGCAGCCGCTACGGCGATGACGGCTTCTTGTATGTGGCGGCGGACGCCTACCGGATGCCCTTTCAGGCTTGCGCCTTTGACGCCGCCATCATGATTCGCGTCATCCATCATTTCGAAAATGTGCCCGCCGTTCTGGGCCAAATCCGGAATGCCCTGGCGGATTCGGGCGCGTTCATATTGGAATACGCCAACAAATGCAATTTTAAGGCGATGCTGCGCCATATTGCCGGCAGCAACGATTGGAATCCCTTCACGCTGGAGCCGGTCGAATTCGTCGAGCTAAACTTCAATTTCCACCCGGAATATATTCGCGAACAGGTGCTGAATCTTGGCTTCGCTCTACGCCGGACCGTGCCGGTGTCCTGGCTGCGCCTCGGCCTGCTCAAGCGGGCGCTGCCGACATCGCTGCTGATGCTGGGCGACCGCGCGCTGCAACTTACCGGCTGGACGATTTCGCCGAGTATCTTCCTCGACTTGCAACTGGACAAACCGGTTGCCGCTTCGCTGCTGGATTCTGAGGACCCGCTCGACCTTTTGCGCTGCCCGGTAAGCGGCTCATCGCTGCGCTGGGTGGATGATGCGCTGATCAGCGACAATGGCTTGCGCTGGGCTATGCGCGACGGCGTCTTTGACTTTCGCCAGCCCGAGGCTTAACCCAAACGGGCTCAGATTCGCCTGCGATTCAGCCACTGTTCGATGACTTCAGCGCTGCGTGCCGGCTGCTCCAACAGCATCATGTGACCGGCATTCGCGAGGAGCGCGAGTTCCGAACCCTTGATGCCGCGCGACAGGTCCCGGCTCAGTGCAAGGGGCGTCATCCGGTCCTGCTCGCCGGCCAGGATCAGCGTCGGGACGGCGATCTCCGCCAGGCGTCGGGAAACATCAAAATTATCGCAGGCTATAAAGTCGCTTTGGATGACAGCCGGGTCCGTGGCCAGCATGATGTCCGCGGACTGCCGCTTCGACTCCGGCGACGCCTGCCTGGCCCACATCCAGCGCGCGAGCTGGCCGATGGTCGTCCGCGGATCCTCAACGATGCCTGAAATCAGCGCGGGATTGACGGGCAGCCGAGCTCCAGTTCCCGCGAGCATAATCGCGCTGACTCGCTCAGCATGTTCCAGAGCCAGCCACTGCGCGATGGCGCCGCCCATGCTGTGCCCGAGCAAAATCGCCGAGTCAATCGCGAGCGCGTCCAGCAGGGCGACGATATCAAGGGCGTAGTCGGCGATGCTGCCGCGGCCGGGACCCGCGCTGGAGCCATGACCGGGCAGGTCAACCAGGATAGGCGAAATCGACCGTAGCTGCCGCAGCGCCGCGGGAAAGCTGCGATGCGAGCCGCCGGCACCATGGATGAAGAGCGCGGCTGGCGATTCCGCCCGGCGGCGATGATCGGCAATCCAAAGGCTGCCGCGCACTGTCTTGATCTGCGGCATCTCAGGCTAATGGCTGGTCGCGCAGTTGACGCCAAAGCGCGATGTTGCGCTCCACCAAGCCGGATATGGACCCGTGGCCAAAGCCGGCGACAGCCGTCTTGACATGGTCGTTCAGCGGGTTGATCCAGCGATGATCCAGAGCTTCGTAGCCGATTGCCGCGCCGACAATGCTGGCCGCCGTGCCGCTGGTGCAATCGGTGTCCATACCGCACATCACCGCCGTCGTGATGGTCTTGCTGTAGTCCAAATCTCCATGCAGCAACGACAGCACTACAAAAGCCATATTATGCAGCGCGTGAAGGAAGGGCAGGCGCCCATACTTGTCGTATATCCGGTCGCAAACGCTCACCCAGTCCCCGTCCTTGTCGTACCAGTCGCGCAGCTCTTGAACGATATGCGCCAGCCTTGACTGCTTGGGTATGACTGACAGCCCGCCCTGGATGATCGCGTCGACCGTGGGCTGGCGGCTCAGCGCCGCGCTGAGAGCGCCGGCTACGAACATTGAGCTGTAAACGCCATTCTTGACGGCATTGAGCGTCACCTCGCGGTAAGCGATGCGCGCCGCCCGCCGCGGATCGCCCGGCGCGATATAGCCCCAGAAATCGGCGCGAATCGCTGTGTTGATGCCCTCGCGCCAGGGGTTGAGTTTTGTGGGAAACTCGTCGATCTGGTCTGCGACCGGCCGGTCGTCGCTGAGATTGACCATGTGATAATAAGACTGGCGTGTGCAGGACCAGAGCCAGTGATAAGGGATATTGCGCAAGTGATTATTGGCGACATCCAGCTTGCTGAAGGCGAATCCGCGCTCCTCGAGCAGCATCAAGCCCAGGATAGTATAGTGAATATCATCATCGGGCTCAGCGAATTGCACATTGCCGCGGGTAGACGCTTTGCTGCGCAATGTGAATCCCAGGCTCGGCGATTCAGGCGGCGCCCAATCGTCTAGCGGGTAGGCGTCTACGCTCTCCAGATAGGTCTTGATGAACTGGCGATCCAGGCCCATCTCAAAGGGCTTGCCCAGGATCACGCCGCCGATTCGCCCGTACCAGGCGCCCTTTATCCGTTCGGCATATTCGGCGTCGGTCAGCGGCGCCAGAGCCGGTATCGCGCCGGCATCCGCAATGATCGACTCGAAGTCGTCCGGCTCGACAAAGGGGTAATCGCTGTGGATGCCGGCCGCGCGCTGCGCCCAGAGGCAGCCGTAGGCTTCTTCCCAGTCGGCTTCGCTCAGTGTTTCGAGATCCGGGGCGCCGCGCAACCGGTCCGGCAAGTAGGGCGCTGCAAAGTCCGGCGCGATCGAATCGCCGACGGCATAACCTTCTTCGTAGAGTTGCAGGTATTCAAGCGCAAAAAGCGCTTTCCAGCTGGCGTAGCCGGGCATTAGGCGGCTCCTTAAGTCATATCGTTCGCGAGAATCTCGCTCGCCCAAGTATCTTGCTGAGCCGGAGCGATTCCCGCGCCTGTCGAAATCTCTCGCATCATACTCGCGCAGAAGGCCGAAGGCAACTTACTGCCTAATGCGCTGCCGGCCTCTCACATCGGGCGGCCTAGCGCTGGCTGGAAAAAGCAAAGCGAATAGAATCAAGAGTGCGAAATGAAAAAGCTAAGGGTTTCGTTGCGCGACCCTTGGCGTAGACCAAATGTATGGACGATGCCAGCCAATCACAGGAGCAGCGTAGTGGCCCTGCGAAACGATGATATAGCCAAGCCAAAATCACCAGTCGAATACCTGCGCCTCTTTTTCACCGGCTTCGCCATGGGCGCCGCCGATATCGTGCCGGGCGTCAGCGGCGGCACGATGGCTTTCATCCTCGGTGTGTACGAGACTCTCATCCACGCCATCAAGTCCTTTAATCTGGAAGCCATCCGCCTGCTGGCGCAACTCAAGATTCGCGAATTGCTGGACTACCTGTCTTTCCGCTTTCTCATTACATTGGGTCTCGGCCTGGCTTCAGCGATTCTCTTGCTCTCGAGCTTTCTCAGCAGCACGATGGATGACCCCGGCGGCAAAGTGCTGCTATTCGCGTTTTTCTTCGGCCTGGTTTTGGGGTCGATTTTGACGATAGGCGTCAAGGTCAGTTGGTCGGCATCGGCCGGCGCCGTATTTGTGGTTGGCGCGGTGGCTGCCTTCATCATCGTTAACATCGTCCCGGCGGAAGCCGATCATTCAGCGCCAACACTGTTTATCAGCGGCATGATAGCGATAACCGCCATGATTCTGCCGGGCATATCCGGTTCATTCATGCTCTTGATCATGGGCCAATATGACTTTGTGCTTACAGCTGTCAGCAACCGCGATTTGCCGCCGGTCATTATGGTCGGTCTGGGCGCAGTCGTCGGTATCCTCTTGTTTTCGCGAGTGCTCAGCCATTTGCTGCAGCACTACTACAATTTGACGGTGGCGCTGCTGGTGGGGTTCATGGCTGGCTCCTTGTGGAAGATCTACCCCTGGAAGGTCTGCCTGAACAGCGATTTCGACCGCCACGGCGATTTCCGCTGTCTAGTCGAACAGAATGTGGCGCCCAACGCTAATTCAGAGAACGTCGTGCTTGCGATAATTCTGCTGATTGCCGGCTTCCTGCTGGTGAACCTGCTGGATCATCTGCAGACCAGAGACAATCCCGTCATCCGCCTGTTTGTCCGCTGAGGGCGTGATGCGCTAATCGCTGTCGCCGGGGCGCTTGATATCCGGCTGGTGATGTCGCAGCGCGCGTTCCTGCGCTTCTATGATGTCCTGGATGCGGGAGCGGGACAGCGCCGCGGTAACATCCACCTGAAAGTCCTCTTCCTCCGCTTCTTCTTCGGGCGGCGCCGGATCTTGCTCCAGTTCATCAAGAATCTCACGCCGGCGGTGGACCGAGGCGGCGATCGCGTGGGTGGCGACCGGGCTGGTGAGCAACACAAATAGCCCCAGAGCGAGCAAGCGCAAGGCTGTCGACGGCATCAGCAGGGCGGCGCCCAGCAGCAAACCGAACACTCCCAGCGTAGCGACCTTGCCCGAGGCGTGCAGCCGCGTCAAGGTATCCGGCAGGCGGATGACGCCCAACACGCCAACCGCGCAAAAAAACAAGCCGAATAGCAGCGCGATTACACCCAGTATCTCGAGTAGCATTTAGAATACCCGACCTTCGGAAATATAGCGTGCGATGCTGATCGTGCCGACAAAAGCGAATGCCGCCAGCGCTGTCGCCATGTCCACGAATACCTGCGTGCCTTCCACCAGAGCCAGCATTACGATAATGCCGATCAGCAAGGTTGTGATCAAGTCCACCGCCGCCAATCGGTCCGAGAGCCTGGGACCGGCTATGACGCGGTACGAGGCTGGCAGCAGCAAGCTCACCATAGCCAGCAAGATCAACTTAACGGCAGTCAGAGCAAATTCGCTTTCAATCATGTCCGAGGATCCCTTTGATCCGCTTTAGCCGCAGACGCTGGTCCTGCTCCAGGCGCTTGGCGGAGATTTCCAAATTTAAGCTGTGTACGATCATGGTGGCGCCCTCCTGCGCTGACTCCTTGAAGTCGACTACGAGTTCGCCGGGCGTTATGGTGATGCCATGCGCGCTCACGGCGGAGATAAGCTCGTTGTTGCTCTCGTCGAATGTGCTTAACTCGGTTGTGCCGGGGCTGATCTTCAGTTCGCGGGCAATTACGACCAGGGCGACTTTCACGCCCGATACCAGTACCTCAAGCGCCAGAAAGAGCACATAGGCGATCAGGTTATATATCTGCGCTGGCGCGTTGCGCAGCCGGAAGTTGTCTCCGCGTTGACCGGTCGCCAGCAAGACCACCAGGCTGAATACATAAGCCAATAGCAAGTTGCCGGGCGTCGGCTCAGCGGTGTAAATCGTCCAGCCGATAGCCAAAGGCAATGCCATCACCAATACTTTGCCGGACTTTTGCGCGCTTTCGATCATTGCTGCGCCTCTTGCCTGTAGCGCGGGAAAGGCCGAGCCTGCCATGTTCCAAACGCGCGTTTCATATTATTGACCCAGCCCCTCGGGAAATACCGCCCTGATATAGACGGAAGGATCCTGGATCTGTTGCACGGTGGCGCTGACCAATTGAACCAGCGGCTCAGCAAAGATTGTACCCAGAAGCAGGCAAACCACAATCATGAGCAGCGGCGCAAACATGCTGTCGCCCTCTTCCTTGACGCCGACTGTTGTCGGGCGGGGGCTCTGCTGGAAAATGCGCTGCCAGGCGCGGATCATGTACATAAGCGTCAAGATGCCGGCGCCGACCATGATGATTAGCTCCAGCCACTCGCCGCTTTCGACGCCGCCTTGAATCAGCGTCAGTTTGCTGATGAATCCGTTGAAAGGGGGGACGCCGGCCAGCGACAGCCCGCCCAGCAGCGCCAGCCAGCCCAGCGGCCGCGGCAGGCGACTGCCGATACCCGCGATGTCGCTGAAGTTGGCGGTCTTGGTCTTGGTGTAGCTGGCTACCACGCCCATCAGCATGAGCAAGGATGACTTGATAAAGGCGTGGTTGAAGGCGTAGACGATAGCGCCGATCAGCGCCAGCGTCCCGCCCCAGCCAATGCCAACCAGTATGAAGCCGATCTGGGCGAATGTCGAATAGGCCAGCATACGTTTGGCGTTGTAGGTGCGCAAGGCGCCGAGGCTGCCAAAGAGAATGCCGATGATGCCAAGCGTCGACAGCAAGGGTTCCATGACCTGCGCGCCCTCGACGAAGAGCAGCGTTACCAGCCGCAATATGCCGTAGACGCCTACTTTAACCACGATAGACGAAAGCATGGCGCTGATCGGCGTGGGCGCAGTCGTATGAAAATCGGGCTGCCAGAAATGAAACGGAAACACGGCGCTCTTAAGCAGAAAGGCGCAAAGCAGCATCAGCGCGGAGGAGGCCGCCAGTATCGGCAGCTCCCCCGTCATTAGGATCTGCGCGATCTGCGCCATGTTCAGGGTGCCGAATGTGGCGTATAGCGAGGCGATGCCCAGCAGCAGGAAGAGCGTACCCATTGAACTGATGAAGATATACTTCAGCGCGGCTTCCAAGCCGTATTGATCATCGGAGATTGCCGTCAAGGACACCGACGCCAATACCATCAGCTCCATGAAGACGAAAAGCGTAAACAGGTCGCCGGTCAGCATAGCGCCCGCCAGACCGACTTCCATCAACAGGAAGAGTGGAATAAAGGCCGGGTAGCTCATGCACTTGTCGTGGCCATGATAGGTATAAAGCAAGCCGCCGATCATGATGGTGGTCACCATGAAGGCGAAGAGCGCGCCCAATTTGTCAGCCACCAGGACTATGCCATAAGGCGGATCCCAATTGCCCAAAGCGTAAGTCTGCACGCCGACATCATGGACCTGCGCCAGCAGCGACACGCTGAAACCCCAGGCGATCAAGCCGGTCAACACGCCGATTGAGCGCTGCGAACGGTTGGAATTGGCGAAGATCAGCGCGACTATCGCGCCGACCAGCGGCGTAACCAAAATTCCTAGCAGCAGTGTGTTATTTGCCATTGTCGTCGGACGCTACATTTCAATGGTTTCAATGTGGATTCAACGTGATTTCAAGGGATAGCAGGATAGCGCGGGGCTGAACAAGCCGCCCTCAGTGCTTCAATTTGTTGATATCGTTTGAATCCACCGTGTCAAACCGGCGCGAGATGATATTGACGAAACCCAACACCAGCGAAAAGCTGCCAAAGCTAACCACGATCGCCGTCAGTATCAGCGCCTGGACCAGCGGGTCGCTGGTGCTCCGCCCGGCTTCCACATTGCTGACATAAGGCGCGAAATCGCCCTCAAAGGCGCCGACCGCCACAAAAAACAGGTTGATGGCTGAAAACAGGATGGCGAAACCAATGGCGGCTTTTATCAGATCGCGGCGCAGCAGCTGAAAGACCCCGATGCCAAACAGCATGCCAATGGCCACGGCGAACATAAATTCAATCATCTGCTAATCCTCCCCGCAGGCCGCGTAAATACGCAGCTCGTGAATCCGCCGCCGATCTTCATTCTGTCGCATGGACAGCATCCGTTGATTGCTGCCCGCCGTTGGAACGCGCCGCAGGATAAGCGATCGCTTCCATGATGATGCCTAAGCCGCCCATCACAGTAATCGCGATGGCAATCTCAAATATCAACGACGACGTGAGGTGCAGGCCGAAGGAACCGACCAGGTCATAAATGCCCAGCTCCTGGTCGTATTGAACATGCTCCATAAAACCCCGGCCCAGCAACAAGGGAATCGCGGCGTTGACGATGGCGATGACCAGACCCAGACGCGTGATAATTTCGGGGCGGAACCAGGGTAGTTGGCGTTTGGCTTCGTCATAACCCAGGACAATATACCAAAGCGAGACGGCTAAGCCGATGGTGACGCCGGCGGTAAAACCGTCGCCGGGTCCCACGCCGCCATACAGGATCTGTGCGATGCCAATCAATATTGCGATGGGCAAGACGATATAGGAAACCGTTCGCGTGAAGGGCGTCGACAAGCTGGTGGCGTCTTGAATCTCATCGACTACCTCATCGTCAAACTCGCGCAGGCTCCCGACCTGCGCCGTTCGCGGGACGAATGCGCTGCCGCTTTGACGTCCGCGCGCGAGCAGCGTCAAGACGCCCAGGGCGGCTGTGGTGAATACGGCGATCTCCAGCAGCGTATCGGTTCCTCTAAAGTCCGCCACGATGGCGCCAACTACGTCTTCGGTAGCGACGAGGCGCGCATTATCCAGGTGCCATTGGGCGATACTTTGCTGTTCGGGC
Organism: Anaerolineae bacterium; assembly: GCA_022823165.1. Lineage (GTDB taxonomy): Bacteria > Chloroflexota > Anaerolineae > Aggregatilineales > Phototrophicaceae > UBA6055. Next base: position 10,864 of record JAJDXR010000019.1, on the reverse strand, counting down.
CGGTTGCGCAGCGCAATCAACGAGAAAATGAAAACGGCGCCGCCAATAGTAAAGGAAATAACCAGATCGCGAACCAGCCCGAGCTTGTAACTGTGGCGGCCCCTCCACAAATTCTGAATGACGTTGTAGCGTGTGCGCGTACGGATGCGCCCCAGCATGATGATGATTAGCACGGTCGCCATGGTTTCTACCAGCAGCTGCACCAATGCCACATCCGGCGCGTGTTCAATCAGGAAAATGACGCCGATAGCGTAGCCGATGACGCCGTAGGCGATAGCTGCCTTGACATGCTCGCGTACGACAACTGTCAAAATGCCTGCGGTCACCGTCAGGATCAGCATGAAGACTTTTGCCAGATCGGTGATGGTCAGAGACAGGTCGCTCGGGATGTAGCTCAGGATCTCGCCCCAGGAGGGCAGCGTATTGGAGACTAACAGCAGCAGTGACACCGCGCCTAGAATAATCGACAGGTAGTAGCGCACGTAACCAGATTGCGTATGCAGCACACTGCGGCCGGCCCAGCCAATGTATTCCAACATTTCTTTATAAATCATATCGCAGGAGAGTGGAAGGTCGATGCGCGCGATCACGGGTCTGCGCGCCAGGAATAGCGCGAATCCCGCCAGCAGAATGCCCAGGCTCAAGGCGAATACGTCGTTGAAGCCGGCGAACAGATGCAACTCGAATGACTTGGGCACGGCCGGCGTCAGCAGTGGCGTGATGACCGGCTCAAGCAGAAAGCCCAAGCTCAATGACAGCGCGGACAGTAGCAATGGCGCCAGCCTGATCAACGATGGCGGCTTGTGGAAATGCAGCTTGTGCCGCGGCTGCTTCAAGAAGACATCGTAAATCAGCATATAGGCGGCCATCGCGGTGAAGGCGGCGCTGAAGATCAGAGCCAGCATCACCAGCAGAGACAGGCTTCCCTCGTAGCGCAGCATGGCGTCAAGCATGACTTCTTTGGCGACGAAGCCGAAAAAGAAGGGCATGCCAGCCATGGACAGCGCCGAGATGACAGTTACGGCAAACATGGCCGGCATCCGTTGGCGCAGCCCGCCCAGCTTGTCAATATCTCGGGCGCCGGTCGCATGGTCAATCGTACCCGCAACCAGGAACAAAGCGGATTTATACAGCGCGTGGGCGATGATGCCTACCAGAGCCGCCTTCACGCCGATTTGACCCGGTAAGCCCAGCATGGCGACGATCGCGCCGAGTTTGCTGACGGTGGAATAAGCCAGCAGCGCTTTGAGGTCGCGCTGCTTGACAGCGAAAAAGGCGCCAACCAGCATGGTAAGCAGCCCGGTGGTCAGCAGCGTGCCGGACCAAAGCTCGTTCTGGTACATCACGGGTGACAGTCGGGCGAACAAATAAATGCCGGCTTTGACCATGGTAGCGCTGTGTAGATAGGCGCTGGCCGGCGTCGGCGCGCTCATAGCGCCGGGCAGCCAGAAATGGAAGGGGAACTGCGCGCTCTTGGTGAATCCGCCCAGTATGATGAGTATGGCAAACAGCGTATACCACTCGTGCTGAGCTAAGGACGAGGCGCGCAAGATCTCGCTGAAATCGGCGGCGAAGCGCAGGCCGGCCTCGGGATACAGAATCTGCCCCGCAGCCACGCTGAGCATGATGATGCCGATAATCAGCGCCAGAGCGCCGCCGCCGGTGACGAAAAGCGCTTTGAAAGCGCCTTCCCGCGCCTCGGCGTCATCAGCGCCTTTGAAGCCGATGAGGATGAATGAGGTGACGCTGGTCAACTCCCAAGCGACAAACATCATCAGCAGATTGCCCGACAGCACCACTGAGAGCATGGCGCCGGCGAAGCCTGACAGCCAAATCATGAAGCGGTTATATTCCGACGCCTCGTCGAAATAGCTGCCGGCGTAAAAGAATATCAGCGCGCCCACGCCGGTGATGATGAGCGCAAAGAGCAGCGACAAGCCGTCAAGGTAAAAGGACAGGCTGATGCCCAACGATGGCGCCCAGTCAAAGGTCTGAACAACTGCCCCTTCGTTCTGTACGCTCGGGAAGAAGCTCAGCAGCCAGGCGAACAGCGCCGCCATCACCAGCGACGAGAGCAGCGTCTGCCTAGTCTGGTTCAGTATTCTTGGCGCAATTGGCAAGGCTAGCGCCAGGGCCAGTACAAATGGGGCGGCGCTGATAAAGACGAGTTCCATGCGGGTTTGAATTTTGTCTTGCTAGATATACTCTATGCGGGCAAGCGGCGCTGCTGTCATCCTACCCATTGCGTACCACGTTAAGGCTACCTGCCGCGCATGGTCAATCAATGGCTAAAAGTAATAATTGAAGCCGATGATTTTTGTCGATTAACGGCAGTTTAGGCGCTGGAACCGGCGGGCCTTCCCGCTCAAGAAATTCAGCGCAGCCTCGCCTTCCTTGATAGCCTTCCTTGTGCGGTCCCTCTGGCGCCAAGCGCTCAGTTCGCCAAACGCTGTTCCAGCGCGGCTGTCAGCGCGGGCAGGACTTCATACAAATCGCCGACTATGCCGTAACGCGCCAGCTTAAAAATCGGAGCCTGAGCGTCTTTGTTGATCGCTACAATTATCTTGCTGCCGCGCATGCCGGCCTGATGCTGAATGGCGCCGCTGATGCCGCAGGCGATGTATAAATCGGGATTGACGACCTTGCCGGTTTGGCCAACCTGATGGTCGTAAGCGATGTATCCGGCATCCACCGCCGCGCGGCTGGCGCCGACCGCCGCGCCCAGCACGTCGGCCAAGGGGCGCAAGGTATTTTCGAAGCCGTCCTTGGCTCTCCAGATCTTGGCCGCATCGCCGCTGATCCCTTCCGGCGGGGCTTTTGGGTTGTTGGCCATTCCCCGTCCACCGCTCACGATGATGGCGGCGTCGGCCAAGTTTATTTTGCCAACTTCGGGGGCGAAACTCTCGATTTCCGTGGCAATTGCATCGGCCGCGCCTACCGCTGCCGCAATCTTTATGGCTGGCTCAGCGCCTTTGGCAGACGCCGCCGGCGGAAAAGCGCGCCCGCGAATGGTGACAAAAGCCGTCGCCGTGTTGGCCCTCATCTCCATCAGAACCTTGCCGGCATAGGCTGGACGTTTGCCGATGATACGGCCGTCTTCCACCCGCAACTCAATGACATCGGAGATTAGACCGCTGTTAGTATCAGCCGCGGCGCTGGCAAGCAGTTCGCGTCCGCGATTGCTGGCGACTGCAAGCACCGCGCTGGGGCGATGGCTCCTTACCAGTTCGCTCAGCAGCGCGGCGTAGCGCTCCAGTAGATAGTCGCGCAAGGCCTCATCCTCAGCAACGATAGCGTTTGCGGCGCCGTATTGCCCGGCTGAGGCGGCAACGGCGGCCGCATTTTCCCCGAAGACGAGCGCGGTGATGTCCGTCGACGTTGCGCCGGCGATGATCCTGGCAGCGCCGAGCGCTTCCCAACTGCTCGGCACAGCGCGGCCCTCAAAGGTTTCAATCCAGACGAAGACGCTCACAGAACTTTCTCCTTAAACAGACGCTCGGCCAATGTCCGCGCCGTCGCGCTCACGTCGCCGGCATCCAGGATTTCTGTACTCACGTCACGGGCCGGCGGATTCATATAGCCCAGCACGGACGTAGCCGCTTCAGGCGCCTCGACGCCCAGGTCGGCCGCCGTCCAGACGGGGATGCTCGCCTTGGCTGCCTTGCGGATACCGAGAAAGTTGGGGTAGCGCGGCTCGTTGATGCCTTTCATCACCGAGATGACCGCCGGTAGCTGGCCCGAGACCACCTGCTTGCCTTGCTCAAGCATCCTTTCTACCTTGATTGCGCCCGCGGCGTAATCGGCTTCCAGGATAGCCGAGACATAGCTGAGCATGGTCCAGCCCAGGCGCCGCGCCAACTGATAGCTATGCTGATCAGTGGCCACATCAATACTCTCTTTGCCAAATATGACCAGGTCGACATCGCCGAGCTTGCTGATGGCGCCAGCCGCCAGAGCCGACCAAACCAGACTGTCATGCGTATCGGCGCCGGCTGCGTCAATGCGCAGGGCATGTTTGAGGCCCATAGCCATGCTGTGCTTCAAGGCGTCGTTGTGCAGCGCCGAGCCGATGGCGATAACGGTCGATTCACCGCCGCCGTTCGTCGCCTGCGCAATGGTTTCTTCCAATGCGTATTCATCCCAGGGGTTGACGACAGTGGCGACGTCTCCCCATGTGACCTTCCCATCCGAATCCACCCATACCTTGGCGGCTGTGTCCGGCGTGCTCCTTGTGAATGTTACGATATGCACCGGTCAAATTCTCCCGACCATCAGCGTTCAGCAATCATTGTACACCTAACTCGCTTGAAACTTAATCCCGATTAGATTCCGGGAGTGTCTATTGTAGCGGATGCGGTTTCCCTTCGACCCAAGAAAAATCTCTGTGCCGGCGGGCAGTGTCTACGCGCCCCTCAGTAAGTGCGAGTAAGTAATGAAAATATAGGTGCATCATCGCAAAATAGCGAATTTCCGTGTTTTTGCGGGCGAGCCAAGGCGCGCACCTACAACTTTTGATTATATTATGAACCCTGTAGGGGTCAGCCTTGGCTGACCCGATGCTGTGAAATTTGCATGACTTACTTTGTTCCACTTCTGTGACTCTGTGGTGAATTAACCTGTACCAAGCTCGGCATTGCAAGTTATGTCCACCATGTTAGCCACTTCCAGATTCCTTATTGGCTGCGCCCGACGCCTCAAGACGCAGCGCAACCGGCAGCCTCGTTGACTCATCGATCAGGGCGGCAGTCAGGCAGCAATTGACCAGCTTGGCAGCGGCGAAATCAGCGCCGCGCAAGTCGGCTCCCCATAGATTGGCGCCACTTAGGTCGGCCGCCTGAAATGAGCAAGCTCGCAGTTGCGCCCGGGCAAAATTCGCGCCCGCCAGATTCGCGCCCACAAAGCTGGCCTCAGCCAGATCGGCTTCGCGAAAATGAGCCTCGCGCAAATCGGCGCGCTCAAAGCTGGCTGCGCGGAGATCACAGTATCCGAAGTAAGCGCCTGGCAGTTTGGCGCCTGCGAACTGCGCCCGCGGCATTTTCGAAGCCGACAGCATGGCCTTGCTCAGATTCAAGGACGTCCAGTTGAGGCCTTCCAAACTGCCGTCTTGGTGCGCCAGGCGTTCTTTAATGATCTCGATCAGCGCGTGCTTGGCGCCTTCGCTGTCTCCCATGCTGACGCGCGCAATCAGCTCCTCGGTGGGTACGAAGCGATAACGCAAGCTATGGACCGATCGGCTTAAGCGACGGGCAAGACGCATTGATTGGACTCGGACAATTGTTTACAGTCTGAAATGTTAGCCTTTGCGCTCGCCAGCCACAAGATGCGGCTGGCGCGGAATAGTTTGGCTAGATTGATTAGCTATGTAAAGCGATTTTTGTGTGTTTGTGCCATTCGGTCAAGGCCTCCGGTTCGCTATGCTTAGCGCAACGCAGCAGGAGCAATTGTCCTTTAGAATCCTCAAGCGGCATCTTCCCATGGCGATCGCGACGAGAAACGCTGAATTGCTCATAACGACTTACCTGGAAATGACGAGCCGCGATCATTTTGTACCGGCTTACATTCAGGTGGGCGATGTCGAGATCGTGAAAATGGAAATGCCCGATCTCGGCTTCTACAAGTTTCTCTATCAGGCTGTCGGGGAAGAATGGGCTTGGCGCGATCGTCTGCAAATGCCCAATGCCGAGTTGCGCCAAGTATTAACTTCAACCAGCACACAAGTCCATGTGATGTACGTCAGCGGCTCCCCGGCCGGTTACGTCGAATTATGCCGCCACGAAGACGAGGCGGTAGAAATAGTCTATTTCGGCCTGCGCAGTGATTATATGGGGCGCGGCCTGGGCAAGCACTTGCTGAGCTATGGAGTGGCGCGCGCCTGGGAGATGGACGCCCGGCGGGTATGGCTGCACACTTGCAACCTCGATGGCCCTCACGCGCTGGCGAATTATCAAAAGCGCGGTTTCCGCGTTTACGATATTGTCGAAGAGCCAATGCCAGCGCGGTACAGCTAGCGGCTCGCCATAATCGCCTCGATCAGGGCGCTGTTCCCGCTGCTCAATGCCAGGCTGACGCGATCCGCCAAGCCCGCATAGCGCGCCCTGATTCGGCCGAGCAGGTCTTGCGGCTCTGCGACGATGGCGATTGCCTCGATGATTTCGTCTGGAATCATCTCATCCAGCCGGTCTTCTCCACGCTCCCAGGTCGACTGATTCAGGTCGTCGACGTCGATATCCCACTTGTGGTGGCCCGCAAGTCGGCGAAACTCGGGCGAGTTGGCTGCCGAGGCAATCCCTTGTTTCAATTCCAACCTGGCGCGGCGGAAGCTCTCGTCGTCAAGTCCGCTGCCAATCAAGACCGGGATGGCCAGCGAGAAGTCTGGTTCGGCGCGCCCGGCCGCCATCAAGCCGGCAGCTGCAGACGGCTTGACGACTTGACTGAGATAGTCCGCGGTATGCAGCGCGTTTACCTGCAGACCCTGGCAATGGCTACCGGCCAGTTCAGCGATTGCCGGATCCAAGCCCGCGAGATATACGGGGATGTCGGGATGCTCAATCGGGCCCGGGTTGAAAAAAGGCGCCATCAGACGAAAGGTGTAATGTTCACCGCGGTAGCGCAGGCGCGCGTCAGTCTGAAAGGTATGCCAAATGGCGCGCAGGCTTTCAAGGTACTCCCGCATACGCTCGGCGCCGGCGATGCGCCCATCCGGATAATCAGCCGGCGCCTGCAACCCGAGGCGGAAGCGCCCGCCGGATTGCCGCGCCAGATCCCAGGCGATTTGTGCGCTGACCATCGGACTGCGCGGGAATGCCGCCGCGCCCAGAGCGCCCAGCTGAATCTGGCTGGTTGCCTTGGCCGCAATCGTCAGCGAAAAGAAGGGATTGCGCCCCGTCTCCACTACCCAGGCGGCGGCGAAGCCCAAGCATTCGGCGCGCAGGATCAAATCCGCATCGGCGCGTACCTGATTAGAGGGAAAGATTCGGACATCTAAATTCATGCTGCTCGCTTCAGTTTCCAGCGCTAGAAAACCATACTGCCGCCGTGCTGCTTGAACCAACTGCGCCAGCGGCGAAAATCGGGATAACAAGACTCGACCAGCGCCCAGAAGGCCGGGCTGTGGTTCAAGACGCGCAAATGGCAGAGCTCATGCACAATGACGTAATCTATGGCTTGCTCGGGCGCCATCATGAGGCGCAAGTTGAGGTTGATATTGCCTTTTGCTGAGCAGCTGCCCCAACGCGTCTTCTGATTCTTCACCCGCAGGCGCGCGAACTGGAAGCCGTGGGCCGCCGCCAGATCCCGCGCCCGGGCCGGCAGATAGCTGGCCGCCTGCGCGCGGTAATAGGCTTCGACCGCTTGTCGGCGCGCCTCCAGGTCTGCTGCGGGAAAACCCTCGGGCATGATCAGCAGCAGTAAATTATCGCTTGCCTTGACCTGGGCGCGGTCGATTGCTGAATTGCCGCGGAGCTGCAGCGCATAGGGCCTGCCAAGCAGGTGGAATATCTCGCCATTTTCGTAGTTCCTTGGCGGCAGGTTATTCGCCGCGCTGCGGACTCGTTGATGAGTCGCTAGCACCCAGGAGGACATCTCCTTGAGCAGCTCCTCCGGCGCCGGGTTGGTGATCCCCAGCGGATAAATGACCTCCAAGCCGTCGCGCTGGCTATATTTCAGGTTGATGCGCTTGGCGCGTTTACTTACGCGTACCTTGTAGGCGACGGTAGTTTCGCCCAAGACGACAGCCGGCATCAGTGACCCATCGCTTTGGCTGCGTGCCGCCAGATCAATTGCTTGCTGCCCTCAGAGGGCTCAAAGGGGAAGTAGAAGCCGCTGCGGTCGAGCAAGCCCTGATAGCGCTCGCGAAGCTTGTATGGCAGCTCGTCTGGCGGCGCGATAACCGCGAACTGCTCAAGCATTTCATCGCTGATGAGCTGGTGCATTTCCTCCCAGCGATTCCGCCGCAGCAAGCTGTTCAAGCGCGGCACAAGCTCCTCCCAGCCATGCAGCTTCAGGACGGGCTCATAGCTGGGCGTACTGGCGTAAAAGGCGATTTGGGACTTTGTCAGCAATTTGCTCGCTTCGACAGCCGCGTCGTTTTCGCCCGTCACCACAAATACCGCGCAAGAAAGCGAAAGCGGCTGATTGACGGCGCCGCGCTCGCGCCCCATTCTGAAAGCCGGCATCAGCACCTCGCGCAGATATCGCGGACTGTGGAAAGAGTGCACATGAAAGCCGTCGCAGAGTTCACCAGCCAGCCGCGCCAAACCCGTGTTGACGCTGGCAATGTAGATCGGAATGCTGGCGTAGGGCATCGGCCGCGGCCAGCTCGCTGGATCCGCTAGCGCGAAGCTGTAGTATTCGCCCCGGACGCGGCATTCGTCACCGTACTGAAAGCTCCTCCAGATTGCGCGCAGAGCCAGAATATACTCGCGCAGTTGCTGCACCGGCTTGCCCCACATAGCGCTGAAACGCTTGGTGATATGCGGCTTGATTTGTGTGCCCAAGCCCAGAATGAAGCGTCCCTCCGATTGCTCGGCCAGGTCCCAGGCGGTCTGCGCCATGAGCTGCGGACTGCGTGGAAAAGCCACCGCGACCGCCGTGCCCAGCGAGATTCTATGGGTTGCCAGGGCAGCGTGCGCCAGCGGCAGAAACGGGTTATGCGCCGCTTCCGCCACCCAGAGGCCGTCAAAGCCATAGGCTTCGACCGACTGCGCCAGGCCGGCTGCGGCGTTGAGATCCTCCGCGAATACCGTCACATCAAACTTCACTTCTTGGGCGCCTCGCTGCCTTGAGTTGTTTCGACCGCATTCTTAGCTGTCCGCACAATTATAATAGCAGCAGCGGATTATGAATGATACAATAGTCGTCGCATTATTCCGCGCGCCTGAGTCTGATCGCATCAGGCGCGGTATCGTTGAAACGTTGGAGTTGAGCAAGGCATGACTGCCAGAACCGCCCGGTCGGTAAATATTGGATTGCGCAATATCGTGGCGACGATCCTCATCGGCCTTGGTCTGGTCTTTTTGTGGCAGATCCGCGGCACACTGCTCTTGACCTTCGCCGCGGTGATTCTGGTAGTCCTTTTCACCATGCCGGTGCGATTGCTGATGAACCGATTCGGGATTCATCGAGTTGTCGCCATTGTCATCAGCGTCATCAGCTTCTTCGTTATTCTGGGATTGCTTGGCGTGCCCATCTTGCGCACGATTGCCGACCAATATGAACCGCTCAGAACGGCGGTGGAAGGCGGCTTGGAGGCGGTGCGCCAATCCTTGACGCGCGACGCGCTTCTTGAGCAAAACTCGATTTTGAGGGACGTAATTCCTATCATTGAAGACCTGCTGGCCGGCGGCGTAACCGTCCAGCCATCGGATGATCTGATCGGGCAAGCGGTATCGCAAGTATCGGATGCCTTGGGGCGGCTTGGCGGCTCGGTCTTGCCGGTCGTTGGCGGCGTGGCCAATACGATTCTTAGTGTGCTGATCATTTTCTTTTTGAGCATGTACCTGCTGGCCGAACCTGAGCTTTATGTCAATGGCATCATCAAGCTGACGCCACTGTGGTATCGCGATCGTATGCTGTGCATCTTGCGCCGACTGGACAGTACCTTGCGCGCTTGGCTCAGCGTTACCGCGGTTTCGATGGTTGTGGTAGCCATCTTGACCGGGCTGGGCTTGAGACTGGTGGGCATTCAGGATGAAGCGTTCGCTTTGGGCGCGCTGGCGGGTATATTGTCATTCATCCCGAACTTCGGTCCAGTTGTCGCCTTGATTCCGTCGGTGGCGGTGGCAATCCTGGACGCGCCTCATAACATTATCTGGGTCGTGGTCATCATTTACGGCGTATCGTTTTTTCAAAGTCAGGTGATCAGCCCGGTACTTGCCAGCGAGCGTATGAATATGCCCGCGATCCTGATTCTGCTCGGTCAGATTATTTTTGGCTTTTTCTTTGGCTTCCTGGGGCTGATGTTGGCGGTTCCCCTCAGCGCTTGCGTTGCCGTCCTGGTTGATGAAATGTACGTCAAAGACGTCTTGGGGGACCGGCGCAAAGTCGATGCCGACAATGAAGCGCCAGCAGACGTCCGGCAGGATGAGCTGGCGCTCGAACCCTCGTAGCGCCGGCGCTTTCCCGAATCCAACTCATGTCAATTTCATCGTAAAGCGTTCAGTTTCAGAGGATTGGCCCGGATGGTTGTTTCCAAGAAAGCATCGCCTGCAATCGATCGGCAAGAAGCCGCCAAGCGTATCGACAACTATATCGCCGAATTTCACGATTGGCGCGGCCAAGGCCTGGCCGAGCTTCGCAAGATCATTCACGAAGTCAATCCCGATGTGGTGGAAGACTGGAAGTGGATGGGAACGCCGGTTTGGTCGCACCACGGGATGGTCGCCCACGGCAATATCTTCAAAGCCAAGGTCAAGCTCACTTTCCACCACGGGGCGCAGCTTCCCGACCCGGAACAGCTCTTCAATGCCAGCTTGACGGCAAAAATGTCACGCGCTGTCGATATTTTCGAGCGGGACAAGATTAATGTGAGGGCGCTGAAAAACTTGCTGCAGGAAGCGATGGCATACAATCTCACGCACTCAGTGCCGCAGAGCAAAGGCTCGCGGGACATTTAGCGCGGTTCGGTCAAGTTCTGCAACTGGCTCTTGACAGGGCGGTATTCGGGTTGTAGGCTGTATATCTTGAAGTTGAGAGTATATCTCTCGCTTTTTTATGCGGCGGATGCGAGTTGGCTGCGGTGCTGATTAACAGCGGAATAGCAGGTTAAGACAGAGCGAATCAAACCCTGTGAATACGGAGAGTTTGATCCTGGCTCAGGATGAACGTTGGCGGCGTGCCTAATACATGCAAGTCGAACGGTAGTAAA
>JAJDXR010000046.1 GCA_022823165.1 Anaerolineae bacterium | reverse complement strand
CAGTTCGCCTCCGTCCCAAACTCTGTAGGGCATAAACTCTGCCAAGAACACATGGGGATCTCGCACCGCAGCAGAATTCTATTCAATAAGTGCGGCTTTTGCAAATTCCCAGCTTTGCTTTTTGGGGGTTGTGAAAGTAGACCACAGAGACCACAGAGATATATTTTATTTGCTGTGAAGCTGTTGCATTCACAAAATTCGCCACTTCCAGGTCAGGGGAGTGCCGATTTTGCTGGACTTGAAGACCCCGCCAAATTTAGAATAATCTCTGTGTTCTCAGTAAACGCAAGTAAGTCGCGCAACAGAATCGATGAAACATGGACAAACACAAAATGATCGAAAACTGTAGGGGCGTTTGACCTGCTGTGTCTACGCGCAGCGTTGAAACGCCCGACAGTCGCTACATGAGCAACATCGGCGGGCAGGGAGCTTTTCCGACGGGCGACTCAGCGAGCCGCCCCTACGGACTTCATTCTGTTGCAGGACTTACTTGGAACTACTTCTGTGTTCTCGGTGGTTAAAGAACTTGTGTCGTGTTCGCAAAGAGAATTATATCCACAACAATTGACACTCCCAAGCCGGGTGAGTGGCAAAACGGTCGCGGCTTTCGACGGTTTTGCGGCGGCGAACTGTAAAACTGGCTGCTCACTGTCCCATACGGCTGAATTGACAGAAAGCAGTTGCAAATTAGACAGCATATCATTTGCCCGCAAATAACGTGGGCACTATACTGACAGGCGATACTCACGTGACCGACGGCATGCGCTCAGATAATCCTGGAGGACCGAATGCTCAGGATAGCGAAATTCCCCATATTCTTGCTAATTACAAGCCTTTTGTTAGTGTCGCTGACTCCATTAGCAGCCTTCGCCCAAGGCTCGGACGCGCACGTTGTCGTCAATACATCCTATCAAAATGTCCGAACCGGTCCGGGTGTCGGCCACGGCATCATAACAGTCGTTCCAGGCGGAAGCACATTTCCAGTGACGATGCTCTCATTGGATCGGAAGTGGTACGAAGTCTCCGGCAGTTTCGGCTTGGGATGGTTGCGCGCCTCTTATGCCGTTGCGCGGGGTGATTTCTCGTCCGTACCCTGGGCAGGAACGCCGAAGAACTTGATCAGCGGCGCAGGTGACGCGCTGACCAGCCCCGCGCATCTGGTCATAAACACCTCGTACCTAAACGTACGGACGGGCCCGGGCATCGGGCACGGCATCCTCGGCGTAGCGCCGGGCGGTACGAAGGTGGCCGTTGTTGCGAAGGATGTTGGCGGCGTCTGGTATCAGGTTACGACTTCCGCTGGTATAGGCTGGGTCAACTCGAATTATACTGTGGGCCGCGGCGACTTTTCAGGTGTACCCACCTTGGGCGCGCCAGCTCCGGTTCAGCAGCCTTCGACTTCGGTCCATCAGCCCGCTATCCCCGCCGGAACGCCGCACCTGGTGGTCAATACCTCCTACCTTAATGTACGAACGGGGCCGAGCGCCCGCGACGATATCTTGACTACGGTTCCGGGCGGCGCCAAATTGGCGGCGGTGGGCATCGCTCCCGACCGCAAATGGTACGAAGTCGCAACCGCCATGGGCAACGGCTGGGTCAATACACGCTACACGATAGGCCGCGGCGATTTCTCGAATGTCATGCAATATCAGGACGCGCTCCAGGGCGACACGCCGCGCGCGCTGGTCAACACTTCCTATCTCAACGTTCGCAGCGGGCCGGGCGTTAGCCATGGCATCGTTGCCGTAGTGCCCGGCGGCACGACCTTGGCCGTTCACGGCAAGTCCGCTGATGGCAAGTGGATGCTGGTTCAAGGCGACTTTGGACAGGCTTGGCTGCGCAATCGCTACGTGGCTTTCCGCGGCGACTACAGCTTGGTGCCGCTGGCCGGCTAGCGGCGCTTCTATTCAATTCACGGTCTCAGAATTACAATGCACCCTGTCGACGCGGCAGGGTGTTTTGATTGGAGCAGTCAATGATTGACGCAGTTGAACGTATGAAAGCGGCAGGAAGACCTGAGGCGGATGCCGGCGCGCCCGCGTCAATCTTTGGCAGCGCGGCCGGCCTGGCGCAATCCATTGAAACCGAAGAGTATTTTCGCATCAGCATCTATCCGATCCTGTGCGCGCAATCGCCCGTTATTGCCATGGGGATCGCCTCTTGCCTGGCCTACTTGATTGAGCAATACCGAGATACCAGGGTATATCGCTGTCTCGCCAAAATTGATTCCGAGGATGAAAACAGCGAGATTTCTGATTCCGATTTTCAATTTGAGATTGCTGACTGGGAATTGACCGGGCTGGCTGACAATGTTGTCCTTTGCGGCCAGCTCGAGATGGGATCAGCCGGATGCCAGCTCAACTTGGTGCTGGACAGCGGATTTTTAGACGAGCGGGAGCCGCAGGAATTCGCGCATCACTTTGACTCGCTGGCGGAGGCTGCGCTAGGGTTGCCCGCTATAGCGGCTCAGCTGATGGCAGCTTTAGCGGGACCGAACTATGAACAGGCGGTCATTGAGTATGCGACCGTGGACCAAGACGCGCTGGCAACCGCGAGCCTGCTGGAAAATGTCTTTTACTGGAATCTGGATGTTTACTTGAGCTTCTGGGGCGTCGACTGGAGCCAGGACGAGCGGCTGGAGCAGTTTCGTGAAGTCGCGCAACTGGCTTCAATCCAGCGCAGCGAATTCGCGGCTTGGTGCCTGGGCATGATGACTGAGCAAATCATGCAAGCCGGCTTGGATGAACTGGGCGAAGCGCTATTGCCGGCGGTCTCGCAATCATTCGCTGCTGATCCGCGTATGGCCGGGGGAGCGGCCGCGGCCGCCACCGGCTTGGCCAGACTTGGTTTCACCGACCGCGCCATCAGCTTCGTGGAGCAGTACCTGGTGGGGGAAGTTGAGGCCAGCGTATGGCAGCGCGCCATCGAAATACAGTTGGAAGCGGCGCAAATTCCAGGCGCGATCGACACCTGCCAACACGCATTGGAGAGCGGCGCGCAGCATCCCGCGCTGTACTGGCAGTATGCCCAGATGCTGATCAACGCCGAGACGCAGGAGTGGGCTATTGAAGCGCTGCTATTTATCGATCCCGATGCGGTTGCCGAGGAAGAGCAGACCGCAGCCGAGATCCTGCAGGCGCTTAAGTCGCATATTGAGTTAGCGCCCGATAACCTGCGAGCGCGGCAACTGGCGCTTACGTACATGATTGATTTGGAAGATCCGGCGCTGTGGAGCCACTTTGAGCAGCTGGCGCGGAACGATACCTTTGGGGATCTTACCGGCGACATTATCGACAGGCTGCTGGATTTGCCCGAGCGCAATCGCGCCTATGAGGTTCTCCAGAGCCTTGCGGACGCCAATCCCTATGCTCACGTTTTCCTGGCTCAGCTGGCGCTGGCGGACGAAGACCACGCGCTGGCGATCGACACCATCCAGGCTTGCCGCGCACAACTGGTTGAGCTGGACGATGCGCTGGAAACGGAGCTTCAGCGTTTGGAACTCAGCGCGAAATTACCGGGCTTTGAAGCGGCATTTGCTGAACTCAAGCTGTTGCTCGGCAGCCGCAGTCAAATCACTGAAGAGCAGGTCGACTTGCTGGAAAGCGCGGTCGAAATCGCGCCGCGCATGCTTGATCTCTACATCGTTCTGTCCCGCTGCTATTTGTCCTGGCAGGACAATGAAAGCGCGCGAGAAGTGCTAAATGACGCCAGGGCGCGGGCTGGCGAAGCGCCGCAAATCGAATTGGGGCTGGCGCGGATTCTGTGGGCGCGCAACGAACGCGAGCAGGCGATAAGCCAACTTAACGCCGGTTTGGAAGCTTTTCCCAGCGATATCTACTTGCTGGCGCAAATGGCCAATTATCTCATTGTCAATGACCAGTTGGAAGATGCCCGACCCTATATCGCGCGCGCTGAGACCATCGCGCCGTCTCATCGGGCGATTTGGCAGGTTCGCCATCTGGTAGCGCAGAAAATGGCGCAGGAATCTTAGTCCAGGCTGACCGGATTGACTTGCCCGGCGCTGCGATCCACCACCTCGGCGCTGAACCGCTCCAGGTCGGGCGCGGCGAACCTGGCGATCACGGTGACTTGCGCCGCAAAAGTTTCATCCTCAATCAGGCCGTCATGCGCGCTGATTAGCAGCTTGGCTGTATTGTAAAAGGAGTAGGGCATCTCAATGCCGACCAGATGTCGCTCAACCTTGAGCTCAGTCCGTAGCAGGCTCAAAGCCGCTTGGGCGGACTCTGTATAAGCCCGCACTAATCCGCCCGTGCCAAGTTTGATGCCGCCGAAGAAGCGCGCCGTTACCAGCACGATATCGCCAACCTCCGATCCTCGCAGCACCGCCAAGGTGGGGCGCCCGGCAGTGCCGGAAGGCTCGCCGTCATCGCTCATACCCTCCGTTACCGACTTGGCGAAGCCGACGCGGAATCCGTAGACGTGATGATTCGCCTTGGGAAACTCAATTCGCGAGGCGGCGATAGCGTCGCGAGCTTGGTCCACCGTCTTGGCGAGCCCGACCGTTGTCACAAAGCGCGACTTCTTGACGGTGATCTCGGCGCGCGCCGGTTCAGAGGGAATCAAGTAGGGCGGGTTCACGGCGCAAGCGGCCTCGGGCGCCGTCGGAGCGCCGCTTGGCGTGGCGCCAGGCGGGCGATTCGCGGCGGCACGGCTGGTCTGGTCAATTATAACTCTTTATACATCTGTTTCTATAGGGTTAAATTGAGATCTGATTCAGGGCGCTTCTTGTTATGCTAGCGCCCCATTGCGACAACAATGCCAGGACTATGCTTCGCGCTGGCATAAATTCGCGATCTTATCTTGCGCGGCGGTACAGAAAACCTCAGCCGGTTGACAGCTGAGGTTGAATTGCCCCATAGGAGACTCGAACTCCTGTTTTGGCCTTGAGAGGGCCACGTCCTAGGCCGCTAGACGAATGGGGCTTGGGAACTATTCTAGTCAATCTTGCCGGACCGGTCAAGATGGCGCTAGAAATCCGATGCGCTTTTGCGCCAGTTTGAGCGTCTCTTCCGCGATTGCCGCGGCTTTCTCGCGGCCAACTTTTAACACCGAGTCCAGATAACCGGCTTCATTCATCAGGTCGTTGTAACGGGATTGCAGCGGCGCCAGCGTCTCAAGTACGCGGTCCGCCACTCCCCGCTTCAGATCGCCGTAGCCCTTGCCGGCGAAATGCGCCTCGATATCCTCGCGTGGTTCGCCGGTGATGGCTTGATATATCGTCAGCAAGTTGTTGACGCCGGCGCGCTCGCGTTCGTCGCTGAAATGGATTTCGCGATGAGAGTCGGTGACAGCGCGCATGATTTTCTTGCGCGCGCGCGAGAGGTCGTCCAAGAGATAAACCGCGTGATTCTCCGACTCTTCGCTCTTGGACATTTTGGCGGTGGGATTGTCCAATCCCATCACGCGCGCGCCGGCCTTCGGCGTCATTACCGCCGGCAAGGTAAAGGTCTCGCCATAAAGATGGTTGAAGCGCTGAGCCAGATCGCGCGTGAATTCCAGATGTTGGCGCTGGTCATCGCCAACGGGCACCAGCTCGGCGTGATACAGCAGAATATCGGCCGCCATCAAACTGGGATAATTCAGCAAGCCCGCTCCGATGGACTCTTGCGCCTGTTTGGCTGATTTGTCCTTGAATTGCGTCATCCGATTCAGCCAGCCGAGCGGCGCCATACAGGTCAGCATCCAGGCCAATTCGGAATGCGCCGGCACATGCGACTGTACGAATACAGTCGAGATTTCGGGGTCTATACCCGCCGCAATGTATATGGCGGCGCTCTCGCGGGTCTTGCGCCGCAATTCCCGCGGGTCTTGCTCGGCGGTTATCGCATGCAGATCGACAACGCAGTAGAAGCAGTCGTAGTCCTTCTGGACTTCTACCCATTGTTTGAGAGCGCCCAGATAATTGCCAATCGTGAGGTTGCCCGAAGGCTGAATGCCGGAAAGCACACGTGGTTTGCTGCTAGTAACCTCAGCCATCTTGACTCCCTGCTAAGCCCGAAAATGATGAGACGCGAAGATTTTAGCATTGCGCTGCGGGCGCTACAACGACAAAACTGCCGCTCCACGTGTTAGCGTTCCCGCTTTTTAGCCTTCTAGCGCTCTTTCAAAGCGCGTTCGATCTGTCTGTTGGCATCGCGCTTGGCCAGGTCCGCGCGCTTGTCATATTGTCGCTTGCCGCGGGCGACGCCGATCTCCACTTTGGCGCGCCCCCGTTCGAGATACAGTTGCAGCGGGATGGCGGTCATTCCGTTCTGGCGAAGCTTTGTGATGATGCGGTTGATTTCGCGCCGATGCAACAGGAGTTTACGCGGTCGCCGCGGGTCGCTGTGTCCAAAGTTTCGGGCGTCCTTATAGGGCGCGATATGCGTATTCAGCAGCCACAATTCCCGATCTCGTTCCTGAATATATCCATCGCCAATGCTGACATTGTGATTGCGAATCGACTTGATCTCCGAGCCGAGCAGCACCAGACCAGCCTCATATCGATCGCTGATATGGTAGTCGCGATGGGCTTTACGATTGTTGGCGATGACTTTTCTGCTGCTCATGGCGTATTTCACAGGCTGCGGCCGAAGCGGCCCGCTGACAGACTTTCAGCGAGATTGAGCATACAAGCGCGACGGACAAGATTCAAGACAGGGGCTGCATAGCCCGCTGGAACTCCCGGGCGTCGATTTCCTCGTCCAGGAATTGCCGGATAGTTTCGACGGCTACGCCAATGATGCGCGGCGCGGCGCCTTCGTCGTTGCAATCCAGCAAGCCAGCGGCGACTGCCTTGGCGCCTATCGGGATAGCATCCGCCAATTCAACGGCAACCTCAATCACTCTGTTTAGCCTGGTGCTGAACTCGCTCCCGGCTACGGCGCAAACCTGGATTACAATGGTTCTGCCCAGCAGCGTCTCGCGCGCTGAACTGGCGAGCGGGTCGATTTCAAAGTCGCTGATGCGCTCCGCCACATTACCCGCGAAGGCCAACTCAAGGGCGGACGCCTCGACTGGCGTGGCGCTGAGGGCGCCATCAGCAGTTGCCTCGGCCGGGGCTGTCTGTGTCAGCTCAGCAGTTGCTGCGACGGCATCCATGTCGGTAGCCTGCGCCATCGCCTCGGGCGCCGATTCAGCGGGCTCAGACGCTAAGGTATCTGGTGCGGCGGGCGGCGCCACCACCACGATTACAGCTGCATCCGGCGTCGGCTGGCTGCTCGACAAAATCTCTGAGATGTCAATAGATTCCGAGGCGACCAGCGCGATGCCGGCCGCCGCAACAAACAGGATAAGCGCAAGCGCCACCGCGCCACGGCGTCCGCCCGCGTCGTCGCTTCCGTCGTCAAGCTCGGGTTGCAAATCATCCCAATCATCAATGACGTCGACGACATCTTGCGCGGATGCGCTCTCGTCGGCATCGACTTGAAGAAAGTCAGCATCCCGCGACTGGATTTCCAGCACATCTTCTTTGAGTTCGTTGGCGCCGGGATAGGACGGGTCGAGTTCAAGCACACGATCAAGCGCCAACTGCCCGATGGCCTGATCGCGAAGCGCGTGTGAATAAACCCACCACAGCGCGGGATTCTTTTCATCTGTCTCGAGCAGAGGCGCCAGCAATTCTTGCGCCTGTTCCAGCTCGTCAATTTCGATCATTTCATAAGCGCGCTGCAGAACGGTATTGATCGAGTCGCTCATGCCAGTCCTTCGAGGAAACGAGACCGCAAATCAAGACTCTGGGCACGCCAGCATCGCCCCAAGACATCCTGAGCCTGCGGCGCTCCAAAATCGGCTACTTTACCTTCAATAGGCAGTCTACAACTGCACAAAATTGTACGCAAGAAAAAAGCCCACCAAAGCCGGCGAGCTCTTGTCAAATGCCCTGAAGAGGACTCGAACCTCCACCCTGTTAAGGACACGGCCCTCAACCGTGCGCGTCTGCCAGTTCCGCCATCAGGGCTATCGGCATACAAGTATAGGTTCTTCGCTGAGATTGTCAATGCCCGCCGATGCTAATTCGTCTTGAGCAAGCGCCCTTCCTGCCGTATGATACGGCGAGATGGCTGCACAGAACAGGCTGCGGAAGGCCAAGGATCAATGCGCATTGCCCTTGACGCAATGGGAACCGACAGTCGCCCCTTGAGCGATGTGGCCGGCGGTGTGCTGGCCGCCAACGAATTCGGCGATACTATAATCTTGGTCGGCGACCAGCCGCGCATTGAAGCCGAGCTCAACAATCACGAAATCAGCGCCGGGGAGATCGAAATCCTGCATGCGCCGGTGGACATCGCGATGGATGCCAAGCCCACGGAAGTCTTGAAGTCAGCGCCGACCTCTTCAATCCACGTAGCGCTGGATGCGGTCAAGACGGGCGACGTCGATGCCTTTGTGACCATGGGCAATACCGGCGCCGTTCACGCCATTGCCACCCTGAAAACACTGCGGCGAATCCCCGGCGTCAAGCGCCCCGGCCTGTCGGCGCTGTTTCCGATAAATCATCATCGCATGATATTTCTTGATGTCGGCGCCAATACCGATGTCAAACCCGAGTGGGTCCAGCAATTTGCCTTGATGGGCAGCATTTACGCGCAGTTGGTGCTCAATTGCCCCAAACCTCGCATTGCGCTGCTCTCCAACGGCGCGGAAGCCACCAAGGGCAATCTGCTGATTCGGGAGGCGGCCGATATGCTGCGCCGCAGCAAGATGAACTTCGTCGGCAATGTCGAACCCGTGCAGTTGATGTCGTCGGTCGCTGATGTGATCGTGATGGACGGCTTCGTCGGCAATATCGTGCTCAAAATGTTTGAGGCGACTGCGCACTATGTGGCTACCCTGATTCGTCAGGAATTTCGCAATGACGCCATTTCCATGGTGGGCGGCGCGCTGGCGAAGCCGGCCTTCAATCGCATCCGCCGGCAAGTGGATACATCGGAGATTGGCGGAGCGCCTCTTCTAGGCGTCAACGGTGTTGTGATTATTGGGCATGGTCAAAACTCGGCCATTGGCATCAAGAACGCCATCAAACAAGCGCGTACTGCCGTCAAGGAAAATGTCATCGGCGCCATCCGCAGCGGCATCGCGCAGGAATCGCAGTGATCCGGAGCGCAAAACAATGGAGTTAAGGCGTAGGGGCCGCAAACGCGTCGTAATTACGGGTTTGGGCGTCGTCTCCCCCTTGGGCGCGAAGTCCGAATTCTGGACGGCGATTCAAGCGGGGCAATCCGGCATTCGCAAATTGGAAAATATCGAGACCGCGCACCTGGATGTGAGAATCGGCGGCGAAGCACGCGGCTTTGACTCGTCCAAATACATTCCGCGCAAGCAGGCGCGGCGCATGGGCAGAGCCACACAATTCGCCATTGTTGCCGCGATGCAGGCTGTGGCGGATGCTGGCCTGAGCGTCGAGGCCCTGCGCGAGATTGGCGACCGAGTCGCGACCATCATCGGAACGACCCTCGGCAGCTATGAAATCGGAGCAGCCGGCATACACAGCTGGCGGCAGTCTGGCTACAAACGCGCCAACCCGATGAGCATCGTGAATGCGCTGCCCAATATGCCGGCGCACTACGTGAGCAAAAACTTGGCAGCCGTCGGTCCGCTGATCACGCCGTCTGTGGCCTGCGCCACCGGCATCCAGGCGCTGGGCGAAGCCACCGACTTGATTCAGCTGGGCAAGTGCGATCTGGCCGTCGCCGGCGCGCTTGACGCCGTCATGTTTGACTATATTCTGGCCGGTTTCAGCGCCACCCGCGCGCTAACGCGGGATTTCAACGACGCCCCGCAAGAAGCCAGCCGCCCCTTCGATGCTGACCGCTCCGGTTTTGTGCTGGGCGAAGGCGGCGGCGTCTTTATCGTGGAAGCCCTCGAACACGCGCTGCAGCGGGACGCGCCCATTTACGCTGAGATTTTGGGCTATGCGGCGTCTTCGGACGCCTATCACGTAGCCGCGCCTGACCCGGCAGGCGGCGGCGCCAAACGGGCTATGCAATGGACGCTTGACGACGCCCGGGTCAACCCGACGGAAATTGAGTACATCAACGCCCACGGGTCATCGACGCAGGCCAACGACGCCATCGAGACCGCGGCCATCAAGGCGGTCTTTGGCGAGGCGGCTTATGGCATACCAGTCACCTCCACCAAAAGCATGATCGGCCACGCCATGGCCGGCTGCGGCTCGCTGGAGCTGGCCGCTTGCTTGATGACCTTGCAGCTGGAAGTGCTGCATCCAACAATCAACTACCATAGGCCGGATCCGGCCTGCGACTTGGACTACGTCCCGAACCAGGCGCGCGCCGCGCCCGGCATTAATACAGTCATGTCCAACAGTTTTGGCTTGGGCGGGCAAAACGCGTCCATGATTCTGCGCAAGCTCTAGAATCGAGGCGAAGCGATGTCACAGGTGGTGACGGTCATAGGCGGCGGGTTGGCTGGCAGCGAAGCAGCCTGGCAGCTGGCGCAGCGCGGCCATCAGGTTCGGCTGTTTGAGATGCGGCCCGTCAAGTCAACCGGCGCGCACGTCAGCGATCGCCTGGCGGAATTGGTATGCAGCAATTCACTCGGCTCAAAATTGCCCGACCGCGCCACTGGCATCCTGCAGAACGAGATGCGAATGCTGGGATCGCTGCTGATGCGCTGCGCGCAAGAGGCGGCGGTGCCGGCCGGCGGCGCCTTGGCTGTCGACCGGGAAAGGTTCGCTCATAGCGTAACCGAAACCCTGGACGCGCACCCGGGTATTGAAATCCGGCGCGAGGAAGTTACCGCGCTGCCATTGGACCAAGCCGTGATTGTCGCCACCGGACCGCTAACCTCCCCTGCCCTGTCCGTGGCAATCGGCCAATTGACCGGCGAGGATTACCTGTATTTCTACGACGCCATATCGCCAATCGTGCAGGCAGCCAGCATTGATATGAGCCGGGCTTTTCAAGCCAATCGCTACGGCCGCGGCGAGGACTCCTCGGGCGACTATATCAACTGTCCTATGGACAAGCCGGCATACGATCGCTTCGTCGAGGCGCTTAAAGACGCTGAGACGATTGAACTGCGCGACTTTGAACGGGAGGACCCCAACTTTTTTGAGGGCTGTGTCCCGATTGAGCAGTTGGCGCGGCGTGGACATGACACGCTGGCTTTCGGTCCCATGCGGCCGGTGGGCTTGACTGATCCGCACACGGGTCGGCGTCCCCATGCCGTCGTACAGATGCGGCAGGATGATATCGCCGGCGACCTGTACAATGTAGTTGGCTTCCAGACGAACATCCGCTGGAAGCGGCAGCGGGAAATCCTGCGCCTGATACCTGGCTTGGAGGCTGCCGAATTCCTGCGTATGGGCCAGATGCATCGCAATACCTTTCTCAATGCGCCGGCCCTGCTGGCGCCGACCATGCGCTTCCGCGGCCAAGAGCGACTCTATTTCGCCGGGCAGATCACGGGCGTCGAAGGCTACGTTGGGAATATCGCTACTGGCTTGCTGGCGGCATTGAACTTGTCGCGGCAACTGCGCGGTCAAGCCGCCTGGATTCCACCCGCCGATACCATGCTAGGCGCCCTCAGCCATTATGTAACCCATAGCGAACCCAAGCGCTTTCAACCGATGAAAGCAAATCTGGGCATACTGCCGCCGCTGCCTGTAAAGATCAAGAATAAGGCGGAACGCAAACGAGCCTATGCCGAACGCGCAACTGCCTCCATGCTGGACTCCTTGCAAGCGCTCAATGATGCGCTAATTAACTGCCGGCTTGCAGCAGCCCGCGCAGAGAACTAATGTCACAGAAGCGCTTTACGCCAGCAAACGCTAGGGACCGGGCTTTTTTGCTTGGCGTCGCGCTGCGTCAGGAACAAGGCTTGCTCTCCATTGACGACTCGCTCAGCGAGCTGGAGCTATTGGCGGAAACGGCCGGGATTGATGTGGCAGGGCGCAGCAGTCAGCTCGTCCGGCAATTCAATCCGAAGACCATGATTGGCTCAGGCAAGCTGGAGGAAATACTTGAACAGCTCGCGCTACTTAACGCCAATGTCTTGATCTTTGACGATGAGCTGTCGCCGCGGCATCAGCGGGAGATCGAGAAACAGCTGAGCGAGGACATTCGTCTGCTGGATCGCTCGGCGCTTATCCTGGATATTTTTGCCCAGCACGCCCGCACCAGCGAAGGCGCGCTGCAAGTCGAGCTGGCGCAGTATGAGTACCGTCTGCCAAGATTGGCGCGGCAATGGACTCACCTCGCTCGGCAAGCCGGCGGCGGTAGCGCGCGCGGAGGCTCCGGTGGCGTGGGCTTGCGCGGTCCCGGTGAAACCCAGTTGGAAGTTGACCGGCGTGAAATCGCGCGCAAGATCACCAAGCTGAAGGGCGACCTGGAACAGGTGCGCGCCCACCGCCGTTTGCACCGCGCCAGACGGCGGCGCTCGGGTCTGCCGCTCGTTGCGCTGGTGGGCTATACCAATGCCGGTAAATCGACGTTGATCAATGCGCTGGCTAATGCCGATGTATTCGCTGCCGACAAGCTCTTCGCCACGCTTGACCCAACCACGCGGCGTGTTCAGCTGCCCGATGGCAGCGAGATTTTGCTCAGCGATACCGTCGGATTCATCCAGAAATTGCCGACAACCTTGATCGCCGCATTTCGGGCGACGCTGGAAGAGGTGCTTGAGACCGACTTAATCCTGCACGTTGCCGATATCAGCCACAGAAACGCCGCGCAACAGATTGAAGCAGTCGAGGATACCCTTGCCGAAATCGATGCCGCGCATATTCCCCGACTGTTAGTGCTGAACAAGATAGACAGCGTTGATGGCGCGCTGCCTGAAATCGGGCATATCGACAATTATGTCGAAACCATGGCGATTTCGGCGCGCCATCGTCAAGGATTGGATCCACTGCTCAGCGCCATAAGGCGCGCGATCGAGCGCCAACGGACACGGCTCGACGTGGTTATTCCCTATCAAGCGGGCAAGGTTTATTCCGAGCTAAACGACAAGCAATACATTGAGTCCGAGCGGACCAGCGAAACCGGCTGGGAACTGAGCCTGCGATTGCCCCAGGCCGATGCCGTCGCGTACCGGCCCTTTGCTGTCGGCGAGGCTGAATCGAAATGACGCCGGGCGCTGTCTAGGTTGATTCGACGGGCAGTTGCAGCCAGTAAATTTCGGGGCGATAGCGGCTGTGCAAAAACAAGCGCATATCCTCTGACAGCGTGATAGCCAGCGGCGCCGGAATATCGGAAAAGACGACTAACTCAACGTCATCGCCACTGCAGCCAGCTCCAAGGCAAAGCGACGGATCAATACGGCCGATGACGCCGCGCGTACCCAGGGCATAAGCGAAATAGAGCTTGCCGTCGTTGCCCAGCGCCAGGTTGGTCGTATTTTGCAATCCCGATACCAGCGGCTTGATGCTGGAGTACAGACCATCGGCTTCCACTGAAAAATACTCAATGCCGCGTCTGGCGCTGCCGCCGTTGGCAACATAGACGTATTGCCCCTGTTTCACAATGCCGGTGGGCGCGCGCAGTTGGCTCTGGACTTCAGTCCGATCTCCGTCTTCGCCAACCGCTATGATGCCATTGATCTGGGTATCGGTGATAAGAAATCGGCTGCTGTCCAACCGCGCGATACCCCAGGGCGATTCCAGCTCGGCAGTGATTGCGGCTGGGGCGGCGCGCCGCTGGTCGACTTTCCAAAGCGCGCCAACTTCTGGATCGGGAACCCAAATGTCAAATCCGGCATCGGTGTCGTCGATGTGTAACATATTGCCATCGCGCGCGCCAAACACGAAAGTAATGGTATCGCCAGTCTGATCATCAATTTTGTAGATCGTCCAGTCGCCATTACAAATAGTGTAGAGGCTGCCATCATGCCAGACAAATCCATTGGGACGCTGTACATTGCCGACCAGCAACTCAAGATCGCTCTGCAGAAAAGGGCTTTCCAAGTCCAGGCTGGAAACTGTCGCCGCCGGCTCAGCCGCCGGGGACTCCGAATCTGAAGTCGACGTCGCTTCCTGGGCCCAGGTAAACAGGGTGAGCTGGATTACCAGCAGCAGCAAAGCAATTCTCATTGGCAGCTTGACCCCGTCCTTTGCAGTCTTGACCATTTTTGCGACAACGCGAAGCATTTTACCCTACCTGTTTATCTAACTCTAGCGCCAGACCACAGCTGAAGCGCATAGCAGGCGGCTGAAGTGTAGCCGCTCGCAATCTTCAATCGTATGGCGGATAATGGCGGCGGCAATCGCTAAGCGAAGCGACGAGCATGGGCGATAAAATACCTGTTGGGTCAAGCGAATACGAAGCCGAGGTGATCCCCGGCCTGGAAAGCTGCGCCATTGACGAACTGCGCCAGCTGGCTCCCGCAGCGCTCGGCAATCTTCGGCGCTCAAGAGCGGGTTTTCTTCGCTTTCGTTGCGCTGGCGCCGCGGCCGACTTGCTGTCTCTGCGTTCAGTGATCGCGCTCTACCAGATTCACCACTTTGCCATTCCGCGCCCCAAGGCCTTGCTCGGGCACGAACACTTCACGCGGCTGCTGGGGATTCTGCGCGCCGCGGCGCAGCGCTTTGGCTCGCCACCCCTTACCATGGGCATTGCCGCAGCCGGCTCGCAGACAGCGGTTATGCAACGCTTGCGGCAAGAATTTAGCCGGGCGCTGGGCTTGCAGCTGGCGGAAGCCGGCAAGGGCGAGCTGTTTCTGCGCTTGGCGCGGCAAACTGAGGCCGCCGGCTGGGAAGCGCTCGTACGCACAACCGCAAGCCCCTTGTCAAAGCGAGACTATCGCCTGGTTGATGTGCCGGGCGCGCTGAACGCCACCGTTGCTTACGCCATGACGCGGCTGGGCGGGAGTGAAGGGAGCGGAGAGCGCCAAACCGCGCTCAACCTCTGCGGCGGCTCGTCCACCATTCTTATCGAGCATGCGCAGTCTTTTCCCAATGATACGCTGATAGCGATCGACAATTGCCCAGACATGATCCGTATCGGCAGGCAGCATGCCTGGCAGGCGCGACAAAGCCACCGGATCATTCATCTGCTGGCGGATGCGAAGCGCGCGCCCATAGCCGCGGGCTCAGTCAATTTGCTCTATGCTGACCTGCCCTTTGGCCATCACATCGGCTCGCATGAGGACAACGTGGAACTCTACCCCGCGCTGCTGCGAGAAGCCAGCCGACTGGCAAAGCCCGACGCCGCCCTGATACTGCTCAGCCACGATATAAGACTGCTGGCTCGTTGCATCCGAGCGTCCGCCTGGCGCATACGCAGCCAAACGACGATAAGCCTTAGCGGGCTGCATCCGCGGCTGTTTGTGCTGCAGCGAAACTCCGCTAGGATATAGGTTGATCGAACGCAAGTGGTTGGGCCGGACAAATGTTGGCGCGGGTCTGCCTCATCAGCATCATTGCCATAGCCTTAGCCGCCTGTCGGCCGGGTGAAGAGCCGCCGCCGATTGACGTAAGCATCGCCGTCGATGGGAAGACCCTGGCCCTTAGCCTCCCGAGCGCCGTTTCGGTTGATCAGTTACTCGCCAAAGCCCAGATTGAATTGGGCCCGCAAGACCGCATCAGTCATCCTCTGGTGGCGCAAATCGAAGCGGACATGATGATCACGGTCAGACGCGTGCGCGAAGAAGAAATCTGTGACCAACAAGAGGTCGCCTTCAGGCGATTGGCGCAGCCCAAAGAAGGGGTGCCCGCCGGCGGCCAGCGAGTGGGTCAAGTCGGCCGGCCCGGCATCGAGGAAGCCTGCTACCGAATCACCCTGGAAGACGATAAAGAGGTCGAACGCGTCTTGATCGCCGAGCCGCTGATTATACAAGCGCCGATAGACGAAATTATCTATACCGGCACAAACGCAACCGTCACGCCAATCGCGATAAGCGGACGTTTGAGTTATATCAACCATAGCAATGCCTGGACAATCAAAGACAATACGGTCAATAAACGGCAGCTCACCGCCCGGCACAACCTGGATTCTCTCGTCTTTCATCAGCATGAAGACGGCCGCTGGATTGTCTTCAGCAGCGAAACTGACGCCACTGACGATTTCTTCAACGAACTTTGGCTGGCTGCGACTGATAGCGATCTTGAAGCGCTGCGCCTCTCCCCTACTGATGTGTTGTTTGCGGCTTGGAGACCGCGATCCAGCAATACAATCGCGTATTCGACGGGCGAGCGCAACGCGAGTCCTGTTGGTTGGAAAGCGCTAAACAATCTCTGGCTGATGACGATAGACCTTGAAAGCGGACGCGCCTTGACCATTCAGGAAGCGCTGCCGGAATCAAGCGGCGGGCTCTTCGGCTGGTGGGGAACGCATTTTGCCTGGTCGCCGCTGGGCAATCAGTTGGCTTGGGCTCGTCCGGATGGCTTCGGCCTGGTTGACTTTGAGCAGAGGCGCGCAATCGCGCTGGCGGACTACGCGGTATTTAAGCGAGCGACTGATTGGATTTGGCTCTCGTCGCTGTCTTGGTCGCACGATGGCCAGTTGCTGGCAGCCGTCGCGCACGGCCCCCCCCAAGCTGACGAGCCAGCCGAAAAAAGCCCCATATTCAATGTAATGGTCACCAGCGCTGATGGACGTTTCAGCGCCGAAGTCGAACCAGAGGCAGGCATGTGGGCGGCGCCGTCTTTCTCGCCCAGCCAGGAAAACGGCGGCGCAGGTTGGCTGGCCTGGTTAAAAGCGCGCGAGCCGCAAAACAGCGTGAACAGCGAGTACGATCTATTTATAGCCGACCGTGATGGCAGCAATGAGCGGCGTCTGTTTCCGTCCGCGGGCGCGGAAGGCCTACGCAAGAGCGATTATGGCTTAACGCCCAAGGATTACGCCTGGAGCCCGGATGCGCGCCATATCGCAGCGATCTACCGCGGCGACCTGTGGCTGGTTGATGTGCAAAGCGGGGAGGCTCACCCGTTGACATTTGACGGCGGCTCGTCGAACCCGGTGTGGACCCGCTGATGCGCAAGCTAATCGTCCTGCTGGTGAGCGTGATGCTGGTCATCGGCAGCCTGGTCGCGACCTTGGGCACAGTCCAACTGCGAGATTTCGAGCTGCGCGGATATGTAAATCCGACCGCCAACCAGCAACTTCCCTTTGCCGTGGCTAAACCCGGCGTCAACGTAGAGCTGCTTCAATACGATAGCGCCGACCTGCGCAGTCATCTGACGCGCATCCAAGCGGCGGGTTTCCGCTGGATCCGGCAATTCGCCTATTGGGACCAGCTTGAACCCGCGCCTGGAGCCTTTGACTGGAGCGGCTGGGATCAACTTGCCCGGGCGCTGCCGGATTTCCCGCAGCTTGAGCCGGTTGTGGTATTGATGAATTCCCCGGCTTGGGCGCGCCAGCAGCGGAGCGCCGGTGTGCCGAGCAACACGGGACCCCCGCAAGATTTAAGCCGGTTTGCCGCCTTCGCCAGCGCCTTCGCCGGGCGCTATGGCGGCTTGGTGGACTACTATCAAATATGGGATGAGCCCAATCTGGCGGATGCCTGGGGCGCAATGGATCCGCGACCTGCGGAGTATGTCGCGCTGCTGGATACCGCCCGCAGCGCTATCCAGCAGTCTGACCCCGCTGCGACTATTCTTGCCGCCGGCTTGGCGCCCACAACCGAAACCGCCGGCCGCAATATCAGCGACATTCGTTATCTGGACGCCCTTTACAGGCAAGGCGCGCGCGAGCTGATGGATGTCGTGGTCGGCAAACCGTATGGATTCGCTACCTCGCCGCTAGACCGAAGAATCGACGAGACCATTCTCAATTTCTCGCGCATCATCGCCTTGCGCGAGGTGATGGTCCGCCATGGCGATGCCAGGAAATCACTCTGGGCCAGCAATTTGGGCTGGAATTCGCTGCCATCCGATTGGGCGGGCGCGCCTTCAATCTGGCGAGAGGTCAGCGAGGCTGAGCAGGTTCAATTCTCCTTGCAGGCTCTGGACCGCGCGCATCGTGAATGGCCCTGGATGGGCGCCATGTTCTTCCACCATTGGCAGCCGCCGGCGGCAGCAAGTGATCCGCAATGGGGCTTTGCGCTGGTGCAGCCTGACGGCGCGCCATCGCCATTGCTTCAAGCCCTGGAGGGCTACAGCTACCCCGAATGGGCGCAGAACGGTTTGTTCCACGCGCTTAACCCGCACGCGCGTTACAGCGGCGTTTGGCAATTCAGCGACCTGGGCGCGGACATCGGCTGGCTGAGCCCCAGCGACAGCCGGCTGGAATTTGACTTTTACGGTACGGAACTCGCCATGCTGCTGCGCGAAGACGATTTTGTCGCCTTTCTCTATCCCAGCGTGGATGGTTCCCCAGCCAACGCCACGCAGAAAGACTCAAGCGGGAATGCGTACATCTTCCTGCGCAGCAACTCTCGTCTACCGGAATTGAACCTGGTCCCCGTCGCCAGCGATCTGGCGCTCGAGAAACATACGCTCAGCGCAGTTGCGGATGACGGCTGGGATCGCTGGGCGATAGCGGGCTACGCGGTCAGCTCGGGCGACCTGGCCCGGCACTTTGAAATGCAGGTCCTGCTCGGCCTTTTCGCCACGGTTTTGTCCCTGCTGCTATTCACTCATTCCGCGCTAACTGCCCCCTGGGGCGATTGGCTCCCGCCGCTGAGCAAACTGCTTGCGGGCATGAGCGCCACGTTTCATCTGATGCTGAGCGGAATCACATCAGTCTTTATGATGCTGGCGATGCTTTGGACCTGGGATTCGCCACGGCCGTCGCTGCTCATGCGGGACGAAGTCAACATCGCGCTCGCCCTGCTGACTGGCGGCGCGCTATATTTGTCGCCCAGCCTCTTAATCTCGCTCCTCTTCCTGGTGATACTTTTTGCGCTCTTCTTTCACCGGTTGGAGACGGGGCTGATCTTGACGCTTTTCTGGGCGCCCTTCTTTCTCTATCCCGTGGAACTGTACCGTTTCGCCTTCCCTATGGTCGAAGTCATGATTCTGCTTACAGCGGCGGCCGGATTTATCAAGTTCATGGCCTGGCTGGGCAAAGAATTGCAAATGAGCAATCGCGCATTCCCGATTCTTTCACGCCGATTGCTGGCGTCCATTCAGCCCATGGACCTTGCCGTCGGCAGCCTGGCGGCGCTGGCGCTGGTATCGCTGCTCTGGACGCAAAGACTGGACACAGCGCAAACTGAACTGCGCGCGCTGATACTCGAACCCTTCGCCTTCTATGTGCTTTTGCGCGCTATACGTCCCAGCCGCGCGACCCTGCTTCAGCTCTTCGCAGCCTTGCTCGTGGCCGCCATCCTGGTTTCGCTGGTCGGATACTACCTCTATTTCTTCAAAGATATCGCCATCACCGCGGAAGCCGGCGCCAGGCGATTGCACAGTGTCTATGGCTCGCCCAATAATGTCGCCTTGCTCTTGGGGCGCGCCATCCCGATCGCCCTGGGTTTTCTGCTCGTCGGCACTGATCACGGGCTGCGCCTGTTTGCCGGCCTAAGCCTGCTCATCATGTTCCCGGCCATGCTGCTGACTCAGAGCGTCGGCGCGATTCTACTTGGTGTGCCGGCGGGCGTCGCAGTCATCGCCATTGCCAAGTATAAGCGAAACGCGATCGTTCCCTTGATTGGCGCGGCTGCGCTGGGTGGCGCGGCTTTTGCAGCGCTGGCTCGCGCTTCGGCCCGTTTCGCCAACGCGGTCGATTTTTCCAGCGGCACGAATTTCTTTAGGCTGCGCCTGTGGGAAAGCACGCTGGCCATCATACGCGAACGTCCGATTACGGGCATTGGAATGGATCAGTTCTTGTATTACGTAGGCGGGCATTATCTCAAGCCAGATGCGATCTGGGATCGGGACCAGTCGCACCCGCACAACTTCTTGCTGGACTTCTGGACGCGGCTAAGCGTATTTGGCTTGCTTGCCTTCCTCGCCATTCAGTTGCTATTCTGGCGCAGCGCGATACGGCTGACGGGGCAGCTTGGCCGCGGAGATGCGCGGCTATTCGCCATGCTGCTCGGTTTGATGGGCGGCATGGCTGGATTATTAGCGCATGGCTTTATCGACAACAGTGTGTTTGTGATTGATCTGGCCTTCATATTCATGTTCCAGATGGCGGCGCTGCTGCGGCTGAATGAGTTGAGCCAACAGAGCTCATGATGGACTATCTTCACTACCGCCGGGTCGCCGCATTTAGAGAAGCCGCGGCCTGTGGTAGAATCTCTGAAGCAGCATTGAGTGAAGGCAAGATAACTTGCGAGTTCTAATCACAGGCGGCGCCGGCTTCATAGGCTCACATTTGAGCGACCGGTTTCTGCGCGAAGGCCATCGCGTAGTCGCCATGGACAACTTCATCACCGGTTCCCAGGACAACATAGCGCACTTGGCCGGCAATCGCGGCTTTGAGTTCATTTATCATGACGTCAGCAATTTCATTCATGTGCCCGGACCAGTAGACGCGGTATTGCACTTTGCCTCGCCCGCCAGCCCCATCGATTATCTCAGGTATCCAATTCAGACCTTAAAAGTCGGCGCGCTCGGCACCCACAACGCGCTCGGGTTATCGCGCGCGAAGCAGGCGCGTTTCTTGCTTGCCTCTACATCCGAGGTCTACGGCGATCCGCTTGTTCGCCCGCAGAACGAGTCCTACGCCGGCAATGTAGATCCGGTTGGGCCGCGCGGCGTATACGATGAAGCCAAGCGCTACGCTGAAGCGCTGGTGATGGCTTATCACAGGCAGCATGACATGCAGACGCGCATCGTGCGTATCTTCAACACTTATGGTCCCCGCATGCGCCTCGATGACGGACGAGTCGTGCCTAATTTTATCGGCCAAGCGATTCGCGGCGAAGCGCTGACAGTCTACGGCGACGGCTCGCAGACACGCTGTTTTCAATATATTGACGATCTAATCGAAGGCATTGTTCGCTTGTTGGAAAGCGACTACGTAGAACCGGTGAACATCGGCACAACGCGCGAAATCAGCATGGACGATTTTGCCGTCATCGTGAACAGAGTATCTGGAAGCAGCGCCGGCATTGAGTATTCTGACGGGTCGCGCATAGAAGGCGATCCGCAGACGCGCAAGCCCGATACGTCCCGCGCTCACTCCGTGTTGAATTGGCGGCCGCAGATCGAACTCGAAGATGGTCTCAAGCGGACCATTCGCTACTTTCGGTCGGTATTGTCCGAACCGGCCTAAGCATGTTCGGTTTGCAAACCGGCGCCCCCCTGGCGCGATTGTTTCTGGCGACCGGGCTTGCCACCGCCGCCGCGATTCTAGCCGCGCCAATGCCCTGGGCTCCGCTGGCGCTGCTCGCGCTGGCATGCGCCATTCTCATATCGATGTCGCCGCTGATTGCGGTCGTCGTGATGCTGACGTTGGCGCCGCTGCGGACTCTGATAAGCACGGAATCCAGTCTGTCCTTACCGCTCGATATCGGCCAAATCCTGTTCCTGGTCTACCTAGGCCTTTGGCTGGCGCAGCGATTGTGGCGGCGCAGAGCGCTAATCAAGCTCCAGGCCGACCCGCCCCTGCTCGCCGCGCTCGTGGTGATCACGGTCTTTGCTAGCGGCGCCTGGACCAGCCAGTCTCTGTCCGGCTGGCTCGTTGAATGGTTGAAGTGGCTGGCCATCGCCTTTCTCATCTGGGCGCTGTCCGTCAGCGTGGACGATTCCTGGCGCTGGCTCGTCTTCGCCATCCTGGTCAGCGCCTTTGCCAACGCGCTGCTCGGGCTTTACATTTTCGCGGGTGGCAGCGGCGCCGACCATTTGCTAATTTTGGGGCGGTATTTCCGGGCTTTTGGCACATTTGGGCAGCCCAACCCCTACGGTGGCTTCATGGGAATTGCGCTGCCGCTGGCGTTGATGGCTGCCTGGGCGCAGCTTGCGAGGATTTGGACGGGCTTGCGCAGCCGGCGACGCCTTCAGTGGCTGCCGGTTGCCGCATTTTCTGTCAGCGGCCTGGTAAGTCTGGTTCTGGCCGCGGCTCTGACAGCCTCATGGAGTCGCGGCGCCTGGCTGGGCGCGGCGGTCGCTATCATGTGTATGACCATTGCGCTGCCGAGACGGCTGATCCACGGCCTGGCGCTGGCCGCCGGTATCGCCATTCTGGTCAGCGCCGCCTGGAGCGTCGGCCTGCTGCCGAGATCAATCGTGCTTAGACTGACGACGGCCGCCACCGACCTAATTTCGGTATCAGACGTTCGCGGCGTGGAGATCACACCGGCCGACTACGCGGTGATCGAGCGTTTGGCACACTGGCAAGCGGCGATGAACATGGCCGAGGCGGCGCCGCTCTTTGGCGTTGGCTTGGGTAATTACGAAGTCGTCTATGACGATTACCGCTTGCTGAACTGGCCGGCGCCTTTGGGCCACGCCCACAACTTGTACCTCAATATGCTGGCGGAGACAGGCGTGGCTGGGCTGGCAGCTTATTTGTCGTTTTGGGCAGTCGCCTTTCGCATGACCTGGTCGCTGCGGCGGCATCCGGACGCATTTTCGCGCAGTATCGCCATCGGCCTGCTCGGCTCCTGGGTTTATGTGGCGGTACACAGCATTTTCGACAATTTATACGTGAACAACCTGTTTTTGCATATCGGTGTATTATTAGGCCTATTGGCAATCCTTTACCGGCGCATGACGCAGGCGCTGGAGCTAGATTAGCGATGTCACAAACAATTTCTACCGCTTCCAACGAGTCCGGCCGGCAGCACCACAAGTTGACCACGCCGCTTGACCGCTTCATTGTTACGCTGTCCTTGCGGATTGGTGGTGACAGCTACAAAGAATACGAGCGATTTATCAAGTTCGCGTTTGTGGGCTTACTAGGCTTTATGATTGACGCCGGCGCCGTGCTGCTGCTGCAAAATACCTTGCTGCCGCCCGTCAATGCGCTGGGCGAAGCGCTCGCGACCAACGTCGCGCTGACGCAAAGCATCGCCTTTTTCCTGGCTGTTTTCAGTAATTTTGTCTGGAATCGTCTCTGGACTTACCCGGACTCGCGTTCGCATTCGGCCAAACGTCAACTGACGCAGTTCGTCATCGTCAGCCTGATTGGCTGGGGGATCCGCACAATTTGGATTGCTTTAAGCTATCAACCTTTCGGCAGAATGTCAGCGAAGGCGCTATCTTCGCTGGGCGCTGACAGCATACCCGCCCTGCTCGATCAACATAAAATTGGCACTATGGTCGCGCTGTTTTTTGGCGTCATAGCGGTCATGTTCTGGAACTTCCTGGCCAATCGCTACTGGACATATAACGACGTCGATTAAAGTGCAGCGAATCGCCATCGACTATACACCTGCCTTTGAGCAGAGCGCCGGCATCGGACGGGTCGTGCGCGAATTTACCAGCGCGCTGGCGGAGCTCGACGATGCGACAGCCTACCGCCTGTTTGTAGCCGGCGCCAGAGCCAGCCACTTGTCCCCCGCCCCGGCGCCGAATTTTGAGTGGAGACCGACAGCCATATCGCTCCGTTGGCTGATTCGGCTATGGCGCCAGGCTTGGCTGCCGCTGCCAGTGGAGCTGGTCACGGGCAAAGTCGACCTCTTTCACGCGACCGACTATATTCTGCCGCATACACTATCGGCAACCCGTACGCTGCTGACCGTGCATGACTTGTCCTTCATACGCGTCCCGGAGACGGCGAGTCCGCGACTCAAGGCTTTCCTGGACGCGGTCTTCCCGCGTTCGGTTGAGCGGGCTGATCATGTCCTGGCCATGTCCCTGGCCACCAAAGACGACTTGGTTGACCTGTACAGGACGCCTGCGGACAAAATAACGGTGCTCTATAGCGGGGTAGACCAGCGCTTTCGGCGGGTGGAAGATGACCGGACGCTTCAGTCAACGCGCCAGAAGTACGGACTGGCGAATTTAGATTACGCGCTGTCGGTGGGCACGGTGCAACCGCGCAAGAATTACAGCGGCGTCATCCGGGCTTTGTCTGAAGCGCGCGCGGCCGGGCTGGAACTGCACTACGCCATAGCCGGCTCCACAGGCTGGCTCGAGGAAGAAATGCGGCAAACAATCGCCAGTACCGGCATGAAAGACTATGTACATCTTCTGGGATACGTCGAGGATGAAGACCTGCCGGCGCTCTACAGCGCCGCGCGGATATTGCTGATGCCCTCGCATTATGAGGGATTTGGTTTGCCTGTCCTGGAAGCGATGGCTTGTGGCGCGCCGGTGATTACGAGCAAAACTTCGTCACTCCCCGAAGTTGCCGGCGACGCCGCCATCTTAATTGAACCGACCAACCCGGCTGAGATTCGCGACGCCATGCTGACGGTCGAAACTAACGTGACTTTGCGCGAGCGGATGATTCAGAAAGGCTACCGGCAAGTTAAAAAATTTACCTGGCGGCGGAATGCGTCTCAATTGCTGTCCGTATATCAGAGCCTGTTGGACGGCTAAGGCAGCTATTGCTTTGCTCAGACTTCAAGGTTTTGTAGATTAGGAAGGATCAAACTGTGACAGTCCGCGTTAGTTCCATGCCATCCCAGAGGCGCCTGCTGCTCGTTCCGCTGCTGCTGGGGTTGTTGGGTTACGTATTGCCCTGGGCCGTCGCGCCGTCGGCGTCAATGACGCTGAACGCCTTTGACCTGGCTGAATGGACGTCTCTGTATCCGGCGCAAGTCCATACGTCGCCACCGCTCCTGGCGCCGCTGCTGCTGAGGGCGCAACTCCTTATCCTGATGCTGACCTTCGGTCTGATGGCTTCAACAGGCCCGTGGCGGGCGCTCTCAGTCATCGTGGTATTGATGCTGGCGCTGGCGCAACTGCCCCCATTTGAATACGTCTACGATCTCGCAAACATAAACTACCGGCAGCAATTCATTCTGGCGCTCGCCAGCCTGATCGGCGGACTGGTCGCGCTTGGCCTCGGCCGGCGCCGCTTCGCGCGGATTCTGCTGATTGCGCTGCCGCTAGCAGGCATGGCGACAGCGTACGCCGGCGTTTCACTTGCATTCGATGTCTATCAGCAGCTGCAAGCGGTGGCGAGCATCGGTTTGGGGCCGTGGCTGCTGCTGGCCGGCTATGCCGCTATCGCTGCTTCCGGTCTGCTGGGTTTTAGGCGGAAAGCCTCGCAGCCTGCAATTTGAGGTATTAGGATTGGTGCCCGGACGACTCGCCTTGCATCGGCCGCAACAGCAACCGCAAGCCTGGCGCCGCAAAAGAAAAAGGCAGCCTGGGCTACCTGAAAGATAGAGTCTATAAGTTTAGGCGAGACATATCATTCCATATTGGACTGAATATACTCCACCGCTTGCCCGACCGTCTCAATCCGCTGCGCGTCCTCATCACTGATTTCGCCGCCGAACTCTTCTTCAAAAGCCATAATCAATTCAACGAGGTCAAGTGAGTCCGCTTCCAAGTCTTCACGGAAGTTTGCTCCGGAGACAACGCGCTCTTCTTCAACGCCAAGCAACTCAACCACGATTCCTGTCACGCGTTCTTCAATTGATGCCATGTCTGACCACCCTTCAAGTTGGAATCTTGCTTCTCACTTCACGCAAACAATTATACCGATATTCAGCGACCTCGCTAGCCTGTTTGGCAGGAGTGCCATGATTGACACCAGGCGCGCTTATCGGTACGATGGCGTCCCTGCCTGGCGCGAGCCACTCTGATTATAAGGAACACCGGTCGATGACAAAAGTGACGGAAGCAAGCGCGACCGAGAGCCGCAAATTGGACCATATCCGCATCAACCTGGAACAAGATGTGCAGTTTCCACGTTTGACCACCGGGCTGGAGCGCTATCGTTTCTTGCATCAGGCGCTGCCGGAACTGAATCTGAACGATATTGACACCACGGTGACCGTTTTTGGCAAGCGGCTGCGCTCGCCGATTCTGATTTCATCCATGACCGGCGGCACGGATATGGCGCGGGCGATCAACCGCAACCTCGCGCAGGCAGCCCAGCAGCACGGTATCGCGATGGGCCTGGGCTCACAGCGAGCCGCCATAGAAGACGACGCGCTCGCTGGCAGCTATGCCGTGCGCGAATTAGCCCCGGATATTCCGCTCTTCGCCAATGTAGGCGCGATCCAGTTGAATTATGGATACGGTCTTGAGCAATGTCGCCGAGCCGTGGATATGGTGGACGCCGACGCCCTGATTCTCCACTTCAACGTGCTGCAAGAGGCGGTGCAGGCGGAAGGCGACATCGACTTCGCCGGCTTGCTGAGCAAAGTTGAGGCCGTCTGCGCCGGGATCGATGCGCCAGTCATTGCCAAAGAGGTCGGCTGGGGATTTTCGCGACAAGCGGCGCGAGCGCTGGCTGATGCGGGTGTAGCGGCGATAGACGTAGCCGGCGCCGGCGGCACCTCCTGGAGCGAGGTCGAATATCACCGCGCGCCGAGCGATTTTCATGCCCGCGTCGCGCGCAGCTTCGCCGATTGGGGCATACCGACCGCCACCGCCATCCAGTACGCGCGTGCGGCCGCGCCGGAATTACCGGTATTCGCCAGTGGCGGCTTGCGTGACGGGATCGACATTGCCAAATGTATCGCTTTGGGCGCGGACCTGGCCGGCTTGGCCAGTCCCTTTCTACAGGCGGCCAGCCAATCGGCCGAAGCCGTCCATGAGTTGATCCGCGTATTAAAAGCCCAGCTGCGCGTGGCGATGCTCTGCGCGGCCTCAGCTGATATCGCTGCGCTTCGCCAGGCAGAACTTCAGCCTATTCGGTGAGGCGCGATACAAATTCACGGATAACGCTATTGCTGAGCAATCGGCCGGCCGGGCTTAAGCGCACTCGGTCGGCAAGCACTTCCAGCATTCCCAGCGCCGCCAGCTTCGCGACTGCATCAGGAAACATCGCCACAAAGTCTTGGCCAAATCGATGCGCAAAGCTGGAGCGATTTATCCCTTCGTCCGTGAGCCGCATACCCATCATGATGGTGTCGTAGAGATCATCCGCCGTTTCGACGAGCCTCACCTTGGCCACAGCCGGCGTCAGCGGAAAATGGTTTTCTCTTGGGGGCTGGCCGCTTAAGCAGTCGACGTAGCGTTGCGGCGCTGTGATGGTCGAGTAGCGGCAGCCGCCGGCGAAACCATGCGCGCCCGCGCCCAGCCCCAAGTAGGGAAGATTGCGCCAGTATTGCAAGTTGTGCCGGCACTCCTTTCCCTGGCGGCGCCAATTGCTGATTTCGTATTGTTGGAAACCTGCGCCGGCTAATGCTTCGGACGCGAATTCGTACATATCGGCGAAGGCGTCATCGTCAGGCGGCGGCAAAGCGCCGGCATCCACCTGCAGTCGCAGCTTGGTGCCCCCTTTTAGCTCCAGCCCATACATTGAGATGTGATCAGGCTCGAAACTGAGTACGGTATGGACCGTTGCCGCCCAATCCGCCAGCGATTCGCCCGGTGAAGCAAATATGACATCCAGATTGACATTTTCAAATTTTGCTTTGCGCGCGGCGTCTAGCGCGTTCGCCACCGCGGACACATCGTGCCGCCGATCAAACAGACGCAAGATCTCAGGATTTGCGGATTGCATGCCAATACTCAAGCGGTTGAATCCCAACCCTCGCAAGGAGCGCAAATAAGCGACGGCGAGATCCTCCGGATTGGCTTCCAGCGAAATCTCGCAGGTCGGGCTTAGAGCGAATGCGTCTCGCAAATTCTCCATTATCTGTTCAAATTGCCGCGGCGTCAGCAGTGACGGGGTGCCCCCGCCGACGAAGACCGTGTGTACTTCATATTTGTAACCTGAGGCCGCGAGAGCCTTGATCTCGTTGCAGAGAGCCTTCACATAATCAGGCATCAGATGCGCGAGATCGGTGTAGGTGTTGAAGGCGCAATAGCTGCAGCGTGACCTGCAAAAGGGGATGTGCAAGTAAAGCGAAAGAGGCGAGCTTTGGAGCTGCATTTTGCGGCCAGTCGCTCAAGGCAATGATTGCGCCAATCTACTTGGTAAAATATAATTGTGCAAGTTGCTATCGGCAGGGGAGTGGCTATTGTAGTGGTTGCGGTTTCTCTTCGACCCAAAGAAAAATCTCTGTGCCCTCTGTGTCTCTGTGGTGAATTAACCTGCGCCAAGCTCGGCATTCAGGAAATATCCACCAAGATAGACACTCCCTCGGCAGGGAAAGATCCTTGCGATTGCGCCGCAACGCGGCAGGCAGAATGAATGAATTTTCTTCGCAAGCTACTGGGCGGGCCCGATCAAGACTCGAGCCGTACCCAATCATCACGTCGCTCATCGCATGTCACGCCTGCAAAGTCGAAAGGGCTGGCTGCGCCTATCCGGGAAAGCCCGCCGACGCCGCCTGCGCAGGAAGCGCCGCCCGAGCCCGCTGAGCCGACTGAAGAAGAAACCGCGGCGCCGGTTGCGGAAGCGGTTGATTTGGCGGCCTCCGCGCCTATCGAAGCGGAAGAAGCAGTGAGGCCGGCTCGGCCCGAAGTTGAGCCGGAGGACCCGCCGCGCGAATCAGAAACCATGTCCCGGCGCAAGCCTTTGGCCGCCAAAACGCCGGCGCCAAGGCGGGTGATGCCGCCCGCCCCCAAGCCGATACTTACGCGCCAGCGGCAGCCCTTAACCTACGGCATCGCCAGTGATGTCGGGCTGATGCGCAACAATAACGAAGACGCCTGCTTTGGTATGCAGTGGCATTCGATCACTGTTGATAATCGCCCCGACTTTGGCTTGTTTGCCGTCGCCGATGGCATGGGCGGGCACCTTGACGGCGAGCGAGCAGCCGGGGTCGCTGTACAAACGCTGGCGTCGGAAATGTTGGATAAAATTTATGTGCCGCTGCTGCGCAACTTTGACGCGGGCAACAGTCCCACGGTGCTTGAGGCGCTGGTATCCGCCTCGGAAAAGGCCAATCAGGCCGTTATCAAACGCGTGCCGGGCGGGGGTACAACGCTTTCAGCTATCGCGGTCATCGGCAATCTCGCCTATCTGGTGCATGTCGGCGACAGCCGAGCCTATCTCATACATGACAACAAAATTGAACAGCTCACAACCGATCATACGCTGGTTCAGCGCTTGATTGAGATGAAGGAATTGACGCCGGCTGAAGCGGAGAATTATCCGCAGAAGAATGTGCTCTATCGCGCCATCGGCCAGAATGAAGAGTTGAAAATGGAGCGCCTGGTGCGAACGCTGCCGCCTTCCGGGCTGGTTTTAATCTGCACCGATGGCCTGTGGGATATGATAGAAGACGATACGATTAAGCAAGTTGCCCTGTTAGCCGCCTCACCGCAGGAGGCTTGCGACAGTCTGGTGAAGGCAGCCAACGACCGTGGCGGCGCCGACAACATATCGACGATTGTTTTTCAGGCGCCTGGCGGCGGCTCATCCAATTAGCCGGCTCCGTCCGCCGCGCTTGCTCGCTGTGCCCAGCGCCCACCTCTAGAATCCGGAGTATGCGATGATCCCGAATGCTGGCGTAAACCCGAAGCGCAAAGGCAAGGTCATTCTGGTCGTCGATGACGAGCCGCGCATGATAGGCTTCATTCGCATGAATCTGGAATTGGAAGACCATCGGGTTATAGAAGCGCACAACGGGCTGGAAGCGCTGGACGCCATCCGCACGCAACTGCCCGATCTGGTGCTGCTGGACGTCATGATGCCGGAGCTGGACGGGTTCGAGACGCTCAGCATGCTGCGCGAATTCTCGGATATTCCGGTCATTATGCTGACGGCAAAAGGCGAGGAGAGTGACAAAGTCTATGGCCTGGAGCTGGGCGCTGACGACTATATCACCAAGCCCTTCGGACCGCGGGAGCTATCGAGTCGAATCAAGGCGATATTCCGGCGGCTAGAAAAGCCGACCACGGAGGACGCCATTCTGCGCATCGACCAACGGCTGAGCGTGGATTTTAACCAGCGCGAAGTGATAGTCGCCGGCGAAACCGTGAAGCTGCGCCCGACCGAGTACCGGCTGCTCTATCATTTGATCCGCAACGCCGGCTGGACCGTCCCGCATGACCAACTGCTGCAGAAAGTCTGGGGCTACGAGTATCGCGATGAAGCCCATTATGTGCGCCTCTACGTCAATTACTTGCGCGAAAAAATCGAAGCGGATCCGACTGACCCGCGTTACATCATTACCGAGCGCGGCGTCGGCTATCGTTTCGTCGATTTCAGGAAGTAACAGCGCTGGCGGCGCGCTCACTTCCACATGAAGCCGAACTCAAAGAAGCACCTGCCCCCATTGCCGGCGTCTGTGTTGTCGAGCAGGCCGTGCGCGCGAAAGACGAAGATCCTTCGGTCGCGCCGTTTGAGCTTTTTCTTCAACGTACTCCACTGCGACTTGCTCGGCGCCGCACTGCCTTCAGCCAGCTGAAAATAGCTGGCGGCGAAAATGACTCTGAAGTGATGATCGTCGTAAGCTACCAGTTCCAGCAAAGCCGGACCGCGCTCGTTCGTCAGGACGCTGTGAATCAACCGGGCTGCATAGGCCTGTTTTACATGGCGAAATTCGGGAAGTTGGGATTGCATTGGGCAGCTGCTTTATCTCATACCAGCTTCAGGCATTTACCTGGCGCGCCGTTGTTTAAGCATGCCGGAGCATCGCCGGCGGTTTGCTCGTGCCAATCTCGCCGCTTCCTATTAGAATGGCATTGTCAGAAAGGACGGTGCAATGAGCGACATCGACGGTCAAGAGTTCAAGAATATTCTCGCTTGCTGGACAGCCGGCATCACGATTGTGAGTGTCAATTCGGCTGATGACTGGCAAGCCATTACGGTCAACTCCTTTGCCAGCGTCAGCATGGTTCCCCCGCTGGTCTGCCTTAATATCGCCAATCGCCTCGAAACGCGCGCGTATATGGCTGACGAGGGGCATTTCGCGGTCAGCATTTTGTCCGATCGCCAGCTTGAGCTGGGCAAACGCTTCGCCGGCTATTTCGACGACCGGTATGAAAACCGCTTTGACGGGCTGGACTGCGCCCTGAGCGACCTGGGCGACCCGATCATACCCGATGCGATGGCTTGGCTCTCTTGCGCGGTCGAACGCCAACTTGATGTCGGCGAAAACACCATGTTCATCGGCCGGGTCCTGCAGGGCGGTTGGACTGACGACAAGCTTCCCCTGCTCTACCACAATCGTCAATGGGGTGTTTTCCAGCCCACGGAAGACAAGTAGGTCGGCATCGGGCGAGATGATCACTCCAGGTCCGCGGCGGCCAAGGCAGCGCCGACAATACCGGCTCGGTTGCGCAATTGCGCCGGGACGATTGCCGTCTTGCAGTCGATCAAGGGCAGAAACTTCTCCGACCTTTTGCTGACGCCCCCGCCAATGATGAATAGGTCCGGCGAGATCAGAAACTCAAGGTAGCGCAGGTGTTCCGATAATCGTTTTGCCCAGCGTTTCCAGCTATAGCCTTTGACTTGCCGGGCGCGATCCGATGTGCGCAATTCGGCGGATTTTCCGCGAATGACCAAGTGTCCAAATTCAGTATTCGGCGCCAGCAGGCCCTTGATGAACATAGAGCTGCCGACTCCGGTGCCGAGCGTCAAGATAAGGACCGAGCCGTTGTGGCCGCGGCCGGCGCCAAAGTTCATTTCGGCGATGCCGGCGGCGTCCGCATCATTCAAGACCACGACCGCATTGCCCGTCTGGCTTGAGAAGAGCTGCTGCGCGTCAGTTCCGATCCACTCGCCGTCTACGTTTGCGGCTGTCATGGTCACGCCATGTTGGACGATGGCTGGAAAGGTGCAGCCGATGGCGGCGCGCCACTTGAATTGAGCGGCAATCTCGGCGACGACTTCGGCAACCGGCGCCGGTTTGGCGGGCTGAGGCGTGTCGATGCGCAGCCGCTCGCTGGCGAACTCGCCGGTTTGGGTGTCAACAATGGCACCCTTGATGCCTGACCCGCCGATATCAATGCCCAAGTATTCCATTATCTGTCCTTTGTCGCCGCGGCTGCTGGCCGGATTCTACCATATCATATTCCGAGCCTGTGGCAAAATGATGATCATGAAGAATAAGGGACATCACATACCCGCTATCAGGCCGATCCCTAGACCAGCCTACGCTTCGTATGCGATTTGTAGACGCGACAGGAAATTCGCTTGAACACTGCGCTGATCTCGAGTTTAATTGAGCGCAAACCCGCCTAGGCGAGATTTGGACATGCGCATACACACCGGAATCCTAATTGGCGCCGTTCTGCTTCTGCTGGCTTCCAGCTCGCTTGCTCAGAGCGCTTGCCCACCGCAGGGCTGCGGCATTGACGAGAGCGTAATTGAAGCGCACCGCTGGCCCAATGTGCGGCCTCTGGAAATAAAAGAAGACCTGATTCGCGACCGGGATTACCGCAGAATAGAAGGCGCCTTCACCATACATACTTCGCCGAACAGCGAAGACAGCGAAGCCTTCGGGAGTGGATTTACGTTCGTCACCGTGGTCGAGCAGCAGGGAGACTGGACGCGCATTGGCGAGAATCAGTGGGTACGCTCGGAGTTGCTGAGTGAGAGCGTGTCGCCATCGCGATTTGCCGGCGCGCTGCTGCCCACGGCTGAAGACGCCCTGCCCTTTACGGTCGCCTGGACCTTGCGGCATTTGCGCGGCGCCAAAACACCGGGCGGCGCTGAAGCCGCGGACAACCCCTTTCGCTATCGTTATACCCAAGTCTATATCTACGACACTGTGAAAGTAGACGGCTATGACTGGTATCAGATTGGCGTAGACCAGTGGGCGCACCAGTTCAAGGTGGCGAAGATCTTGCCGGTTAAAAGACCCGAAGCGGTGGACACTCACAAGTGGGTCAGCATTGATCTATATGAA
The DNA here is from genome assembly GCA_022823165.1 of Anaerolineae bacterium. Taxonomy (GTDB): domain Bacteria; phylum Chloroflexota; class Anaerolineae; order Aggregatilineales; family Phototrophicaceae; genus UBA6055. Next base: position 78,463 of record JAJDXR010000046.1, on the reverse strand, counting down.
CAAGTCGCCATCGCTTATGAAGACGAGACGCCGGTTTTCGCCACACTGGTCTCATCGGGCCTGGAACAGTGGCCCACCAATGAAGGCCTATTCCATGTCTATGTGCGCTTCACGCGTAAGCTCATGTCGGGCGCGCGCAACCAGCCCGATTTCTATTATCTGCAGGAAGTCCCGTGGACGATGTTCTATGACGACGAGATCGCGCTGCACGGCGCCTATTGGCATGATGGTTTTGGATTTCGCCGCAGCCACGGCTGCGTCAATATAAGCGTGACGGACGCCCGCTGGCTGTTTGATTGGTCGCAAAGCGAATACGACTGGAGCAATGGCGATTACGTCGGCCCCGCGGTCTACGTCTACTCGAGCGGGGAATACGATTAAGCCGGCTTGCTGTTAAGCGAATGCCGCTTCCCCAACAGTCATCTGAAAGCCGTCAATATAACCTTTCACAGCCATCAGCTCGGCGTTTAAGATGCTGCAGCCGGCGGCGCCGCGGACGGTATTGTGCGACAAGGCGGCGAACTTATAGCCGAGGACCGGGCACTCGCGCAGACGTCCGATGCTGGTCATCATGCCGGCGCCGGCCTGGCGATCGCGGCGCGGCTGCGGCCGGTCAATTTGTTGCAGGTATTGCAAGGGATAGTCGGGCGCGCTGGGCAAGTCGGGTACAGGTGAAGCCGCCTGGTAAGTCTGCCAATCGTCAATGATTGCGGACAGCGACGGCTGTTCAGCGAGATCCACTGAGATATTTACCAGGTGCCCGTCCAATACCGGCACACGCGTGCAGGTGGCGCTGACGGTGCTGGCCAAGCTGACGATGCTGTCGCCGGCGAAGCTGCCCAGCATCTTGAGCGATTCCGACTCCATCTTGTCTTCATCGCCCGGCACGTAGGGAATGATATTGTCGATCATATCCATGGACGAGACGCCGGGATAACCGGCGCCGCTCACGGCTTGTTCGCTGACCAGGTGCAGCCGGCGGATGCCATACTTGCGCAAGGGTTTCAGCGACATGACCACCGGCATAACGGTGCAGTTGGAATTGGCGACCAGGGCGCCGCCGCTCCAGCCGCGCCGCGCGCGCTGCACAGCGATAAGGTCGACATGTTCCGCATTTACCTCGGGCAGCAGCAGCGGTACGTCGTCCAACATGCGATTGGCCGAGGCATTGGTGCAGACCACATGGCCGGCTTCCGCCAATTCCAGCTCGCGGAGCCGCGCCGCTTCTTTGGGCAGGGCGGAGAAAACCAGCGGCGATTCCAGCGGCTCGTCCAGAGCGCCGACGACCCTGTCAGTGATTCCAGCCGGCGGATTGCCGTCCAGCACCCAGCGCGCGGCATCGCCATAAGTTTTGCCGGCGCTGCGGCTCGAGCCTATTAGCTCCGCCACCTGAAACCAGGGATGGTCCTCAAGCAGTTGAATGAAACGCTGACCGACGGCGCCCGTTGCGCCCAGGATCGCCACATTAAGTTTGCGCATCTATATCTCCCGGCTTACATTCCAACGGTTCCGGAGCGGACCGCCGGGTAGGATCCCAACATCTTCACGAAGGAGGTCAACTGCAGCAATTGCGTCAATAATTCCTGGCAGCGCTGTTCTTGCCAGTGACCCTCAAAATCCAGATAGAACAGCGGTTCCCAAGGGCGGTTGCGCCGCGGACGCGACTCCAGCTTGGTCAGATTCAGATCGCGCTTGGCGAATTCTCCCAAACATTCGTAGAGCGCCGCCGGCCGGTGGCGAGTGGCGAAGACGATCGAGGTCTTGTTGTATTCGGAAGGCTCCGGGTCGCCATGGCCCAGTAAGAGAAAACGCGTATAGTTGAAGCGTTCGTCTTCAATGTCAGCTGCCAGTGTATTCAGGCTGTACAATTCGCCGGCAAGTTTGGGGGCGATCACCGCCACGCCGGACTGCGGCGATTCCGACAAGTCCTTGGCGGCGCCGGCGGTATCATACCAGCCGACCGATTCCATATTGTGCCGCTGCAAGAAGCGTTCGCACTGCAGCAAAGCCTGCGGATGAGAACGGACCAGCTTGACGTCTTCCAGCGGCGTACCCGCGTTGGCCAGCAGCGCATGATGGACATGCAAGATCACTTCCGCCTGGATGCGGACATCTTGATCCAGCAGCAATTCGTAAGCGCCGCTGACAGAGCCGGCCAAAGCGTTCTCAACCGGCAGCAAGCTGAAGTCCACCTCATCAGCTTGCAGGGCGGAAAAGAGATGAATAAAGTCCTGACAGGGATATGTATCCACATCGTCGCCGAAGTGCTGCCGCACTGCGATTTCCGAATTGGCGCCAGGTATCCCCTGGTAGGCGACTCTGGGCATTGCTGTCTCACTTTTACGTTATAGTGGGGCGAATCATAACCAAAAGGCTTGCGATGTCAATGACTCGATCCAGTCTAGAGTTCGCCGCGCCGGGACCGAGACAAGGGCGGCTACCGCATTGGGCCTAGTCGCGCCAGGTCCATGCCGATGGCTTGCGACAAAATCGAGGAAAGCGCGTATAGTGTTTCAAGAGTGGCAAGCATATTGGGAGACCCCATGACAAACGAATCGCGATTCGACCCGCTGAAAGAATTGCAGAATCTGGGCGAGCAAATCACCAGGACAGTTGAAAAAGGCATCCGCACCGTCACCAGCAGTTCCGAACAGCTTCCGCTTGATATGTACGAAGCGGACGGCATCCTCCATATTTGCACACAGGCAATCGACGGGCTGGTCAAAAACAGCATCGAAATCAGCCTGGAGTCGAATGTGCTGACGCTGGCGCTGCGGACTGAACCCGAAGCCACGCCGACCGACGCCCGCTATTTTCTGCAAGAACGCCGCTTTGGCCCGGTGACGCGTCATGTTGAGTTGTCGGCGCCGGTCAAGGGGCATGAAGCGCGGGCAAAGGTGGATAGCGGCAGTCGCCTCTTGATTACGCTGCCCATCGACGACAGCGGCTTCGGCAATATCACCGTTACGCCCGTCGAATAGGCTGTCCGCGTGGCGAGCGCTGTCGAGTGACTTGGAGTGGCTTTGTTCAGTCGCCGGCGAGCAGCCTGCGGCGCGCTGTCTTAACTTCACGGTCGAAGCGCAGCAGCAGTTTATCCTTGCGTTCCGTGTCCAGGAAGGACAGTTCGATGGATCGCCGCATCAGCCCGATGAGCGCCTCGATATCCAGCCCGCAGGCTGTGCCCGCCAGTTCGTATTCATCAATCAAGTCAGCGCCCAACAGCGACGGCATACCGGATGAAAGCAGAATCTGCAGGCCGCTGTCCAGCAGTTGCCGCAGGGGGTAATCCGCGGCGGTCTCAATCAGGCCGAGCCGCTGGGCGCGGTGCAAAGAGACAATGACTGGAATCTCGTTTTCCGCCAGCAAGTCGCGCGTCGCGCGCTGCCCGGCAAGGCCCCAGGAATCCGTCACTCGATGCGGCGACAGTTCCGCAAGCGCATCGTCGACGCCCGCAGCGCCCAGACTGCTGCCCGCGTTGACTACGGTATAGATTTCTTTCTTCCTGGCCGTGTCGAAGGCGCGGCGAAATTGCCCCACCGGCTGCGCGCCTTCCACTCCCGCGAGGCCCAAGCCAACGACATTGCCGAGTTTAGCGGCGGCGCTGGTCGCCCAGCGGGCCACATCGTCGCCCGAGCGCGGATTGTCCCAGGGAATAGACAGTATCCACGACAAATCCACCTGCCAAGCCCGCAGCACACGATCACGGCCGTCGTTGAGGGCGTCAAAAAAGGTGTCGAAATTCATGCGCGCGGCGCCGATGAAGTCCGGCGGCGCCACGGCAACCTCGGCATAATGGACATTCTGCTTCGACAGCGCCAAGCCCATATCATAGACAGCCAGCGCGATGTCCTCGGGGTACATGACCCAGCTGCCGGCTTCGCGGGCGATCTCATCCAGCCGCGAGTAGTCCGGCCGATCGATCAAGGCCAGCCAGTTATCAAAGTCTTGCCGCTGCGCCGGGACGCCATTCTGATGAGCGATCATCAGCAGGCTTTCTCGGCGCAAGGCGCCCGTCAACTGCAGGTTAAGCTCAACCTTGGGAATCGCGGCGATAAAGTCTCGAAGGGACATCTATGACACCTCATCTTCAGGGCTTCAGGGCTATTCGTTGCTGCAGACCGGGACGGCTGCCCCGCCGCCCGCGCCTACTGAGCGGTCAAGCCGAGTCGACGCCCCATGTCGACTTGGCCCGGAATCTGCCCATTTCATCCCGGTATTCGGCAGATGCCTGTATGAATGCTGAAAACAGGGGGTGCGGACGATTTGGGCGGCTGAGGAATTCAGGATGGAATTGGGAGCCGAGCATAAAAGGATGATCTTGCAGCTCGGAGATTTCCACCAGTACGCCATCCGGGCTCAAACCGCTGAAGTATAGGCCATTGGCTGCGAATATCTCGCGATAGTCGTTGTTGAACTCGAAGCGGTGGCGATGGCGTTCAAGGATCTGCGCAGTCCCGTAGGCTTGCGCGGCCGCGGAATTGGGCTGCAATACACAGGGATACTCGCCCAGCCGCATGGTGCCGCCCATGTCGGTAATCGCCCGCTGCTCCAACATGAGATCAATCACCGGATGCGGCGTGCTGACGTCAAATTCGGCACTGTTGGCGTCGTCCAGCCCCAGCACATTGCGAGCGTATTCGATGCACATCACCTGCATGCCCAGGCACAAACCCAAATAAGGCGCCTTATGCTCGCGGGCGTATTTAGCGGCTAGGATTTTACCTTCAATGCCGCGATAGCCGAAGCCGCCCGGAACAATGAGACCATCCAATTCGCCAAGTTCTTCGAGGCGTTTGCCTTTTTCCAACTCGCCTGAATGAATCCAGCGGATTTCCACATTCTGGTCTTGCTGCGCGGCGGCGTGGATTACTGACTCCTTCACCGACATGTAGGCGTCATGCAACTCGACATACTTGCCGACAATGCCGATGCGCAATTTCGCTTTGGCCGCCTGACGCTTGCTGACAATGCCTTCCCATTCGCGCAAGTCGGGCGAGGCGGACTCAAGGCGCATACGATCCAGAATGTAGTCGCCCAGGCCGCGCTTTTCAATCATGAGCGGGACGGCATAGATGTTGTCCGCAGTCTGCAGGGGGATGACCGCATCTTGGTCGACATCGCAGAAGAGCGCGATCTTGCTGACGATTTCGTCATTCACCGGGTAATCGGTACGGGCGATGATCACGTCCGGCTGGATGCCGATGCCGCGCAGCTCACGGACGCTGTGCTGCGTCGGTTTCGTCTTCAGCTCGTCAGTCGCCCCGATATGCGGCAAAAAGGTGACATGCACGTACATGGTATCGTGCCGCTTTAATTCAGTGCGCAACTGCCGCAGCGCCTCCAGGAAGGGCAGGCTCTCGATATCGCCAGCCGTGCCGCCGACCTCGACGATGACCACGTCGGCATCCGCGCGCTGGCCCAGCAGCTTGATGCAGCGCTTGATTTCATTGGTGATATGGGGCACCACCTGGATCGTGCCGCCGAGATAATCGCCCTTGCGCTCTTTTTCGATGACGGTCAGATAAACTTGGCCGGCGGTGACATTGGAAAGCCGGCTGACGTTTTCATCAACGAAACGTTCGTAATGTCCCAGATCAAGGTCGGTTTCGGCGCCATCCGACGTCACAAAAACTTCCCCATGCTGGTAAGGGCTCATGGTGCCCGGATCGACATTGAGATAGGGGTCCAACTTTTGAATGGCCACTTTCAGTCCGCGCGCTTTAAGGATACGACCTATAGCGGCGACCGTAAGCCCTTTGCCGACCGAACTGACAACCCCGCCGGTGCAAAATATGTATTTCGGTTTCACGTCAACTCGTCCATCCTGCCATGAAATACTCCTCTGTGACTGCGGCGCATGGTCGCAGCGATGCGCATTGGACTCAAAGGAACTCGCGCAAGGCCTGGGCTGCCCGCTTGATGTCAAAGAGGGCGAGGCCAAGTTTGGCTTCCTCCCCTGCCAAAGCCGTGAGTACGGCATTGGCATTCACGGCTGTCATGAGCACGTAGCCATTATCGCCCTTAATATGAACTTCATCCAGCGCGCCGCGCCCCAATTCTTGCGCGATTCTTTCGCCGAGCGCCAGCATCGCCGCCGACATGGCTGACACGCGATCCGCTGGCAGGTCTTCGGGCAAGGCGCTGGCGATTATCAGGCCATCAACGCTGATGACGGCGGCCGCCTCAATGTCGGCGCCGGACAATCGCAAAGCATCAAGCCGCTGTTCGATGTGATGCGCGCGGTTTTGCGCGCGAGACGCGATCAAGATTCTGTCCTCGGCATTGAAACCTGCCAGCAAAAACGAGTCCGCAATTTTCAACTGGCGATTGCCAGTAATTCAAAAGCAGGTCAACCCCCACTGACTTAAGGCAGGCTCAAACTAAAGCCCTGCGGGAGAACACCGCGTTTATCGCGTTTCCTGCCTAAGAGAATAGAGCCGACAGTTCGCGCCAGAAAGCACAGTCATTCAATTTGCCATATTGCTTCTGACTGGGCTTCATTATACTTGCTGAAGACCAATCGGCAAGCGGGCGGCCTGTCGAATCCTAAACGCAGGCGGCGCGTTAGCTGCGACAAACCTGTATTCGGCTATACTAAGCGCAGACTGATTGCGCAGTTGGACACGATATAAATGGGCGAACAATTCCCAGCGACAAGGCGGACGGCTCAGGTTCGGCAATCGACAGCAACGGTTCAAGAAATAGCGGAACGGGTAAGCAATAGCGTCGGCCAGGTGATCCTGGGCAAGGCGAACGAGATTCGGCTGACGACCCTGGGGCTGCTTTGCCGCGGGCATATCTTGCTGGAAGATATCCCGGGCGTCGGCAAAACCATGTTGGCCAAATCTTTGGCGCGCGCTGTGGGCTGCACCTTCAATCGCATTCAATTTACCCCGGATATGCTGCCGTCGGACATCACCGGCGTTTCGATTTACAATCCCAAATCGCGCGAATTCGAGTTTCGCCCCGGCCCCATCATGGCGCAGATTGTCCTGGCTGATGAGATTAATCGCGCGACGCCGAAGACGCAATCCGCCTTGCTGGAAGCGATGGAAGAGGGGCAGATGACGGTTGACGGCGTTACCTACCGTCTCAGCAATCCCTTCCTGATCATGGCGACGCAGAACCCCATCGAATACGAGGGGACCTTTCCCTTGCCGGAGGCTCAGCTCGACCGCTTTCTGGTTCGCATTCAGATGGGCTATCCGCAGCCGGCTGACGAACTGAAGATTTTGGCGTCTCAGCAGTATCAGCATCCCATACAGAATCTGCAGCAAGTGGTGTCTTTGAAGGAATTACTGGCTGCGCAGCAACAGATCAAAGATGTCTATGTCGCCAGCGAAGTGCAGCAGTACATCATCAACCTCATAAATGCTTCACGGCGCCATGCCGATGTCTATCTGGGCAGCAGCCCGCGCGGCTCGCTGGCGCTGTTTCGCACGGCGCAAGCCCGCGCGGCCATGACAGGGCGCGACTTCGTAATCCCGGACGATGTCAAGGCATTGGCCGAGGTCACGCTGGCGCATCGAATCATTGTGGGGCCGGCGGCTCGCATCAAAAACATCACCTCAAGAACGATCGTGCAGGACATCCTGCAGAATACGCCCGTGCCCGGTTCGTCCGTTCGGTAGGGTCAGATGCCCGGCCGCCGCAACGCGCTTTACCTTCTGATCATTATCAGCCTGCTGACGGGTTTGTTCACGGGCCGCGCCGAGTTATTCAACATCGCTTATGTGACAAGCGCGGTCATGTGCCTGTCCTTTGCGTGGACATGGCTGTCCCTGCGCGGCATCGGGCTGCGCCGCACGACCCGTACCCGCCGGTCGCAAGTCGGCCGCGTCTTCCAGGAGTCCTTCGGCATCCGCAAGACAGGTCTGCTCCCCAAACTTTGGCTGGAAATCCGCGATCACTCCGACTTGCCGGGGCATCAAGCCAGCCATGTCGCGCCGTCGCTGGTCAGCGGCAAGGAATATACCTGGGAAGTTAATACCATCTGCGCCCTGCGGGGAGATTTCCAGCTGGGACCCATCACAGTCGTTTCCGGCGATCCCTTTGGGCTCTTCCGTTCGCCACGCCGCATCGGCGCGACCGATCGCCTGATTGTTTATCCCATGACGGTGGAATTGAATCGGGTTGAGCTGCCGATGGGCTTCTTGTCCGGCGGTGACGCTCAACGGCAACTGACTCACCAGGTCACCACCAACGCCAGCAGCATACGCGATTACGTGCCCGGAGACAGCATCAACCGCATCCACTGGCGCTCGACAGCGCGCACCGGCGATATCATGGTCAAGGAATTTGAATTGGATCCGCTGGTGGACATCTGGCTTTTCAGCGACTTTTCGGCCGGATCGCTGGTCGAGGATCCGGCTGCGCAGCGCATGCGGCAGAGCGGTATAGCGCCGTCTACTTTTCGCATACCGCCTTCAACCGAGGAGTATGGCGCCATCATCGCCGCCTCGCTGGCCAAGCACTTTATTGATGACGAGCGCGTCGTCGGTTACGCCGCCTATGCGCCTTATCGACAGATCGTCCAGCCTGATCGCGGCAATCGCCAGCTTACCCATATTCTGCAAGCGCTGGCGGTGGCGCGCAGCGCTTCCAGCCATACGCTGCGGGAAATGCTGTCGCTGGAGACCCACCAGTTTACGCGCGGCACCACGGTGATGATCGTAACGTCGTCGCTGGACATGGACTGGATCACCGAAGCGCAGGTCATGATTCGCCGTGGCATCCGCCCACTATGCGTCTTTGTTGATCCGCAATCGTTCAACGCCCGCCTCGACTCGAGCGAACTGCGCGGCATGTTACAATTGGCGAAGATTCCAACTTTGGTGGTGCGCAAGGATGATGATATTGCCGCCGCTTTGGAGCAGCGACCCATCTAAGCGGCAGTCAGCCGAGAGCCGGTGTGATGAACAAAACTTTTGACGCCATTGTGATTGGCGCGGGCGCGATGGGCAGCGCCGCCGCCTACTATTTGAGCGAGCGCGGGCAGCGCGTTCTGCTGCTGGAACAATTCGCGCTTGATCATCGCCTGGGCAGCTCCTACGGCTATTCGCGCATCATCCGTTACGCCTATGACCATCCTGAATACGTTGAGCTGGCTAAAGATACCTTTCCGCTTTGGTTTGCCTTGCAGGACAAGCTGGGCGAGCAATTGGTCGCGCAAACCGGTGGCCTTGACTTTGGTCCCGCCGGCGACGCCTCGCTGGAAGCCACTATCGCAGCGATGCGGTCCAGCGGCTTGCGCTATGAGCTGCTCAGTCCAGCCGAGGCGAGCAGACGCTTCCCTCAATTCCGCCTGCCGGGGGATTTCAAAGCGCTGTACCAGCCGGACAGTGGCTATGTCAAAGCCTCGAAAGCAGTGCTGGGCCATGTCAAGCTGGCCAAAGCCAATGGCGCAGTCGTCAAGGACAACACGCCCCTTACGGCGATTCGCGCGCAGGCTGACAGTGTAGAAGTTTCGACCCCGGATGGCAGCTTTTCCGCAGCTGTCCTTATCGCAACCGCGGGCGCTTGGGCAAAGCGGCTGTTGCAGGGAACGGGCTTGGACCTGCCTCTGGCGCCGCTGCGCTGTCAACTGAACTTTATGGCGCCGGCGGACCAGTCGCCATTCGAAGCTGAAAATTGCCCCGTCTGGATCGCCCATGTCAGCAGCCGGTTTCCGGAAGCGATTTACGGCATTCCTGCGCACGGCGGCTCGGGCTTCAAGATTGCCTTCCATGGCGGCCCCGCCTATAGGCATCCCTCAGAAATCAGCCGTGAGCCGGACGCGGAAAATGTCGCGGCTTTGCGCCCCTTCATGCGCGCGCATATCCCGGGCATTGCCGATGCGCCCGTTCGCGAGAGCCGCATATGCTTGTATACGCAAACGCCGGATGAACACTTCATCGTGGACAAACACCCGCAGCGCGCGCACCTGGTCATTGGCGCCGGCTTCAGCGGTCACGGTTTTAAGTTCAGCACCACGATTGGCAAGATGCTGGCCGATATCGCGCTGGATGGCGCCACGCCTCACAACGACAGCCTCTTCAAGATCGGGCGCTTCATAGCCTAAGCGTCCACCAGTGGAAGTCGCCCATTGGCGCGAATGAGTTTGCTCGCAGCAAGTCGATCCTTATCCGGTCCAATACGGGGACGACAGCGCCGATCAGCGACCGCTCTGGATGCGCGCGCAGCAACCGGCGAGCGTCGTCAATCGCGCCCTGGCTGAGCTCGCCCTCCAGCCAATAGCCGCTGTAGGTCAAGGTCTCAACTGCGATAATCCGCGCGGCTGTCATTCCACGAGCCTTTGCGGCCGGCTTTCGCGCTTGGCTAATCCACAGTTGACTGGCATGTACTGAACGTTCAAAACCCTGTCTTGAGCAGATGCGTTGCATAGCGACATTGTCACAGCGGACCAGCGCTCGCACAGTAGTCGCTTCTGATTCGCGCGCCGCTTGCAGACTCCGGCCGACGAGTCGCGCGCCGATTCCACGACCTTGCCAGGCCGGCGAGACTCCCAGCAAATCAAGCTCGAGGCGGCGGCCGCCGCGCGCGTCACGCGTTATAAAGTTGCTGACAAAACCGACCACCTGATTGTCCGCAATCGCCGCGAAGGCGCCGCCGGCAGCCAGGATGCGCCGCGCTCGCGGGCTGCCGGCGTCGATATGAGCCGAGAGCGCTTCGGCAGCGACGTTTGCGATAGCTAAGGCCTGGGCAGTGGTGGCGACCGCGATACTTGTTTTCATTGATTTATTTCCTTCGCAGTCGCATAATACGTGTCCGACGCGCGCCGCCCGGGTGGCTAAATCCGAATCGGGCAATGAGCGCCTAAAGAAACCAGACGCTAATGAGCAAGCGAACCCTGTACGCGATAGCCTTCTTCAGTGGCATGACGACCTTGGCCATCGAGCTGTCGGCGTCGCGCCTGCTGGGCAATGTATTCGGCAATAGCAACCTGGTCTGGGCTAATGTCATCGGGCTGATGCTGCTCTATTTGACTGTCGGCTACTTCGCGGGCGGCCGTCTGGCGGACAAGCTGCCGCGCGCCGCGGTGATGCTGCAAATTATACTCTGGGCCGCCTTCCTTAGCGCATTGATTCCGCTGGTTGGGCGCCCCGTCATCACGCGAGCCGCCACAGCCGTATTCGGCGCAGAAGCCGCGTTGGCGCTGGGTTCCTTCCTGGTTATTCTGATTTTGTTCTCCCTGCCGGTGACCCTGCTGGGCATGGTATCGCCATTTGTCATTCGCCTGGCGGTGGCCGATGTGGCGACAAGCGGCCGCATCGCCGGTCAAGTGTACGCCATTAGTACGCTGGGCAGTTTGTTCGGCGCCTTCCTGCCGGTGCTGCTTACCATCCCGCAGATCGGCACTGCGCGGACATTTCTGTTATTTTCCGGTCTTCTATATGCCATCGCCTTCATCGGCCTGCTGAGCATCAACCGGCACCGCGCCTTAGGCTATCTGCTTATGCCCGCCCTTGTCGCTCTTTTGGCGATTGCCGTGCTTGACGGACCCTTGCGTCAGCCGGCTGCAGGCGCGCGCTTGCGCTACGATGGCGAGAGCGCTTACAACTATATCCAGGTTCAGGAGGATGCCGACGGCTATCGTTACTTGTACTTGAACGAAGGGCAAGGCATTCACAGTCAATGGCACGCGACCGAGGTCTTCTATGGTGGCGCCTGGGATTATTTTCTGGCGGCGCCCTATTTCAACGAGCCGCCCTTTCGCGCCGACGAGGTGGCTTCGCTGCTGCTAATCGGCTTGGCGGCGGGCACAATCCCGCGGCAGCACATCGAGATCTACGGCGATCTGCCGATGGTTGGCATTGAGCTTGACCGCAAGATAGTCGCCCTGGGCGCCGAGTTCTTTGACATGAACGGAATCTCCATGCCCAGCCTGACAACACAGGTCGGCGACGGGCGCTTTCTGCTTAATCAGATCGATCGCAAATTCAGCGTGATCGGCATCGACGCCTATCGACCGCCTTATATCCCCTGGCACCTGACGACCGTGGAATTCTTCGAGGAAGTGAAGGCGCGGCTGACAGACGACGGCGCGGCAGCCATCAACGTCGGGCGCACGGACACCGACCGCCGCTTGGTAGACGCGCTGAGCAGTACGCTCTTGCAGGTCTTTCCCAGCGTACATGCCCTTGACGCGCCGCAGTCTTTTAACACTATCCTGGTCGCGACCCGGCAAGCCACCCAAGCCCAGAATCTGCGTGAGAACCTGGACTATCGCGTTGACAGCGTCGACCCGCGCCTCTATGACATTATGAACGATGCGGTCGACGCGCTGGCGCCGCTGGCCGAAAGCGACATCGTATTCACCGATGACATGGCGCCGGTGGAGCGCCTGGTCGATTCCATCGTGCTCGACTTCTTGCTGGCGGGTCGCGCCGTCGAATTTCAGCTGACTGATGAATAGCAGGCAACTCATCGCTTACCTTCTGCGCTGGTTTTTCACGCTGGCTCTGCCCTTCCTGCTGGTGGCCGCGAGCGTACGGCTCCTGCTGACTCGCGAGTTTCTGCGCCTGGAATACCAGCGTCCAGATTTTCCGGCCGATCCATACGGCTTTAGCAGGCAAGATCGACTTGAATACGGCTTATACGCCATCGACTACCTGTATCAGGCGGGAGACAGTTCCTCGCTGGCGGCGCTGCAACTGCCGCGAGAAAAATGCTGGCGGCCGGTTGAGGACGCCGCAAATTGCCCGCTGTTCAACGCGAATGAGCTGCGTCACCTGGAGGACGTAAAGCGCATCGTCACATTTATATTTGCTGTGGCTTTACTTTGCGGAGTGGCGCTGGCGGCCGCTCTGATTGTCGCTTTGGCTCGTCCTGAGCTTCAGCCGTCATTGCAACGTGGCGTTAGGAGCGGCGCCATCCTTACGCTGGCTGCGATCTTGATGTTGGCGGTAGTGGCGGCCGCCGCCTGGGACAGCGCCTTCGATCGATTTCACGAATTGTTTTTTGCGGCCGGCAGCTGGCGTTTTCCTTTTACGGACAGCCTGATTCGACTTTATCCGGAGCGACTGTTTGTTGACGCCAGCCTGGTCATCGGCGGTCTCTGCGTCACGGGGGCTGTCGCGGTTCTCTTGCTGGAGTCGCTCTGGCAGCGGCGCGGCTTCTGAAAGCTGGGTTATAGTTAAGGTGAGAACACGCGCGCCGCAATCAGATCGCGCTCGGATTCGCAATTGGCTTGCTAAGAGTACAGACTATGGCTCGATAGTGGTATATTAGTAGGCTGACCGCTGAAAACAGCCGTGCTTGCGCTACATGCGCTTTCAATTGATGGCCGCAATGATTGCGCTAACAGCCGACGTCAAGGAAAAGCAATGTACAAATCCGACCAACGACGCGACAGCAACATATCACGCCGCGGCTTCCTGCGCCTGGGGCTGGGCGCGGCAACGAGTTCTTTGCTCAGCAACAGTCCGCCGCTTTTGGCGCATTCCGGCGAATCGGACGAGCAATCAAGCGGTGGCTTCGGTTCTGTCATCCGTGGCGTAGCAACCAATGCTCGCCGAATCTGCTTGACCATGGACGACCTTTGGAGCGAGTACTACACGCTGCAGATCTGCCGCGAATTTCACCGGCGTGATATTCGCCTTACCTTGTTTCCCATTGGGCATGCCGTGAATAACAACCTGGTACGGCCGACCGCGGGCCACAAGAATCTATACCCGCGCCTGCGCGACATGGGCCACGAATTTGGCTGCCACCTGTACACCCATCGCGTCATCAAAGACTTCAGCCTGGAGCAACTGATTCACGAAGAAATGGAGCCGGCCTTGCGCGTGATGCGGCAGGCGCTGGGCGCCGATTTTACCCCGGTCGGCATTCGCCCGCCCTACGGTCATGTCACTGACGCTGTAAAGGAATTGTCCCGGCAGTATCATACGCCGCTGATCCTATGGGGCCTGGATTCTCAAGACGCGATCTGCACCCACCGGAAAGATGTGCATAATTGCGACTGCCCGGAATCAACCGAAAAGGCCGCGAACTCGCAAATGGTGAGCCAAGCGGCGCAGGCCGAGGTTTGCGACAAAGATCGCTGCGCCAAAGCCTGCATCGAAGAAATCCTGCATAGCTACGAGACTTACCTGCGCCCCGGCTCCATCATCTTGCATCACGCGCTGAAGGCGACTTTGCTGGCCGCTCCCGCCATCGCCGATTTACTCGACGATTGGAATATGCAGGCCATCCCGCTAACTGAATTGCTCGCCTACTCGTCCGCTGCCGGCGCTTGAGCTAGCGCAGCCCAAACCGCGTCCGCCGCCCCGCGGGCGCGTCAGCATTGGCGGACTCTCTAGGCAAGCGCCTGGTTCCACCTAGTGAAATTTGCCGGCCTGCGAGCGAATGGAGCGCAGTTCAGCATGTTATTATTGCTCAGTCTGCACTAAGCTGGTGTGATAAATGGGCAGACTTCACAGGACAGGACGCGAGGAGAAACGATAATGGCGATACGTGCTGGCATCAACGGATTCGGGCGCATCGGGCGGCAAGTCCTCAAAGCCACGCTCGAGAATTATCCGGGTGAAATCGATGTGATTGCCTTTAACGATTTGGGCGACATAAACACAATGGCGCATCTATTCCGTTATGACTCCAATTACGGCGTGTTTCCCGGGACGGTAGAGGTCGCCGATGGCGCCTTGATCGTCGACGGGCGCGAGATCAAGGCGCTCTCAGAGCGCGATCCGGCGCGGCTGCCTTGGGGCGACCTGGGCGTCGACGTGGTGATAGAAAGCACGGGCATTTTTCGCGACAAAGCCAGCGCCTCAAAGCACATCAGCGCTGGCGCCAAAAAGGTGATCATTTCCGCGCCGGCAAAAGGCGAAGACATCACCATCGTGCTCGGTGTGAATCAAGACAAATACGATGCCGATGCCCATCACATTTTGTCCAATGCGTCCTGCACGACCAATTGCCTGGCGCCGCCGGCCAAAGTCGTCAACGACGCTTTCGGCATTCAGCAGGGTTTCATGACGACCATTCACAGCTATACCAACGACCAGAGCATACTCGACCTGCCGCACAGCGATTTGCGCCGCGCCAGAGCCGCAGCCGTGAATATGATACCTACTACGACCGGCGCCGCTCAGGCAGTCGCGCTGGTGGTTCCCGAATTGCAAGGCAAGTTCGATGGCATGGCCGTGCGCGTGCCCACGCCGACCGGTTCGCTGGTGGATTTTGTCGCCAGCGTCGACCGCGTACCCAGCAAGCCTGAATTAATCGACGCCTTTGAAGAAGCCGCGGCCGGTCCCATGAATGGCTACCTGGACGTGTCTCACGAACCGCTGGTTTCCACCGACTACATCGGCAATCCACATTCGAGTGTGATTGACGCCCTGGCGACAGACGTCGCCGGCAATCTGGTGAAGGTCATCACCTGGTACGACAATGAGTGGGGCTACTCCTGCCGGACGGCCGATTTGACCAAATTCGTCGGAGACCGACTCTAGGCTTAGCCGCAAACGCGCTTCGCTGGCCGCGCTCGCCGGCAATTCAGGGAGCAGGTGGCATGAACAAAAAAACTGTTCGTGATGTCGAGCTGGCCCGCAAGCGCGTGCTTATGCGGGTGGATTTTAATGTTCCGTTGGCTGAAGGGGCTATTACGGACGATACCCGCATACAAGCGGCTTTGCCCACCATCCGCTTTATCCTGGATCGCAAGCCCAAATCGCTGATTCTGATGTCGCATCTGGGCCGCCCCAAAGGCCAGCGCGCGCCGGAGCTGTCCCTGGCGCCGGTAGCGGAAGCATTGTCGCTCCTCTTGGATCGCGCTGTCGCTTTCGCTGACGACTGCATTGGAAACAAAGCGATGAACGCGCTGGCAGCGCTGCCGGCAGGCGGGATCGCGCTGCTCGAGAATACCCGCTTTCATGCGGCTGAAACCACGAACGACAGCGATTTCGCGCGAGAATTGGCGCTGCACGGGGATATCTACGTCAACGACGCCTTTGGGACAGCCCATCGCGCGCACGCCTCGAATGTCGGCGTAGCGGCGCAGCTTGAGGCGGTCGCGGGCCTGCTGCTTGAGCGAGAGCTGGATTACCTGGCGACTGCGCTGGAAGCTCCGCGCCGCCCCTTCATCGCCATACTGGGCGGCGCCAAGGTCTCCGGCAAGATTGACGTCATCCAAGCCCTGCTGAGCAAAGTGGACAAACTGTTGGTCGGCGGTGGCATGGCCAATACATTTTTCGCCGCGCAAGGCCGTTACATGGCCGCTTCGCTAGTCGAATCGGATGCGCTGGCTATCGCCCGCGAGCTGCTGGACGCTGCCGGCGCGAAACTGCAATTGCCGGCCGATCAACGCATTGCCGCTGCCTTCCAAAACGACGCCGAAAACGAGGTTGTCATGGCCGACGCCGATCTGCCGGCCGGCTGGCAAGCGCTGGATATCGGCCCTGAGACTGTCGCCCAGTATCGACATGCGCTGGAAGGCGCCGGCACAATCGTCTGGAACGGGCCCATGGGCGTCTTTGAGATGCCGACATTCGCGCAGGGAACTTTCGGCCTGGCGGAAGCGCTGGCCGAGCAGACGTCCAAAGGCGCAACCACAATCATCGGCGGCGGGGACTCAGCCGCGGCTGCCGAGCAGGCCGGCTTGGCGGAGAAAATGTCGCATATCTCAACCGGCGGCGGCGCCAGCCTGGAGTTGCTGGAAGGCAAGACGCTGCCCGGAATCGCGGCTTTGGCCGACAAATAACTCAATTCTCGCGCTGCGCGCTGGCGCAATGCCGCCCCGCAGCTATAGAATAACCTTGAGTTCGCCTCGTCATTTAGGAGCGGAATATGCCCAGAACAGCAATCATCGCCGGCAACTGGAAGATGCACAAGTCGCCGGAGGAGGCAGTTGCTTTTGTTCAAGAGCTTGGTCCCATGGTCCAGGCTTATGACAAGGTAGAGCGCGTGGTTGCGCCGACGTTGCTTGCGCTTGGACCAGTCTCGGCCGCGCTGGCTGAATCAGCCCTCAAAGTCGCGGCTCAGGATGCGCACTGGGAAGCGAGCGGCGCCTACACCTCGCAAGTATCGGCGACTATGGTGCAGCCCTATGTCGACTACGTCATCATCGGGCATTCGGAGTGCCGCGCCTACCTCAACGAAAGCGACGAAAATGTGAACAGGAAAGCCAAAGCCTGCCTGGCTTGCGGCCTGCGACCGATCATCGCGGTGGGTGAAAGCCTGGCGCAAAACGAAGCCGGTGAAACGGTCGACTTCGTTCAATCGCAAGTCAGCGCGGCGCTCGCTGGTATTGCAGCGGATGACATGCAGCGGGTGGTCATCGCCTACGAACCGATCTGGGCAATCGGCAGCGGCCGCAGCGCCAGCGGCGAACAAGCGGACGCCATCATCAAGTCGGCGGTTCGCGATACGATTCGCGCGCTCTACAGCGATGCCATCGCCGATGCGCTGCGCATTCAATACGGCGGCAGCGTCAAACCCGGCAACATGGAGGAATTCATGTCGCAGCCCAATATAGACGGGGCATTGGTTGGCGGCGCTTCTCTGCAAACGCGGGACTTCGCTGCGCTGATCGAAATCGCAGCAAGAGTCAAAGGTTCCTGATCTGAGAGACCTGGATTTCCTCGCCCTGGTCATTGGTCTGGGGCTGCTCGGCCTGATCTTTCGCCAACTCGAACGCTGGCTGCATCAACACATTTTTAAGGTCGGCTGGCTGCTGACCAGTGATTTCCAAGTAACGACCGTACTTTATTACATCATATTCTTGCCAGGCCTCTTGCTGCGCGAGCTGACGCTGTGGCTGACGGCCGGCGCGCTCAATGCGCGGGCTGAGGGATCGCTGCGATTTCCCGAAGGGCAGAATATAAGCGAGCTGCGTCTGAGCTTCATTCGCGTCGCTCCGGAAAGCGGCCGCATCAAGCTGATCCTGACTTCCTTGAGTCCGCTGGCGTCGGGGCTGGCCGCGCTCTGGGCGATCTCGGCAGCCTTGTTTCCTGTCAGCGGATCTATGTTGCCAGCCCCGACGGGCAGCGTTAGCGATTTGGGCGCCGCTATCACCTCATTGACGCAGACAGCGAACTTCTGGCTGTGGCTTTACATCGTCTTCACAATCGCCAATTGCAGCTTCCCCGCCCTACCCGTGAAGCTCAGCGCAGCGGAGAAAGTCTTGCCGCAGCTGGCGCTGCTGGCGATCTGCTTCGGCACGTGGCGGGCCTTCAATACTGCCAATCCCGCAGTCGCGCTGGCTATTGAAGGCTTGCTGCGCGGCCTCGCGCTTATTCTCGCGCAGGTTACGCTGCTGAACATCAGCTGCGTATTAGTTCTGGGGGCGCTGGAAGCCGCCACCGAGCGTATTGGCAGTCGCAGCGCTACCTTTCGCGATGGCAGGCTGATCACGCTGGACGGCGACGAGCCTAAAACAGCCCCGACCGCCCCGGCGCCAGCGCGACCGCAACCAGCCACCGGCTCAGCAGCGGCTCAGGCGGCGCCAGCCAAATCAATCTACGACCTAAGGCTGCCGATTCCCGGTCCGCCGGGGCGCGAGCCAATCAGCCGCCAAGCCGTAGCAGTGGTGAACATGATGGACATGGGGCGTCAACCGGTGGCTGACTCGGTGGAAGACCGAAGACCGACCGCGCCCTCTAGACTCCCGCGCGCCGCAGAGCCTCGGCCCAGCGCAATCGACGAAGGCGCGCCAGCGAAACCAATGCGGATAAGCGATGACTCAGGGGGCGAGTCCATGTCCACGTTCGCCGACCTTGACCATGGTAGCGCGGCGCCCTTCGCGCGTCCATTTGCCACGCAGTCATCGCCGGCTGGCGCCGCCGATGACTGGCTTGAAGCGCCCGACGAAGTCGACGGCGAGCCTTTCTCGCGTCCATTTGTCAAAAGCGCGGGCTCCGATCAGCGAGCGTCGGCGGACGATGCGGCCGCGGCAACGTCCGAATTTTCAGCAGCGGATGCAATAGACGGCGCCGCCGAAAACGCGCTCAGAAACACGGCGGCGACCCGCGGCAGCGACCGGCGCGGCGCCAGTCAAACGCGCCCGGCGCCGAAACCATCGCAGAAAGAAAGGCGCGCGGGTGGCAAAGAAGCGGCTGCATCCAGCGAGCTGGAATACGAAGACCTGAGCGATGCGGACGCCTTTGACCAGGATGACGGCTATTACGACGATGATGTGTAATCTTCGTCCAGAGCTGACAAGCGCCCAACCACAACAAAGCCGATAGCGATGCAAATCAGCATGACTGCGAAGGCGATAAACTTAAACATTTGGCTGGTCGTTACCAGCGTCAGAAAACCGAAGAAGGCGCAAACGGTGTAATAGGACAGCGCAATCTGCCGCGGCGTCATCAAGCCGGTGTCCTGCAGGCGAAAATGCAGATGACCGCGATCTCCGCGAAAGGGATTGGCGCCGCTGCGCAGGCGGTTGAAAATCTGCCAGCCGAGGTCCATCAGCGGCAAGCCCATAACCAGCAGAATAGTCGCCATTTTGGCGCCCCCGATGATGCTCAGCGCGCCCAGTACATAACCCAGAAACCAGGCGCTGCCGCCCATATAGATGCGGGCTGGGTAAGAGTTATAGATTAGAAAGCCGGCTAGGGCGCCAGTCAGCGCCAGTGGCAGCAGGCTCACGCTGGTCTGCGGCGGCGCCAGGCGAAAGGCGCTGTTGAGGAAAAGCACAGCGCCGGCGATCAGGGCGATGCCGCCCGCCAAGCCGTCAGATCCGTCCAGCAGATTCACCGTATTCATCATCAACACCAGCCAAAACAGGGTCAGCGCCACAGTGATAACGGGCGGCCAGGGATCGGTTTGCGAGCCGGTCAGCGGATTGTTGAAGAATTCGATAAAGATCTGGAAGGCGATGGCGATGCCTGACGCAAGCGCCTGACCGATGAAGATCTGAATATAGTTCAGGTCAAAGACGTCGTCGATTAGCCCCAGAATGAAAATCAGGCCGCCGCCGACTACCAAGCCGACCAAGCGCGTGATTTCATTGGGGTCTTGACGCTCAATCGCCACGAATTGGGCGACGATGATGCCGGCCATGAAGCCGAGAAAGATCACCATCCCGCCCAATTTTGGCATGGCGACCCGTTCCTGGCGACGCCCGCCGGGCACCGAGGTCACCCCAAAACGAAAACTGAGATAACGCGCGACGGGTATCGCCAGCAGCGTCGTCGCCAGCGCCGTATTAAAAACGATGACAAAAGCGAATAGCCGCAGCATCAGGTGCCAAACATGCGGTCGCCGGCATCGCCGAGGCCGGGAACAATAAAGCCGATTTCGTTCAGCCGCTCGTCCAGCTCAGCGACATGTATGGGGACATCCGGATGAGCTTCTGACAGCGCCTGCACACCTTCCGGGGCGGCCAGAATGCCGAGGAATTTGATGCGTTTGGCGCCCCAGCGTTTGAGTATATTGATGGTCGCTATGCCCGAGCCGCCCGTCGCCAGCATAGGATCCAGCACCAAACACAACTGCACCGTGGGCGCGTCCGGCAGTTTGTTGTAATACTCGACCGGCCGCAAAGTTTCCTCATCGCGGTAGAGCCCAATATGCCAGACTTGCACGGCCGGCAGCAGCTCCTGAATGCCATCCACCAGCCCCAGGCCGGCGCGCAGAATCGGCACGACTCCGATAATTTCGCTTGCGAGCGAGCCGGTCGCTTCTCCCATGGGCGTGTTGACCACCGCGGGCTCAAGGCTCAGGTCTTGCGTGGCTTCGTAACAGAGCAGCAGCGCCAATTCACGCGCCAATTCACGGAACTTGCGGTGGTCGGTGGCTGTGTCGCGCAGGAGCGTCAATTTGTGTTTGACCAGTGGATGCGTGGAAACGTTCAGACTCATAGTCATCCGGCGGCGTCCTTTCGCTGTCGCGTCAGCAATAAGTTTAAGGCTTGGCATTCGCTATGTAAAGCAAGCATTGAATCCGCATTCTGCTAGTCTATACTCAACTTACTATCACATGTCATGGACAAGCTACAGATGTCGCCAGAGGATCGCGTAGTCAGCGGGCAGCAGCGCAAAGTCGAGCGGGACAATTTCGCCTTGCGGCCGCAGCGCCTGGCTGACATGCTGGGCCAGGCGCGGGTGCGCGAGAACCTGAGCATCATCATTGAGGCGGCGGCGGTCCGCGGCGAGCCGATTGATCATATCCTTTTCTATGGTCCACCCGGGCTGGGCAAGACATCGCTGGCTTATGTCATCGCCAACGAAGTACAGGGCAATATCCGCATCACTGCCGGGCCGGCCATTGAACGCGCCGGCGACCTGGCCGCGATTCTGACGCATCTGAAAGCAGGCGACATCCTCTTTATCGACGAGGTGCATCGGCTGGGAAAAGCGGTGGAAGAGATCCTTTACCCGGCCATGGAAGATTTCGTGCTCGATATCGTGATTGGCAAGGGTCCGGCCGCCAAGACGCTGCGCTTGAATTTGCCGCGCTTTACGGTTATCGGCGCGACCACCCGCCTGGCGCTGCTGGCTGGCCCTTTGCGCGACCGGTTTGGCGCCCGCTTCCGGCTTGACTTTTACGATCAGCCGGCCATGGAAGGGATTGTAGAACGCGCGGCCGGTCTGCTGAAAGTTGAAACCAGCCAAGAAGCCGCGGCCGAGATTGCCAAACGCGCGCGGGGGACGCCGCGGGTGGGCTTGCGCCTGCTGCGCCGGGTCAGGGATTTTGCTGAAGCGCGCGCGGACGGCGTGATTACGTTGGGCGTAACGCGGGAGGCGCTTGAGTTAATGGAGGTTGATCAACTGGGCTTGGATGATGTCGATCGCCGCCTCTTGCGTATCATCATCGAGAAGTACAAAGGGGGTCCCGTGGGTTTGGATACGCTGGCCGCCGCCATCAGCGAAGACCGCGCCACCATCATGGATGTCTATGAGCCTTATCTCATTCAGTTGGGCTTCATCGACCGCACCCCGCGCGGACGAACCTGTACCGAGCACGCCTACCGGCACCTTGACATTGCGCTTCCCGACGCGGAAGACGAGAGCCAGCAGCGCCTGCTATGAACGTTGCTGACTTCGACTACGACCTGCCGCCGCGGTTCATCGCCCAGACGCCGGTTGAGCGGCGCGATTCGTCCCGCCTGCTGCATCTGGATCGCAGGACCGGCGCCATCTCGCATCATATCTTCGCCGACATCGCCGCTCTGTTGCGGCCTGACGATGTCCTCGTCCTCAACAATACGCGGGTGATGCCAGCCCGACTGCAGGCGCGCAAGGCGGAAACCGGCGGTCGAGTCGAAATCCTGCTTCTAACAAAGCTCGACGAGCGCCGCTGGGAAGCGCTGGTCGGCGGCCGGAATATCCGCGAGGGCTTGGAACTTACCTTCAGCGGCAGTGGCGTCACCTGCTCCATCACGCGGGAATTGGATAAATCGCGGCGGCTCATCGAATTCAGCGAGCCAATCGACCGCCTGCTGCAAGCCAGCGGTGAAGCGCCGCTGCCGCCCTATATTTCAGCGGCGCTCGCCGATAGCGAACGTTACCAGACCGTGTACAGCGCTATCACAGGCTCGGCGGCGGCGCCAACAGCCGGGCTGCATTTTACGCGGGAGCTGCTGGACAAAATTCAGCGCCGCGGCGTAGAGCTGGCAAATTGCACCTTGCACATCGGGCTGGATACTTTTCAGCCGGTGGCGGCCGAGCGCGTCGAGGATCACAAGATTCACAGCGAATACGCCCGGCTGGACCGGGCCAACTCGGAAGTCATCAACGCCGGCATTCGAAAGGGCGGGCGCGTCATCGCGGTGGGCACGACATCGGCGCGCGCGCTGGAGACGGCGGCAAAACGCGCTGCAGATGAAAACCAGGAGCGCCGCGCCGTGGCGCCCTTCGCTGATCATACGGATCTCTTCATCACACCGGGCTACCGCTGGCGCATAGTCGACGCCATGGTTACTAATTTCCACCTGCCCAGATCGACGCTGCTGATGATGCTCAGCGCTTTCGCTGGGCGCGAAGTCATGCTGGGCGCCTACGAATGCGCAAAAGAAATGGATTACCGCTTCTATTCTTTTGGCGATGCCATGTTTGTGGACTAGCGTCCGCAGTGCTGAAGCAGGTAAACTGCCGCTTGACTGGACATACCGTCCTACTCTACAATAGCCGACGCCCTGCCGAAATCAGTGGGGTTTTTATTGTAATGCCAAGTAATGCCAATTTTCCCCGTGTATCAAGCCAGAATGGGCCTTGGGCGCGGAGAAGCAAAGCGAAGATTGGAGTAAAAGATGTACGCAATTATCCGCAGTGGCGGCAAACAATATCGAGCGGAAGTCGGCGCCACCATAGACGTCGACCGGCTGCCGCAGGCTGTCGGCGAATCAATTGATTTGCCTGATGTGCTCCTGGTCGCCGATGAAAACGATACGAAGATCGGTCAACCGCTGGTAGAAGGCGCGCGCGTCAGCGCAACCGTGGTTGAGCAATTCCGCGGCAAAAAGATAATCGTCTATAAATACCGCCAACGCACGAATTATCGGCGCAAGCAGGGGCATCGCCAGTATTATACGCGGCTCCGCATTGACGACATTTCGGTCTAGGCAAAGGCGCAGGGGAGGCAAACTGTCATGGCTCACAAAAAAGGCGGCGGTTCATCAAGTAATGGACGCGACAGCAATTCCAAGCGCCTGGGCGTGAAGAATTTTGGCGGCGAGTTTGTCATTGCCGGCAACATCATCGTGCGGCAGCGCGGCAGCCGATTCCATCCCGGCGAAGGCGTCGGCATGGGCAAGGATTACACGCTCTATGCCACCCGCCCCGGTTTCGTAACCTTTGAAAAGATGCGCGGCCGCAATGGCCAGAAGCGTGTGTCGGTTTACAACAGCCACGAAAAGACTGGCCAGTCCTTAAATTAGCATTGCGGTAAAAGTCATTTGCGCTGCGTTATGGAGCCGCAAATGCGCGGAGGTAAGCATGAAAGAAGCAATCCATCCGGCCTGGCATGAGACGCCGGTTCGCTGCATGACTTGCGGCACGACCTGGAGCACAGGCTCAACGGTTCAGTCGCTCACCGTTGAAATCTGCTCCAATTGTCATCCCTTCTACACTGGCGAGCAGCGTATCGTTGACACCGAGGGCCGCGTTGACAAGTTCATGAAACGCCTGCAGCAGCGCGATGAGATCCGCAGCACACTCGAAAAAGAAGAAGAAGAACGGACGCCGCTGGATCTGCCCATCGCCGAATTGGGCATTGGCGGGCGCTACACCAATATCCTGGAGGACAATGGCATCAACATTGTCGCTGATGTGCTGGACCGCCTCGGCGATGAAGACGATGAAAATAGCATCCTCACGATCCAGGGTATCGGGCGCAAAGTCGTCAGCGATATGAAGAAGTCGCTGCGCGGCATGGGCTATCAGCTCAACAATTAAGTGAACGCTGCAATTTTTCGGGCGGCCAAGCGCTTGCTGCGGCTGTCTTGTTTTGATTTGAGTAGCAAGCCGGTCACAACAGACTTCCTCCGCAGCCACCCGCATGGCGACGAAAAAGCCTAATCAGTATGAAACACGACGCCGGACGCCTTGAAGTTATATGCGGCAGTATGTTCTGCGGCAAAACCGAGGAGTTGATCCGCCGCGTTCGGCGCGCCATCATCGCGCGGCAGACGGTCAAGGTCTTCAAGCCCCAGCTCGACGATCGCTACGGGATACAGAATATCACCAGCCACACAGGCCAATCGGTAGCGGCTATCCCGGTGGCGTCGTCTGAAGATATCCTGGCGCTCGCGGACGGCGGCGCGACAGTGGTCGCCATAGACGAAGCGCAATTTTTTGACGTGGGCTTGATTGAGGTCGTGCGGCGTCTGGTTGACGAGCGCTCGCTGCGGGTGATCTTGGCCGGACTGGATACTGACTTTCGCGGCGAGCCTTTTGGACCCATGCCGCAGCTATTGAGCATCGCCGAGGAAGTCATCAAGCTGCATGCGATCTGCGTGGTCTGCGGAGAAGAGGCCAGCCGTACGCAGCGCCTGGTGGATGGCAAGCCGGCCGCCTACGATGACCCGACCATTCTGGTTGGCGCGCAGGAATCATACGAAGCGCGCTGCCGCCAGCATCACGAAGTGCGGCCCGCCCTCTCCTAAGCCACTGCTCCTAAAATGACACAGCCTCCGCTTTTGGACTTTAAGCCAGCAAGCCGGGAATCTCTTCCGGATTGGCGGCGACTCTGGCCCCGGCCACTTCCAATGCCTGGATCTTCTCTTCAGCGGAGCCCTCGCCCCCGTCGACGATGGCGCCGGCATGGCCCATGCGTTTGCCCGGCGGCGCGCTGCGCCCGGCGATAAAAGCCGCGACCGGCTTGGTCATGGCGTTCTTGATGTAATCCGCGGCGACTATCTCGGCGCTGCCGCCGATCTCGCCCAAGAGCGCCACCTTCTCCGTCTCCGGGTCGTTCTCAAACATCTCGAGGACTTCTACAAAAGTCGTGCCGATGACCGGATCGCCGCCGATGCCGACAATCGTGGAGATGCCGATGCCGGCGTTCTTCATGGCGAAGCCAACTTCATAGGTCAGGGTGCCGCTTTTGGAGACGACGCCGACATTGCCCGGCATCGCCACCATCGCCGGAATGATGCCAACTTTCGCCTGTCCCGGCGTCATGACCCCGGGGCAATTCGGGCCGATAAGCCGCGTAGCCCGCCGCCGGCAGAACTCAAGCGTCCGCATCATATCCGCCACCGGGATATGCTCGGTCAAACAGATTACCAGCCGGATGCCGGCATCAGCCGCTTCCATCACGGCGTCGGCGGCGAAACGCGCCGGCACGGTGACAAGGCTGACATCGGCGTTGGTGGTCTCCACCGCGCTGCGCATGGTATCAAAGACCGGCTTGCCTTCGAACCATTCGCCGCCTTTGCCAGGCGTCACGCCGCCGACGACATCGGTGCCGTATTCCAGCATAAGCTTGGCGTGGAAACCGCCCTGGCGCCCGGTTATGCCCTGAACCAGGACCTTGGCGCTTTGGTCGATAAGTATGGACATTTAGGCCTGCTCCTTCACTGCGGCGACGGCGCGCTGGGCGGCTTCGGTCAAGGTATCAGCGCTAATGAGATTAGGTATCCGCGCCTCGCTGATGATGCGGTTGCCGGCGGCGGCGTTGGTGCCTTGCAGACGAATAACCATCGGCACGCTCGGTTCGACTTCGTTGTAGGCGGTCAAGATGCCATTGGCGACTTCATCACAGCGGGTGATACCGCCGAAGATATTGAAGAGCACAGACTTTACATTGGAGTCTGACAAGATGATGCGCAGCGCCGCGGCAACTTGCTCGGGCGTGGCGCCGCCGCCGATATCAAGGAAATTGGCTGGCCCGATGCCGTCGGCGTCGCCGTAAAGCTTGGTCATGTCCATCGTGGTCATTGCCAGGCCGGCGCCGTTGACCATGCAGCCGATTTGGCCCTCCAGCTTGATGTAGGTGATGCCGGCTTCGCGCGCCAGACGCTCGGATTCGGGCTCGCCGCTGGTGTCGCGCCGCTCAACCAAAGCCGGCTGCCTGAAGAGCGCGTTTTCATCAATGATGACTTTGCCGTCAACCGCCAGCAAGACGCCTTCAGCGGTGATGACCAGCGGGTTGATCTCGGCTAATTCAGCATCACTCTCGCAATAGCACTGGTAAAGCCCGCGCAGTATCTTGCCGAAGCCGCGCCATTGCGCGCGCGGCAAGCCCATGGCGCTGGCGATGTAGGTCATTTGAAAATCTTGCAAGCCGGCGAAGGGATCTATATGCTCGCGGACGATGGCTTCGGGACGCTGGCGATTCAGCTCCTCGATATCCATGCCGCCTTCCATTGATGTCATGATCAGCGGTTTGCCGGCGCTGCGGTCATTGGTGATCGCCAGATAAATCTCTTGTTTTATGTCAGCGCCGGGATCGACCAGCACCTTGTCCACCCGCAAGCCTTTAATGTCCATGCCGAGGATCTCTTGCGCGTATTGGCGCGCCTCAGCGGCGTTCCTGGCGACTTTGACGCCGCCCGCCTTGCCGCGCCCGCCGACATGAACCTGCGCCTTGATAACGACCACTCCACCCGAGCTGCTGGCGATCTCGAAGGCTTGCTCCGCGGTGGCGGCTACCTTGCCCAAGGGTACGGGAATACCGAATTCACGGAACAAAAACTTTGACTGATATTCGTGCAACTTCAAATTTCTGGACCTCCGCAAGTTTGATGTCTACAGTCGCAAAAAAAACGGGAATTGATTGTCGGCAAGAAGACTGATTGCTTGCCCAGACGGCGACGCAGTCCGGCAAGCGCTTGCCTATTTTCATTCCAAGAAATGCTGATGCGCCATTGATCAGCCAGCCCGCGTTATTGGCTACCCTCAATTCAATCGTTATGCCGCAGCGCAGTCTGGCGCCAACAGCGATACTAGATTCAAACTCAAGGGGAAATCGCTAGCGGACTGCCCAAGATTAGTCCAAGCTCACGACATTCTCAAGTGACAATCGCTGATTTCGGAATAGCCGCCTATGCCTTTGTGCGCTTTATCGAATCTGAGTAGACTAACTGTGTATGTCTGAACACTTAATCCACGCGATCATTCGGCGGGGGACGATGATGAATTTACGCTATGCGGTCTTTTTCATACTTGTGCTGGGTTTGTCGATTCTAGTCGGCGTCGGCCAGGAAAGCGATGCGGCGAACCTGCTAGAAAACGGCGATTTTGAGGGCGAGTTCAATGAACTGGACGGGGCGGACCCACGCAATGTAGCTGAGGGATGGACGCCCTGGCACGTGGGCCGTTCCAGCTCCAGCCCTTCATTCGCCAATCATGACCCGAATTACGATGAGGAGACCGACCGCATTCGCCTGGATGAGGCGGGCAGCGCGCAGAAATACTTCACCAATTTCGCCACTCATCACGGCGGCATTTATCAGGTAGTTGAATCTGCCGTCAGCGGCGCCGCCTATCGATTCAGCATCTACGCCCATGTCTGGTCATCCAGCTTTGAAGACGCTGACTACAGCGAAGATCCGGGCGATGTCGTCGTTCGCGTGGGCATTGATCCCAACGGCGGCACAGACGGCGAGAGCGCGGATATCGTTTGGTCTACGGCCGCCACTTTCTTCTATGACGCCTACCGCCAATACGCCGTAATCGCGACCGCCGCCAGCTCAACCATCACTGTCTTCGTCGAGTCCACAGTCGGCGCGCCGCGGGCGAACAATTATATCTACCTGGACGACGCCGTCCTCGAAGCGGCTGGCGAAACGACCGTCGTAGCAGAAGGCACACCCACGTCGGAAATGAATGCCGAGTTGAACGATGGCGGCGCCAAGGAAACACCTGCCGCGACGAACACGTCAACCGAGGTCGCCCCGGGGATCGCAACTGGAATTCCGACGGCTACGCTTGAGCCGACCGCAACCGTAACGGCTACGGCAACCCTGCAAGCGTCGGCGACCCCAGTGGCGGAAGCAACAGCCGAAGCCACCCCAGACGCGACACTCACAGCGATCAGCGACGACTTCCCCGAGACTGTCACGCATATTGTTGCCGCAGGCGACACAGTAAGCGAGTTGGCGCTGCAATTTGGCAGCTCGCGCGGAGCCATTAATCAGGCGAATGGATTGAATACCGCCAACCTGATTTACATCGGCCAGCGCTTAATCATCCCGGTCAAATTGCCGGCCACGCCAGCAGGCGCTGAAGGGGGCGCAGCCACCGCCACGGCCAGCCCAACAGCAACCGCGACTGCCACGCCAACACCGACGCTGACACCGACGCCAGCGCCCACCGCCACGCCCAGAACGCATCAGATTCTGCCGGGAGACACATTGGAACGAATCGCTCAACAGCATGGAACGACTGTCGATTTGCTGGCGCGGCAGAACAACATCCTCAACGTCCACCAGATTGACGTCGGCCAGATTTTGATTATTCCAACCGCCATACCGCCGACAGCAACCGCCACTCTCGCACCGACGGCGGGGCCGGTTGGGGTTGCGAATGTTGACGCCTATGTCATTTATGTCGTTGAGGCAGGCGATACGCTGGGCCAAATCGCCGTGAACACCAATACGACTATAGAGGCAATAGCGCAGCTAAACGGGATCACGAATCCCAGGCGGATATTCGTGGGTCAGCGCTTGAGGATTCCCAGCGCGTCCGGGACGCCAGTTAGCCCAGCCCCAGCGAGCGTCCAGCCGCAAGCGACGCCTACACCGCTTCCCACCGCTGTGCCAGTCACCCATTTTGTGCAGCCGGGTGATACGCTTTACGGCATAGCGGCGCGTTACGGCGTGAGCATCGTGGAGTTGGCGCTGCTCAATGGCATCGCCAATTACAATCAACTGAGCGTTGGGCAGGTGTTGACCATACCCGGATGAGTTCGCGGCGGCTGATTGTCAACGAGCGAAGAGGACAAGTTTTGCTGGCTCGCGCGCGCTTGCGCGCGAGCTTCTTTTGTCGGCTGACCGGGCTGAGCTTTCGAGGACCAAGGGCTATAAGCGAAGGCGTCCTTTTCATTTGCAGGTCGCCCGGTCGGTTCAGGACGGCTATCCATACGCTCTTTGTCCGCTCAGCGATTGGCGTAGTCTGGCTGGACTCCAATTTCAAGGTCGTAGACAAGCAATTGGCCAGGTCGGGGAGATTCGCCTATGTGCCCGCTGCGCCGGCAATGTATTATCTGGAAGCCGAGCCGAGCATTCTTGAGCGAGTTGAAATTGGCGACCGACTACGAATAGACGAGGCAGTCTCTTGAAGTATGTTGCAGTCAGATTGCTTGTTATTGTGCTCGTGGGCGCGCTTACCACATCGATCGCCGCGCTTGCGCAAGAGGAGCGCGACTCTCGCTTTACCGTACACGTTGTGCAGCGCGGGGAAAACTTATTCAGAATTGCCCTGCAATACGACCTCTTCGTTGAACAGGTAGCGACAGCCAACGGCATCACAGACAGCAACAGCATAACCGTAGGCCAGCGGCTGATCATCCCGCTATCGACCGCGGCCTGGGACGGGCGGCTGACGCATACCGTTTCAGCCGGCGAGACGCTCGCCAGCATCGCGGCGGCATACAGCCGAACCGAGGCTGAGCTGCTTGCGCTTAACCGCCTTGAATCCGCAGCAGCCATATACGTCGGCCAGGAACTTGTGATCGTCCCCGGCGCGAATGAACCAGAAAATACTGTGGCCAGGCTTCCGGCGACCGAATCTGAGCCCGCCACGGAAAGCGAGCCATCGCCCGCCCCGGGCATCGCCGGCAGATCCGCTTTGGCGCGTTTCGGCGAACCGGTTGAAGCCTTTTTGTACACAGTGAGGAGCGGCGACACGCTATTTGAGATCGCGCTGCGTTACAGCCAAACGGTTGAGGCCATCGTCCGAGAGAACAATCTGCTGGATCCCGGCGTACTGCGCGTCGGTCAGCAGTTGATCTTGCCGGGCATCCAACTGCCGCGGCTGGCGCAAGATTTGCCCGAAACGGTCGAGTCTTTCACGATTGATCCGCAAGTGTTGGAGACGGGGCGCAGCGTCCGTATTGAGCTTAGAACCAGCGAGGCGGCCAGCATCAGCGGCCAGTTTCTCGGCCAGGAGCTGCGCGTCATCGAGCGGGACGACGCTCGGCGGCACAATATCATCGTCGGCGTGCCCATGTTTACTGAGACGGCAATCCATCCGCTGACCCTGCAACTGCAGAGCGGCGAGAATGAAGCCCTTGCTATCACCGCTAACTTGCAGGTGGTCGGCGGCGGCTACGGCTACCAGACCATCACGATAAACAATAATGAATTGCTGGCGCCCGCTATCGAAGAAGCGGAAATCGAGCGGATCACTCAGCTTGTGAGCGGCTTTCGGACGGATCGCCATTGGCGGGATTCGCTTAGTTTGCCGGCGGCCGCGGCCATGAACGCGATATTCGGCACACTGCGATCGTATAATGGCGGAGAGTACAACCGATACCATCGCGGCGTCGACTTCGCCGGCGCGCCGGGCGCCTCGATTCTGGCCGCGGCCGCTGGCACGGTGGCCATGGTTGACCGGCTGCGCATACGCGGAAACACCACCATCATTGATCATGGCTGGGGCGTCTATACCTTGTACGCTCATCAGCGAGAGACCTATGCGCAACTGGGCGAAGTCGTGGAGACGGGGCAGGTAATCGGCACAGTCGGCTCGACCGGGCGCAGCACCGGCCCGCATCTGCACTGGGAAGTTTGGCTAAATGGAGTCAATGTCGACCCAATGCAGTGGGTGCGGGAAGTCTTCCCCTAGAGCGCCGGGCTAGACCGCTACTTGCTGTGAGCGCCGTCCAGCGCCTCGAAGTCGGTGAACAGAAAGTGGTCGTGGTAGTAGTGAATCCATAGAAACGACAGGATAGCGGTGTAATAGGCGATATCGAAATGGCTGTTGCCGTCGATCCCGGGCCGAACGATGCCCGCCAGCGCGTAAACCAGCAGGAATATCACTGCCGACCCAATTAACAGCGCCGCGCTGAAGCCGTAGAGGGCGCGCGCGTCGGTGCTGCGGCGGCTGAAACGCGCCACCAGCGGAGCCGATTCATCCAGGTCGCCGACCATCTGCCGAATCTTGATGATATAAAAGGTGATCGCCAGGTACTGGAAGGAGTGCCAGGTATTGAGGCCTTGAAATGCCGTATCGAGGTTGGGCAGCAGCGGCGTCAGAAAAGCCACGATCACTGTCAAGGAGACGAAGGCGAACTTCGGCATATTCAGAATGCCGTGATAATATTCGTAGCTTGACTTGGCCAGGTATGACACCAGCGCGACCCCGAATATCAGCGACACGAGAATGAAGAACCAGGGATTTTCCGGCTGCTGGAACAGATCCGGGATGGCCTCGCCCAAATCGTTCTGCCCAATTTCAAAGGTTCCCTGGCTTATCTTCCACATGGCGATGGGGAAGAGGCTGGTCAAGACGATGGCGTAGTCAGTCAATCGGGAGAAGGAGCTAAGCGAACTGCGGCGCACGAACTTCGCTTCTTTGTGGTTGTAGAGTTCGACGATATAAGTGACCTGGTGCAAGACGTGCAGCGACGCCCAGAAAAAGAAGAAGGTCAGCATCAGGCTCAGATTCAGGAAAGCCAGCGAAATCACAATGACGGGAATAATGATCGAGGAACGAATCAGCGTCGGATAGCGTTCTTTGAAGCGCTCGTCCAAGCCGGTGCGCAGGAAAGTCGACATCATGTGCGGACCGCCAATGGCAACCGCCACGAAGAAGTTAACCATATTGCGGCTGGCGTCGTCATCAACGCCCAAGCGCACACCGAGCAAATAGAGCGCGTATGGCAGCGGCACAACCACCACGCTCAGCGTGAGAAAGAAGAGATCCCAACGTTTATTGCGCAGCCACAGACTGCCTTTGTCGATGTCGCCGTAGTCGTCGGCGCGGGAAAGCGGGATAGCGCTGGTTGCCATGCGGCGTCTCCAATATGAACTGCTAAAATCATTCTACAGGAAATTGTTTAGCGACACAAAGTAAATTTTGCCTGCGGACGGGCTAAGGAGCCCCGCCTAGGGCAGGATGCCTAACCAGCGGCAGAAGTTGGTCGGATACTCGGCGCAGGCTTCCGGGGCGTTGAAGTAAAGCAGGACGGCGCCCAGCGCGGCCGCCAAGCCGACGAGCAAGAATAAGCAGCCGCACCAGGCGACCGGTCCCCCCTGCAGCATGTCAACGACAACTCCAAACAGGCCGACTACGACATCAAAGATGCCGCTGAGCGCCTGCAGCAGGAAGCCGATGACCAGGGCGACGAGGCAAAGCAGCGCGCAGCCGACAGCGACATAGGGCAAATGCGTCGGGTCAATGTTCGGCAGCAAGTCCATCTACAGGCCCCTCATAGCGCCCTAGCCCGCATTCGCGCAGGCGGCGCCGGAAGTAGCAGCAAGAATCCAGGCTGAATCCTGGTCCGCGCGGGCATAACAATCGCAGAATTTGACATTCTGGTTGCCGCCGCTGGATTCCCAGAGCAGGAAGGACACAGAAGTTTCCACGCAGATCGATAATTCGCTATCAGCCGCTGTAATCGTCGAGCTTTCGAGGCGCAGGCCGCGATCGGCGCTTTCGCTGATAAGCGAGATCAGCAGGCGCGGGTGCGCGTGAGGCTCCGGAATCTGGCCGTGTTCCAGGCGAATCTCGCCATTAGCGGCCAGGTAAAACAGGCCGCAAGGAGTCAGCAGCATCAGGAACCAGATCGCGGTCAACAGCCAGCAGCCCAGACGCCGCGGCCGACTTCTTTTGCGACTGACGGCAAGGTCGCCAGCCGCATCAGCGGGCATTTGAGTCGACTGGAGCGGCTCAGACATTTAGCGCCCAATCATAGTGCTGATAGTTGACGCGCAGCGAATCGGCATGGGTCAGCACATAGTCGCGCGCGCCGCCCACGAGATGCTGCGCGAGGTAGCGCAAAACGGGCGTCCGCTTGCCCAGCCCCATCCAGCGGCCTCCGAAATCGGGGCTGTACCATTGAAAGATGCGTGATAGGGCTACGATACCTTCTTTGCGATTCAGTGTGACGCCGCCGTTGTTGATGAAGTTGGCGGCTGCCAGATCGAGTTGGCGATCGAGCTGTTCGGCCTGGTAGATGCCGATCGGCGGGCAGGAACTGGCGCCGCAGACCAAGGCGAAGTGAATGCGCGGATCCACCTGCGGCAGCGCATGCCGGCGGCGGAGATCCCGGCGCGAGAAACGTGGACCCGGGATCAGGAAATGCGCCTGGTTGGCCCGCAAAATCCCGTGCTCTATATCATCCAGGCTGTAGCGGCGTCCGCCGATCACGTAGGCGATTCGCTCAAAGGCGCCGCGGATTTTCAGCAGCGACCTGGTCTCGCGGTAAGCAAGCAGGCCGTGAATCAGCAGCGCGTTATAGATGTTGATCCAGAATTCTTTGCGCTGGTCGCCTGTAGCGAGCTGACCCGGGTCAAAGTCTCGCAGCGCAGCCGCCAGCGGGCGATAGTCCTCTATCACCCGGCTGCGCGCCAGCCGCTCATAATCGACGCGGCCGGTTTCGACATTCAAGCCGTCTGACCGCCAGCGATTCATCGCCGACTTCAGAGCCGAGGCGATGTCGCCGCTGGCGTCTGAGGCGGGTGAACAGTTGCAGTTCAGCGCTTCGGCGGGCCTCACCTTGCCGACGCGCATGTAGAGCCGCATAGGCAGGCGAATTGGACTCGATTGCAGCTCCGAGCCGGCGCAGGTGAAGTGTTGCAGCGTGTCAGGCATCGCCGCGGAAACGCAGCCTGATGCGGTCGGAATCGTCGTAACTGACGTGTACATTCATCGGCGGCTGGTCGTCATCCATAGCCAGGATTTTCGGCAAGAGCCGAGGCAGATCTTCCACCAGATCCAGTTCGCTGATCTTGCCCTG
The DNA here is from genome assembly GCA_022823165.1 of Anaerolineae bacterium. GTDB lineage: Bacteria > Chloroflexota > Anaerolineae > Aggregatilineales > Phototrophicaceae > UBA6055. The sequence continues at coordinate 44,170 of JAJDXR010000046.1, read as the reverse complement.
CTTGACCCATTCCAGGCTGCCCTCAGGGCTTTGCTTTGTTATGGCTCGGCTCTCGCTAATAGCAGTATATACAAAAAGGAGAATCCCAGTCAGCCCGCCGGCGTCGATATTGTGTAGGCTGCGCAAGCGAAGCGAATGCACATGCAAGCCGCTTTCCTCTTCAATTTCGCGCAGGGCTCCGCTGGCCGGATCTTCATCCCGTTCGATGTGCCCGCCCAAGCCGTTGTACTGGTTGGGGAAAACCCGGCGCTGCGGCGCGCGTTTCATCAAGAGCACCGCGTCGCCGTTGAGGACAAATGACAAGGTTCGCGGCATCACCAGCCAGCGATTCCGCGTCGCATCCGCAGCCTGCTGCTTAGCGCCCATAGTTTGCTCCTTAAATGGCCGCGCCGCGCGCGCAATTGCCGCCTGGCGCGGTTCGTGATACGCTATGCGCGTTTAGCCGTTCATTCTACCTGGATTGTCAATGTTTTCGAATCCGATAAGCGTGCCGCCGCCGACGCTCCGCATCGTTCATGTTGATGACATTCTTCCGCATGAAAAGAGTGATGGGCAGCGATCACTGCCACTGATGGAGCGAATCAAGCGGGCCGAGTATTTTACCAATCCGCCGCTCGTGGGCGAGTTGACGAATGGCGGATACGTGCTGATGGATGGCTCGAATCGACACAAATCGATGATCAGGCTGGGGTTCGAGCATATCCTGGTGCAGGTGGTCGATTACGAGAGCGACTTCGTCGAGTTGGGCGTCTGGCAGCATATCGTGGCGGATTGGAACTCGCAGGCGCTGCTGGCCAAGCTGCAAGAGATTGACCGGGTTGAGCTTCGCGCTGGTTGGGACGGCAAGGCCGTGGCGCAGATCTTGCTGCACGATGGCCCGGTATTATCGATCCATGCGGGCGCAAACGGACTGCAAGAGCGGAATTCAACCTTGCGCCAGGTGGTCGCGAATTATCATAACAACGCCACTTTGTATCGGACGCCGCTGACGGATCCGGGCCAGATCTGGTCGCTTTTCCCCAGCGGATTCGCCTTGGTGATGTTCCCCGGCTATCAGCCGCAAGACATCATCGACGCGGCGCTGCAGCGGGCTTATCTCCCGCCAGGCGTCAGCCGGCACATCATTCACGGGCGGGCCTTAAACGTCAATTATCCGATGGACCGGTTGCGCGCGCGCTTGCCGCTGGCGGAAAAGAATCAGCGGTTCCAGGATTGGATGCGGCAGCAATACGCCAAGCGCAGCGTGCGCTTCTATGCCGAGTCCACCTTTCAGTTTGCCGAGTAAACTGCCGTGACACAGACGCTCGAGCAAGTTCTGGCCAGCACCGAAATCACCAGCGACGGGCAAGACTACCGCCTGCTGCGGTTACCGGCCAGCGCGATGACTTTGGCGGCTGGCGTCATGGCGGAAAGCGGGATAGCTTTCTGCGCCGCCATCGCGGACAAAGACGAAATGTCGCTTTTGCTGCGCGATGACGCGCGGCAGGAATTCGCCAGACGGTTGCGCTCGGCTGAAACAAGCGAGCAGCGTTATCGCCAGATCACCTTTGAAGCGCCGCTGGAGCCCGGGCTGGTGGGCTTCATAGCGCGGATAAGCCAGGCCTTGGCGGCCGCCGATATTCCAATTCTGGCTTACGCCGCCTACTCTCGCGATCATATTTTTGTGCCTCACAATCAGTTCGAGAAGGCAATGCGTACGCTGATCGACCTGCAAAGCAGCTATACATGAGGAAGCCCGCCGGTGGAAATCAACCTGTTTAACGACGCCAACTCGGTCCCGCAGCCAAAGCATAAAGTCAGAATCGAGGACATCGCCGCCAAGCCTTATGGCGACCGTTTTCGCGTCAAGGTCAATCTCAAGCTGACGCCCTTTCAAGAGCGCCCGAATCTGCTGATTGTCGCGCGCCGCGCCGACGGCCTCACGGTGAGCGATCTGGATGTCATTGCCACCATGCACTTTGAAAACGAATTCACGATGCATATTCGAGGTCTGGACGACCCCGCCGGCAGATACACCTTGACCGCTGAGCTCTACTATGAAACTCGCGATCCGCCGCAGGACAAAGCCGAAATTGACTTCGATATTCAGCCCCTGGAAGGATGACAATGCCCGTCAGGATCGCGTATGCGGTCGCGCGCCAGATTGCCAATCACGCGCTGGCGGAAGCGCCGAAGGAAGCTTGCGGCATCCTGGCCGGCGCGGACGAGCGGATCAGCCACGCGGCGCCGCTGAACAACGCCGCGGACGCGCCTGAAACACAGTTCCGCTTCGACCCGAATGAACAGCTCGAGGCGCTCAAAGCCTTGGATGCCGCCGGGCTGGAATGGCTTGGCGTCTATCATTCCCATCCCAGCGCGCCGCCGATCCCATCAGCAGAGGACATTCAGGCGGCGGTCGACGGCAGTCTGCTGCAGCTAATTGTCTCGCTTGACAGCGCCAAGCCCCGCCTGAAATTATGGCGGTTGGATGGATTTGCTGTTGCGCCGATTGCCTTGGGCTTTGATACGCAAATAGATGTCGGAATTGACGATCATCCAAGTCGGCGCCAACAGGTCGCCATGGTTATCGCCGGGATTGCGAGCGTACTGCTCTTGCTGGCAATTTCGCTGCTGCTGCTGCCGCCGGCGCCAGAGCTCACAACGGCGCCTTAGCGCGGCGGGGATTAGCCATTTGATGGAGATTGCAGTTCTTGCCCTTGCCGGCATATTGCTGGGCGGCTTGGTTAACGCGCTGGCGGACAAGCTCCCGCAGGGACGACTGCCAGGCATTCCGCGCTACCAGGACGGCAGCGCGCGGCCGCTGATCGCCTGGCTGGGGCTCAGCGCCTTCCTATGCGACCGGCGGTCTATTCACGGCGGCAGCAAGGCCGGTCAGGAGAAACTGAGCTGGCGCTACCCGCTGACGGAGTTGGCCCTGACCGCCTTGTTTCTGGCTGCTCATTACGTCGCCGGCGCCAAAGCGCAGGCATCGATCGGGCAGCAACTGCTGTGGCATGGGTATGCTGTCGTATTTGTTTTGCTAGCGGTCGTCGACATCGAGCACAAGCAGATCCTGCTAATGCCGGTCAGCGCAACCTCGCTGCTGGCGCTATTCGCCGCTGCCGCATGGCCGCAGCATGCGCCTGATTTGCCTGGCAGCCTGGCCGGGGGCGGCGTCAGCGGCCTGCTATTTTCCTTGGTCTACGCCGGCGGTCAAGTCTTTGCAAGAATCTACAACAGCCCGCGCGAAATGCCGACGCCGTTTGGCAAAGGCGATGTCTGCTTGATGGCCATGGGCGGGCTGATCCTTGGCTTCCCCAATGCGCTCGCGGCTATGGTCCTCGCGATTTTCCTGGGCGGGGTCGGCGCGCTGGCTTACCTCTTGGCTGCCAGGCTGCGCGGACGGCGCCCGCAGCGGTTCACGGCGCTGCCGTATGGACCTTACATTCTGGCGGCAATATATTTTGTGATGCTGTTCCCCGGCGCCATCGGCCTGGGCATTTGGAGCGCTTAGGTCTTGCGGGCTGACAGGGGCGCGTGATCAGCAGCGAGTTCGGCTTCGGAGAACTTGGCGATGACGCCGCCCCCGAGGCAGTTGTCGCCCTGATAAATCACCGCCGCCTGGCCCGGGCTAATATCGCGCTGCGGCTGGTCGAATTTGCCGCTAAAAGTCTGATTAGCGCCGACTTCGATCAAAGCGGGCTGAGCTTGGGCGCGGTAGCGAATCTTTACCGCGGCTCGGAAGTTGTCCGCCGGTGGCGCGCCGCTCACCCAGTTGACATGCTCGGCTGTCAGCTGATCGCGTCCCAGCTGGTCGCGGCTGCCGACGATGAGCGCATTCTTATAGGGGTTCATCGCCAACACGTAGAGCGGCTGGCTGGAGGATATGCCCAAGCCCTTGCGCTGGCCGATGGTGAAATTGGCCAGCCCCTGGTGTTCACCCAGCAGCTCGCCGTTTGCAGTCAGGATTTGGCCGGGCCTCATCACATCAGGGGCATGCAAGCGCAGGAAGTCGCGATAGTCGCTATCGCCCAGGAAACATAGATCCTGGCTGTCTTTTTTGCCCGCGACGTTTAGCCCCAGTTCTTTGGCTAGCGCCCGCACCTCGTGTTTATGATACTCGCCGACCGGAAACTTCGTCCGCGCCAGTTGCGATTGGCTCATGACGCTGAGGACATAGCTTTGGTCTTTCCCGGCGTCCAAGCCGCTGCGCAGCTTCCAGCCGCCATGTTGGCCGGGCGAAATACGGGCATAGTGGCCCGTGGCCAGGAAATCAGCGTCCAGCGCCAGCGCATTGTTGAGCAGCCAATCAAAGCGGATATGGCGGTTGCAGGCCAGGCAGGGGTTGGGCGTATAGCCGTCTCGGTGCTGATCGATGAAATAGCGCACGACAGTGTTGCGGAAAATGTCTTTGCTATCCAGCACGTAGAAGGGGATATCAAGCTGGTCGGCGATACGGCGAGCGTCGCTCATTTGCTCGGGTGTGCAGCAGCGGTTGTGTTCAGCGCCGCCCAAAGCCTCATCGGTCCACAAGCGCATCATCATGCCGACGACATCGTAGCCGGCCTGCACCATAAGCGCCGCGGCGACCGAGCTGTCCACGCCGCCGCTCATGGCCACGACGACGCGGCTATCCGAGCGGCTCATGAGGCCGGCTCTCGCTTCAGCCGGCTTAACTTGTGGACGGCCGCGACCAGTACCTCAATAGCATAATCGATATCGGCTGCTGTCGTGCCCAGGCCGACCGACAGGCGCAGCCCGCTCTTGGCCTGCTGCGCGGTGTAGCCCGCCGCCAACAGCGTTTGCGCCGGTTCTGGATTGCCGGTCATGCAGGCGGAGCCGCTGCTGACCGCCACGCCATTCATGTCGAGGTGCATCAGCAGGGCATTGGCGTCGACGCCGTTCAGTACAAAACTTGCATGTGAAGGCAGCCGCCGCCGCGGATGGCCGCTAAGCTCCGCCATTGGCAGGCGCTGCAAGACCGCAGTAATGATTCGGTCGCGCAGCCGCCGGAAGCGGGACTTGCGTTCTTCATAGTCGGCGTAAGCCAAGTGCAGCGCGGTTGCCAAGCCGACGATGAAAGGTGTATTGTGCGTTCCGGCTCGGCGAGCGCCTTCGTGCCCGCCGCCAGTTTGGACAGGCGCCAGGTCGACGCCGTCTCTCACGTACAGGATGCCCACGCCCTTGGGTCCATAGAATTTATGCGCCGACAGGCTGAGCATATCGACGCCGAGCAGCTCGACATCAAGCGGCAGTTGCCCGCCGGCTTGCACGGCGTCGGTGTGCAGCAATACGTCATTCGCGTGGGCGATACGAGAAAGCGCCGGCAGGTCATTGATGCTGCCAAGCTCGTTATTGGCGTAAATCACGCTGGCGACAGCGCCGCCCTGGGCGCAAGCCGCCGCAAAAGCCGCCGGGGCGATTAAACCGTAGCGGTCGACGGGCACGATTTGGGTTTCGAAGTCCATCAAGACGCCCAGTTGCTGGACGGTGCCGCTGACCGCGCTATGCTCAACGGGCGAAGTAATCAGCTTGGCGGGCTTACCCAGCTGCCTGGCGCGCCAGGCGGCGCCGCGCAGCGCCAGGTTATCGCTTTCCGAGCCGCCGCCGGTGAAGATGATCTGCGGAGGCCGGCAATTCAGTAGGGCGGCCACCGTCGCGCGCGACTCCTCAATAGCGCGTTCAGCCGCCCTTCCGAAGCGATGAGCCGAGGAGGGATTGCCGTAGACTTGGCTGAAGTAGGGCATCATCGCTTCCAGCACGCGCGGGTCGACGGGCGTGGATGCGGAATAGTCCAGGTAGACTTCGCGCAGCTTGGGCATGATATGGGGATTACTCATCCAGATCCATTTGCCGCCATTGTAGTTTATCGGGCGCGGATCAAGCAATGCGCAAGCTGGGGGGCTTTGGCGCTCAAGAAAAGCGAGAACGAGAATTCGCCCGCGACGATATGGCGCGTTTTCTGTCTGTTCTGTCCGACGCAATATTTATTTCGGGCGGAAGCTGTTTTCCGACCAGATACTGTTCAGGGTGGGCGCTCGGCTTGAATTCATTGGCTGGGCGGCGCCATTGCAGGATAACGGCAATCGTGATTAAGAGGGCGACTGTACAATCGCGCGCAGGAATCCAGCGCAAGGGCGCGCTCGGATTGCCGGTGTAATTGCCGTTGATGCTATACTATCATGTCAAGTCGAATCTTTAATCGGTCGGGGATGGCGAGCCTCGGCAGCCCACAGGGGAGGCTTCATTGATGCCAAGGATCAGCAGAATCTTCGCGCGCGAAGTCCTGGATTCACGCGGCAATCCGACGGTCGAAGTAGATGTGCGGCTCGCTAACGACACAGTTGGCCGCGCCATCGTGCCCAGTGGCGCGTCAACCGGCGAACACGAAGCGCTCGAGATGCGAGACGGCGATCAATCGCGCTATCTTGGCAAGGGTGTTCTGCAGGCGGTGGCGTCAGTCAATGACGTCATCGCGCCCGAATTGCTGGGCTTGAAGCCCTACGACCAGAAGGCGCTCGACGAATTGATGCTGCAGATTGACGGCAGTCCCACCAAGAGCAAGCTGGGCGCCAATGCCATTCTGGGCGTATCAATGGCTCTGGCTCACGCGGCGGCGAACAGCTTGGGGCTGCCGCTTTACGCCTATTTGGGCGGCATCCACGCGCACGTCTTGCCCACGCCGATGATGAACATCATGAACGGCGGCAAACATGCGCTTGGCAGCACCGACTTCCAGGAGTTCATGGTGATGCCGGTGGGCGCGCCGACGTTTCGCGAGGCCTTGCGCTGGGGAACCGAGATCTATCATCAGCTGGGCAAAATTTTGCAGGAGCGAGGCTATCAGACAACGGTTGGCGATGAGGGCGGCTTTGCGCCCAGCCTGGGCAGCAACCAGGCTGCGCTGGATGTCATCATGGGGGCCATCGACAAAGCGGGATATCAGGCCGGCGACGAGGTATTTATCGCGCTGGATCCAGCGGCATCGGAGATATTCCAGGATGGCAAGTATCAGCTGGAAATCGAAGGTCGGGAGCTGAGCGGCGCGGAAATGGTCGACTTTTGGAGCGACTGGGTAGATCGCTATCCGATCATTTCTATTGAAGACGGCTTGGATGAAAACGACTGGGAGAATTGGACGCGCCTGGTGGCCAAGATTGGCGACCGGGTGCAGGTTGTCGGCGACGACTTGCTGGTTACCAATGTGGAAAAGGTAGGGCGCGCGATCAGGGATAAAGCCGCCAATTCCCTGCTCTTCAAAGTGAACCAGATTGGCTCCTTGACGGAAGCCTTCGCCGCCGGCCAACTGGCGCAGCGGCACAATATGACGGTGGTAACCAGCCACCGCAGCGGCGAAACCGAGGATAATACCATTGCCGATATCGCGGTAGCTATGAACAGCGGCCAGATAAAAACCGGCGCGCCGGCGCGTACGGATCGAATCGCCAAATACAATCAGCTATTGCGGATTGAAGAACAGCTCGGCAGCGCCGCCCGCTATGCCGGCAAAGCGGCGTTCAGCAACTTGAATGCCGATGTAGAATAGCGCCTGGTATTCAGACGCGTCCGAACCGAGGGGGAACAAGCTTGCGACCTGGCTTGCACAGCAAACACACCAAAATAGTAGCCACCATCGGTCCCGCTTCCCGCGATGCTGAGATATTGCGCCAAATGATCCGCGCGGGCATGAATGTAGCTCGCATCAACTTCTCCCATGGCGATCACAAGACGCACGGGCAGACTATTGACCGGATACGCCGAATTGCTGACGATGAAGGCAGCGTGGTCGCGATCTTGTGCGATATCCAAGGTCCCAAGATTCGCATCGGCGCTTTACAGTCTGAGCCCTTGATGCTGGACATTGGCGATTCGATTACCCTGACGACAGACGCTGTGATTGGCGCCAATGGTTTGGTGTCGCTGCCGCATCCTGAATTTGCGCAAGATATCCGGGCTGGGACGACGCTCTTGCTGGATGACGGCAATCTGCAATTTCAGGTCACTGCCGCCGACGGGCGCAACCTCGTGTGCGATGTCGTGGTCGGCGGCGCGTTGAAGTCACGCAAAGGCGTGTCCGCCCCCAATGCTCGGCTGACCCTGTCCGCCATCACTGAGAAAGACCGCGCCGACATTGAGTTCGCGCTGGCAAAGCAGTGCGACTATATCGCCATGTCCTTTGTCCGCTCCGCCAGCGACATACATGAGTTGAAGTCGCTGATGGATCAGCTGAACAAAGAAGCCGCGATCATCGCCAAGATTGAGATGGGCGAAGCTCTGGAGAATATCGAAGAAATTATCGCGGCCTGCGATGGCATCATGGTGGCTCGCGGAGACCTGGGTTTGGAAACGCCCGCTGAAGAAGTTCCCTTTCATCAGAAGCGCATAATCAAATTGTGCAACGCCGCGGCCAAGCCCGTGATCACAGCGACGCAGATGCTGGAGTCGATGACGGACAATCCGCGCCCGACCCGGGCCGAGGCGAGCGATGTCTACAATGCGATTCTGGATGGCACCGACGCCATCATGCTGAGCGCCGAGAGCGCCAGCGGCAGCTACCCGGTGCGCTCGGTGGAGGTCATGAGCGAGATCGCCTCTATCGCTGAGCGCAATCTGCAGAATTTTGGCGCGGCGGGCAGCGGGCCGGATCTGCCGGAAGCCAGCGGCGGCAGTGACGCGGAAGACATTTCTAGCGCGATTGGCAAGGCGACTTCAGATATTTCACAATTGATCAAGCCGACGGCTATCGTGACCACCAGCATGTCAGGATACACGACGCGGCGAGTCGCCAAGGAGCGGCCCGCCACGCAAATCCTGTGTATGACGCCCAACGCCACCACGCAGCGCCGCATGGCGCTGGTATGGGGTGTGGTGCCGCTTCATGTCGAAGAATTTAGCACGATTGACGAAATGGTCAGCATCACGATTCGCGCCGCGCACGACAAGGGCTTGGTGCAACGGGGCGATCGACTGGTGATAATTGCCGGTGTGCCCTTCGGCATCGACGGCCAGACCAATCTCATCAAGATTCATACAGTCGGCGAAGAAGGCGAAATATAGCCGCGCGCTTCGTCGGTATGCCTGATAGTTTCGAGTTATTCAACTTGCTGTGAAGCCACCCACTTGGCGTCGATTGGGTCCGGCTCTGAGGGCTGGACATGGCGTGAATTGGTCGCGATGACGCCGTCGGATGTGTAACTGACCTGGCTGATGGTGCAGCGCGGGCAGATGTTCCAGGGCAGCTCCAGGAGATAATCACAATTGACGCAGGCTTTCTTCAGCCGGTGATGGCAGTGCGGGCAGGCCTGCCAATTGTGCTGGACGCGCTGCCCGCAGCCGGGGCAGCTCGGCCGTTCTTCAATCTCCTGCAACAGCGCTTCTTCTTCTAACGAGCGTTCGTAGGCGGCTGACAGGGTCTCACGCGGGCGCAACAAGATATATATGAACAGCCCCGGTATATTCAGCAGAAATACCAAAACGGCAACCAGGAAATGAGCCAGCGGATCACGCGACCGCGAGCGCATATCGCGATAAGCCCACATAACAATCGCCAGCCAAAAAGCCGCGATGACAACAGCCGCAAACACAGTAGCGACAAGAAAGATATCGTTCAGACTATCGGACATGTGGCGGACTCCTGCGCGCTTCTCATGCTATTCATGTGCTTTTGCGTCAGCCAGCGGATGCGGTCCCGAGCAGCAATGCCATCTCGCCGACCAGCGTATCAAACTGGTGGCCGGAGGCATAAAATGCGACCGACTTGATTCGCTCCGGCTGCTCTTCTTCAGCGATTAGATTCAGCAGATTCTCGGAATCAAAGGTGTACCAGACTGCCTGGTTGATATCCACATGGTCCTGGATGCAGGTATCGCAGCGCTTGCGAGCGTCGCCGGAAATATCTGTCGCGTAATAAAAGCCGCGATACCATTGCGCCTCATGGATTCGCCCGGAATCGCCCCGGTACGTGTAGTTGATTTGCAGCATCAGCGGGCATTCGCTGGCCGCCCGCCCGCATACGCTTAGCGATTGATAATTTGGCAAGAAGGTAGTCAGGACACGAAGCGAGTCATAATCGCGCACATCCAGGCCTTCGCCGCTAAAGGACTGCGCGCAGCGAACCTCGCCATTGGACTGGGCATTGTTGACTCGGCGCATGCGCAAAGCGACGCGGCCGTCGAAACGGACCAGCGAGAAATCGCCGGGTGGGGGCTGCTCTTGCCTGAAGCTGCACTGCCAATCATTCAGCGCGCGCGCTTCATCAGTCTCCGGCAACAGGCTGATTTCGCCGCGCTTGAGCACATTTGCCCGCGACGGGAATTGCGTCATGCTGCGCGCGCCAATTCGCACGACCAGCTCATGTCCGCTCCTTATCAGCACGGGCCGGCTCTGATCGTCGCGAAAGAATACAGTCGCCTCGCCAGCCAGATTCAGCAAGCGCAGCTCGTCTTCCGACACGCTGAGACGGTAGCGGCCGTTGCTCTTGAATTGAATGTGCACCCCTTTGTCGCTGCTCAGATTGTCGGTGTAAAAGTCCATGAGGAACTTTCGCCCTTCGCTGACACCGGCTATCAGGATGTCCAGTACGCCGTTGAGCCGGGAAAATTGTATGCGTTGCGGATTCGAGCTCCATTCATAGCGTGGGCGATTGGCATAGTTAAAGGTAACCAGCGTATTGCCCTGGAGCGTAACCGCCGCCAGGAGGTCCGCCCTATCCTCGTCGCCTTCGCGAAAGTCCTTGATTTGGATGGTAGCCTGAGACAAGGAGTCGGTACTGACGCTTGTGACGGAATTGGTCAAATCATCACGCTCTCGTTCGGCCGCGACAATCAGATCCGGCCCGGTGATGCCGACGGTGCCCTTGGAGACCTCCAACAAGGCGGACATGGCGACTGTGGAGCGAAAGAGGAAGTGGTATACGCCGAAGGCTGTCGTCAGCGTTACGCTGCAAAATAGCAGAAAAGCCCCGAGCAATGCAATCCAGGCGATGCGTTCCGGAGGGATCCGACCCTGGTATTGGAATTGAGATTCATCGCTGGCCGCTTCAATGATATCTTCGGCCTGCTGCATTACATTCATCGAAGCGCAACTTTGGTATCCAATCTGGAAGCATACCTATGTATTATAGCATTGCGCGTTGCAATGCAGCTCGCGGAATGCGCTATAATCGTCGTAGGCAAATTTGCTGTATTGCTAGGAAAGGGACGCGACCATGTCCGGTCATAGCAAGTGGTCAACCATCAAGCGAAAGAAGGGCGCGGAAGACGCGAAACGCGCCAAAATCTTTACACGCCTGGCGCGCGACATCATGGTTGCCGCCAGAGAAGGCGGCGGCGACGAGAGCGCCAACCCGCGGCTGAAACTTGCGATCGCCAAAGCCCGCGCCGCCAACATGCCCAAGGAGAATATTGAACGCGCCATCAAGAAAGGCACGGGTGAGATCGCGGGCGGCGAAGTCCTTGAAATACTTTACGAGGGTTATGGACCTGAGGGGGTCGCCTACATCGTCGAAATACTCACCGATAACAAGAATCGCGCCTTGGCCGAAATCAAGCACGCCTTCAGCAAGCATGAAGGCAGCCTGGCCACCAACGGCGCGGTCATGTGGCAATTCGACCAAAAAGGCTACATCACAATCAAAGGCGAAAGCGACTTCGACGAGTTGTTTTTGGAAGCGGCGGAAGCGGGCGCGGACGATGTCGTTGACGAAGAGGGAATCGTAACAGTCTATACGCCGCGCGATGAGTTCTCGGTGGTGGAACAGGCGCTGACGCAGGCGGGTTATCAGTTCGACGACTGTGAATTGCGCTGGTTCCCGCAGAACGAGCTGGATATTCCCAAGAGTAAAGCGCTGCAAAACATGCGGCTTATGGAGCAGCTTGAAGAATCGGATGATGTGCAATCCGTAGCCTGCAACTTGAGCATCACGGACGAAGTCCTGGCTGCCTACGAGTCTTAGGATGATTTCCCTGGGCATTGATCCCGGAACCGCTTCGCTCGGCTACGGTTTTGTACGCGAACACGCTGACGGCCGCCTGGAAGCTTTGGCTTATGATGTGATCCGCACCAAGGCGGGTACGCCGATGCCGGAGCGGCTGCGCCAGATTCACGACGAATTGAACAGACTGATCGCGGAATTCCGTCCGGACCGCGCCGGCGTTGAAGAGTTATTTTTCTCACGCAATGTCAGCACTGCGATTACTGTAGCTCAGGCGCGCGGAGTAGTCTTACTGACGCTCAGCCGAGCGAATTTGGTGATCGCTGAATACAAGCCCAATGCTGTCAAGCAGGCGGTCTGTGGCTATGGCGGCGCTGGCAAGAGCCAGATGAAAGAGATGGCGCGCCTGCTGCTGGGCTTGGAGATAGCGCCCAGCCCGGATGACGCGGCGGACGCCCTGGCGGTGGCTATCACTGATTTGCACAGCTATCGTCTGCATGATATCAACCTCGTCTGAGAGTAGCGACTGCGCATGATTACCACCTTGGAGGGCAACCTGGTCTCGAAAGCCGCGGATCACCTGGTGGTGACCGTGGGCGGCGTCGGCATTGAGGTGCTGGCGCCTTATACCACCATCGAAAAGCTGGATAGCGAACGCGTGTTTTTGTACACGCGGCTGGTCCTGCGCGAGGATTCGCTCAGCTTGTACGGCTTCGCGACTATGGGCGAACGTGAAATTTTCGACGCGGTGATCAAAATCAGCGGCATCGGCCCCAAGCTGGCCGTCGCCATTCTGAGTACGCTAAGCGTGGACAATTTGCGCAGCGCCGTCCTGAACGACCGTCCGGAGATTATCAGCCGTGTGCCGGGCATCGGCAAAAAGACGGCGCAGAAAATTGTGCTGGAGCTGCAAGACAAAATTACGGGCGGCCTGGACAGCCTGCCGCTGGCCGCTGAAGACGCTAGCAGCGGCATATTGCTGGACGCGCTGACCGGGCTGGGATACAGCGTGGTGGAAGCGCAAGCGGCTATTCAGTCGATTCCGCCAGAGGCGCCCGATGACATTGAAGAACGCATTCGCATCGCCCTGCAGAGCCTGAGCGCCTGACTCGGCTGAAGCGCAAACGCGGCGGAACGCTAGCGCCTGGATTCATGCGCGGGAGATTTACATGGCGGAGCAGTTAATTGGCAAGCGCGTCGAGGTGCTCGACAAGGGTTGGATCGAGCTGATCGACCTGATGCCGCACCCTGCTTCCAAAATCAGCGGAGATCTGGCTATTGTCAATGCCGCGCGCGTTAGCTTTCTGGGCGAGAGCAAAGGGCCGGACCGCGACAAGAAATTGCTCTTCTACCTGCTGCGTCACCGCCACACATCGCCTTTTGAAATGGTGGAGTTCAAGTTTCGCGTACGAGCGCCGCTGGTGACCTGGTGGCAATGGGCGCGCCACCGCACCTGGAATATGAACGCGCAATCCGGCCGTTACACGCCCTTTCAAGAGAGCGACTTTTATGTGCCCGATGTGTGGCGCCGGCAGAGCAAAGACAATAAGCAGGCTAGCGAAGGCGCGCTGGCAGCGGCGGAGAACGACGAGTTAACGCGAGAATTGCTGGATCATTACGCCGAGGGCTTTCGTTTGTATTCGCAAGCGCTGGAGCAAGGGGTGTCGAAGGAAATGGCGCGCCTGTTTCTGCCTGGATTCAGCGTCTATTACACCTGGGTTGCCAAGATTGACGCGCACAATCTGATGCGCTTTCTGCGCCTGCGCATGGCGAGCGACGCGCAATTTGAGATACGGGTATATGCCGAAGCCATCAATCAGCGCTTTTTTAAGCGGGCTCTGCCCTGGACCGCTGAGGCTTTTGAGCGCTACGTTCTCAATGGCGGCTAGCGCAGCTTAGTTTTGCGCCGAGGCGTCGTCGCCGCCACGATTGATGAGGAAAGCCGAAGAGCGCTCGAAATACTCATACATTCTGGAGCGCGCGGGTTCGCTGATGCCGGCCTGGTCAACCGCGTTCAACATGTGCTGCAGCCAGTGGTCGCGCGCCTGCTGATCGATGGCGAATGGGAAATGGCGCATGCGCAGGCGTGGATGGCCGCGCTCTTCCAGATAAGTTCTGGGTCCGCCGAAAAATTGCAGCAAGAATAGATACAAGCGGCGCTTGGGCGCTTCAAGGGATTCCGGATACATGGGGCGCAGAATCGGGTCATCGGCGACCGCATCGTAAAAGGCATCGACGATAGCGGCTACTGGCGCTTCTCCGCCGATTAATTCGTAGATGCTTTGCGGCGTATAGCCCACTTTACTCTCCCGCGTGGTTTTGGGGCCGGCCTCGGCGGCATTATGCAGTCGGCTGCAGAGGCGCGCTCGCATCTTAGCAGAAAAGTATGGCTTTACAATCGTAGCGCTGGCGGTACAATCCGTGGGTTGAATCAAGCCTGAGTAAGGATACGTCAATACATGGCGAAGTTTAGATTTGCTACTGGCGCCCTGGTGCTGATTTTGCTAATCGCGAGTTCCGGTTGGGCGGCGGCGCAGTCGCAGGAAACCATCAGTGTGATTGGTTCCGGGATCGCCAATTCGCTGATCGAGCGCCTGGCGGCAGCCGGCGGAATGACATCGCTTGCCATCACAAACAGCGGAACCACGGACGGAATCGATTGGTTTTGCAATGGCGAGATTGATCTGGCGACCGCCACACGGAAAATGTCCGGCGCTGAACGCGCCATCTGCGATGCCAATGACCTGGCCTATAGCGAGTTGCTGGTCGGCCATTATGTAGCGGGCTTCATAACGCAGGCGGATACCGCGATCGAGTGCCTGGATGAGGCGGCGCTGCGCGAGGTTCTCAAGCCGAGCAATAGCAACGCTCTGACCGATTGGTCCTTCGCCGGCGACGACTTGGCCGAGCTGCCGCTGACGCTATTGCTGCCGGGTGACAATCAGCTGGCCTATTTCATCGCCGACTCGATAGTCGCGGGTGACGGCTTGCGGCTGGATGCGGAGACGCTCGCCGATAGCGCGAACGCTGCCAAGCGTGTGAGCGCAACCGCGGGCGGGCTGGCGCTGCTGGCCGGGAGTGAGTTGAGCCAAAGCTCGGAGTCGATCAAGCTATTGGAGATCTCAAGCGCTAACTCGGGCGCTTGTGCGGCGCCCGCGGCTGAGGCCGTTGAAAGCGGGGATTACGACTTTGCTCTTTCGCTTTATGTAGTTGTCAATCGCGCCCGCCTTAACGGCAGCGACAGCCTGGCGGAGTTTTTGCAGTTTATTGTGGGCGAAACGGGCGCTGAAGTGATGCGCGAAGCCGGCGTAACAGCGCCGACAGGCGCCACGCGCGAGTTAAACGCGCTAATCCTGGCCGATGCGGACGCCACGCTAAGCGCCGGCGGAGATAGTGGATTTCAGATTCCGCCAGACCTGAATGGCGAAGTCCGTCTGGTCGGCGCAGCCAACGCCTACCAGACGCTGAGCCGCGTCGGCGACAAACTTACCGAATCCTATGAGCGCTTCTCGGCGGTTTACGAAGCGGCCGCAGCCAGCGCCGGCATCGCGCGTTTATGCGCAGGCGAGGCCGACATCACACTGCTCGACGCCGCGGCGGATGCTGACGCGCTCGCTGAGTGCGCGGCCAAGGGCGTGGTTACGCTGCCGCTGGCTTTAGGCGCGCAAGCGACGATACTGATTAGCCATGCCGGCGATGAATACAGCGCTTGTTTGACTACGGACCAGGTGAATGCCATTTGGAGCGGCGAGGCCGAGAATTGGTCGGCTATTGACCCGGCTTTTCCGGATCAGCGGATGACGCTTTTCGGTCCGTCTTTTACTGATCAATACACGGACATCCTGCTGCAAAGCCGGGCGGGTATTATCCCGCCGGCCCGCCGCGACACGGAGAAAGACTACGACCCCTTGTATCGCGCAGCCGCGGTTGGCAATGTCCCCGGCGGCTTGACCTATATGAGTTGGCCGGATTATCAGCGGGTCCTGGCAAATGAACAGGCGAACATTCAGTTGGTCGCCGTTGATGGCGGCGCCGGCTGCGTCGAGCCCACTGGCGGATCCATTGAAGCTGGCAGCTATCCGCTGTCGAGGCGCGCCAGCCTGCTAATCAGCGAGGAATCGCTGGCCAAGGCGCGGGCGCAGTCATTCTTGTGGAGCCTCGCCGATGATGACAATTGGTCGCTGCTCGAGCGAGAAGGCTTTGTCGGCGTTTCAACGCTGGATTTGCCCATCATCCGCCGTAATCTGGCGACCTGGTTCGCCCAGGCTGAAGCTCTGCATCCGCCTGAAGACGACGCCTCTGAATCCAGCGACGGGGATGCCGGAGATGAAGCCAGCGAAGACGCTTCCGAGTGATCGCAAGCGGCATTGGCTCCCGCTTCATTTCAGCAGGTCCGCGAGCGTGTGAATTGGTCAGGCGCGCCGGCGCGACCGATTCGGGTCGCCCGCAGTGGAGGCTAGTATGCGCGGCGATCTGATTGCCTTTGACCTCGAGACTACCGGGCTCAGCCCTGCCAGCGATGAAATCATAGAAGTGGGGCTGGCGCGCTTTCGCGACGGCGCGGTGATTGAACAATATCAGTCGCTGGTCAAGCCGTCACAGCCGATTCCCGCTGATATCACTCACTTGACCAACATCCATCAAGAAGATGTCGAGGATGCGCCCGGCATCGACGACATCCTGCCGGACTTGCGCAGTTTCTTCGCCGACACAACCGTCATCGCGCACAACGTGGGCTTTGACCGTTCCTTCCTGCGCAAACATGACCTGCTCAAGCGCAACGACGCCATTGACACCTTTGAACTGGCGTCGATTGTTTTGCCCTCGGTGCCGCGCTACAGCCTGGGCAGCCTGGCGACGCAGGTAGGGGTGGAGCTGGAGCGAGCGCATCGCGCGCTTGACGATGCGGTCGCCACCGGCCATTTGTACTGGCATCTGTGGCGGAAGCTCTGCGCTAGTCCCTCCAGCGTCCTGGCGGAGATTATCCGCGCCGGCGACGGGCTGGATTGGGGCTTGCGGGCCGTCTTTCAAGCCGCGCTGGACCAGAGTTTGCGCGATTTCGTTCCTCAGCGTCCGGTCGCGCCGTTTGAGCCCGAGCGGCTTGATTCGCCGCCGCTCAACCTGGACAGGGCGCGGCATGACCCGCTGGAGCCGGGGGCGATCCGCGCGGTATTCGGCGCTCAGGGCGCGCTGGCTGTTGGTTTTAGCGACTACGAAGTTCGCGACGAGCAGTTGCGCATGGCGCAAGAAGTCAGCGCCGCGCTGAATCAGGGCGAGCATCTCATGATTGAAGCGGGCACGGGCACGGGCAAGTCGCTGGCTTATCTGATTCCGGCCGCGCTCTGGGCGCTGCAGAACAATCAGCGCGTGACCGTATCAACCAATACCATCAATCTGCAAGAGCAACTCCTGGGCAAGGACATTCCCCAAGCGCGCGAGATTCTTGGCGCGCCGTTGAGGGCAGCGCTCATGAAGGGCCGCGGCAACTATCTGTGTCCGCGCCGCTTGCAGACTTTGCGCCGGCGCAAACCCGCCAATCTTGATGAAATACGCACCTTGGCCAAGATACTGGTTTGGCTGCAGGAGAGCGATTCCGGCGACCGGGGCGAGATCACGCTGCGAGCTGGTGAATGGGCTGTCTGGTCACGGCTGAGCGCGCAAGACGAGGGCTGCTCAAGCACACGCTGCATCAGCGAGATGGATGGGGCATGTCCTTATTATCGCGCGCGGCAACGGGCGGAGCGAGCGCATATCGTCATCACGAATCACGCTCTGCTCATCGCCGATGCGCGCATAGACAATCGCGCCTTGCCGGATTACAGCAACCTCATCGTCGATGAAGCGCACCACCTTGAGGACGCCATCACCCATGGCATGACGCGCCACATCGACCAGGCGCAGATCCTTACGCGGCTGCGGGATTTGGGCAATGGCGGCAGCGGCATTCTAGGCGAGCTGCTGAGCTATGGGAGCGAGTTTTTCCCGCCCGATGAATCCAGGCGTCTTTCGGCCTTCATTGGCAATATTGAAGAAATTGTCGAACTTATGCGGCGATTTATTCGTCAATACTTCCGGGCGCTGCATAGTTTCGCCTCGGGCCAAAAAGCGGACAATCGCTACGCCATGCGACTGTTGCAATCCCATCGCGATGCCGGCGACTTCGCAGCGGTCCTGGCGGCCTGGAAACATTTAGGCGCTTATCTGCTGGCGGTTACCGAGGCTGTCGAGCGCCTTTGCAACGCATTGCCGCGTTACGCCGAGTACGACATGCCGGACTTAGGCGACATCAGCAGCGAAATCAACGGGCATCTTCGCTATCTGGCTGACCTGCATGAGCAGCTCGAAGGCTTTACGCAGGCGCCCGAAACCGGGTCGGTTTATTCGATTACCGCCGGCGAAAAAGCCGAGCGCCTCGCGCTGCAGATTGCGCCGCTGCATGTGGGCCCGATGATGGAGGAAACCCTGAATCAGCGTATGGAGAGCATCATCCTGACCAGCGCCACGCTGCGGACCCAGGATAATTTCGACCATATCAAAGAACGTCTTTATACCGAGAGCTTCAAGTCGCTGGCGCTTGGCTCGCCCTTCGATTACAAGCAGTCGACGCTGGTTTACATCCCGCAGGACATCCCGGAACCGAGACAGCATTTCGACTATCAGCGCATGGTCGGGCGCGGCCTGATTGAGCTGGCGGCGGCGCTCGAGGGTCGGATGCTGGTGCTGTTCACCAGTTATGCGCAACTGCGCGAGGTCTCCAAAGCGATCACGCCGCGGCTGACACTGGGCAATATCAACGTTTACGATCAGAGCTTCGGCAGCAGCCGGGAGGCGCTGCTCGCCAGTTTTCTGCGGGCGGAAAAGGCGGTGCTAATGGGCACGCGCAGCTTCTGGGAGGGCATCGACATCCCCGGCGCTGATCTGAGCGCGGTGGTGATCACCAAGTTGCCCTTTGCCGTGCCAACGGAGCCCGTCTTCGCGGCGCGCAGCGAAACTTATGCCCGTTCCTTTCAGCAATACGCGGTGCCGGACGCCATCTTGCGCTTTCGGCAGGGTTTCGGCCGTTTGATCCGCCGGCGGACTGACCGGGGCGTGGTGGCGATTTTCGACAGTCGCGTCATCAGCAAGTCTTACGGCGCCAGCTTTCTTGAATCCTTGCCGGATTGCACAGTACAATACGGGTCCTTGGACAAGCTGCCGGTCGTCGCGTCGCGCTGGATCGAGCAAGGGTAAGACGAGCCAATGAAAACGCCAGCGGGGCGGGAATGCCCCCATTATTACGCCGATTTCAATCGGCATACCCGTGACGTGGAAGAATGCCGGCTGGCGAAGGACAACCCTGAATCGGAGAATTGGCATCCTAAAGATTGCGTCAAGTGCCCGGTGCCTGACATCGTTTTAGCTAACGCCAGCGCCGATACGCGGCTGGTGCTCACCATCAAAGCCGGCTTTCTGGGGCTGATGCGACGGGTGGACGTTGAAGCCATTTGCCTGAAAAATGGCGAAAAAGTCGATCCCTACGTGGGCTGCCCGGATGATCACCCCGGCCTGGATATTTTTCGGCAAGCTTTGGAATCCCGCGATGATTAAGGCGGTATTGCTCGACCTGGATAATACGCTGCTGCATAATCCCGACCGGCAGTGGGCGCAAACCTTCCGCGAGGGCTGGGACCGGCATTTCGCAGCCTGTTTCGGCATCAGCGAAGCCTCAGATGCTCTGCGCGGCGCCATCGGCCGGCTCAATGATTGCAATCATGCGCTTCTCAGCAACGCTGAGTTGATGCTGGACGAGCTTGCGCGCCAACTGCCACTCACCCGCGAGGAGACAGTACGCGCGCTAGACCAATTCTACGCCGGTCCTTACCATAGCTTCCGCGAGACAACAGCCCCGATGGCGGGAGCGGCGGAGCTGGTGGAAGCGCTGCTCAATCAGAATTTATTGCTAGCGATCGCGACCAACCCGCTCTTTCCTGAGTCGGCCACAATTGCGCGCGTCAACTGGGCGGGTTTGGGCGACTATATCAGCGAGTTTGCCTTCGTCACCAACAGCGAGAATATGCACTTCGCCAAGCCTAATCCGGCTTACTTTGCCGAAACCATAGCGCGCGTTGGCGTCGAGCCGGACGAAGCGCTGGTCATCGGCGACAGCCTGACCAATGACATTGAACCAGCGGCAACACTGGGGCTACATGCCTGGCATGTCAGTGAGGAAACTGGGCTGTTCCCGATCTTGGATGGCCTTCGCCGCCCGAATTGGGAGAATGAATTCCAGCCCGGGCAGATGACGCCGGCGACGCTGCCGCTTCAGTTTCAGGGAAACCTGGCGGCTCTGCGCGGCCTGCTGGCGGAGGTGAAAGATCATCAGTGGCTGCAGCGCCCCGATCCCGCCGAGTGGTCGATTTTGCAGATACTTTGCCATCTGTGGCGTGCCGAGACGGACGTGCATCAGCGGCGGCTGCGGACAATTCTGGATGAAGACAATCCCTTTATCCCGTCGCTGCCGCCGCCGGGACCGGATATCCCGGAATGTCATGACGACGGCATGGAAGTCTATGAGCGTTTTCGAGCGCAGCGCCAGCAGACCATGGCGACACTGGCCGACCTGGGCGCGGATGACTGGAGGCGCCCGGCCCGGCACAGCATCTTTGGCTTGACGAATCTGTTGGAGATGGCCTATTTCACCGCGCAGCATGACCGCCTGCACATCACGCAGCTCTGTCAAACGCTGGGCAAATGCGCCGATTAGCCAGCCCAGCGCGAGCAGCGCTTGACCGAGGCCGAATTGCGTTGACGATTAGCATACTTACAGTACAATACATTTAGATAGTTCTGAACTTCACAATTCTGGAACTGGAGCGGCGGATGACTGGGACAGTGGCGGGAACGGCGACTCTCCTTGAACACCTGGACGAAGGGCTGGCGGCTGTCGAGGGCGCCATGCTTGATGTGACCGATAGCCAGGTCGAAGTCTTGCGCGACGCCAGCCGCCACATCCTCGGCGCCGGCGGCAAACGCATACGGCCGCGTCTTATGCTGCTCGCTTATATGGCGCTGGGCGGCAGCGACTTGAATTATGTTGCGGGGCCTGCCGCGGCAGTTGAACTCATGCACACGGCCAGCGTTGTGCACGACGATATCAATGACCACGGCATCATGCGGCGTGGGCGGCCCTCCGTGAACGCCACCTGGGGCCGTACCTTCGCTCTGCTGACGGGCGACTTTCTGTTCACGGCGGTTTACGAATTGATGGCTTCCTACGGCGCATTGAACATTGACCTGGCTCAAGCCGCCACCGCTCTGGTCGAGGGCGAGACTCTGCAGGCGACCGCCGTCAAAAGCAATGACTTTTCGCGCGAGGTCTACATGCGGGTCATTGCCTTAAAGACGGCGGCGCTCTTCCGCGCGGCGGGCGCGATCGGCGCCAAGCTGGCGGATGCTGAGGCCAGCGAAGTCGAGGCGCTGTCCGAGTTTGGATTCAACCTGGGCCTGGCTTTCCAGATTATCGATGACATCCTGGATTTAGTTGCCGATGAAAAAAGCCTGGGCAAGACATCGGGCATTGATGTGGATCAGGGGCGCGGCGTGGCAGTCGCGCTGGGCGCTGAGAACGGCCATGGCGGCGCGCCGTCGGCTGACCCGGTGGATGCCATCATGCGCAAATTGCTGGAAGGCGACACGATTCACAAGGCGCGGGAACAAGCCAGCCTGCTCATCAGCCGGGCAATCGACAGCCTGGATGTTTTAGAAGCATCGCCCGCCAAACAGGCCCTGGTCGAATTGGCGCATGAAGTGGTGAATCGCGACCGTTAAGTCGATTATCGTTTACTGCGCGCGAGACGTGTATCATTAAGATACAGGTCTCTTTTTTTCGGTTGAGCCGCGGGAGCGGATGTGATCAAGGTAGCCTCTGTAGCCGAGATGCGAGAGATTGAAGCCGCAGCCGACCGCTCGGTCATGAGTTACGCGCAAATGATGGTCAATGCCGGCGAGGACGCCAGCGCTTTCCTGCAGCGCCAGGTCACCATCACGGCGGAGACTGCGATCCTGTTTCTGATCGGGCCGGGCAATAATGGCGGCGACGGCTTGGTTATGGCGTATGACCTGGCGAGGCATACAGCGGCGGATATTCGCCTGTATCTCCTCCCGGAACGGAACTTCAGCGAAGTACCGTTTCAAGATTCCTCAGTTAAGCAGCTCCGTACCGAGGCGCTTGCAAATGACCGTGACAAGATTCAGCTTGCGGAGTGGGTGAGCGAGGCAGATATCATCGTTGACGCCCTCTTTGGCATCGGCGCTCGCTTGCCCCTGGGCGGCGGCGCGGCTGAAATTCTGGAACGCGTAAACGACAGCCTGCGAGCAAGGTCGGCAAGCAGGCCGGCCCGGGTGGCGCGCCCGACCCGCCCAGAGACCGGGAATGCTGATAGCAGACCCTTCGTATTTGCCGTCGATTGTCCCAGCGGGGTCGACTGCGGCAGCGGAAGCGCCGACCCGGCGGCCCTGGCTGCCGACGCAACGATGAGTTTCATCGCGGCCAAACCGGGCTTGTTCAGCTTCCCGGCGGCGGGACTGGTCGGCGAGCTGGTCATATCGGGGATCGGCATCCCGCCTGACTTGCCCGCGCTGCAGCGGCTTGCGACAACCGTGACCGACGCAGCGCTAGCCGCCTCGCTGTTGCCCCAGCGCCCGCTGGACGGACACAAGGGTACTTTTGGCAAGGTCATGCTGGCGGTTGGCTCAGCCAACTACATCGGAGCCGCTGCCCTGGCCGGCGAAGCGGCTGGTCGCTCCGGCGCTGGATTGGTCACGCTGGCCGCGACCCGGCAGAACATCAACATCGTGGCGGGCCGGCTGCGCGAGCCCACCTGGCTGCCGCTGGCCGATACACAGGGCGCGATAGCCGAAGCCGCCAGCGAAACGCTGGCCGAAGCGGCGCAAGCCTATGACGCGCTGCTGATTGGCTGCGGACTCGGACTGCATGAGTCTACTCACGCGTTTGTGTGGAGGCTGCTGAATTCAGAGGCGCTGCCGCCCTTGATCATCGACGCCGATGCGCTTAATGCCCTCAGTTCAAAGCCAGATTGGTGGCGACCGCTGCCGGAAGCCACGATCATCACACCCCATAGCGGCGAAATGGCGCGGCTGACCGGCCTAACCAGGGCGGAGATCAATGCCGATCGCTGGCGCGTCGCGCGCGAGTACGCTGAAGCCTGGAGCCTGGTCGTGGCGCTGAAGGGCGCCCACACGCTGGTTGCGGCGCCGGACGGCCGAACGAGTGTCATTCCCTTCAAGACCGATGCGCTGGCGACAGCCGGCACGGGCGATGTCCTGGCAGGGTTGATCGCCGGACTGCGCGCGCAGGGCGCAACTGCTTATGACAGCGCGCGACTCGGCGCCTACCTTCATGCGCTGGCCGGTTCTCTCGCTGCCGACGAGGTTAAAAGCGCACGAAGCGTGATCGCCGGTGACCTGCTGGCGGCCCTGGGCAGCGCCTTTGATCGTGTTGAGCGCAGCTAGTCCTGGTTTTCGAGGCGGGCGTTGGCTTGCTGTTTGGCCTTACTGATGGCGGCGTCTGTCTCCAATTCAGCGGTGGCGGCGCCAAATTGCGTCAGATCCCGCCGCCGCACCGCCCCGCGCTTGCTGATATGCAGCAAAGTATAAATCGCCCCGAGAATCATACCCAGCGCGATGCCAGCGACGGCGGCATTTTCGTTAAGCCTGGGAAGTCTCATCCGGCTCCGGCGTCTTGGTATTGGCATCTTCCGGCAAGACAAGCCCGCGCAGAAGGATCAATTCGCGCAGAAAAGCCAGCAAGCCGGCCAGAAAACTCTTGACTTGAATCAGGGGATCAACCGCATTGCTGTTGATAAATTGCGCGGTCGCCTTGCTCAGGCGAGTCGTCTCGCGCGCGTTGTCCAGGATGGGCTTAACTTCCGATCTTAGCATGATAAGGAAGCCGGCCATTTGCAGCAGCAATACCGTGACCGCGGCGATAATCAGCAGTGATTCCAGCAGGAGAATAAGCAGGAATACATCGCGGAAGATTTGGATTACCGGCGCCCAGGTTTCAGCGGCGGTCAATGCCGCCAGCAGCGCGCCGGCCATCAGCAACACAATCAGCAGCAAGCCAACGATGGCAATGAACTTGATGAGTCGGCCGATATTGCTGCCGCTTGACGCGCGTGAGGGCGCGGACGCCGGTTGGCTGTCGCCGGGCTCGCTTTCAGTCATGAGCTAGCGCCGCGACACCGGTGTGCTGGGCTCGGCAGTCAAAATGTGGGCAAACATCAGCAGCGCGATCGCGCCCACGGAGGCCGGCAAGAGATGCACCACGCCGATTTTGAAAAGCGTTATGCCCAGGTAACCGCCGATGTATTGGCCCAGCAGGAAGCCGAGCCAACCGGTGACGATAAACAAGACCATACGCCGGACGTTACCGCCCATTATGACATGGAAAGCCAAGCCAAACATGGTGGCGATAACAAAGGCGAATACAAATATGGGGTTCGGCATATTAGTTGCGGTTCGGTTTTCCAGTGGTAAAATCTAAAGTCAGTGTAGCATAAAGCGCGATTCCAGTCACGCTACATCGGCAAAGGGAGTGGTGATTATCGAGAATATGCCAGCATCTACCCCCACCCCAAATCCATGCGCCTTCTCTATGGCGAATTTTCCCATAAAGAGGGAGGGACTTCAAAACGCAGTATCACTCCCCTTCCCTCATTTTGGGGATGCCCGCAATAGAGATTGCGGGAAGGGGCTGGGGGCTGGGGGCATGGTTGTCAATTCCGCTTAATTCACCACTCTCTCGGCAAAAGCCATGAACGTCATCGACCTCGAAATCCTGATTCCAGCATCGCCGGAATTCATTTGGCGTTTTCTGGGCGATCCCTCAGCCCTGCCGAAGTGGCAAGAAGATGTATCGTCCGTGTCCTTCCTGTCAACTCAGCGAGACGGTCAAGGCGCTCGCTGGCGCGCGTCGTCGGAGAAGTCAAACGATGTCGTTGTTGAAGTAAGCGCTTGGTATGACACGCTCGGCTATGAGTATCGGCTGATGGACGGCGCCAGTTTCGCGGACAATCAGGGCCGCATTCGCCTGCATGAGGTCACGGACGGTACGTTGGTGCGCTGGACTTTTCAGTACGAAGCGGGCGGTCTCTTTGGCGGCTTGCGCAATGCCATGCGCCTGAAACGCAGCACCACCAATCAACTGCAAGCCAGCCTGCGCAATTTGCATCAGTTGATTATGCAAGAGTCCGGCGGCATTTCCACGCACGAAGCCAAAGCCAGCGTGCGTGAAGCGCCGGATGTCGGCGAGCGGCTAAGCTATCAGCCGCGCCATCCGTCGGCTTTTCACGAAGGAACGCCGGAGGAATTGGCGGAGGACGCTACCGAAGCCGCCAGCTACAGGCAGCCGGTAGCCTACGACGAATTTGAGGCGGCGCCCTTGCTAGCGGATACCGACACCAAGCCCAACCCGGTAGCGATATCCAGCGCCGCTGACGAAGAACTGCTGACAGCGCCTGAACCCGCGCCTGACGACACCAAGCCGATTCGCGTCAGTCCGCCGCTTATTGAGACGCCAGCAGCGCCCGAAACTCGCCTGCCTGAACCGCAATTGCCTGAACCGCGCATACCCGAAGCTCGTCTGCCTGAAACGCGACTGCCTGAAACTCGCCGACCTGAGCCGCGCCTGCCCGAACCTGTCATTGAGCCTGAGCCAATCTCAAGGCCGGCGGCGTCCACGCTGCCCAGCGAAACGCGGGACTCGGCGCATCTGAGTGTGTTTGAGGTCTTTGGCTTAAGGAAACCCAGCGAAGCGAATTCCCGGGCTTCAAGGCCTGAAGCTCCGCCACCAGCCCGGCGAGACTTGGGAGCGCCAATTCTTTTCCCGCGGCGGGAGGTGGCGGAATCTGCGCCGCGCCCTGAGCCTGCGCCGAATCCAGAAATTGCGCCGCTCCCGGAAGTTGAGCAAGACGCCCGGGAATCAAACGCGGAATACGGGCGGATCATCGGCTGGCGTCGTCAGGCGCGCCGGCGCAAAGCTGTGATTCGATCACACAACTAAGTTTGGGACCGTCTCTGTTTCATAGCGCGCCATTGAACCCGCAAAAGGAAAAGCGTCCGCGCTTGACGGACGACTTCCGGTTTATGCTTTGGGTGGACGAAGGGGCTCGAACCCTCAACCGCCTGAACCACAATCAGGTGCTCTGCCATTGAGCTACGCCCACCACGGTCAACCAGGAATCATATCATAAAGTCGCTGCGCTTTCCAGGCTCAAGTCGGGAGTCAGCGCCGCGATTCCCGCGGGCTTGGTCAAAATCAGCAGCTGAACAGCGCTGCCCGGAAGCGCGACGATTTCGGAAGCGATTTCAAATTCGCCGCTCACGCAGAGATTGCGCAGGCGCTCCCGACTGAGGAAGGCATCGCGCTGGCCGCTGATGCGATAGAGGCTTCGGATTAGCATGGGCAGGATGCCCGCGCCGCGAAGTTGGCCAACCAGAACGATGACCGCCCGCCCCGACGGTCGCAGCACCCGCGCCATCTCAGCCAAGACCGGTTCGCTGAAAATAAAAGGCGTCGGAAATGTGCAGACGATCGCAACGAAAGACCGCGATTTACAGGGCAAGTAAAATGCATCGCCGCGTATGAGATTGGCCGGTAAAGCGGCGCGACGCAATTTTCGCCTGGCCAGCTTGCCCATCTGCAGCGATAAATCAAGCGCGATACTGTGGTAACCGGCGCGAATCAAATCAATCTGCAGATCGCCGGTTCCATGCGCCAATTCGAGCACGGGGCCGGCCTCAGCAGCGGGCAAGCAGCGCAGAGCGGCGCGCTGCCAAGATCTCCAGTCTCCAAGCGAGACCGCGCTGCTGACCATATCATAGGCGAAGGCGAATTCATGGTATAGCAGACGGAACAGAAGCCGCCAAAGCCTTGTCAGCATTGGCTCAGCGCGCTTATGACGTCGGCGGGACTGTCGGTGATGATGCCGTTTACGCCCATTTTCTTCAGCGCGCAGGCGCGATCGGGATCGTTGACGGTCCAGGCGTTTACGAGGCAACCGGCCCCGCGCGCCCAGCGCATGTACTCGTCGTCGATGAAGTCATGCCAGGGATGGCGAGCTTCGTGCGGGACTTCGTCCATCAGCGCCGAGACTTCGGGACCGTGCAGATAAGCCATCAGCGCCTGCGGGCAAATCTGGCGGAATTTCCGCAAGAGCCGCGCGTCAAAGGAGGACACGATTGTCTGCTCCATCAGTCCGTGCCGCCGTATACAGTCGGAGACGGCGGCGGCAATGTCGGCATTGTCGTCAAAGCGCGACTTAAGTTCGACGTTGACGTAGAGCTTGTCGGCGAAACCTGCAAAGACTTCATCAAGAGTCGGGATGCCTTGGCCGGCAAATTCTTCAGCGAACCAGCCACCGGCATCCAGTCGTTTTAATTCCGCGAGCGTCATATCGGAGACGGCGCCACAGCCGTCTGTCGATGCATCAACCGTGAAATCATGCACGATGACGATATGCCCATCTTTTGACAGCTGCGCATCCAGCTCGACGCCGTCCGCGCCTTGCTCGCCAGCCAGCTGAAACGCAGCCATGGTATTCATGGGCGCGCTGGCCATGGCGCCGCGATGCCCAAAAACCAGAGCGCGGCCGCTGGCGAATGCTGTGCGGAGCGAGAGACGATTCATGGATGCCCCCTTGTTTGCTGGACTAGATCAAGACTTGCACCTGGCCATTTTCGATACGCGCTTGGTACCAGGGCGCATCGACCTCAGCCGGGCGGCGTGTTACGCTGCCGTCGCGAACATCAAAACGGGCGCCGTGACGCGGGCACTCGACTTCGTAGCCGACCAATTTACTGGGCTGATCGCGCTCGTCGAAAGCCAGCGCATTGCCGTCGTGGGTGCACAGGTCTTCTATTGCGTAGACTGTGCCGCCGATGTTAAAGACGGCGACCCAGCGCCCGTCAATGCCGAAAACATCGCGCTGGCCCGGCGGCAGCTCGGATTCCCGACAGAGCGTAATCCAATCAGACATGGTCGTCGCGGCTTTCTTCTATCATAGTCCACTGCTCCAAGCCAACTTGACCGTGAGCGCCAACGACCAGCACTTTCAAGGGCAGCAGCGCGCACTTGACGCGGTTGATGCTCAGCGGCAGGCCGATATTGTCAAGCAGTTCTTGCTTGTTGATTTGCCGCGCTTGCTCAAGCGTCAAGCCACGCAACTGCTCGCCGAACATAGAAGCCGAGGCCAGGCAGATAGCGCAGCCTTCCCCGTCCCAGCCAACTTTCGAGATCCTACCGTCAGGATCCAACGTTAGCGTGAGTCGCAGGCGGTCGCCGCAGAGGGAATTGGACTCTTCGTGGTCGAAATCGTTAGGCCTGAGCAGCCCCCAATTGCGCAGATTGCGCGCATGATCCAGGATGAGCTCGCGAAACATATCTTCCATGAGGACTCTCAAATCACCAGCGCTGCAAAACGAAAGGCGCGCCTATTTGACGCGCCTTGCATTCTAGCATTTACCCGGCTTGCGCTGCAATCCAGGCGACGGCATTTTGCTCAGGCAATGATTTTGGCTTCTATCTCAGCCATCAGGCGCTGACGTACTCGCTCAAAGGGGATGCGCTGCAGCAGTTCGTCGAAGAAGCCTTCGATAATCATCAATTGCGCTTGCGGCCGCGTGATGCCGCGACTCATCAGATAGTAGATGGGTTCGTCTTCGAGCGTACCAAATGTGGCGGCGTGGGAACAGGCGACATCGTCGGCCTCAATCTCCAGGCCGGGAATGCTGTCCATGCGCGCTTCGTCGCTGAGCATGAGATTGCGGCAAACCTGGTAGCCGTCGATTTGCTGCATCTTGGGCAGGGACTTGATCATGCCCTGCCACAAGGTGCGGGCATTATCGCGCGCCGCGCCCTTGAATAGCAGGTCCGTATTCGTGAGTGGCGCGTTGTGGTTCTGCTGGGTATCGAGATCGAAGAACTGGCCGCGATCAGCGAAGAAGAAGCCGCTCACACGCGCGTTCGCGCCCGCGCCTACTGTGTCGACTTCGATGAAGGCTTTGGTGAGGCGACTGCCCATCACGCCATTGACCCAATCCAACTGGGCGTCGCGGCCGACGACGCCGCGCTGATGACTGAATTCGAAGGTCTCGCGATTCCAATCTTGCAGCGATACGTAACGCAGGTTGCCGGCGTCGCCGACTATCAGCTCGGTCGCGCCGATATAGGCCGACTGCTGCGCGCGCTCCTGAGAAGCGTATTCGACTTGCATGGTCGCCTGGGCGTTTTCCTCCAGCACCACCAGGACGTGGCCCAGCCCGGCGCCGGCGGTCGTGTTGTAACAGACGACATGCAGGGGCAATTCGGCGCTGGTGTTCCGAGGTACGTGGACAAAGACGCCGTAGTCCCAGAGGGCGGCGTGCAAGGCGGCGAATTTGCCGTCGGCGGGTGTCACGGCGCGGGTCATGAAGCGCTCCCGCAGCAGATCTTCGCTCTCGCGCAGGGCCGTGCGCAAATCGGTGAAGACCACGCCTTGCCGCGCCAGCTGATCAGCCAACTGGTGGCTGACGATCTTGCCATCGACGAATACCAGCAGGCCGCCCTGCTCTTGGCCGGTCAAGGGTTCCAGGTTCTTCGCGGGAACGGAGCTGGCGTCAAGTCCGTTGGCGGTGATCAGTTTGCCGGCTTCGTCCCAGCGAATGTGACGATAGTCCGTGCGGCGCCACTCTTCTTCCATGTAGGGCATGGGCATGGACTCATAGAGCGCCCAGGCTTCCAGACGGCGCTCGCGCAGCCAGCCGGGTTCCTCGTTGTCCCGGCTCAGCGCTTCGACCTGTTTGATGCTATAGCTCGGCGCTTGCGGAAGCGATGATCGCCTGCGTACAACTGCCACGTTTGTTCTCCTTCTGGCTGCATTTCGCCAGTCGCCGGCGAGCTTCCCAAAGCCGGGTTGATTAGTCGCGGCGGCCGAAATCTTGCGATAATCGTGAATGACGCTCGGGCTGTCGGCAATTCAATGTGACTTGCGGCGCGCTTAGCCGATAGAGCCCTCCAACTGAATTTGAATCAGCCGGTTGAGCTCGAGCGCGTATTCCATGGGCAATTCTTTGACCAGCGGTTCCAGGAAGCCATTGACGATCATGGCATTGGCTTCGTCTTCGCCGAGGCCGCGGCTCATCAGGTAAAAGAGCTGATCTTCGCCGACTTTGCTGACCGACGCCTCGTGGCCCATGGTCACGTTTTTGGCGTCAATCTCAATGGTGGGATAAGTGTCCGAGCGGCTGAAGTCGTCGAGCAGCAAGGCATCGCATACCACGTTGCTTTTGCTGTCGCGCGCCGCTTCGTCGATCTTGAGCAGCCCGCGATAACTGGCTCGGCCGCCATCTTTACTGATCGACTTGCTGATGATCTGGCTGGTGGTGTTTGGCGCCAGGTGCGTGATCTTCGCGCCGGCGTCTTGATGCTGCCCATCGCCGGCAAAGGCGATCGAGAGCACTTCGCCATGCGCGCCCTCGCCCCGCAGAATCACGGCCGGGTACTTCATCGTCAGGCGACTGCCCAGATTGCCGTCTACCCATTCCATGGTAGCGTCCTCTTCAGCGACGGCGCGTTTGGTCACCAGGTTGTAGACGTTGTTGGACCAATTCTGAATGGTGGTGTAACGGCAGCGGCCACCTTTCTTGACAATGATCTCGACGACTGCGCTGTGCAGGCTGTCCGAGCTGTAGATGGGCGCGGTGCAACCTTCGACGTAATGCACGTAGGCGCCTTCATCGACGATGATGAGCGTCCGCTCGAATTGGCCCATATTCTGCGTGTTGATGCGGAAATAGGCTTGCAGCGGCATCTCCACGTGGACGCCGGGCGGCACGTAGATAAAACTGCCGCCTGACCACACCGCGGTATTCAGGGCGGAGAATTTGTTATCGTTGGACGGGATGACCGTGCCGAAGTACTCCTGCACGATATCGGGGTACTCGCGCAGCGCGGAATCCATGTCGAGGAATACGACGCCCTGCTCTTCCAGGTTGTCCTGAATTTTGTGATAGACGGACTCGCTGTCGTATTGAGCCGACACGCCATGCAGGAACTTCTGCTCCGCTTCGGGAATGCCCAGCTTGTCGAAGGTGTCCTTGATTTCCTGCGGCACCTCATCCCAGTCATTTTCGGTCTTGTCGGTAGCGCGCACGTAGTAATAAATGTCGTCGTAGTCGATGCGATTGAGGTCGCCCCCCCATTGGGGAGTCGGCTTGTCCATGAAGATATGGTAAGCCTCAACGCGCCGGTCGGTCATCCACTGCGGCTCCTCTTTTAGACCGCTGATCTGGCGGACGATATCCTCGTTGACGCCCTTCTGGCTCTTGAAGGTGTAGTCGACGTCAGCGTCATGGAAGCCGTATTTCTCGGCATAGCTTAAGCCGACTTCTTTCAAGGCTTCTTCTTCGTGTGTCAGCTGCTTTTCGCTCTGAATCGCGTCAACCATGATATCTTCCTGTTCCGTTTATGCTTCGGCCATTGCCAGGTGCTTTTCCCGAATCCACTCGTAGCCTTTGTCTTCCAGCTCATGCGCGAGTTCGGGTCCGCCGCTTTCGACGATCCTGCCATCATACAGGACATGTACAAAATCCGGCTTTATGTAATTCAACATGCGCTGATAGTGGGTGATGACCAGCGCGCCCATAGCGGGGCCGGTCAGCGCATTGACGCCATCGGCCACGATACGCAGGGCGTCAATATCCAGGCCCGAGTCGGTTTCGTCCAGCACGGCGATACGCGGTTCCAGCACAGCCATCTGCAGGACTTCAGCTCGCTTCTTTTCGCCGCCGCTGAAGCCTTCGTTGAGATAGCGCCCGGCGAAGGAATGATCGATATGCAAGTCGTTCATCTTCTGGCGCATCATGCGGGCGAATTTAGGGATGGGAATGCCCTTGCTCTCAGGGTCGTCGGCTTTTAAGCGCGCGTTGATCGCGTGGCGCAGGAAGTTGGCCAGCGTGACGCCGGGAATCGCCACCGGATACTGAAAGGCCAGGAACAGGCCGGCGCGGCTGCGTTCATCCGGCTCCATATCAAGCACACTGTCGCCGTTCAAAAATACAGCGCCTTCATGCACCTCATAGGCTGGATTGCCCATCAGTACGTTGGCTAGGGTACTCTTTCCGGAGCCGTTAGGACCCATCAGCGCGTGAATCTCGCCCTGTTTCACGGTCAAATCCACACCGCGCAGAATCAGATCATCGTCTCCTTCTACGCTGACGTGCAGGTTTTGAATCTGCAAGGTTGCGGTCATTCGGGGCGGTACTCCCTTCCCTGTGATTTAATGCGGGTTAAATCTACTGTATAACCGAATCGAACTTGCTTGCAGTCTAGCAGTCTGACTCTGCCTTGTCAACAGCGCAATAGTGCGGGATCAGGCGCCGAAATAGCCACTCCCCGCCATTCGTCAAATTGACATGGCGCCAGCACTGTACTATGCTAAGCGAACCGCCGCCCGAAAACAGCGGGCATAGTTACGAGACCAGGCTGCGTTGTCAATTCAGCGCAGGCGCAGGGGACAATGAACATGAGCGAAAAAGAAGCCGGACTTTACGAGGCGCTACGCACAGTGATAGACCCGGAAATCGGCATGAATGTCGTAGAGTTGGGTTTGGTCCGCGGCGTTGACATCGGCGAGGACAGCGCGCATGTGAATATGATCATGACGACGCCGTTTTGCCCTTACGCGCCGCAGCTGCTTGAGCAGACGCGGCGCACCACGCAGGACTTCCTCGGTGTGCCGACGACGATTGAGATGGGCATGGAAATGTGGGACCCCAGCATGATGGAGGAAGGCGCCGCCAGCGACTGGGGGCTATTCTAGGCCGCCTCCGCGTTGCGCTAGGGACGGTGCCGGCGAATCCAATCCAGCGGATCAATGTAATTCGCCATCAGCAAGTTGTAGTTCTTCTTGGGCCAATTGCTGGGCCGCGTCGCCAGCAAGGTAGTCGAGCTCAAATCAAAGTGCAAATGCGGCACGAAGCGGCCAAAAGCGTCGCTCACCTCGCAGATTCGCTGCCCGCGCGCGACGCGATCGCCGACCTGTACGCGCATGTTCTGCACATGGGCGTAACGGCTGTAAATGACCTGACCTGAAGGCTCGTACAGCGGGTCGTGGCGTATGATTAGCAGGTTGCCCCAAACACCCATTCGCGCTGCCAGCGTCACAATGCCGCTGGCGCAGGCGTAACAGGCCATGCCCTTATCCGCATAGGGCGCTCCGAAGTTGAGATCAGCGCCGGTGTGGTAGGCTTCGCTGGGTGTTCCGATAAAATAGAGCTTGCCAAAGGGTGAGGCATCGCGCCAGCCCGGGGGCCAAAGCTTTTGGCCGCTGCGCTGTTCGCTGGAACCCACGGGCGAATCATAGCCGTCCGCCACGTGGACGCCATTGACGATTGTGGGGCGCGGCGGTTCAGGAGCGGGTGTATAGCCGGCCGGCGTCGAGACGATGCGGCGAAAGCGCGCGGCATCGAAGGCGATTAGTTTGTCCGGCTCGCCGGTGACATCATTGAGGAAGACGCGCCCGGCGTTCTCCATCGTTCGGTCCAGGTCAAAGACACCCAGGGCCACCCAGCGATTGCGGTTCTTGTTCTGGTTGATATCAACAACGACTTCGGTCGTCGTGCCAACGATGCCGTGGACTTTGTAACGGGCGCGAGCGGTCGTGGCTTTACGATTGGGGATAAAGACTGAAATCTCGTAGAGACCGTTGCGCGGCAATACATCGCGCCATTCAGCCCAGACTTTGCTGGTGCGTTCTTCTGTATTGACATAGAGATAATCCCAGCCCCAGGTATTCCGCCGCGCGCTGAATTCCGGCTTGCCGGTGTAGGTGCCGCTGCGAAAGCCTTGCTTGGTCGGCAGAATCGTGACTTCGTCGGTGAAGTTCTGCACGATATCCGATGTTGGGTCAGCCGGGGAAGCGCTCAGTTCAATCGGCTTGTTGACGCCCGTCCATTGCGAGATTGTGCCGTAGCGCCACCAGCTTATTCCCTTGGCGCCATGAACCTGCGTGGCCAAGGTATGCGCCGTGGTTTGCTCGCTCGTCACGGCGGCGCCCTCCAGCACTGGGATGATCGGCTTGTCGAAACCGCCCCAGACGGTCCAGACTTCCGCCAGCGCTTCCTCAGCGGTATCGCGGAAGATATTCCAGTATGTCTGTGGATGGACGCTATCGACGAAGGGACTCCATTCGCCGGGGAAAATAGTGTGATAATGCTGCTTGCGGGGGTCGACGCTCAGGCCGATGTGAAAGCGCGTCCCCAACCCGCGGCGCAGCGCCAGCATAAAGGGCCGCACTTTGGCAGCCCCGCCCTTCCAATAGCCTTCGTCGGCATAAGGTTCGACGTCCAGAATCAGCGATTCGACGCCGGCGCGCGTACAAGCCTCAATTAAGACAGCCGCCTCCTGCTCAATATCCAGCCCTTGCGGTACGCACCAGGCATGGAACTCAAAGCCGGCCGCCTGGCAGGCCGTCACCCATTGATCGATGCTTTCGGTTCCGTTGATGGCCATCCCGCTTGAATCGTAGCGCCCCATCCAATGGACGCCATTGGTTATCTTGACCCAGATCTGGCTGACGTTCGGCGCCCGCAGCTTGATGTTTTTCAGCAGGTCGGCGGCGGTGTTTTCGCTGACGGCGCTGCCCTTCCAGTGCCAGACTGCCACCTTGCCGTCGTAGGGCGTCGGCTTGTGACGAGATGGCGCGGCGCCAATCGCCTGGATAAACTCGATGTAACCCGCGTAGACCCAGCCCTTTAGCCCGCCCTTCTCTATCCAGACCCAATTGCTTGAGGTGCGCGTGTCCGGGTAATACACCACCAGTGAATTATCGAGGATATCGCCGATGTCTTCGTAATTGGCGCCGGGGCCGCGGCGGATGTTGCTCAGCGCTGAGCGGGTATTGGCGACGGCGACTATCCCGCCCCCGGCGTCATCAGGCTTGGGAACGAATGCGGAACTGCTCATGTTATGGACCTCGCGGAAAAGCGCATACAGGCATGGTAGTACAAGTGCCGGATTTGGGCAAAGCCAGCAGCATATAACTATGACATCGAAGCAATGAGCATCAGGGAAAAGAGCCGCGCGCAGGCGGCTCCTTAAGCGCGTATCGCAGCCACAGCTGTACGCAAATTCGCGGAAGTTTCAGCGAATGCTCCTAGATCACAAAGGCGCCGTCTTTGTAAAATAGCTCGCCATCCACCAAGATCTGGCTGTCCTGGCGCATATCGCAGATCATATCCCAGTGGACGGCGCTTTTGTTCAAGCTGCCGGTTTCGGGATAGCCCATGCCAACAGCCATGTGCACCGTGCCGCCGATTTTCTCGTCGTAAAGAATCATGCCGGTGAACTGGTTGATGCCGAAGTTGGTCCCAATAGCGAATTCGCCCAGATAGCGCGCGCCGGCGTCGGTATCCAACTGCGCGATCAACAGGTCTTCGTGCATTTCCGCGGAAGCGTCGGTCACTTTACCGTCAAGGAAACGGAGCTCGATGCCGCTGACGGCGCGCCCGCCCACGATAGCGGGATAGCTGAAGCGCACCCAGCCATTGACGCTATCCTCGACCGGGCCGGTGAAGATCTCTCCGCTGGGCATATTGCGCCGGCCGTCGCTATTGATGAAACTGCGGCCGGCAATACTCAAGCTCAAATCAATATGCGGCCCGCGCAGGGTCACCTGGTTCTTGCCGGCCAGGTAGTCGACTTTCTGCTGCTGCATGGCGCTGAGCTTGCGCCACTCGGCGGCCGGGTCGTCAGCATCGCAGAAGCAGGCGCCGTAAACGAAGTCTTGGTATTCTTCGAGGCTCATATTGGCTTCTTGCGCGCTGGCGTCCGTCGGGTAAAGCGCGCCAACCCAGCGGAATTCGCCGCGGGCGGCGCGTTCCAGCCGCGTCTGTAAAATTACGCTTTGGGCTGAGCGCTGCTGGCGAATGCGCTGGGCGTCGATGCTGCTCATGGCGCGGGTATTGTCCGGCGCGCCGACGCGGATGTAGACATCGCCACCCTCGGTATAGCGCTGCAAGGCGGGATCGACCCAGTTCATCTGCTCGTCGCTGGCATTTCGCAAGAAGTAGCGCTGCATTTGACTGTCTTCGATAAGCAAGCTGGGATGTCCGCCGGCATCGACGACCGCTTGGTAGACCTCGCGCAGAATGGGCAGCGACTTGAAATCACCCAAGATGCCGACCCAGTCGTCAGGTTTGACTTCAGTCGAATAGTTGACCAGCAAATCAGCCAGCTTCCGCCGCCTGAGATCACTCATGATCGTCCGCCTCCATTGAATCCGGCTTTACGCGAGTTGGCGCGCCTTGGCCAAAGCCGCGTCAAAGTCGACTTCGTTGCCGATGACCGGCACGTATTCCGCGTGCCTAAGGACATTATCGCGGTCAAGCACAAATACCGCCCGCTGGCAGATGCGCCAGTCGGTGTCATGTACGCCGTAATCGTCCGCGAAGCGCATATCGCGATGAGTGCTCAGTGTCTCCGTACCGTCGATGCCTTCGCTGCCGCAGAATCGGCCCAGCGCGAAGGGTAAATCGACGCTGACTGTCAGCACGACCGTGTCCTTGAGGCCGGCGGCTTCCTGGTTGAAGCGGCGCGTCTGGTCCGAGCAGACGCCGGTGTCAATAGATGGTATGACGCTGATAACCTTAACCTTGCCGGCGTAGTCGGCCAATGACTTGCTGCTGAGATCATTGGCGATCAGCAGGAAGTCCGGCGCCGGCGCGCCGACTTCAAGCATGTCGTTTTGAATCTGGTGTTCGCTATCTCCAACCATCATGCCTTTGCGCGCCATTTCTATCTCCTTGTCATTCCAAATGGGATACTGAGAACTTATCGGATATTATGAGAATTACAGGGGTATATCAAGATGGCAATTGATTAAGCGCCGAGATTATGGCGCGGGAGACAAACATGCAACGCAGATTTTTACTGATCATCGTAGTGACCGCCGCGGCCGTGGTCGCGCTGGCTATCACCCAGCCTTGGCTCTATTTTGTGAATCGCGAGGTCAACGAAGCCTTCCCGGGCATGACAGCCGAGCAGCGGGAAGCGGTCAGCAATATGCCGGAAGCCGAGAAGCGGGCGCTGCTGGACATGGCCAAGGAAAACCGGGAGATGGCGGAACAGACTGCTATGGCGCAAATCGGCGCTGATGCGGTCGTGCCGCAGGCGGAGCAGGCCATGCCGCCCGAGATGCCGGCCGAGCCAGTTGCGCTGGCGCAGGGTTCCTTCATCGACATTGATCCGATACACGGCGCGGTCGGCAGCGCGACCGTCTATGAATTACCGGACGGCAGCCGGGTGCTGCGCTTTGAAAACTTCCGCTCGAAGAATGGGCCGGACCTGCACGTATACCTGTCCACCGAAGCGCCGACCAGCACCTTCGCCGGCCTGGGGGAAAATGAAGTGCATTTGGGCGCGCTAAAGGGCAACGTGGGCAACCAGAATTACGCGGTTCCCGCTGAAATTGACCTGAGCCAGTATCGCAGCGTGGTCATTTACTGTGTGCCTTTCAAGGTGGTCTTCAGCACGGCCGCGTTCAGCGCCTAAGCGGCGCCGCTAATCGAAGTCGCGGAAGCGCCAGACGCCATCGACCATCGTGCCTTGTACAGCCAGTTGCGGTATTTCGTCCGGCTCGACTTGGTAAATGTCGCGGTCGAGCACGATCAAATCGGCCAGGAAGCCTTCACGCAGCAGGCCCAGTCGATCTTCCATTTCCGCGGCGTAGGCTGGCCCGCGCGTGAAGCCCAGCAGCGCCTCACGCAGGCTAATCTTGGCGTCAGGGTACCAGCCGCCGGCCGGCTGACCGTCCCGTTGGCGCGTGACGGCGGCGTGAATGCCCAGGAGCGGGTCGAAGGGTTCCACCGGCGCGTCTGAACCAAAGGCGATGCGCGCGCCCTTATCAAGCTGCAAGCGCGGGTTATAGGCGTATGCGTTGCGCTCGCCCCAGTAGCGATCGGCGGTCGCCATGTCCGAAGTGGCGTGGATCGGCTGCATAGAGGCGATGACATCAAGCTCGGCCAAACGCCCGGCATCCAGCGGGTGGATAATTTGCACATGCTCTATGCGGTGGCGGCGGCGGCTGGCCGGCTCGCCGCGCGCCGCTTCTTCGGCGCGTACGCGCGCAAAGACATCCAGCGCATCGTGGACGGCCTTGTCGCCGATGGCGTGTACGCTCGACGGCAGGCCGCAGGCGCTGGCTCGGCTAACGTATTCCACCATCTCTTCTTTATCGACCACGGGCATGCCGTAGTTGTCAGGCTCTCCCTCGTAGGGCGCGAACATCAGCGCCGTCTTCGGCCCCAGCGCGCCATCGGCAAAGAGTTTGAGCGCTCCGATACGCAGCCAGTCATCGCCGAAGTTGCGGCGAAGGCCGGAGGCCAGCGCCGCGTCGAGCCAGGCTTGATTGACCTGCTTGACGACGCGCAAGCCCAGCTGGCCGCGCTCGCGCAGAATTTGCAAGGCTGCCAGGCAAGAAGGATCGTCAAAGTCGTGGAGCATGGTGAGGCCGGCTCGATGCGCCAGCGCCTGCGCGTCCTGCATCATGTCGGCCAATTGATCGC
This sequence comes from Anaerolineae bacterium, assembly GCA_022823165.1. Classification (GTDB taxonomy): domain Bacteria; phylum Chloroflexota; class Anaerolineae; order Aggregatilineales; family Phototrophicaceae; genus UBA6055. The sequence continues at coordinate 5,658 of JAJDXR010000046.1, read as the reverse complement.
CCGTTACAGGCGGCAGGCAATCTTCCACCAATTCCATGGCGGTTTCGAGCAGAATGCCGGTCGCCGCGCCGGAAGCATCACGCGCGATCTGCCCGCCTTCGGGGTCGGGCGTGGCCTCAGTGACACCGGCGGCAGCCAAGGCGGCCGTATTCGCCCAGCCGGCATGGCCGCTTTTGGCCGACAGGTAAACGGGATTATTCGGCGCAACCGCGTCCAGATCGGCTTTGCCGGGGAAGGCGCGGTCGCTCCACAAGTCCTGCGCCCATCCTTGCCCCGTGATCCATTCGCCATCCGCGGTCTGGGCGACGCGTTCTTGAACGCGCTCCAGCGCCTGGGCTTTGCTGGGCGCTTCAAATACGTTGACCGAGCGCAGGGCGCGGGCTTGCGCTTCCCAGTGCAGATGCGCGTCAATTAAGCCCGGCAGCACGGTTTTGCCGTCGAGGTTGACAACGGTAGCGCTCGCGCCCGCCAGACGGCGCATTTCGGCCGACTCTCCCAGGGCAACCACCCTGCCGTAGCTGATTGCCAGCGCAGCGGCGCGGGGTCGATCCTCGTCCATAGTAATGATGTTGCCGTTCACTAGAATTGTTTGAATCATAGGCTTTACTCAGGAGATTTTTTGGAAACTCTTTCGATTTCGCGCGCTATTTCATTTGCGGAGGGCGCGCTGGCGAGGCCTTCTCGCATCACCGAGTAGGCAGCCAGCTTGCCAGCCGCCTGCGCCGCCTTGGCGACATCGCCATCCAGCGCTGGCAAAGCCCCCAGCAGCGAAGCGGCGAAGACATCGCCGGCGCCGGTTAAATCCCGCGGCGTCACCGGCAGGCTGTCATAGCTCATTGACCCGCCGTCATGATAATAGGTACCGCCCGCGCGCCCGTTGGTGACTACCAGATGCTTGCAGACACGGCGGGCGTCTTCGGTGAATTGTGGAAATTGGCTGACGTCTTCTTCGCTGTAGACGACGATATCGATAGCAGCCAGCGCCTGCTCGTCAAACCAGCGGCGAAACTTCACCTGCCCGGCGTCGCCCCAATCGCGCATCATGCCTTGCAGCGTGAGCATGATGGTCGCGCCGGGAAAGTTCGCAGCCATATCGCGCGGATCGAGCTCGGCGGCCAGCGGACCCAGATGCACGTAGGGCGCGCCCGCCCAGCTGACCGGCACATCGCCGTAGCGCAGATTATTCGCGGTGGCGCGCACGAATTGCGTTCTGCCGCTGTCGGCATAGACATTTTCATAAGTCAGGGACGTCTCGGCTGGGCGCAGGGACAGTTCGGCATAGGGAAGCAACTGCCCGAGAAGCGGTTCGTCAAAAGCCGCGCTGGTCACTATGCCAACCTTGTGGCCGAAAGCCGCATAGGTTGGCGCGGCGTAGGAGATGGTGCCACCGAGCATACGCCCGCCTGGGACCAAGTCAACCGTCATGCAGCCGATGAGGAGAATATCTATCGGGCTAGCCATTTTCGCCTATCGACAAGCCGCCGGATGCCTTAAGCCGGCGAGCAAGCGCTGCATCGCCATGGACCAGGCAGCGCTTAACGCGGAACAATGGTTACTTTTCGCCCTCGGCCTTCACCGACGCTTTGCGTCATGACATCGTTGCGGCCGCGCAGCGTCAGGTGAATGATGCGCCGTTCGTTGGGGTGCATAGGCTCGAGCGTAATCGTGCGGCCCTGCTGCACCGCCTGTTTGGCCATGCGATTCGCCAAGCCGCGCAAACGTTTGGAGCGGCCGGATTTATAGCCGCCGGCATCCACGATGATATTGGCGCGGCGCTCCAGGCGGCGGCTGCAAATCAGGCGGACGATGTGCTGTAAGGAGGACAGGGTTTCCCCACGCCGGCCGATGAGGCGGTTGACGCGGTCGCCGGAAATGTTAAGCATCCAATGAGGGTCATCGCTCTCATCGTCGTCGTCAGCGCGTTGAACGGCGATGCGAGCGTCTACACCCATCCGCTCCAGCAAATCTTCCAGCACCTGCTTGCCAACCTGGGCGTCTTCGTCCAATTCCTCATCGGACAGCCCCGGGCTAGGCGCGCTTGACCGCGGCTCCTCCGCCGCTTGATTCTCGTAGTCGACCGCTTCCGATTCTGCTTGCGCGCGATTGCCGATGAGTACCAGGCGGACACGCGCCTCACGCGCGCCGAAGCCAAACAAACCGGTATTGGGCTCCTCAAGAACTTCGACGACGACCTCGCCGGGACGGGCCTTGAGTTCCGCCAATCCCTTGTCAATCGCCGCCTCAACCGAGTTAGCGGTTACTTCAATCATCTGCATAGTGCTATCCCTTGTCAGTCAGGTAGTTGCGGTACTGGCTTACTTCTTGCGAGGTTTCTTCTTTTTGCGCTTCCTGGTTTTGGCTGGGGGCTCGTCATCCTCGAAGATCACTTCCACCGGCGGAGCATCCGAAGACTTGCGGCGGAATACCCGTTCCAGCACCCGCTTGCCCTGCGGACTGTACTGTACGACGCCGATCAAGTTCGAGGTTACGAAATAGATGGACAAGCCAACCGAGAATGACAGCGAGAAGAACCCGAACATTATAGGCATGATGGTGGTCATGCTTTTGGTCATGGCTGCCGCCTGGCCGCCGGCCGGCGCGCCGCCATCGTCGTCGTCATCGTCTTTGTTTGACTTGGCTTGCCCGGTGGCGCTCATCGTCAGCTTCTGCTGTCCCCAGGTTGTTATCAAGACCAGCAAGGGCAAGATCAAGGCGTAGTGCGGGTTTTCCGTCGGCGCCAAGGTCAGGTCCAGCTCCGGCAGCACGGAAACCAACTGCGGAATCGGCGTCCACATGCGCTGCAGCGGAATCAAAGAGTCCAAGCCCGGTATCAGCAGCCGCTCGGAAAGGTCCACCAATTGAAACGGGGTGGCGGCGAGCGCGAAGAATATCGCCTGATACAAGCCGATTAATATGGGAAACTGTATCACCATCGGAAAGCAACCGCCCGCCGGGTTGACCTTGTTTTCCCGGTACAGTTTCATCTGCGCTTGCGAGAGTTTTTCTTTGTCGTTCTTGTACTTTTCCTGCAGCTTCTTAAGCTGCGGCTGGATCTGCTGCATCTTTTTCGACGACTCTTGCTGCTTGGCGAAGAGCGGAAAAGTCAGGACTCGAATAATCACGGTCAAGACGACGATCGCCAGCACAATGTCCTGGTTTAAGGCTGCATATAGCCAAGCCAGTATCGTCACAAACGGGTTAAGAATCAGATCCCACATTCAGCCTTGCTCCAGTCGCTGGTTTAGCGAGGATAAACCCAGGTTTGGCGCCCGTCGACTCCAAATGCGATTAGCAATCTGGCATCATGGACGCTGGTAACCAGCAGCAGCGGCTCATCAATAGCCAGTGTCTCGCTGGGCTTCAAGAGCATCATATCACCCAGGAGTTCAGGGCGATCATCAATTTCCCGCGCATTGATGAGTTCGCCGTCAAAGCGGTCCAGCCAATATACTTTGCCATCGCGCGAGGCGACGATAACACGTTCGCCGTAGACCAAGGGGCCGGCGCGGATGCCGCGCTCGGCAATTTGCGCTGACCAGCGCTCGCGCAAGCCGCCGCTCGTATCCAGCGCATGCACATAGCCGCTCAAATCAGCCACGTAAATGATGCCCTCAGCATCGATTGCCGGTGTGCCCCAGACCCAATTCTGGGTGGCGTATTCGCTGAGAATCACGCCATCCAGCGAGATTTCAAAGAAGCTCTTGTTGAAGCTGCCTACGTAGAGGCGATCGTTCGCCAACAGCGGCGTCGACGCGACTGCGCCGCCCAGATCAAGCGCCCAAATCCGTTGGCCGGTCGAGCGATCAATGGCGTACAAGAAATGATCGATCGACGACAGAATGAGCATGTCGTCGGCAAGCAGCGGCTGCGCCCAAATGCCGGCCTCGGTGGGAAAGCGCCATAATTCACGATAGTCTTCCAGCGAGATCGCGCTTAGACCGCCGTTCTGGTAAGGCAGGTACAATACGCCGTCCAATTTCAACGGGCTAGCCACCACCTTGTCAGCCAGTGGAAACGAGCGCTGCACTTCGACCAGGACGGAATCGACGCGCAGCAATCTGCGGTTGTGGGCGGCTATGACCACGGTCTCGTCATCGATTCGAACCGGCAAGGTGTGAAACTGAGCGCCCTCGTTTTCTGATCCGCGCAGCGCCCAGGTACGGGGATTGTTGTCTTTATCACGCAGCACATCGCCATTCAGCGGATTCAGAAGACGCGCCGGCGCGCCGTTCGAGGGTGTGAGCAAAGTGACATCATTATTGTAGGCCAGCGCGATATGCGTCTCGCCGTTGAAGTCGATCAGCCCGACTGCCGGCCAACTAACGCCTATTCGCCCGCCGACACAGGCTGGCAGCGTCAGCAGCATAAGCGTCAGCAGCAGTATTACTCCAGGTCGCCTGCGAATGTAGCTAGACAAAAATCACTCCTTGGGTGGGACCGGGTCAAATCCGCCGGGGTGCAAAGGATGGCAGCGCATAAGGCGACGGAACCCCATCCATGTCCCGCGAAATGCTCCGTATGTTTCGATCGACTGGCTGGCGTATTCCGAGCAAGTCGGCGTAAATCTGCAGGCCGAGGGCAGAATCGGCGATAAGAATCGCTTGTACGCTCTTATGCAAGCCAGCAGCGCCCACTTTAGCATTTCAACACGTTTCTATCAGCTTTGCGCGCTTGAAGAGTTCTCCCAGTATACGCTGCAAATCGCTGAAAGGTTGCTCAATCATGCTTCGCCGCGCGATGACTACAATGTCGTAACCTTGCCGCAAGGCCGGATGCAAGCTGTCCAAGGCCGCCACGAGGCGTCGCTTGCAGCGATTGCGGATGACGGCACCGCCAACGCGCTTACCGGTTACCACTCCATAGCGGTTGCGCGCTAATTCGTTGGCGCGAATACCGATAGCCAGCGCGGGATGTCTATGCCTGTTGCCACTGCGCCGAACGCGGGCAAAATCGACGGATCGGCGCAACCGAAGGGCGGATTTCATGAACTAGCTGGCGTTCCAATTCACCTTTTTTACGTGGTTAGGGGTCACAGCCAATTGATGGCGACCCCGCAGGCGCCGCGCCTTGAGTACATTCCTGCCGCTGCGCGTACTCATGCGTTTGCGAAAGCCATGTACGCGTTTCCGCCGGCGAACCTTGGGCTGCCAGGTGCGCTTGGTTGACATGTGTTGAGCCTTTTTCCAATTTCAAACCGGTTCACAAGGGCGCAGTATAGCCTAGCAAGCGGCGGCGGTCAACCGCGTTTTGGCTTCGGGAGTGTCTATTGTAGTGGATGCGGATTCCCTTCGACCCAAAGAAAAGATCTCTGTGCCGGCGGGCAGTGTCTACGCGCTCCTCAGTAATTGCGAGTAAGTAATGAGAATATAGGTACGCCATCACAAATAGCGAATTTTCGTGTTTGTGTGGGCGAGCCAAGGCTCGCCCCTACAACATTCGACTATATTTTGAACCCGGTAGGGGTCAGCCTTGGCTGACCCGATGCTGTGAAATTTGCATGACATACTTTGTTCCACATCTGTGTACTACTTTCACAACCCCCAAAAAGCAAAGCTGGGAATTTGCAAAAGCCGCACTTATTGAATAGAATTCTGCTGCGGTGCGAGATCCCCATGTGTTCTTGGCAGAGTTTATGCCCTACAGAGTTTGGGACGGAGG
>JAJDXR010000034.1 GCA_022823165.1 Anaerolineae bacterium | reverse complement strand
CGTATAGTCGGTATCGGGCTTGATGCCAACAAAAAAGAGTTGTTCGGGACCAAGGGTTACAGGTCCTCGATGGAACTCGGGCGGGTTGCCGCTCCAATGATACCAAAGCGTACCTGGCGGATTATTTTTTTTCAGGTTCTGTCACTCGCTCGATCCCTTATTGCCGGTGATGTCGTCCCAGGCTAAGGTGAAGCTGTTGAAGCTGAGCGAGGCGATGCGCAAGGGGACTGGCGTGGGTGTGAGGTCTTGCGCTTGCGCCGCTCCCCCGACACCGATTAGCCCGATGATGAGCAGCAGCGGCAGGATGAAGCGCCGACGGGAAAGGACGCGCTGGTGAAAAGTAAGGCTGTGGATATGCGCGGCGGGTAGAGGGAACATCAGCAGAGCCTCCACGGAGCTAGGATGAGCGCATTATATTGACGAATGTTAATATGTTTTCAAGCGATTGTCAAATTTTGGCTGTAGGGGGAGTGGTGAACATCGTGGATATAACTTCCTTCGCGTTGAGAGTAGGGGCGACTCGCTGGCTCGCCCCCACATCGCTCCACTCGCGGATTCTGGAAACTGTCTCGTCCGCGGGAGCGCATTTCTCTGTGCCTCTGTGGCAAATATTTGGATGCAGCTCTCATTCGGCCGCGTTTGACAGCATCTCCAGCCCGTGTTATGCTCAACTTGATTACATATTCTAAGCCTCAGGTGTGCCTGAACCCGGATGTTCGGCACACAAAGGGAAAGTCGGTGAAAGTCCGACACTGTCGCGCAGCGGTGACTGACGAATAGTCAGAAGTCCGAATGCCTGCCTGGGACTTAGCTCGTACATCTTTCGCGTCAAAAGGGAGACGAGCATGGTACCAGCGCCAGCTACCAATGCCCGCCCGCCTCGGCGGGCATTTTTACTGAGGACGAGTACCGGCCCCGTTTCCTCCTTTGTCCATAGGAGGGACATGATGAAATCCACTTTTCTGTTGATCACCGCGCTGCTTTTCGGCCTGCTGCCAGCCAGCGCGCTAGACGCCAATCTGACCGGCGGCTGCGTAAGCGACTACGACGCCACTGTCGACTATTTTCCCGAAAAAGTCGTCATTGAAGACGCCGCGCGCTTCTCGGTAGCGTACTTCAATCACTACAAGGTCCTGACCGTCAGCGATGCCTTTGACGGCGCGCCCGGCTTCGACTACGTGCTGGTGCAATGTGGAACGCCCAGTCCCGACGCCGCCGACTTCCCCGACGGCGCGCAATTCATCGACGTGCCCGGCGGCGATCTGATCACCCTCTCGACCACGCAGCTGCCCGCCCTGTCGCAGCTGGGCTTGCTGGACAAGCTGGTGGCTGTCGATAGCGGCTTCTATATCAGCACGCCCGAGGTGACGGACAAAATCGCCGCGGGCGCTATCAGCGAGGTCGGCTTCGGCGCCGAGATCAATATCGAGCGTGTGCTGGAGCTAGAGCCCGACCTGGTCATGAGTTACGGCTTCAACCCCGCCACCGATGCCCATCCGGCGCTGCTTGTAGCGGGCGTCTTCACCGCGCTGGACGCCAGCTGGCGCGAGCTGTCGCCGCTGGGTCGGGCTGAATGGCTGAAGTTCATAGCGCTCTTCTACAACCGCGAGGCCGACGCCAGCGCGCTCTACGACGAAATTGTCGCGCAATACAACGAAGTAAAGGAACTGGCGGATACGGTCGACGCCGACGATCGGCCGGCTGTGCTCATCAACAGCTTCCTCGGTTACGCCGATGCCTGGTTTATCCCGGGCGCGGCTACTTATGTCGGCCAGCTCGTGGAGGATGCCGGCGGCGACCTGCTGCTAACGCAGGCCGAATCGACAAGCAGCCAGGCGCTGGGCTTTGAAGTCGTCTACGATGGCGGCCTGGACGCCGATATCTGGCTGACAGAGACCTTCGGCGTCTATTCGGGCGGCGACCTGCTGGCGCTAGACAGCCGCTTTGGCGATTTCGCCGCCTTTCAATCGGGCGCTATCTGGAACAATAACCGCGATGAAAACGCCAACGGCGGCAACAACTATTACGAACGGGGCATGACGCAGCCGCAGCTAGTGCTGGCGGATCTGCTGGCTATCTTCCACCCCGACCTGCTGCCGGACCACGAATTCGCCTTCTACCACCAGCTCGAAACGGCGGAGCGCGAATAAATGTCGCAATTGGCGGGCAAGCCGGCCGCTGCTAAAGCCGCAGAGCTTTCGCGCCAGCGGCTGATTGAGCGGGAAACCAGCGGCGCCAAGCCCTATCTGCTGATGCCTTTGCTGGCGCTGCTGGCGGTCTTGCTGCTGCTCAGCCTGGCGCTGGGCTCCGCCTCGATCCCGCTGGAGCAGATCATCACTGTTTTGCTGGGCGGCCAGGCCGATCACCAGTCCTGGACCAATATCATCTTGAAGTTTCGCCTGCCCAAAACCGCGACCGCGGCCCTGGCGGGTATGGCGCTGGGCGTCAGCGGCTTGCTGATGCAGACCTACTTCCGCAATCCGCTGGCGGAACCCTTCGTGCTGGGCGTGTCCTCGGGCGCCAGCCTGGGCGTGGCGCTGGTCGTCTTGAGCTCGGGCGCGGTCGGCGGCGCGCTGCTGGCGGGCCTGGGCTTGGCTGGCGACTTACTGTTGACGGCGGCCGCCGGCGCCGGCGCGGCCTTGTCGATGAGCCTGGTGCTGCTGGTGGCGGTTCGCGTACGCAGCGGCGTGACCCTGCTGGTGCTGGGCTTGATGTTCGGCTATCTGGTGGGCGCGCTAGTCAGCCTGCTGCTCTACTTCGCGCTGCCCGAGCGCATACAAGCCTACATCAACTGGACCTTCGGCTCCTTCAGCGGCGTCACGGCGGCGCAACTGCCGATACTGGCGCTCTTCGTGATTAGCGGCCTGCTGTTGTCGGCCGCCTTGGTCAAGCCGCTTAACGCGCTGCTGCTGGGCGAGGACTACGCGCGCAGCCTGGGCATCCATTTGCGCTGGACGCGCTTCGCTATCATCCTGGCGACCGCCCTGCTGGTCAGCGCGGTGACCGCCTTCTGCGGGCCCATTGCCTTCCTGGGCATCGCCGTGCCGCATCTCGCCCGCGGCTGGCTGGGCGTCTCCGATCATCGGTTGCTGCTGCCGGGCGTCTGCTTGGCCGGCGCTTGCGTCGCGCTCTGCGCCGCGCTGATCGCCGAGCTGCCGGGCAATAATCTGGTGCTGCCGCTTAATGTGGTGACGGCGCTGTTGGGCGCGCCGGTGGTGATGCTGGTGGTGCTGCGCCAGCTGCGAGGCCGGGCATGATGCTGTCTACCCGCTCTCTGTCCATCGGTTATCGGCGCCGCGGCCGCCCCGATGCGGTGCTGGCTGAGGCGCTCGATTTGCGCCTGCAGCCCGGCGAGTTGGTGGGGCTGTTGGGCCCGAATGGCATCGGCAAGTCGACCCTGCTGCGCAGCCTGGGCGCTATGCAGCGGCCGCTGGCGGGCCGGGTGCTGCTGGGCGAGCGCGATGTCGCCCGCCTCAAACCCCAGGAGCGAGCGCGCCGGCTGAGCATGGTGACGACCGCCGCGCCGCGCCCGCGCTTGATGAGCGGCTACGCGCTGGTGACGCTGGGGCGGCATCCGCATACCGACTGGCTGGGGCGCCTGAGCGCTGAGGATCACAAGATAATCGCCTGGGCGCTGCAGGCCGTCAAAGGCGCGGAACTGGCGCGGCAGCCGGTGGCCGAACTCAGCGATGGGCAGCGGCAGAAGCTGATGATTGCCCGCGCGCTGGCGCAGCAGAGCGATATCATGCTGCTGGACGAACCGACCGCCTTCCTCGATCTGCCGCGCCGCATCGAGACCATGGCTTTGCTCAAGCAGTTGGCGGATGAGACTGGGCTCGCCATCCTGGTCTCCACGCACGACCTGGACCTGGCGCTGCGCAACTGCGACCGGCTGTGGCTGATGAGTCGAGCGGGCATCAAAGCCGGCGCGCCCGAAGACCTGGCGCTGGATGGCAGCCTGGGCGCTACCTTTCATGCTGAGGGCATCCACTTTGATCAGCGGCGCGGCAGCTTCACGCTTGACCAGTCAGCGGGCCCCGGCGTTTACGTAGCCGGCGACGGCGAGCCTGCTATCTGGCTGCGGCGGGCGCTGACGAGAGCGGGTTACGCGCTAACCGACCGGTCGGGACGCATCGAGCTGTCCCATCAACAGAATGGCCGCGGGTCGAGCTGGCAACTGCGTATCAAGGACCGGATCAGCCAACACGCCACGATTGAAGCGGCGCTGAATGAATTGGAGCGACGCACAAAATGAGCGGACGGCAATCGCCGAGCGGCCTGGTGCTGGTGAATGCCGGCGATGGTCGCGGCAAGTCAACCTCGGCCTTTGGTGTGATCCTGCGCATGTTGGGGCGCAAGAAAAAAGTAGCGCTGATCCAGTTTCTCAAGCACGAGACCGGGCAATGGGGCGAGGCGCCAGCGCTAAAGCGGCTGGGCCTGGAGCCGATCAAAACCGGGGACGGCTTCACCTGGACCAGCAAAGACCTGGACGAGACGCGGGCCCGCGCCCTGCATGGCTGGGAAAAAGCGCAAGCCATCATCGTTTCCGACGAGTACGACCTGGTCGTACTGGACGAATTCACCTACTTGATGGATTTCGGCTGGCTGGATGCCGACGCCGTCATCGACTGGCTGAAATTGCGCAAGCCGCCGCGCCAGCATCTGCTGATAACGGGTCGCAACGCGCCAGCCGACCTGATCGACTACGCCGATACCGTCTCCGAGATGGTCAAGATCAAGCACGCTTTCGATGCCGGCATCAAAGCCCGCGCCGGCATCGAGTTCTAAAGTAGGTAAGACCAAGTAAGTCCTGCGACACTTTGGTAGGTTGTTTTGCTGGCGGGCGAGCCAAGGCTGCTGGATTGGCGTGATAGGTAATGGTTTAGAATTTTCCTCTGTGACCACACAGGAACTCGGTGGCAAAGTGTTTGTGGTTCAGCAAACAAGGATTCGCAGCATTATCTCAAAGGCCGTTTGTGAGCCGATGGGCGGCGGGTTATAATGGCTCATCTGTAAAGGTAACAGGGAGCCGCGCGCATGACACTGTGGCAATCGGATGACGAACTTTTTCAGCTGGCGCGCCAGGAGTTGTTCCCGGCCGTAGTCGGCGATGTGATGGACAAGTTAGGCTTGCTGCGGCAGTTCTTGCCGCCGCAGATCCAGCCGCTGGCGCCGAAGATGGTGGTCATCGGCCGGGCGATGCCGGTGCTGGAAGCCGATATCGCCGACATCGGCGCTGAGGGACCCGCCCAGCCTTTTGGCCTGCTATTTCACGCCCTAGACAATCTGAAGCCGAACGAAGTCTATATCTGCACGGGCGCTTCGCCCAGTTATGCGCTCTGGGGCGGTTTGATGAGCACACGAGCGCGAATGCTAGGGGCGGCCGGCGCGGTCGTCAACGGCTACTGCCGCGATACCAAGGAAATCCTCGACCTGAACTACCCGGTTTTCTCTTATGGCGGTTACGCTCAGGATCAGGGTCCGCGCGGTAAAGTCGTCGATTACCGCCTGCCGATTGAGATGGCCGACGTGCGCATTGAGCCGGGCGATATTGTATTTGGCGATGTCGACGGCGTCTGCATCGTGCCGCGCGGCGCTGAAGACGAGACCTTTACCGCCGCGCTGGAAAAAGCCCGCGGCGAGCAGAACGTGCGCCAAGCCCTGGAAGCCGGCATGAGCACGGTCGAAGCCTTCGAAAAGTTCGGCATCATGTAAGCGCCCCGCAAGCAAAAGGACCGGCGCCAGACCGGTCCCGCAGTGATGCGCTGCTGTGGGCTGTACAGGACTCGAACCTGTAACCTCCTCGACGTCAACGAGGCGCTCTGCCAGTTGAGCTAACGGCCCCTCCTCATTCAACCCAGAGTATACCCCATTTTGCGCCGCTTGCAAGGGATTGTCGACGGGTGAGTGGAGAATAGGCGGTTATGAAAACCGCGCCAAGCAAACAAGAGGACTCTAAGCCTTCAGTTGATCCAAGTTAGTAATGACAATCGCAGTGGGAAGAAAGCAATCGCCAAAATCACGTATGGTTGCAGGGGCGAGCCAGTGGCTCGCCCCCACGGACGTGGTTTTGCAGCGCCCGGCTCAGGATTCCATCGGGTAGCGCAAGCCCCAGAGTTCGCGAATGCGATCCAGGGTCTCCATGATGGCGATGGTCTCGTCGAGCGGGTAAATCGGGCTCTCGGTCTGGCCCGCGCGGATGCACTCGCCCACCGCTTCGATTTCATATTGGAAGCCCTCGCCCGGGAAGTCGAAGCGATGCGTTTCCGGCTCTTGGCCGCCGCGATGGACGGTGACCTCGGAGGGATGCCACCAATTGGGAATGGCGATATAACCCTCGCTGCCCATAATCCGGACTTCTTGCGGCGTACTGAGGCGGATGGCGGTGCTGATGGTCGCCATTTCGTAGTCGCTGTATTTGAAGACGGTGACCGACAATTCGTCGACGCCGGTTGAGCCCAAGGTCACCTGCGAGACGATTTCGCTGGGCTGCTTGCCGTAGACCATGGACGCCAACTGCACCGGGTAGGAGCCGACATCAAGCAGGGCGCCGCCAGCCAAATCGGGACTGTAAGTACGCGAGTCGGGGTTTACTCCCGGGGTGCGGTAGCCGAAGTCGGCTTGCAGCAGCATGACATCGCCGATGGCGCCCGCGGCCAGCAACTGACGCAGCTTGGCCATAGCCGGGAAGAAGCGCGTCCAGAAGGCGTCCATCAGGAAGAGATTCTTGTCACGGGCGCAGGCGATCATCTCGCGCGCTTCGCAGGCGTTGACCGCGAAGGGCTTCTCGCAGAGCACCGGCTTGCCCGCGTTCAGGCTGAGCAGCGTATGCGCTTTGTGGAAATTGTGCGGCGTGGCCACATAGACGACATCCACATCGGCATCGTTGACCAAGGCTTCGTAGCTGCCGTAGCACTTGGTCGCGCCGAATTCCGCGCCGAAAGCGTCGGCCTTTGCTTGCGAGCGCGAAGCCACGGCGTAAATCTCGGCCTTGGGCGCGTGGGGGAAGCAGCTGCCGAAGCGGCGGGCGATGCTGCCCAGCCCGATGAAGCCCCATCTCATTCTGTCGCTCATGCCGGTTTCTCCTCAGTTTTCATCTCCAGCCAGGCAATCTCGGCCGGGCTGAGTTCGATATCGGCGGCGGCGGCGTTGATGGCGGCTTCGGCTCCTTTCCAGTTGGCCACGATGGCGTGGTAGCGCGGGTTGCTGCTCAGCACGTAAGCCACCGAAATCTGCGCCGGCGATGCGCCTTTGTCGGCCGCCAATTCCAGTACGCGATCCAGGCGCTGGAAGTTGCTTTCGTAGGCGTAAGCGCCGATGGGGTTGGTGTCCCAATAACTCTCGAAGCTGTCGAGGTTGTCGCGGGTGAATTTGCCGGTCATGAAGCCGCCGGCCAGGCTGGACCAGGTGAAGAGCGACATCTCGTTCTCGTCGTAATAAGCGCGGTCGGCTTCGCCCTGGGCGCCGCTGACGCTGGTGCAGCCATACCAGGGCGGCTTGATCATTTCGGCCACGCTGAATTGCGGGCTGCTGACGGTGAAGGGCGTCTTGCCCTTGGCGGCGGCGTAGTCATTGGCGGCTTTGACGCGATCGCCCAGCCAATTGGACCCGCCAAAGGCGCCGATCTGGCCGGCGTTCTTGAATTCGTTTAACACATCGACAATTTCGCCGACCGGGTAACCGCGGCTGTCTCGGTGCAGCAGGTAGAGCTCGATATAGTCGGTCTGCAAACGCTCGAGCGATTCCTGCAGATCGCTGCGGATATAATCCGGGCGCACACGGTCGGGCTCGCCCTGGTAGGGGTGGGCGCACTTGGTCAAGATGACCACCTGGTCGCGCAGGCCGCGGCTGGTGATCCAGGCGCCCAGCTCGGTCTCGCAGGCGCCGGCGCCGTAGCCATGGGCGGAATCAAAGGCGGTGAAGCCCTTCTCGAAGCAGGCGTCCAGCAGGCGGAAGTTGTCGTCGCGATTGTTAGCGCTGAGCATGACCGTGCCTTGCAGCAGGCGCGCCACCGGTTTGTCGATGCCGGGGATGGTGCTGTATTTCATAAGCGAGGCCCTTTCTCTCCGGGGCGTATTGTAGCGCAAGGCGGGACGATGTGAAGTAGGGTGTTCGCCGGCTGCGGGCGACTCACAGAGTCGCCCTTACATCTGTCGGTAAATGCGCAATGCTTGATAGGCGGCGGGCGAGCCAAGGCTCGCCCCTACAGATAGCCCCATTCAACATACCGGTTGTAGGGGTGGCGTACCATAGTCGTCCGCGCGCGGGGCGAGCGCTTGTGGAAACGGGCGGCGGGCGAGCAGGTTGGTCGCCCCTGTGGCGATAGCTGCTGTGGGCTAAGGGTTACGGCGGCAGGACATCGCGGGGTTTGGAGCTGCCTTCTTTGGGGGGGCCGACCACGCCGCGCTCCTCCATCATGTCGACCAGGCGCGCCGCCCGCGTGTAACCGATGCGCAAGCGCCGCTGCAGCAGCGAGATCGAGGCTTTCTCCAGCCGCCGCACCATCTCCACCGCCGCCTGATACAACTCGTCTTCATCGGGGTTGGGATTGGGATTGCCGCTCTTGCCCGCCGTCATATCCCAGAAGGCGGGCTGGCTGCCTGACTCCGAAGGGGACCGCGCGGTCTCGCGGGCGCTCGCTGCTTCGTTGGGCTGGGACTTGGGCGGCAGCGGTATGGGCTTGACGGCTTCGACGCCCGCGCCTTGCAGTTTCCAGTAGCGGCCGATGCGGTTGATCTCTTCGTTGGAGACGTGTACGCCCTGTACGCGCAGCGGCGCCGGCGCATCGCCCGAGAGGTAGAGCATGTCGCCCTTGCCCAGCAGGCGTTCCGCCCCCGGCTGATCGATGATGACGCGGCTGTCGACGCTGCTGGCTACCGCGAAGGCGACCCGCGCCGGGCAGTTGGCTTTGATGAGCCCGGTAACTACATCGACTGAGGGGCGCTGCGTGGCGATGACCAGGTGGATGCCGGTGGCCCGCGCCAGGGCGGCGATGCGGGCGATGGCGCGCTCGGTGTCGTCCGGCGCCATCATCATCAGGTCGGCCAGCTCGTCAATGATGACTACGATATAGGGCATGGCGGCCAGATCGGGATCGAGGATGCTGTTGTAGTCGATGATATTGCGCGCGCCGGCGCGGCTGAATTTTTTGTAGCGCTCGTCCATCTCGGTCGTGACCCAGCGCAGCACGCCGATGATGCGCTCCAGCTCGACCACCACCGGCGCCACCAGATGCGGCAAGCCGTTGTAACCGGTTAGCTCAACCCGCTTGGGATCGACCATGATGAAGCGCAGGGTCTCGGGCGAATTATTAACCAGGAGGCTGTTGATGATGGCGTTGACGCAGACCGACTTGCCTGAGCCGGTGGTGCCGGCGATCAGCATGTGCGGCATCTGTGTCAAGTCGGCGGCGATGGGTTGGCCGTCGACCGACATGCCCAGGGCGATAGCCAGCGGCGAATCGATCTTCTGATAGGCTTCGGAATCCATGACATCACGCAAGCCGACGCGCGCCGCCGCCGGATTGGGCACTTCAATGCCGACGTAACCCTTGCCCGGCACGGGCGCTTCCATGCGCAGGGACCGCGCGCCCAAAGCCAGCTGCAAGTCTTTGTCGAGCTTGGCGATGGCGCCGACCTTGACGCGATTGCGCTTGCCGGTTTTGGCTATCAAATACAAGGGTTCGACGCCGTACTGCGTGATGACCGGTCCCGAGTTGATTTCGACCACTCGCCCCGGCGCGCCAAAAGCCGCCAGCGTCTCTTCAATGATCCGCGCCTGCTGCCGCAGCGGCTCCTCGTCCAGGTCGCTGGCTGTGCCGCTGCCCAGCAGCTCGCGGTATTCCGGCGCGTCCCACTTGATGCGTGGGCGCGGCTTCTTGTCGGCGCTCGGGCTGGCGCTTTTGACTTCGGGCCTGGGCGCTGCCGGCTCATCCCGGTCGGCTGCCTCGTCGAGCGCGTCAGCGTCACTGTCGCGAGCGGGGTAATCTTCGCTGCTCTCGGCAGCGGCGGAGGCTGGCGCGGGTGGCTGGGGCATACTCGCGGCTTTGACAGGTCTAGGCCGATCGTCGGCGCGAGAAACTGTGCTTGGCGTCGGCGGCTCAAAGGCATCCGGATCGATTTGTCTCACGGGCGAGGGAGGCGGATCAGGCTGCGACCGCCAGTCCGGGTTTAATTTGTGACGAGTTGGACTGGGCCGCTCGCGCTCGATGACAGGTTCGCTGCTGGCCTCAGCCGACAGGCCGGCGCCTGAATTGAAGAAGCGTTCCAGCGCCAGCGCGGCTCTGGGTCCCGCTTTGCTCTCGGAGACCGGCGCAGGCTCCAGTTGCTCGCCATGGTTGCGGTTGCGCTTTAAGAAGCGCTTCACCATGCCCGGCCTGCGCGCTTCCGCTGCCTCGGAGGCGGCTTCCAGCGGCAGATCGGCCTGGCCGCGACGCCCGAAAAATTCGCGCAGACGCACGGGAATCGGCATGGATTCCGCGCTGGGTTCGGGCAAGGCGCGCCCCCCGCTAACAGGCGAGGCGGTCAATTGCGGCGGCTGCGGCTTCGAGACGCGCACCTGGCTGTCTTCCGCTCTGACGGCGTGAAGCTCTCCGGCTTGCAGGCGCGCCGCCCGCCGCGCAACGGCGTACTGGCTCAGGCGCGTGCGCAAGCTGCGGCTCAAGCTGATGCTTACGACCGCCATCTCCGCCATGCTCGAACGCGTGATCATCATCGCCGCGAAGGTCATAAGCATCAAGACCACGACGAAGCCGCCGATTTCGGTGAGATTGCTGACCAGGAGGCGGTAGAGCCATCCGCCGATCAGGCCTCCGCCTTCGCCGCTGAGAAAAGATTTCTCGATTAATTGATCCATGCAGCCCGGACCGCAGGCCGACGGGTAAGCCAGGCTGTCGAGGTATTGAAAACTTACCAGCGCGCCCAGGAAAGCCAGCGCGGCGCCGATCACGCGTATGGGATCGATAATGGGCGCCTGGTCGCCGAAATGCCGGACGATCAACCACATGCCGATACCAAACATGGCTAGCGGCAGAGCCACCGCGCCCCAGCCGAGCAGCTGGCCGACGATGCGGTGCAAGCCGCCGATGGTCGCCCGCTCATGCGACAGCGCGCTCAAGACGAATACGATGGCGCCAAAGACCAACGCGACGCCGATCAGGTCCAGCTTGCGGTCCAGGTCCAGCCAGTCGCTGGCTTCGATCCTGGGCGTCTTGCTGCCGGTGGCGCGTCCGATAGCGGCATCGCGGCTGCGATCGGCCGGGCGGGTTGCGCCGCGTCCCCCGCTGCCTGCTGCTTTGCTCGACTTTGAGTCGGCTTTCGTAGCTGGCTCCGTGGCGGAGCGAAAGCGTCCACGCAGCCGCTGGCCGAAGCCGCCGGTAGCCGCGCCAATACGAGGGCTCTTGCCGCCGCTCGTTCGCGAGCGCGATTCACTGCTTCTGTCGCTGCGAGAAAAACGAGCGCGCAAGCCCTTGAAGCGTCCCGCGCGCGCTGGCTCGTCTACTTCGGTCGCTGGCTCGGGCGGCGGGCTGTCTTGGCGGCTTTTGCCCGGCACATGTTTGCCGGCCAGGCGCGCGCGCCGCTCCTCGCTGCTGGCCACGGCTGGCGCCGGATTGCGCGCTTTGATCGGCGTCGGGCGCGGGCTTGGATTGCGATCGCGTCCGCCATCCGCGATCGGCTCGTCAATGTCGTCATTTGCGCGGCGGGCGCCACTGCCGCCCAGGACATTCGAGCTGCCTTCGGGATCGAAGAATTCGTCATCATCAATGTATTCGGGCTCGCGATAAGACATGCCGCACCCTTGTTCATTCGTCGGTCCGCAGGCGCTCCGCCCACAGGCCACCAGGTTCAGCATAGCATAGAAGCTGAATTGGGGCGATTCAGCTAGAACAGATTTTCGCAACCGGCGTTGGCGTGGAGCGGTGCTGTCTTCAGGAATACGCTGTTGCCGAGCGCGGTAAAGTTATTGCCACCGAGTACACCGAGTTAAAATGAGCGCGCAGAGGTTTTGAATTGGTGGCGATATTAGCGCAGCATCTGCCTTGATCTTGCGCTGAGTACTATCGTTGCCAAAGCCAGCAAACCTGCTTTACTCGGTGTCCTCTTTTCTCCTCGGTGTACTCGGTGGCATAAATGTATGGTGGCGATTGTTTTGGCCAGGCACTGATGTCTGCGCGGATTAACCGGGAGTGGCTGCTGCTCAGGCAGTCAGCAGCACCTTGCCCAGGGCGCGGCGCTCCGTTAGCTCGCGCAGGGCGGTCGGCGCTTCAGCTAGGGGGAAGGTCCGGTGGATATGCGGCTTGAGCCGGCCGGCGGCGTACCAAGCCAGCAACAGGGCGAAAGAGTCGCGGATTACAGCCGGATTATGCTGCAAGTAAGCGCCCCAGAAGAGCCCCACCAGCGAAGCATTTTTCAGCAGGGCGATATTGGCGGGCAAGGCCGGGATGCGCCCGCTGGCGAAGCCGACCACCAGGTAACGTCCTTCCCAGGCGATGCGGCGCGCGGCTTGGTCGAAGAGGTCGCCGCCGACTGGATCGAAGATGACATCGACGCCGCGTCCGCCGGTCAAGGCTTTGATGCGGTCGCGCAGATTTTCGCGGCTGTAGTTAAGCGTGTCGTCGGCGCCGTATGCGCGCGTGAGTTCAAGTTTCCGCGGACTGCTGGCCGCCGCGATGACGCGCGCGCCCAGCAATTTTCCCAGCTCAACCGCCGCCAGACCGACGCCGCCGGCCGCGCCTAATACCAGCAGCGTCTCGCCGGCTTGCAGCTGCGCGCGATGAGCCAAGCCGACGTGGGCAGTGCCATAGGCCAAGGCAAAACCGGCGCCGTCTTCATAGCTCATGTCGGCGGGCATGGGCAGCGTCATTTCGGCGGGCACAACCACTTCTTCGGCGAAGCCGCCATACATCATGGTGGCGATGACGCGGTCGCCGAGGCCCGGCGCCGTTACGCCCTCGCCGCCTTCAATGACATCGCCGGCGACTTCCAGGCCCGGGCTGAATGGGAAGGGCGGCCGCAATTGATAGCGGCCCTGGATCAGCAAGACATCCGGGAAGTTGACGCCGCAGGCGCGTACGCGAATCTTGACTGCGCCGGCGCTTACGGGCGGGCTGGCGATTTCCTCGAGTTTCAAGTCAGCCGGACTGCCGAAGGCGCGGCAAAGGACCGCTTTCATAAGCGCCGCTCAGATAGTGATGTTGTTGGCGAGCAAGCCGGTCAGCAAGTCAATGCAAGCCTCGACATCGCCGATGTCGACCGTTTCGCTGGTGGTGTGCAGGTAGCGGGTGGGAATGGAGATGCAGCCGCTGGGTACGCCGGCGTCCGCCATCTGGATGGCTGAGGCGTCGGTGGTCCCGCCGGCCAGCAACTCCAGCTGATATGGAATGCCGTCCGCCTGGCAGCGCTTGACCATCCAGTTCTTGATGGCCAGCGGCACGATCAAGCCGGGATCGTGAACTTTGATAGCCGCGCCGCCGCCTAACTTAACCTGCATCTTGTGCCCGCGGATTTGGTCGCCGCTGCCGGTGACATCAATGGCGATGCCGATATCCGGTTTCACGCCCTGGGCCGCGGTCTTGGCGCCGCGCAGGCCGACTTCTTCTTGCACTGTGAAGGCGAAATAGAGCTCGTTGGGCGTCTGCCGCGCCAGCCGGCGCATGGTCTCGATGGCAACTACACAGCCGATGCGGTCGTCCAGCGACTTGGCGATGATGCGCTGGCCGCGCGCTTGCATCTCGCGCATGAAACCGGCCGGCTGCCCGACCGGCGTGGCGTTGCCGCCGCTGCCCGCTTGCACATCAATGAAGAAGTCGCCCAAGGCTTTGCCGCCGCCGTTCTGCACAGCGATGACGCCGACCGTGCCATCTTCAAATTGTACGCGGTTGCCGTTGAGCGTATCCGCGCGCAAGCCGCCTAATTTGCTGAAGCGCAGGTAGCCGCTCTCCGGCTCCTGGTAAGTGGCCATCAAGCCGATTTCGTCCATGTGGGCGGCTATCAGCACTTTGGGCCCGCCGCCGCCCACGCGGCAGATGAGATTGCCCAAGCCGTCTACCGTGATGTCGTCAGCCAGATCCGCCACTTCCTCGCGGATGACCTCGCGGATGCGATGCTCGTAGCCGGATGGTCCCCAGGTTTCCACCAGTTTCTTGATCATAGGCAGCAGATCGCGGCTCTCTGGCGCGGTCTCGGGCTCGGCGCGCTCCGCATTCTGCGCTCGTTTGGCGTCTCGTATGCGGATATGCTCCGCCCAGATGTCGCTGCCTTCAAGCGCCGCCAGTTTCTCTTCCGCTTGCGCTTCCAGCCCCCACAGCCCTCGTCTCGGGTGAGAGACCACCCCAACGCTGTGAAGAGCGGTGCGGATGCAGCTATTTGTAATTTGCCAGGATCTTTTCCACTTTTCGCCAAGCACTGCCCGAGTTTGGGTTTCCATCTCTCGATTGGAAATTGGTTCTCCCGCGTCGCGCAGGATGCGCATGATAATTTGTACGTGTTCGTCATCAATCATTGTTGCCATTAAGCGCGCTCCTTGATTTGAAATTCTGCGGTCTCTTCTCAATGCGCATGGGCAAGCCATCGCGCGGGAACAGGGTAATTAAGGCGGCGGGCTTGATCTCAACGCCGTCGATCAGGCGCAGTTGATAGCGCTGCGCGATCGTCGCCAGCAGCAGATTGGCTTCCATAATGGCGAAGCTGTTGCCGATGCAGACTCGCGGGCCGCCGGCGAAGGGCAGGTAGGCGTATTTGTGCATGTGCTTGATCTCGGGCTCCAGCCAGCGCTCCGGCAGGAATTCCGTCGGTTGTTTCCAGTGATCGGGATGGCGATGAAGCAGGTAGATCATGACTTGCGCCGTCGTGCCCTTGGGCATGGGATAGCCGCAGACTTCGGTGTCTTCGGCGGCGGTGCGGCTGACGGACCAGACAGCCGGCATGAGCCGCAGCGCTTCCTTGATGACGATGTCGGTATAGGGCAGGTTGCGCAGGTCTTCCAGCTTGGGCGGGCGCCCGCCCAGCACGGCATCCAGTTCGGCCTGCAGCCTGGCTTCGACTTCGGGATGCTGCGCCAGCAGCCACCAGGTCCAGTTCAGCGTATTGGCGGTGGTCTCGTGCCCGGCCAGGAAAAGCGTCACCGCTTCATCGCGCGCTTGCAAGTCGGTCATGCGCTCGCCGTTTTCATCTTCCGCCAGCAGCAGCATCGACAAAAGGTCGCCGCGGTCGCCGCCGGTTAGCCGCCGGTCATTGATGAAGCCGTAGACGATTTTGTTCAGGGCCTTATTGGCCAGCCAGGAACGCGCCCACAGCGGCGTCGGAATCCAATGCGGCAAGATGCTGGCGGTGTTGTTGGCTTTTTGTACGACCGCGACCGCCTTTTTGACCTGGTTGACCGTGCTAGAGGCGTCGGCGTCGAAGAGCGTGCGCGCGACGATCGTAAGCGTGAGTTGCATCATCTCTTCATCGACATCGAGGACCGCGCCGTCGCTCCAGCGTTCCAGCCGCTTCAAAGTATAGTTGACCATGGTGTCGGCATAGGCATGGACGCGGATGGCATGAAAAGCGGGCGCTACCAGGCGCCGCTGACGCTTCCAAAAGTCGCCGTTGCTCGTCACCAGCCCTTCGCCCATGAAACGCGCCAAGCCGGTCTTCTTGCTGGTATAGGCGGGACCTTTTATAAAACGTTTCGATTGGCGCACGAAGAGCTCATGGATGACATCCGGATTGGCGACCGAATAGTTGTGCGAATCGCCGATCTTGAAATGCCAGACATCGCCATAGGTTTCCATCCAACGTGTGACGTGGCGCAGCGGGTCTTTGAAGAAGCGGCGGTAAAACAGGTAATTCCGCCAGACGCCTTCGCCCATTTCGGTGGGTCCCGGCGGGAATGCGCCGGCTTGAGATGATCTTCTGTCAACGCTCGCCGCAGGATTCACTGACGCCGCCTCCTTTGAGCTGCGCTTCTATGTTTATCGTAGCCGATAACGACGCTTGTGGCTACGCTCTGGCGGTCTCGATTTGCCATAAGCGCGCGCTTGCGGGACAATACGCGGCAAGATTCGCTCTTCCAAGCAGCGAGGGCTGGCTATGTATACGATTGGTCTTGACTTCGGCACCTTGTCCGGACGGGCGGTATTGGTCGACGCGCGCGACGGCGCCGAGGTTGCCGAGTCCGTCTTTGATTACCCGCACGGCGTCATGGACAGTCAGTTGCCCTCGGGCATCATGCTGCCGCCGGATTGGGCGCTGCAGCATCCGCAGGACTATCTTGACGTATTCGCGCATACAGTCCCCGCCGTCTTGCGTCAAAGCGGCGTCGACCCGGCTGCAATTGCGGGAATCGGCATAGACTTCACCGCCAGCTCGCCTATGCCGACCACCGTCGACGGTACGCCGCTCTGCTTTCTCGATGACTTGCGCGACGAGCCGCATGCTTATATCAAGCTGTGGAAGCATCATGCGGCGCAGCGCCAGGCCGACCAGATCAACGAGACGGCGCGGCGGATGGGCGAGCGCTGGCTGCCGCGTTATGGCGGCAAGATTTCTTCCGAGTGGTTTTTCAGCAAGCTGCTGCAAATCTTGCAGGAGCGCCCCGATATCTACGCGCAAATCGACCGCTTTGTCGAGGCGGCTGATTGGGTCATCTGGCAGCTGACCGGCGTGGAAACGCGTAATACCTGCACCGCTGGCTACAAAGCCATGGTGCAGGACGGCGACTTCCCCAGCCGCGATTATTTCCGCGCGCTGGACCCCGCCTTTGCGGATGTCGTTGACGAGAAAGTAGGCCGCGAATTCGCCGAGCTGGGCTCGAAAGCGGGCGAGCTGAGGCCGCGGATGGCTAAGCTGACGGGATTGCCGGCCGGCGTCGCCGTCGCCGTCGCCAACGTCGACGCGCATGTCACCGCGCCGGCGGTCAAAGCCACTGAGCCCGGCGTCATGGTTATGGTGATGGGCACTTCCTGCTGCCATATCTTGTCGTCAACGCAGTTGGGCGAGGTGGATGGCATGTGCGGCGTGGTGATGGGCGGCGTCATCCCCGGGCTTTACGGCTATGAAGCCGGCCAGAGCGCAGTCGGCGACATATTCGCCTGGTTCGTCGATCACGGCGTACCGCCGGAATATCATCAAGCGGCGGCCAGCGCCGGTATCGGACTGCATGAATACCTCGAGCGGGAAGCGGCTGCGCAGCAAGTGGGGCAACATGGCTTGATCGCGCTGGACTGGTGGAACGGCAACCGCAGCACGCTGGTCGATGTCGACTTGACTGGCATGATGCTGGGCATGAACCTGGCCACACGCGCGCCCGATATCTACCGCGCGCTGATCGAAGCGACCGCCTACGGCACGCGCGAGATCATTGAGGCTTTTGACACGCAAGGCGTCGCGGTGAATGAACTGGTGGCGGCGGGCGGCCTGCCCGAGAAGAACGCGCTGCTCTGTCAGATCTTCGCCGATGTCACCGGGTGCCCCTTCAAGTTATCGGGCTCGGCGCAGGCGCCGGCGCTGGGCGCGGCCATGCACGCGGCTGTGGCG
>JAJDXR010000010.1 GCA_022823165.1 Anaerolineae bacterium | reverse complement strand
GCGGAGAATACTATAACCCGAGGACGTGACGACAAGTCAGACCTAACAGCATACCGTCCGCCCAGCATGGATCCCGCGCGAAGCTACTGGCTCGTTATTTTGTGTGAGCCAAGTCGTGACTTGCGAGGGACTGTGGTGAATCAACCTGCGCCAAGCTCGGCATTCAGGAAATATCCACCAAGATAGACACGCCCGATGCGACTTATCGCGTCGGCAATGGGCTTCTATTCCGGCAGGACCAGAGTTTGGGGAGCGGCATCGTAAATAATGCGGATATCGTGCTTGACCAGGAAGCGTTCTACAAAAGGATTGCTGAGTACGGGCATAACCACCAGGCGACTTCCCAGCATCAGCGTGAACTCGTAGACGGTGCTGGGGCGGCTGCCACTGTGCCAGACTTGCCGAGCGCGGACGCGGGGCAAAGCGAGTTTCCAGCCGGCGCGCAATGCTGTCACCAGCTGGCTGGCGGCGGCATAGTCCTCCGAAGCCGGGCTCCAATACTGGTCGCTCTCGGTGAACTTTTCATGCGTGTAAATGTCTTGAGCCAGTTCCATGCGACCTATCTCCAACTGCGCGCGGGCGCCGCTGGTTCGCCGATGCTGGGAGTGGCTAACATGGTGGATATTTCCTGAATGCCGAGCTTGGCACAGGTTAATTCACCACAGAGACACAGAGGGCGCAGAGTTTTTTCTTTGGGTCGAAGGGAAACCGCATCCACTATAATAGACACTCCCCGATGCTTGGAAATTTGCGCAGCGTACTCTTCGCTGATTCAATTGTATAGGAAGATTAAGCTGCCGATACTAGAGTCAGCGTTAAATCGCCTTAATGTATCCGTAAACTCTCTATTGAAACTTGCTATTTGCAGGATTGGCGCAGCCGACTAGCTGAGTTTAGCGCAATGGGTGGCGAAGGCCATGAGCATGGCGCGCAGACCCAATGTCGCCGGGGCGATCACGCAGCCAAAGCCCGCGCTGACGGCAGTTATCGCCGTCTTTTCGCCCAGGCAGAGCGCGGGCAATTCCAATGCGGCCGGCGCGCTGCAACGCTGGCGGAAGAATCGCACAGCAGAGGGGCTGGCGAAGGTCAAGGCGTCGACGGCGCCAGTGGAAATCATCGCGCCTAGATCAACGCCGCCGCTGCCAATCACTGTGCGATAGGCGACCACTGTGCTGACATCCGCGCCGCGAGAGCGCATGATCGCCGCCGCCTGATCATCCGCAAGGTCCGACTGCGGCAGGAGGACAGTGCTCCGCTCGCCAAGCGGCATCTGGCGCGCCAGAGCCTCAGCGCTGAATTCAGTTGGGACAAAGTCCGCGCCTTTGCCTATCTGCCGGCGCATTTCCGCCTCAGTTGAGTGCCCGAGCGCCGCCGTGCGCAGGCGCTTAAGTTGAGGCAGCGCAGCCAGAGCTCGCGCGCGGTCCGCCACTGCTCGGACGGCATTGCCGCTGCTGAACGCCAGCCAGTCGTATTCATGCAGGTTGCGCAGGTGGCGATCCAGGGCGGCGACATCCGTTGGCGCTACCACAGCAATGCAGGGATAAGTAATAGGTACAGCGCCGACTTCACGAATAAGGTCTTCCAGGTCCCTGGCTTGATGCCGGGCGCGTGTGACGACGATTCGCTGGCCGGCGAGCAGAGCTTTCGCATCTACAAGGTTGCTCATGAGTCGGCTTCAGCCGAGCCGTCGGCGGCCTGAGCGCGCAAAAGCTGGCCGGCGCCCTGCTCCAGAGCCTGTGCAGCCAGGTCCGCGCCCAACTTTCGCGCTACGATGAGTCGCTCCCGGTTCAGTGACAGGTCGGCTTCGCCTTGCAGGTCAAACTGCTGCGACCCGTCAATCGCGATTACGCGTCCTTGCAGCCGCAGCCTGTTGCCCTGGCAGCTGGCGTAGGCGCCGACAGGCAGGGAGCAGCCGCCTTCCAGCCCGCTCAGGAAGGCGCGTTCGGCCGTCACCGCCAGGGCAGTCAGCGGGTCGTTGAGCGGGGCGAAAAAATTGCGCGCCGCTGTTTCAGCGCGGCATTGCAAAGCCAGCGCGCCTTGCCCGGCGGCGCTGAGCATCTGCTCGGGCTCGAAGGTCTGGCGGATACATTCGCCCATTTCCAGCCGGATTAAGCCGGCCGCCGCCACCACGATCGCGTCCAACTGGCGCTCGGCGTCGTCCAGCAGCTCAAGTCTTGTGGGAATGTTGCCACGGATTGGCAGGACGATCAGATCGGGACGCAGCGCCAGCAGCTGAGCGCGCCGCCGCAAACTGCCCGTGCCGATGCGCGCGCCCGGCGGCAATTCCGCCAAGCAGCCGGCGCGGCGGCTGACAAGCGCATCGCGGTGGTCCGCCCGCGGAGGGATGGCGCCGATGATCACACCTGCGGCCTCTTGCGTCGGCAGATCTTTTAAGCTGTGCGCGGCGCAGTCGATCTCGCCCTTGCGCAGCGCCGTTTCGAGCGTCTCGGTGAAGAGCCCCTTGCCGCCAATGTCCGGCAGCGGCTCCGTCGGATTGGCGTCGCCGCTTGTGCTGAACTCGCGGATTTCCACCCGTACCTGCGAATGATGGCCGGCGATCAGCTCAGCGATATGATTGGCCTGCCAAAGCGCCAACTTTGAGCGCCGCGTACCGATGCGAATCGTGGACTTCATCGTCTAGTCGCGCTTCCTGCAAATACACCAACGGCTTAAGCGCGTCAAAGAATCGTCCGCACCCTGGGCTCGAAGCCAATCAAGCTGCGGGCGCGGACGATGCTGACCGGACTTTCAGCGCCCAGCAGCGGTTTGGATCGCCGTGTAACTCGCGGGTAGAAAAGCGCCAGCAGCGCCTCGGTCTCGTACTCCAGCGAATTCTGATCGCTGTTGACAAAGAGCGGGCGCGCGCCCTCGTAATCCGCTGTGACAGCCTTCTCAAAGGCTTGGGTCGAATCATCGGTGTGGATAAAGGTCCAGAAGTTAAAGCGGTCGTAGAAGCAGGCGGAAAAGAGCCAGTCGTCCTGCGGCGCCTCGCGCTCGAAGACGCCCTGCCGCAGCGCTTCGTATTCCATGACGTGGCGCGCGCGCAGCGCCAGGGCTTTTTCATTGGCGGCCGCCACCAGCGCCTGTTGACGGTCCACGGGCAAACGGCGAAACTCATCCAACTGGCGGACATCCTCTCTCAAGTTTTCGCTCAGATTGCGGCTCTCAATCATGGCGTCGTTCCAGACGGCCGGCAGCCGAAACGAAATGCTGCTGATGCCGCTGCGGCGCCAATAGTAGGCGGCGATCTCCTCCACCAATTGCTTGGAGAGCGAGTAGGCATCGGTGGTGTGCAGCGGCAGCTCCTCATCAAAGGGAAAGTAGTCATACTGCCGATCATCGTTGCCCCAGAAACCGCCGATGGCGTTGATGGAACTGGCTTGGACGATGCGCTTGACACCGGCGCGCGCAGCCGCCTCGAAGACATTGTAAGTGCCAGCGACATTGATTTCGAAGAGGGTCTCGTTGGCGTGCGCGCGCGTGCTGGGAATGGCGGCCAGGTGCACGATGGCGTCGCAGCCTTCGACCTGCGCCGCCAGCGAGTCGACATCGCGGATATCACACTGCGCGTATTGGACGCCGGGCAGCGGAAACTCGGCCTCCGCGCCAATCACACGCAGATCCCAGCCCAGGCTGGCGAAGCGCCGGCTGATGGGACTGCCGACCAGACCGCTGCCGCCGATTATGAGGATGCGCATCGCCGGCTAGCCGCTCATCTTGAAGGCGATGGGCGCGGACAGCGCCAGCGACGAACGAAAGGTCAATCGACCGGTCGCGGCGTCAATCGCAAAGACGGCGGCATTATCGGTGTGTCGGTTGCCGACGACCAGGTAGTCGCCGCGCGGGTCAATCATAAATGCGCGCGGCCAGGCGCCCCGCGTCGCCTCATAAGCCAGCAGGCGCGGCACGCCGGCGTCGTCCAGCGCGTAAATCACGATGGAATCGTGCCCGCGATTGCTGCCGTAGAGGAATTGTCCGTTCGGGTGGACGTGCACATCGGCGGTGGTGTTGGGTCGCTCGGCGGACTGGACATAATATCGCGGCATCGTCGATTCGACCGAGAGGCGCGTCCAGGCGTCGTCTTCATCCCAGGCGAAGGTCGCCAGGGTGGAATCGAGTTCGTTGATCACATACATGCGCGACAGGGTCGGGTGAAAGGCGACATGGCGCGGTCCGGCGCCGGGGGGAAGATCGAGGGTCCGCGACAAGCTAAGCCTGCCAACGGCGGTATCAAGCGCATAGAGATAGATCTTGTCAGTGCCCAAATCCGGCACGACAGCCAAACGATTGTCAGGCGTGGTCACAATCATGTGCGGATGGGATACATCCTGCCGCTCCGAGTTGGGTCCGGTGCTGTCGTCAATCTCGATATGCTCGCTGACTTCACCCAGAACTCCGTTCTCGTCAACCGGGTAGACGCGGATATTGCCGCGGGCGCCGGCGTTGACATAGTTGACCAGCAGCACGTTCTTGCCGCTGGCGTCAGCGCAGACGTAGGCGGGCGAAGTACCTGCGGCTGGCGCGCTGCTGACCTTGCGCAGCTTGCCCTCGTCGTCAATCGCAAACGACACCACTTGGACCTCTCCGTCCATGGTCGTGGCCAGCAAGAGTTTCCCGCTGGGATGCAGATTCAGGTAGTGGCATTCGCTGATCTCGCTGACCTGCTGCAGGACTTCAAGCGCGCCTTTGTCGTAGTCGAGGGCGGCGACTGTGATGCCGTAGTCAGCTGCGCCGGCGTTGGCGATGTAAACGAGGTTGTCGGTCATGAGGGCTCCTCTCATTTGCGGGAAACTGCGCCGAGTTTAACCCAGTCAAGGCAGTTAGGCGACAACGAAAAAGGCGAGCCTCGGCTCGCCCACTCTGTGCCCTCAGTAAGTGCGAGTAAGTAATGAGAATATAGATACATCATCACAAAATAGCGAATTTTCGTGTTTGTGCGGGCGAGCCAAGGCTCGCCCCTACAACTTTCGACTACATTTTGAAACCTGTAGGGGTCAGCCTTGGCTGACCCGATGCTGTGAAATTTGCATGACTTACTTTGTTCCACTTCTGTGGCCTCGGTGGTGAAAAAATTGTGCTGTGTTCGCTACGGGAATTACAGCCACGATTCTCACCACTCCCTAGCGCGAAGAGACACGAGCATAGCGCCAGACCGCCATCGGCAAGAATACCGCCACAATCCCGGCGATCCAGAGCAGCGAGATGACGATTTCATCCGGATTGACCGTGCCGGTCATCAAGTCGCGCACCGTATTGGCAACGACGCTGACCGGCTGATTCTCGGCGAAAGTGCGCAGCCACTCCGCGGTCATCGTTCGGGTCGGCACAAAAATTGAGCTGGCGAATGTGAGCGGGAAGAGCCAGATGAAACCAGCCACCTGCGCCGCTTCAGGGTCTTTCACAAAAAGCCCAATCGTGGCCGAGATCCAGGTAACGGCATAGCCGAAAGCCACAGCCAGCGCCAAGCCCAGCAAGCCCGCGCCCCAATTTTCAAAGCGAAAGCCGATGATGTATCCGGCGGCGATCATGATGAGCACCGTGAATAAGCCGCGCAGCGTATCAGCGCTGGTTCGCCCCGCCAGCACAGCCGCCCGCGACATCGGCAGCGAGCGAAAACGGTCGATGATGCCTTTGGACAAATCCACCGACAGCCCGACTGTGGTATTCGCCGAAGCGAACAGAATCGTCTGGATGATGATGCCCGGCAGCAGAAAGTTGATGTAATCTCCGCCGGTTGAGAAACTGATGGCGCCGCCAAAGACATAGGTGAAAAGCAGCAGGAAGATCACCGGTTGAATGGTAGCGAAGACCAGCAATTCCGGCTGCCTTTGGTAGGCATAGAGATTGCGGCGCATCACCACGAATGTATCGGTGAAGTTCCACAGGAAACGTTGGAAAATGCTGATTTCGTTTGCGCCGGGACCTGCTGCGACTGATGCGGTATTGAGAGTCATTTGTATTATCCTTGAAATTATGGACCTAGCGTGGTGTGGCTAGGCGCTGCGGCGGCGGCCGAATCCGCGGCGCTTGGGCTTGGATTCCTCTTCGACAATCTCGTGGCCCGTGATGCTCAAAAATACATCGTTGAGCGACGGCCGCCGCAGATTGAGTTCTGCGATAGAAACGGATTGGGCGTCCAGCAGGCGCACGACCTCGGCAATGCTTTGCGCCCCGCTCTCCACGGCGATACTGACATGACCGCGCTGTTCATCAGTGTGCGGGGATTCGTCGCTCAAAGGTTGTAAAAGCTGCGACGCTTGGGCGGTCTGCTGCGGATTGGAAACGGTAATGTCGATGAAGTCAGCCGCCATATTCGCCTTGAGCTGATCGGCCGTGCCCTCGGCGATGACGCGCCCGTGGTCAATGACGACGATCTGGTCAGCCAATTCGTCAGCTTCTTCCAGGTACTGCGTCGTCAGCAGCAGCGTGGTGCCGTCCGAGACCAACTCGCGGATGGTGTCCCACATGGCGATGCGGGCGCGCGCGTCCAGCCCGGTCGTGGGCTCGTCCAGGAAGAGGATGTTGGGCCGGGCGACCATGCTGGCGGCCAGGTCCAGGCGCCGGCGCATGCCACCGGAATAGGTCTTGACCGAGCGGTCGGCGGCCTCGGTCAAAGCAAACTGCGCCAGCAGTTCGGCAGCTCGCTGTTTGGCGGCGCGGCGCGACATGTGATACAGCCGCCCGACCATGACCAGATTCTCGCGCCCGGTCAGTATTTCGTCGACGGCGGCGTATTGACCGGCCAGGCCGATGATCTCGCGTACGCGCTGTTTCTGCCGCAGCACATCAAGACCGCCGACGGATACGACGCCGCTGTCAGGTTTGAGCAGGGTCGTCAGTATACGCACCAGCGTGGTCTTGCCGGCGCCGTTGGGTCCCAGCAGCCCCAGCACTTTGCCGGTCTCGGCGGCGATAGATACGCCGTCGAGCGCCTTGATGTCTCCGAAGTGCTTGACAACATTTTCCGCGATGATTGAGTTACTGTTAGGCATTGGCCTTGGCCTCTCTGATAGCTTGGCGAATCTGAATCAATTACAGTGGGCGCGAACTCAGCAGCCGCAAATTCCGCCCTCGTCCTCGTCGTTCTCGAACAATGCCAGCACTCGCTCAAAGGTGGACAGCGCGGCGGCTCGCTCTTCCTCGGTCAATGGCGCCAGCAGCTCGCGCGCCAGCTGCATGTGGCTGGCTTCGGCATGATGCATGCGCTCAACGCCGGCATCGGTCAATTCCACAAGCACACTGCGCCGGTCGCGCGGGTTATTGATGCGGTAGACCAAACCCTCGGCTTCGAGCCGGTCGATCATCTGCGAGGCGTTAGAGCGATTGGAGTAGACGCCGTCGGCGAAAAAGCTGATCGGCTGCGGCGCGCCGGCGTCATAGAGCCGCTTGAGAAACCACAATTGCGGCGGCGACAGACTATCATCGGCCTTGATGTGCTCGGCGTGCAGCGCCAGTTGACGGCAGATGCGCGTGATCAGCATGAAGAATTGCTGCTCGAAGGGCGCGTCCGGCGGCAGCTGCAGCTTGCCAACATGCTTCATATCTGAAATATCCATATATGTAGCATATACGGATTTACCAGCTTGTCTATATGAACTTTCTTAGATTTCCGATACCGGACAAGCCTTTTAGCGGCGAGCGGAGGTTAGTGTCTACGCTACCCTTGGCTCGCCAGAAAACACTCACGAGTCCGCAGGAAATTCAACGATATATTGCGCTCGGAGAAGGGGCCGGCGGCGGAGGTAGACCCCCTACTTGTCACGGGTCAGCGCGAAGCCCTTCATGAACTGACGCTGCAAGATGAGGAATACAATCATCGGCGGCAAGCTGGTGATGATGACGCCCATCATCATGGGCCCGAAATTGTCGCCCACTTCCAGATTCTGCGTCAGCGACTGCATGCCCCACTGCACCACTTGCAAGTTCTGATCGCGCAGCAGAATCAGCGGCCACAAGAATTGATTCCAGCCGAAGAGGAACATGATCACCATCAGCGCGCCGATGGTGTTCCAGCTGAGGGGGATGAGCACACGGAACAGGAATTGCAGCGGCGAAGCGCCGTCCAGCTGCGCCGCTTCGGACAAGTCCGGCGGCATGGTCATAAAGTGCTGGCGGAAGATGAAGACGCCGGTCGCGCTGGCGAGCAGCGGCAAGGTCAAAGCCACATAAGGATGCGGCCAGGCGTCAAAGCTGACGACGCGGCGATACAAGGCGATCAGCAGCACATCCCCGGGCATGATAAGCGTAATGAGTACGAAGCCGAACACGAGCCATTTGCCGGGATAGCGAAAATAGACCAGCCCCAGCCCGGCCAGCACCGACATCACCGTCTTGCCGACGGCGATCGACATGGCGATAACAAAGCTGTTCAGCATGAAGCGCCCCATATTGCGCTGGACCATGACCGTGTGAAGGTTCTCGAAGAACATCGAGCCGGGCGTAAATTTGTGATTATAGACTTCCGGGTTGCTCTGCGTGCTGATCAGCAGCGCGTAAAACATGGGGAAGGTGATGATGACAACCGAGACGATCAAGATCAGGTGGGCGTACCAGCGCTGCGGAATCAGCCGCCGCCACAGCGGGCGTTCCTTGCCGGCCGACGGGTCGAAGACGAATCTTGAACTGGCGCTTTCGGTCATATCAGTAATTCCCGTACTGCACACGGCGCTGCCCGACGCGGAATTGGAAGATGGTGATGCCGACCACGATCAAGAACAGGATAAGCGATTGCGCCGTCGATTTGCCGATATCGCTGGCGAGTATGCCGGTGACATAAACGCGATACATCGCGGTGAAGGTGGACTCGGTGGGTCCACCGCGCGTCAAGACAAATATCAGACCAAAGGTGTCAAAGAAGGCGTAAATGGTATTGGTGACGATGAGGAAGAAGGTAAATGGCGACAGCAAGGGGAAGGTGATGCGCGCGAACTGTTGCCAGGCGCTGGCGCCGTCAATAGACGCTGATTCCAGCAGGTCTTTGGGTATCGTCTGCAAGCCGGCCGTATAGAACAAGATATTGAAGCCGATGACATTCCAGACGCTGGCCAGCACTACGCTGATTTGCGCGGCCGGGACCGTCACTAGCCACGGCACTTTGACGCCCAGCGTGAGGTCGAGCACACGATTGACGATGCCGGACTCGGTGCCGAGCAGAAGACCGAAGATTGAGCCGGCCACGATCGGCGATATGGCATAGGGCCAGATCAATAGCGTACGATAGACATTCGCGCCGCGAATCGGTTGGTTGAGCATGGACGCGATCAAGAGCGCCAGACTCATGGCGATGATAATGATGCCGAAAGAAAGCGCGAAACTCAAAAACAGATTGCTGTGATAATCCAGGTCGCCCAACATGCGCGAGAAATTGGACACGCAGATGAAACGGGTGCGCGGCGCGCCAAATCGCGCCAGGAAGGTCGAAAAGCGCAAGGTGTCGAACATCGGCAGATAGACGAAGTACACCAGCACCAATATCGTCGGCGAAAGCACCGCCAAAGCATAAACCAGGCCAAAGCGTCCGCGAAACGCGCCTGGCGTGGTATCCCCGCGCGGCAACAATCTCTGCCCGCGGAAGTAGCGCCACAGCACAACACTGCCGATATTCAGCGTCAGCAGCAGGCCCAGCCCGACCATGATCCAGCCGACCATAACGTCTTCGCTGGTTTGATCGCCCTGGAACATGCAATAGCCCAGCGGCGCCGTCAACATGGTCGCGCCGATGGCTCCTGCGATCGCGCCCACGATTAAGCTGACGCGCTGGCTGCCCACCTGCGTCTGCCAGCGCAGGAACGCGAAATAGAGCGCGCCCAGCAGCGCGCCCGCCAGCGTAACCACTGCGGGGTGAACGATATAGGCAATTTCTTCCATGCAGGCGTCCGCGACTAACTCTGAAACTGCGTGGGAAGAATGGGCAAGCTTTCACACTTGCCCATTGTTATTCTCTGACTCGACCAACAGCAGTCTATTCGTCGGCGAAGAGGAAGTTGTATTCCTGCAACAGCTCGGTCAACTCGGCGTTGGTCTCGGCGATCATCGCGTCCAGATCGCCGCCATTGAGCATGTATTCTTCCACCAGCCCGTTGTAATAGGGACGGCTCTGCTGGAAGGTGCCGTAGGTTGAGCCGCGAGTCGCGTTATTGACGGTGGAATCGCCAAGCTGCGTACTGGCGGTCAGGAAATTCGGGAAAGCCGCGTACCAGTCCGCCGCTTCGATATCAACACGCCCGCCGCTGGGAATGTCCCAAAGGATTTCATTGCCCGGTTCCAGGTTCTTCAGCAGTTCGATTGAGCTGTTGCGCACGGGCACATAACCGGAGGCGGTGTGCCAGCTGGCGCTGTTCTCGGTGTTGCTGAAGAAAAGCAGGAAGGCCATCGCCGCATCTTCGACCGCTTGATCAAGGCCATTGCTGATCCACATAGTGGCGCCGCCAAGGATATTGCCTACCCAGCCGCTGGGCGCATCCTGATTGTAGGCCATGGGGGTCGTTTCCAAGGTGAAGCCAGTGGCGGCGGCGCCTTCGCTAATCGCGCGGGCCGCGGCTGAGCTGCTCATCATGATGGCAGTCTTGCCGGAAATGAAGGTCTGGGTGGGCGGTCCCCACTGGTCCTGCCCTTCAAAGATGAAGTAGCCGTTGCTGTAGAGATCGCGGTAGAACTGCGCGATGGCGCGGTAGGCGTCGGTATCGAGATTGAACTCGGTAGCGCGGCCGGCGCGGCCATTTTCATTGTTGACCATGTACTCATTCTGCTGAGCCAGCCACTGTTCGATGAACCAGCCGGAGAATGGCCAAGTGGCGCAAGCCGATATCGTGCCGTCGTCAACCAGCGGCTGCAAGGCGACGCAAGCGTCGAGGATGTCGGCCCAGGTCAGCGGCAGCTCCATGATGCCGGCCTGCTCCAGCAGCTCGACATTGTAGTACATGATGGGCGTAGAAGTATTCCAGGCGACCGAAGCCCAGATCCCGTCTACCGTATAGTAGTTGGAGATAACCGGGATGATGTCGTCGAAGTTCACCGGATGCCCCAGCACTTCGTCGCGACCGTCGATGATGGTCTCGGCATAGGAGAACCAATCGGAGTCAACGGCAAATTGCAGCGCGGCGTCAAAGAGCTGGACTATCTCGGGATAGGTGCCGTCTTCGCGCCCGAGCGTATAGTTGTTGACGATGGTGTCATAGTCCACGACCGACACCATGGTGACGTTGATGTCGTCGTGAAGCGCGTTAAAGCGATCGGCCGTATCAACCGCCCAATCGTAGCGATGGTCGCTGAAAGCCACCCAGGCTTCCAACTCAATTACATCCTGGGCGAGCGCCGTCGAGAAAGCGCCGGTTGCCAGCGTCATCAAGATGAGAAACAAGACAAGTCTGCGTAACATGGTTTCAATCCCTTATATTCGTTTAGCAAGCATCAGACCATATCGTAATCTGAACAAAAAGTCAAATAGCGGGCAAAATCAGGGCAATCGCTTCAAAACAGGCATCCCCTGCGACGAGCAAAACTAAACTGAAATTTAACCACCGAGGACACCGAGAGCACCGAGAAATGCGATTGATCAGAGATTTCGCGGCATTTTGTCGCAATTTTTTTTGACGCGAAGGAAGTTTATCGGCAAAGTTGCGGCAGGACCGCTCAATTTAAGCAGTGGATTTAGGAGAAAAGTTGTCAAAAGAAACTAAACTCCGTGTCCTCGGTGTACTCGGTGGTAAAGATTATTTTGAAGCGATTGCC
>JAJDXR010000029.1 GCA_022823165.1 Anaerolineae bacterium | reverse complement strand
ACAGGCTCTGTTGATAATCTCCGCCTCTGGCGTGTCTCCGCGTCTATAAGGAAACGGGTCAACAGCGTAGATGCTGCTGCTTTTGAACTTGACGGTGAAGATTTCCCCAACAGCAGGGGTGTCCACTCGGATAATCTGTTGCGCCGCGGCCGGCAGGGTGAGACCGAAGAAAAACGAGAACAAAAGTAAAATCTTTACAATTCGCATGCTCCCCTCTTAGATATTTCCACTATTTTAGCACAAAAAGAGGGTAATGAGACACAGAATCGGCTTAATTCGCAACGAATTTGGCTTAATTTGCAACGAATCGCTGGCGGCGGTAGATTTCGTCGGGGCGGCGATAGATATGCCAGGCCTCTTCTTCGGGCAAATGGGTCGGCTTGCCGGTCATCAGCGCGCCCAGGAAGATGCGCGCTGCTTTGACCGCCATGGCTGTGATGTTCAGGATTTCCGCCGGCGTTTCGCCCAGCGCGATCATGCCGTGATTCTCCAGCAAGATCAGCTTGGGCGCTTCGCCATAGGCGCTCATGTACTCGCGCGTCTTTTCGCGTATGGCCAGCGCCAGCGGCAAGCCCGGGTCGGCATAAGGGACCAGCGCCGATTGCGGTCCGCATAGCACGACCTCATCAGGGAAGCGGCGTTGAAAAGCGAAGTCGGGTCCGTATTCGCTGCACAATATCTGATTGATGGCGACGGGGTGAGTATGCCCGATGTAGCGCAGCCCGCATTCATGCAGCAGCATGGCGTGAAAACTGGCTTCGACCGATGGGCTTAACCCCCCCTCGGTCCCCCCCAAAGCATTAGGGGGGAGGGCAGCATGTTGCCTGATGGCTGCAGAGTTTGTGATGGCCTTCTCTTCGCTGAGCGTCGCCGGCGGCTTGTCCAGCAGCGCCAGCATGGGCTTTATCCGCATGGCCACGAAGCCGTCCGCGCCGATACCATGCATCCCGTGCCCGCTGGCTTTGACGAGGAAGCTGTCCTCATCCAGCCGCAGTGATGTATTGCCCTCGCCGATGATGACGTAGTCGTTTTGCGGCTCGCCCAGGGCGCGGGTTAATTCGATGAGGCTGTCGAGCGGGTTGGTCATCAACCTGCCTCCCGCTTTACAAGCGAGAAAATACAGGGGTCAGGTCGCGTAGACACAGACCTACGCCATTGGCTGACCCGCTCTTGCGTTTCGGAAAAGGGGCGACCCATCGGGTCGCCCCTGCCAGATACTAAAACAACCGCCTAGAAGTCGAAGTCGTCGACATTATCCGCGGTGAAGGCGAATGGGGGTCCAAGCAGCACTTCGCTGCCATTGACCACCATCAGCTCGCCCAGGCGTCCGGCCATGACGGAGGTATCGCCGGGCTGGAACTCGCCATCGATAACCGCGCGCAAGATATAAACGGCGGCATAACCGAGATCGACTGGATTCCAGAGATAGACTTCCTGGACACATCCGCTGCTGATGTAGGGCCGCATGGCGTTGGGCAATCCCAAGCCCGTAACAGCCACATCTTCGCAGACATCCGCTTGGTTCACGGCGTCGGCGCTGGCGGGTGTGGCGACCGAGGTTAAGGCGATGATGCCGTCCAGGTCTTCACCATACTTGTTGATGAGGGTCTGCGCCTGCTGGAAGCTCAGACCAGCGTCTTCCTGCGCTTCCAAGGTCTCGAGCCAGTCGAGATCGGGGAAGCACTTATCGGCGTAAGCCCACATTTCTGAAACCCAGCGCGCCTGATTCGGGGTGGTGAAGGTCGAGGTGACGATGCCGAAGGAGGCGTCTTCGCCTTTCTGAGAGACCAGGCTGTCAATCAAAGCTTTGCCGATGCCATTGAATTCGGCTTGGTTGACGAACCATTCGCGCGCGTCCGGCTCGCTATTGGCGTCATAACCGACTACATGGATGCCGGCCTCCAGCGCTTTGCGCAGGACCGGCGCGATGGCGACCGGGTCGTTGGCGGCGAAGAGGATGCCGTCCACGCCCTGGGTGATGTAGCTGTCGATGACCTGGATTTGGTCGTCGATATTGGCGTCAGTCGGCCCGTCGGTGGTGACGGAGACGTTGCCCAGCTCTTCGGCGGCTTGCTGCTGCCCCAGCGTAGTGGCGGCAAAGTAACCGATGCCAATGAGCTTCGGCACGTCAACGACAACGATATCCGCGCCGGCCATGTCCATATCGCCCATGGCCGCCATGCCGCCGTCGTATGCCGGCATATCCATTTCTTCTTCCATGTCGCCGTCGTCGTCCATCATTTCCGCGCCCATACATTCGAGCGGGTTGACGTCAAGCTCGTCGGAACCGTCCCAGCGGTCTTGCGCGCTGAGCGGCATGCTGACCAGCGCCAGCAGCAGCGCCAGTATCAGGGTGATTGCGAATGTTCTTTTCATGAGTTTGACTCCACGAAACTAGGTAGAATACGAGATTGTGAAACCTGCTTGCCGATATTTCCGATGCGCCTCCTTTCAATTCAGATCGGATGACAGTCCCTTTATCTACAAGCAATGCTAGGGGCGCTTCGGTGAATCGCCCACGAGAGGCACTCAGCTTTCATCCCGCTTGCTTTGGATAAAGTTGTTCACCAGTATAGCAAATATGAGTACGCTTCCGATAACGACTATTGTCGCGTCGCTGGTGACGCCGGTCAGAACCAGGCCATTTTTGAGCAGCTGTATCAAGACAACGCCGATGATCGTGCCGGGGATGGAGCCGGCGCCGCCGAAGATGCTCGTCCCGCCCAGGACCACCGCCGCGATCACGTCCAGCTCCATGCCCGTGCCCATATCCGAGCGCGTTGTGCTGACGCGCGAGACGAAGATGTAACCGGCCACCGCCGACATAAAGCCTGAGAAGGTATAGATGAAGAGTAGATGGCGGTTGACCGTCAAGCCGCTGAAGCGCGCGCCCACTTCGTTGTTGCCGATGGCGTAGAGCGCGCGGCCGAGGCGCGTCCGCGCCAGCACAATGCCGAAGATAATCACTGCCACGATCAGCAGCCAGAGTTGCGTCGGGATTCCCAGAAACTCGCCCTGGCCCAGCTGGAAGAACCAGTCCGGGTAACCCCGCGCCGAGCGCGCTTCGCTGATGCCCTCGGCCAGGCCGCGATAGAGCGCCAGGGTCGCCAGCGTCATGATCAGCGGCGGCACGCCAACGCGCACGATGAACAAGCCGTTGACGAAGCCGGCCAGCGTCCCGCTCAAGATGCCGGTGGCGATGGCCAGCTCCAGCGGGAAGCCCAATTCCTGCCAGGTCCAGCCCAGCACAACGGCCGTCAAACCCAGGATTGAGCCGACCGAGAGATCAATGCCGCCGGTGATGATGATGTAGGTCATAGGGATGGCGATCAGCCCGACCTCGGTCATGAAGCGGCCCTGCTGCAAGAGGTTGTCCACGGTCAGAAACTTGTCGGTGCGGGTCGCCAGGAACAAGACCGCCACCAGCATGATCACGAAGAGCACGCCTTCCTGGCTGATCAGCAGGTGGCGTAGTTTTTCCGCGACGGTGGGGTTGCGCGGACCAAGCTGCTTGTCTTTAGCCATATTTCGTGGCTGCGCTCCCATTGTGATTAAAGATTCCCGCGCTTCGGCTTTGAAGACGAGGCGCCTGCTGGATAAAATACGGCACTTGTGCTATATTCTGTATTGTATTCAAGGAGACCAGCCCTATAGACGTTGAAGAAACTGTCAACAGACACGAACGCAGCATCGGCAGAATCGAAGGCCGGCTGGATTCTCTGGCGACCAAGGACTTTGTTCGCCAAGAGATAAGCGAAGCAAGAAGAGCCATTGACGCGAAAATTGACGCGAAAATCGACAAGCAGACCGAGGTTATCGACAGACGTTTCTCTGAGCTCAGCAACCAACTAGAGCGTGAGCGCAGTTGGCGCATGAAAATTACCGGCGGCGCCAGTGTGCTTGCGCTGGTCTTCGTCGCCATTTCCAGTCTAATCACCACGCTTGTAAGCCTCGGCGTCATCACAGTATAAGACCGCGGCGGATTTCGCCTGCTCCCGCTTCGCTTCTTAATGTACATCCTCTCCTCGCATGATCCTGCCAAGGGCTGCGTCATGTCACAGCCTTTGTCGGCGCCGGCGCAGGAGATCCGCCAGCACTGTCGCCAGGATCAGCAAGCCTTGCACGGCCTTCAGCCAGAAGGGCGAAACGTTGATGAAGATCATGGCCGAGCGTATGAAGTTTAACAGCAAGGTCGCCAGGGTCGAGCCGATGGCTGTGCCCGTTCCGCCCAGGATGCTCACCCCGCCCACGACCGAAGCGGTTATGATTGACAGTTCAAGCGCCGGTGGCGGCGTCACCTGGATGATCTGAAATTGCGTCGAATACATGACGCTGGCGATGCCAACGAATACGCCATTGAGCGTGAATACGGTCATGAGCAGTCGCCGCTGCGACAAACCCGAGAGCCGGGCCGCTTCCGCATTGCCGCCCAGGGCATAGAAGGCGCGCCCGGTGGCGCTGTAGCGCATCCACAGCACCACTGCAATGGTCAGCGCCACCATGATGATAATAGGCATGGGGATGCCCAGCGGGCGCATCTGCGAGAGGTGGTAATCGGCTGGCATATCGGTGACGCGCTCGCCCGCTGTCCAGATGATCAGGATGCCCTTGATGATGCTGAGCATGCCCAGGGTGACCACGATCGAGGGGACGCGCAGATAGGCAACCACAAAGCCGATGATGGCGCCAATGCCCGCGCCGATGAATAGCGGCAGCAGCCAGGCCAGCGGCGAGGGTACACCGGCGACCACCATCCGTCCGCTGATCACCGCCAGCAAACCTACCAGCGAACCGACAGAGATGTCGATATTTCCAGTGACGATCACCATGGTCATGCCTAATGCGGCTACGGCGATATAGGCGTTGCCTTGCAAGATGTCGGAGATATTCCGTTCCTGAAGGAAGCGTGGATTGGCGATGCCTACCACAAAAATCATCAGCAGCAATCCGAAGAGTATGACGCTCTCTTGATTGCCGAATAGTTTCGTAATGCGGTAGCGCTCGTCCGGAACGCCACGCGGAATGATGATTTGCAGGATGGCCAGCGCGCCCGCGACCAGCATGATCCAGAAAGCAATATCAAGGCTGCCCATGATCGTGCCTTCCCCCCATTCATTGGGGGGACCGAGGGGAGTAACGCGAAAGAAGTTGATGTAGTAGACCACGACCAGCAAGCCGGCCACGCTCATCAGCAGTGAGATGGCGCGGCTGGCCGCCGGCGTGATGACGTTCCAGATGCCTAGCAGCAGTATGCCCAAGCTCGCCAGCGGGATCACTTCCAGCCCGGTCTTGAACAAGCCCAACTCGTTGGCTTTTTTGCTCTCGGTCAAGACCGCCACGGTTGAGGGACCGCGCTCCGGCTGCGCCACAAAAGGCAGCAGGAAGTACGCGCCGATGATGATAACAGCCAGCGCGATGCCGATGTAATCCAGCGGACGGCGCTTTACCGGGAGCGCCCCTTTGCTCTTGATCACAAGCCCGCTCCCGCCGCTTGACGCGCTTCTTCGCTCATCATAGCGTGAGCGATGAGCTCCTGGGTCGCTTCGTCGCGCGAGAATTCGCCGACCAGCCGGCCCTCGCGCATGACCAGGATGCGGTCGCTCATGCCCAGGATTTCCGGCAGTTCGCTGGAAATCATCAGAATGGCCAGACCCTGCTCGGCCGCCAGCTGACTCATCAAACGATGAATCTCCGACTTGGCGCCGACATCGACGCCGCGCGTGGGCTCGTCCATGATCAGCAATTTGGGGCTGCTCGCCAGCCATTTGCTGACCACCACCTTCTGTTGATTGCCGCCCGAAAGCTTGTTAGTGACTTGATCGGGGCCGGTAGCGCGAATGCTGAGCTGTCGAATCGAATGATTGGCCAGCACCCGTTCTTTGGCGCGGCTGATGAAGCTATGCTTCGAGACCAATTCCAGCACGGCCATCGAGGTATTCTCGCGGATGCTCATCTCGCGGATTAGCCCCTGATGCCCGCGATCTTCCGGCACGTAGCCGATGCCATGATCAACGGCCTCCGACGGGCGGCTGATTCTTGCCGGTCGACCCTCGAGCAAGATCTCGCCCGACTCGGCCGGCAAAACGCCGAAGATGACTTGCGCTGTCTCGCTGCGCCCGGAGCCGACCAGCCCGGCCAAGCCGACGATCTCGCCGGCGCGCACAGTGAAGGAGATATCGCGGGTCAGCGGCGGACGATTAAGATTCTTCACTTCCAAAACCACAGCGCCGATTTCAGCAATTTGCTTGGGAAAGAGATTCGATATGGTGCGCCCGACCATCATGCTGATGAGCTCGGCTTCGCTGGTATCGCTGACGTCCTGTGTGCCGATGTACTCGCCATCTCGCAGCACCGTCACGCGGTCGGCTAATTCAAAGACTTCGTTGAGGCGGTGGCTGATGTAGATGATGCTGACGCCGCGCTCGCGCAGCAGCCGCACGATGCTGAAGAGCTGCTCGACATCGCTTTCGCTCAAGGCGGCGGTGGGTTCGTCCATGATCAAAATTCGCGCATCCAGCGACAGCGCCTTGGCGATCTCCACCCGCTGGCGATTGCCGACATTCAGCGCGCCCACTTTGGCGCCGACATCAAGATTGTGGATATTGAGTTCCGCCAGCAGCGCGGCCGCTCCACGTTCCATCGCCTCCCAGTCAATAGCCCGGAAGCCGAAGCGCTTCCTGGTGGGCGCGTGGCCCATGAAGATATTCTCGGCCACGCTAAGCTCGGGATATAAGCCGAGTTCCTGGTAAATGGTGGCGATGCCGGCGGCGTGGGCTTCGCGCGGGGTGCTGAATTCCACCTGCCGCCCGTCCAGCAGGATCTCGCCCGTATCCGGCTGATACACGCCCGAGACGATTTTGATCAGGGTGGACTTGCCGGCGCCGTTCTCGCCGATAAGCGCATGCACTTCGCCGCGCCGCACTTCAAACTGCGCGTCTTTCAGCGCGTGCACACCGGGAAAGCGCTTGTCGATCCCGCGCAATTGCAGCAGGGCGTCGCTCATACGCTTACTCCAGCAAAGCGCAAAAGCGCGCGTAATTGTCGTTCCAGGCGGCGGTGTTCCGCGGCTCGTAGCGCCTGTTTTCGTCAGAGTCGCTCAGCAAGGCGCGGGCTTCCGCCACGCCGCCCAGTTCGCCGATGGCGATCAGCTGCACGATGGCGTTGCCGGTGGCGGTGGCTTCGGCTGGCCCAGCGACCACCGGCCGGCCGATGGCGTTGGCGGTCATCTGGTTGAGCAGGGCATTACGCGAGCCGCCGCCGATGATATGCAGCCGGTCCACCGATTGCCCCGAAACTTCGATCAATTGCTCCAGCACATAACGGTATTTGTAGGCCAGGCTGACGTAAACCGCCGCCATGATTTCGGCGTCGCTTTCGGGGGCGGGCTGCCCGGTGCGGCGGCAGAAGTCGATGATCCGCGAGGGCATGTCGCCCGGCGGCAAGAAGGCGGGATCGTCCGGCTCGATGAAGGCTTTGAAGAGCGCCGCGCTTTCCACCATCGCCGTCAGTGTTTCGAAGCTGTACTCCCTGCCCTGCGCGCTCCAGGTTGCCCGGCACTGATCGGCCAGCCACAATCCCATGATGTTTTTCAGCAGGCGCCAGGTGCTGCCGTAACCGCCTTCGTTGGTGACATTCGCCTGATACGACGCCTCGCTGATGATGGCCTCGTCCAGCTCCAGGCCGAGCAGGCTCCAGGTGCCGCTGCTCAGATAGGCGTAATTTTCCGTGGTCGACGGCACGGCGACGACCGCGCTGCCCGTGTCGTGGCAGGCGGGCAGGACAACATCAATGCCGCGGTACTGGCCAATCGCAGTGCCCGGCTGCGATATGGGCGTCAGTATATCGGTGGGGATGCCGACGGCGTTCATGATGCGGCGGTCCCAATCAGCCAGCGTCGGATTGTAGAGCTGCATGGTGGTCGCTTCGGTGAATTCACAAGTCTTGACGCCGGTAAGCCAGTAATTGAAGAGATCGGCGATGGTCAGCAGCGTGGCGGCATTGTCCAGTTGCGGGCTGCCGTCGCGGATGCTGGCCGCCAGCTGATACAGGGCGTTGAGCGGCATGAACTGGATGCCGGTGCGCTGGAAGACTTCGCGGCGAGGCATACGCTCGAAGACCCATTCCATCGCGCCGTTCGTGCGCGGGTCGCGATAATGCGCCGGATTGCCCAGCAATTCGCCGGCTTTATCGAGCAAGGCGTAGTCTACGCCCCAACAGTCCAGGCCGATGGCGGCGGCTTCGCTCACTCCGCCGATGCCGATGCTGATCTCATGCCAGAGGCGCAGCACATCCCAATGCAGCAGGTTTGGCGTTTGCACCGGGATATTGGGAAAGCGGTGGACTTCGCTCAAGTCAAGCGCTGAGCCGTCAAAGGCGACATCCATCACGCGTCCGGAGGTCGCGCCCAGGTCAATGGCGATGACATGTTTGGCGCTCATCGGGTCGTCACGCCGCCGTCGTTATTGGATAGGAGTGAATGGCAGGGCTCAAACATTAGCGATTCATAGAAGATTGCGCGAATAAAATCAGCATCATTATATATCTTGCGCCGCGCTTTGTCATATTGCTCGTATGCGGATTGGCTCCGGGCTTCCAGCCTGCGCAACCCTGACGGCTGCCCTGCGCAATACTTCCGCTGCCTACGCCATTCCTGCGGCTGCCCTACGTAAATTTGACCGCTGCCCTGCGCCAAGCTGACGGCTACCCTGCGTTTGCCTGACGGAATCCTGACGCTATCCCTACGCCAAGCGTTTCTTACCACTAATTAAATACTGATTCGATTATATTGTGCCAGCTTATTTCTGCAGAAAGGAACATATCATGTCAA
The DNA here is from genome assembly GCA_022823165.1 of Anaerolineae bacterium. Classification (GTDB taxonomy): domain Bacteria; phylum Chloroflexota; class Anaerolineae; order Aggregatilineales; family Phototrophicaceae; genus UBA6055. The sequence goes on along the minus strand of JAJDXR010000029.1, from coordinate 42,428 downwards.
CCGTATTGTTCGCAGGTTCCATCAGGAAAGGGGCGCTGTGCCTGCTTGTTTTGCTGGGGCTGCTTCTGGCGCACGGCGGGTTCACATCCCAAGCCCAAGGCTTCGGCTATGTAATGTTAATGGGCCGCGGCAGCGTACACGAGGATTCTCCCTGGAGGGGCGCTCGCTTTAAGGTGAGTCGGATCTTGATCAACATGCCGCACGACAGCCAGAGTTTTCAAATCTGCTTCACTGGCAGCGCCACCCCGGGGGCGGATTTCTATGTAAAAGCGAGACATGGAGGCGGCGAAGTCGCCTTGTCTGGCAGCGGCTGCTTCACCGATAGTTGGGGCAGCGGCGACAGCTGGTATGAAGGGGCGGAGAGAGCCTACACAATCTTTGGCAAGAGCGACAATGTCACCGACCCCAGGGAGACGATCACCGCGACCGTTTCGGCAGTGAATTGGCCCGCTGGCTACAGTCTCTTAGGCAGCAGCGCCAGCATCAATTTCACCATCAACGGCCGCTGAGGCAAATTTACCAGCCGCAGGCAACCAGCAGGTCGGTCCTGGCATGTGTCAGGACCGGACCGGTTATATTCGCAGACGCGTAGATAGAAAGTATCAAATAGATTATGAAAAATTTAATTATTATAACTTTGAGTTAATTCTCTTGCATTATTAGAATATTAACTTAAGGTTTGCCCTTACCCATCCACTCGAAAGGCAGTTATCTCAATGTTTCGCGCAAGGATTACGCTACCATCCACGAAAGTGGCGCTTTGTTTTCTTGTTCTGCTGGCGCTTCTCATGGGGCATGGCGGGTTCATGTCCCAAGCCCAGTCGAGTTTCGGCTATGTATTCTTAACGGGCTCAGGCAGCGTGTACGAGGACAACCCTTACAATGGCGCTCGCCTTCAGGTGAATCGACTGCTGATCAACCTGCCGCACGACAGCCAACGTTTCCGAATCTGCTTCACTGGCAGCGCCACCCCAGGCGTGGATTTCAGAGTAAAAGGCGTTAACCTGTCAGGCGGCTGCTTCAACGGCAGTTGGGCTTCGGGAAGCTGGTTTTACGGGGCGGAGAAGACCTACACCATCGTTGGCATCAGCGACAACGTCACCGATCCCAAGGAGACTATTACCGCGACCGTTTCGGCAGTTAATTGGCCCTCCAGTTACAGCCTCTTTGGCAGCTACGCCAGCACCAGCTTCACCATTCGCGGCAAGTGAGGCGTTTCGCCAATCCGCAAATTCAGGCCGGTCCTGGCATTTGTCAGGACCGGCTTTTTCTTTCGATGCGCCTGACCAGCTCCACGGTGAAATCTTCCATGCTTGTGATGTGCGCGTCCGCCAGCGCCAGCGCGTCATCCGGCAAGGGAAAGGCGGGGCTGGGCGCGGCTACGGCGACCATGCCCGCCGCCTTCAGAGAGCGCAGCCCATTGACCGAGTCTTCAATGCCCAGGCTGGCTTCCGGCGACACATCCAGCGCCTTCAGCGCCTCTAGGTAGATATCGGGCGCCGGTTTACCCCGCGGCACGTCATCGCCGTAGATCATCACTTCAAATATCTGATCCAGCCCCGTGATGCTGAGCACCGCCTTGATAATCCCGGTGGGTGAGCCGGAAGCCAGGCCGACGCGGAAATGCCGCTGCATGCGGCTGACCGATTCCAGGGCGCCGGGGCGGGTGGGCATTCGTTCTTCGTAGTGGGCGATCACCCGCGCCTTCATCTCGGCGATGATGTCATCGATCGTCTCGTCCAGCCCCAGCTGCTCTTTCATGACGCCCGCCCAGCCGACTGTGCTGCGCCCCATAGCCAGGCGCTGAAACTCGTCGGTCCAGGCTTTGCCGCGGTCGCTGGCGAATTCAACGCGCGACTTGGCCCAATAGACTTCGCTATCGACCAGTACGCCGTCCATGTCAAAGATGATCGCTTCTATCGGCATGGATCGATTCCTTCAGTCTTGGTGAATGGCCTCGCGGCGGCAGTGGTAGGGGCGCACCTTGGCTCGCCCGCAATTATAACCCGGCGCTTCGTACGGGCTAGCCGGCGGGCCGCCCCTGCCATCGAGTCTCAGTTTCGGCTAAACCGCCTGATTGGCCGGCGGCGGCACGACTCCGATGGTCAGCAGGATATTGGCGTAAATCCGCTGCTCGCCCGTGGCGATGACCAGGCAGCAGTCTTCCTTGCGCGCTTCGTCGTAAAAGGCAAAGCGCTCCAGGGGCGAAAGCTCGACATCGTCCGGCAGCAGGTTGCGAAAATCGGCGTAGATGCTCGGCTCGGCGCCATCATCGCGCCGCATCACATGAGCGGCTTCCACCGGCGTCGCGCTCAGGACCGCTTCCAGCACATCAGTCACGCTTACCATGCCCGGCGCCAGATTGAGGTAAACGCGCTTGGCCCGCGGGTTGGCGCCGGTGACAAAGGGGTAGTTGCCATCGGGAATCAGTATCGTCGAGCCGTGCCCGGCTTGCCCCAGCGCTTCGAGGATTTGCGGCTGTATCAATTTGCCCTGTAACATGCGCGTCTCCTGCCTTGATTTACAGCTTTTGAATGCGGTCGCCGACACGAATTTCGCCGTCCACGATGACCTTGGTGTAGACGCCGCGCCGCCGCGCCTGTTGGCCTTCGTCGGTCATGACCCACTTGCGCGCCGCCCCGCCAAAACGCCGGGCGAACTTGGTGCAGCCGGTATGCGGCAGCGGCGAAACTTCCATGACGACTTCGCCGATCTGCAGGCGCGTACCCGCTGGCAGGTTGGCCTGCGAGATATCCAGGTCGACGAAGAGTTGATCGCCCGAAAGCGCCCAACGCGCCTTATCGCCGGCGAGCAGGTTGATCAGCCGGCTGTTCATCATGGTGATCTGGGCATCGGGGTTGGCGCTGCGCCGCAGCCAGTCATCGCCGGCCAAGCCCGCCTCGGCGGTAAAGGCGGCGCTTTCCAATTCCTCGCGCGCTTCCGGCTGGGGGCGCCGCACGATCATCTCCACAGTGCCCATGTCCCGCGGCGATTTCTCCGTCTCCCGCCAGCCCGCTTCCAAATCCTCAAAGGTCAAGGTGGCTTGCATCATGCTCTCCAGTAATCTAAGCGTTGCCTGCGACAGACTATACGGCAAAATGCGCGAATTGTCTTGTGGAATCCAGGCTGCTGCTGTTATGTTAGTCCGACAGAGCAGGGCAAATTATGTAAAGGAGTCCAAATGCAAATGTCAATTGAACACAGACGCCTGGGTCGGCACGGGGTATTGGTCAGCAATTTATGCCTGGGCACGATGAATTTCGGCTGGCAGACCCCAAAAGAAGAGGCCTTCGCCATCATGGATCGCGCCCTGGAATTGGGCATCAACTTTTTTGATACGGCCGATGTCTACGGTCGGCAGGTGGAATACGGCTTGACCGAAGAAATCATCGGCGAGTGGTTCGCGCAAGGCGGCGGACGCCGCGACGCGGTCGTGCTGGCGACAAAGGTCTACAACCCCGTCAGCCGCAAGCAGTACTTGCCCGAGCCCAATCGCGATATCCGCAGCCTGTCCGCCTACAAAATTCGCAAACATTGCGAAGGCAGCCTGCAGCGCATGAAGACCGACCATATTGACATCTACCAGATGCACCACGTCGATCGCGACTGCCCCTGGGCCGAAGTCTGGACGAGCTTCGACAGCCTGATCGGGCAGGGCAAGGTGGTCTACATCGGCTCCAGTAATTTCGCCGGCTGGGATATCGCCACCGCCTGCCAGGAAGCCGACCGGCGGGGCATGCTCGGTTTGGTCAGCGAGCAAAGCATCTATCACCTGGATAACCGGGCGGTCGAATTGGAGGTCATCCCGGCTTGCCGACACTATGGGCTGGGGCTAATCCCCTGGAGCCCGCTGGGCGGCGGCCTGCTGGGCGGGGCGCTGGAAAAGGTCGAGACCGGGCGGCGCGGCAATCCCGGCTTGATCGCCCAAGTCGAGGCGAAGCGCCCGCAGCTGGAAGCCTGGGAAAGCCTCTGCCGCGAAATCGGCCATCCCCCCGGCGAGGTCGCCTTGGCCTGGCTGCTGCGCAACCCCGCAGTCAGCGCGCCCATTATCGGCCCCCGCACCATGGAGCAACTGGAGAGCGCCGCCCGCGCGACAGCCATCGCGCTCGATCAGGAAACGCTGCGGAAACTGGATGAAATCTTTCCTGGGCCGGGTGGAGAAGCGCCGATGGCTTATGCCTGGTAGCAGCTGTTCCACGAGCAGCGGTCAATCAGCCTCAGGCCTCCGATTCCATAGCTGATGGCGCCATTGAACCTGACCGGCAGGCCCTGGCCGCAGCAGCAAAAAAGAATTCGCCAAAATACACGTTAGTTGTAAGGGCGACCCGGTGGGTCGCCCGCAGACTCACGATTACAACATCGGGCGATTCGCAGGGTCGCGTAGACACTGACCGCCAATCGCTCTAAGTCCGTAACATTATCTGTTGCGCAACTTGCTTGGCGGTGCTTCCGAGTCTCCGCGGCAAAGCCACTCCCCGGCAAACGCTTGCTTGTGATGCCTAAGGATGACAGATACTATTTATGTATAAGTAGTGATTTGATACTGGAGCTAGCTATGGCGAATGTAATAAATATCGTAATTAAGCGCGCGGCGCTTCTGCTGGTATTGGGTCTGCTGGCGCTGTCCGCTTCGCCTGTGGCCGCGGCGGACATCGCCCTCGACTACACCTGTACTCTGAAAGACGCGATCAAAGCCGCCAATAAAGACAAAGGGGAAAGCAAATGCGAGGCGGGCAGCGGCGCCGACACCATCATCTTTACGCGCGATGACCGGCCCCGATCAGGCGAACAGCCGTCGATCACGGAAGACCTCGTGATTATTGGCGGAAACCACAGGATTGACGCGGACAATAATGACCCCGTCTTCAAGGTCAAAGCTGCTCACCTGACAATCAGAGACATTAAGATCAGATTTGAAAGTATAAGGAATGGGCCGGCGTTTGAAGTCGTCAACGGCAAGCTGACGCTCATCAATGTTGTAGTTGAAAACTGCAAAAGAGGCGTCAAGCAGCGCAGCAGCCACACCATCATTGAAGGCGCCTCGGACATTTGCGGTCTGGACGCGGATGACATAGTGGAGGGCTCCGGGACCAAAGCTATTTCCATACCGCCGCCGCCAACGCCGGCGACCTGCCGCGATCTGCCGCCCGGGGTGGCGACAGTCTCCGCGACCTACGGCTTGACTAGCGGCGTTCAATGCCAGATAGTCGACGGCGCTGGCATCGGCATCCAGTCTGTTGTCGATGCCGGCTTCATCGCGGCTGTGAACCTCTGGGCTTATGTCGAGCAGGGCGTCGACATCTGCTTCCCGCGTTTGGGGTCGCTCATCTTCCTGGATTCGGGCATCACGCCTCGCGCGGTGTCAGCGATCGACGCCTACCGCACCGGCCATAGCGTCTGCGCCCGCTTGACGCGCCCTGGCACCGTCGTTCTCATGCCGGGCGAGCCGCCAGCAGAGATGCAAACGGTTATGAGCGAGCCCGCGCCGGGTCAACCGGCAGCGGACCAGCCGGCCTCAGCCGGTTGCCCTATCCACACGACGGGGCATCTCAGGCTGCGCGCGGAGCCGTCCGCGCAAGCTGAAACACTCGACTATGTTCAGCGCGGCTCAAACCTGACGGCGACCTCCAGAACCACCTTCTGGTATCAAGTCAGTTACCACGGGCAAACCGGCTGGATCGGCCACAGGTACGTGAGGGCGAATTGCTGATGTAGGCCGAGCGCAAGACCGAATTCGTTCAATAGGGGCGGCTCAACTGGCTGCCCCTTTTTATTCCCCTGTTTGACGGCTGCCCCGCCAATTGATTTTACATAGTCTTTACAATTAGCGGCTAACGCAAGAGAGTTCGTGTGATATTGTATATTCAGTAAGTTGTGAATATACACAACATTAGAAAGGAAGTGCTCGCATGAACCGTATTGCCATCGTTGTTGTCGTCGTTCTCTCGCTGCTTTTCACCTCGTTCGCGCTGGCGGATGGCCAGGAAATGACCATCGCTGATATCGTCATTGCGTCCAGCGAAGCCGAAAGTCCTGAGTTCAGCGCCTTGCTTGCCGCTGTCAGCGCTGCTGACCCAGGCATTGTCGGCGCGCTGGCTGACCCGGAAGCTGATCTGACGGTATTTGCGCCGACAGACGCCGCTTTCTCCGCCTTGGCCGATGCCCTGGGCGAAGAAGCATTCGGCGCGATCCTGTCCGAAGACGGGACGCCGCGCCTGAATGAAATCTTGCTTTATCATGTCATCGCCGGGACCCTTGGCTCAGCTGATGTTGTGGCCGCTCTTGAAGGCGCCGAGGCTGATGACATGGGCCATGTCAGCATTCCGGTTGTCACGCTCAGCGGGCAGGCGCTGGATATCGCCGCTACGGCCGGCGCTGAAGGGCTTGACCTCGGCGCCGGCATCACCGTTGACCAGGCGAATCTGGCGCTGGATATGGTGGATATCCAAGCGAGCAACGGCGTGATTCACGTCATTGACGCCGTCATCCTGCCGGAATTGCGCACGGTTGCCGATATAGTCGTTGACTTGGCGAGCGCTGAAGCGCCTGAATTCGCTACCCTGCTCACAGCCGTCGGCGCTGCTGACCCGGCCGTACTCGAATTGCTCTCCGATCCAGGAGCCGCGGTCACGGTTTTCGCGCCGACGGACGCCGCCTTCGCCATGGTAGAAGGCTTGGAGGACATCGTGGCGGATACGGAATTGCTAACGAGCATCCTGCAATACCATGTGGTTCCCGGCACGGTCTATAGCTTCCAGCTGGGCGGTCTGGTTGATGAGATGGGCAAGGCCGCGATCGCCATGGCCAATGGCAGCGAAGCCACTATCTCAGTAAGTGATATGGGCGTCATGATCGACAGCGCCAACATCGTGCTTGATTGGGTCGACATTGAAGCCAGCAACGGGATCATCCACGTTATTGACGCCGTCATCGTACCGGCCGAATAGACACGCTGCGCGCCAACCCGCGTCATTCGCAACTAATAACCCCCGTCCACGGATGGGGGTTTTCGCTTTCTCCAGCGCTTGCGCGCAGGGACTAGGCCGGCGCCGCTTGCAGCAAGACCTCGGCGATATGCGCTACGGGCAGCGTCAGATTCTGGCGCGCGAATTCCTGTCGCAATTGCGTGATGCAGCCGATATTGCCCGAGACGACCAGGTCCGGCTCGGCAGCCAGGATGGACGCGACCTTGCGCCGCGACAACTCGGCGGCGATCTCCGGCTGGTCGATGTTGTAGGTTCCAGCCGAGCCGCAGCACATGCCGGCATCGGCGATTTCCACCAGGCGCAGGTTGGCTATGCCATTCAGCAGCGCGCGCGGCTCGCTCTGGTGGCTTTGCGCGTGCAGCAAATGGCAAGCATCCTGGTAAACAACGCGGCGCTGGCTGGAGAATCCCGCCGTCGTCTCACGCAAGCCCAAACGCGCCAGGTAGGCGCTGAAGTCGATTACTCGGTGCGAGAAGGCGGCTGCGCGCGCGGCGTCGGCTTGCCCTTTGAAGAGTAATTCGTAGTCCTTCATGCCCGAGCCGCAGCCGGCTGCTGTGGTAATGATGGCGTCCACGTCCGCCGGGATGCAGCCGAAGTTGCGGCGGGCGATGTCGCGCGCCTGTTCTTCCTCGCCCACATGCAGCAGTATCGAGCCGCAGCAGCCTTGCTGGCGCGGCATATGCACCTCGACGCCGTTCCGCGCCAGTACCTGCGCCGCCGCGTGGCTGATCTCCGGCGCCAGCACCTGCTGTACGCAGCCCAGCAGCAAGGCGACCTTGCCGCGCCGCTCGCCTTGCGCCGGCAGCACAGCTGGCAGGGGCCTGGCTGGCGGCAATTTGTCTGGCAGCAGGCTCAGCATCGAGGCGAAGGCGTCGGGCAAAACCGGCAGCAGCGCCTTGCCCAGCTTGCCGCTTAGCGCCGCCAGCCGGAAGCGCCGCGGGTAGGGCAGGGTCTCGCAGATGAGCTTGCGCGCCAGCGCATCCAGCGGCGGGCGCTGGCGCTGCTTTTCCTGCAGGGCGCGGTAGCCGACCAGCAGATCGCCATATTCAACGCCGGAGGGACAAGCGGGCACGCAAGCCATACAGCCCAGGCAGCGGTCGATATAGGGCTGCGCTTCGGCGGCCGGCAGATTCTCTTCCAGCACATTTTTCATCAGGTAGATACGGCCGCGCGGCGAATCCATCTCCTCGCCGAGCAAGTTATATGTCGGGCAGGCCGCCAGGCAGAAGCCGCAATGCACACACTTTTCGACGGCTTCGGCCATCTCTGGCGCGCGTAAATCGTCACTTACGATCTGATGGCGCATAGGCTATCCCACCACAACGGTCAAGCGGATGAAGAATTCCAACATCATTTACAGTCCTCTACACCAGCTTGCGCTGCGGATCCAGCACCTGTTTGACGCGCGCGGACAGCTGCCGCTCGACCGGCGCGCCGATGATCGGCCGCTCAACCGCGCCCAGCAGGCATAGTCCGCGCAAGCCCGCGTCCAGAAGCGCGCGTTCCAAGGCCGCCAGGTCATCGGTGGCCACCCAAGCCACGTTGCCGCCGACGCCGTAACGCCGCTGCGACCGCTTGATAGCGGCATCCAAAGCCGGGACTTGCCTGGGCGAAAGCACCACCTTGACGACGGCGGCGCCGCGCAATCCGGCCAGCGGGTTCCATAACTCGTCAGCTTCGTCGAGCTCGCGCACCTCCATCGTTGCAGTCTCGCGCTTGACGCTCTCAACGAAGCGCTCAGCCCGCTGCGGCAGCGTCTCGGCGAAACCGCCCAGCCGCGCCATCAGCGCCCAGCCCTGAGCTTGCTCCCCCTTGTTTGCAGGGGGCGGCGGCAGCAGGTCCAGCGCATCCAATTCATAGGCGCTCCCGCTGATGGTCGCGATTGCGTCCAGCGCCGCGTCCAACTGCTCATAACGAAAGCTCAAACTGCGGAATCGCGGCACATCGGGAAAGACCTTGAAGGTTAGCTCGGTCATGATGGCGTACTGACCCAGGCTGCCGACTAAAAACTTGCTCAGGTCGAAGCCGGCCGAATTCTTGACTACTTTGCCGCCGACGCGAAAGGCGCGCCCGGCGCCATCGACCACCGCGGCGCCCAGGATAAAGTCGCGCAGTCCGCCGTAACGGTAACGGCGCGACCCCGAGAGGTTGCTCGCCACTGTGCCGCCGATGGTGGCGCAGTCGGGCAGCAGCGGGTCGAAGGGCAGGTACTGCCCCTGCTCAGCCAGCGCCGCCGCGATTTCCGCCACCGGCGTCCCCGCGCGGACTGTGACCGTGTATTCGCTGGGCTGATACTCGACTATGCCGCTCAGCGCGGAGACATCGGCCAGGGCAGCGCCGCCGGATTGCGGATGCAGCGCCGACTTGCTGCCATTGCCGACCACATGCACACGCTCGTTGCTGCGAACGCAGTCCTGAATTTCACTTGTGCCGCGCAGCGTGTTGGCGGTCATTCGCGCGAAATCACCCCTTGCTGTTCCAGCGGGTGCATGCCTTGCAGCGCGAGCGCGGGCGCTTCGCCGCCCGGGAACATCTTGCCGCGATTGGCAATCTCCTTGGGGTCGATGGCTCGCCGCAGCGCCTGCATGATATCGAGTTCTTCTTCGCTGAACATGGCCGGCATATAATCGCGTTTCTCCATGCCGATGCCATGCTCGCCTGTGATTGAGCCGCCCAGCGCGACGCAAAGCGCCAGGATTTCGCCCGCCAACTGCTCGGCTTTGCGCAGCGCGCCCGGCTCGCGCCCGTCATACAGAATCAGCGGGTGCAGATTGCCATCGCCGGCGTGAAAGACATTGGCGACATCCAGGCCGTAGTTTTGCTTTAGCGCGTTGATTTCCAGCAGCGCCTCGCCCAGGCGGCTGCGCGGCACGACGCCGTCCTGCACAATATAATCCGGGCTCAAACGTCCGACGGCGGAAAAAGCGCTCTTGCGCCCCTTCCAGATGCGCGCGCGTTCTTCTTCGCTCTGGGCTACCCTCGTCTCGAAGGCGCCCGATTCGGCGATGATGCCGTTTAACTGCTCGAATTCGGCTTCGACTTGAGGCGCCTCGCCCTCGAGCTCGACGATCAGCAGGGCTTCGGCATCCGGGTAACCGGCATTTACTGAAGCCTCAGCCGCCTTGATTGCCAGCCGATCCATGATTTCCATGGCGCCGGGCAACAGACCCGAAGCCACCACCATCGAGACGGCGTCGCCGGCGCAGCCCAGATCGTCATAGGCGGCCAAGACCGTGCGATAGCGCTCCGGCTGCGGCATAAGCCTCACGGTTATCTCCAGCGCGATGCCGAAGAGCCCCTCGGAGCCTATGAACAGGCCGATGACATCGGGTCCGATGCCGACCCCCTCCAGGCTCTCGCCACCGAACTCCGTCACCGCGCCGTCGGCCAGCACCACCTTCAAGCCCAGGACGTGATTGCTGGTCATGCCATATTTCAGGCAATGCGCGCCGCCGCTGTTGAAAGCGATATTGCCGCCGATGGTGCAGATCGACTGGCTCGACGGGTCGGGCGCGTAATACAAGCCGTAGGGCTGCGCGGCCTGGCTGATGTGCAGGTTGACCACGCCCGGCTCGACCACGGCGATGCGCTGCCGCGGATCCAGCCGCTTGATGCGATTCAGCCGGTTCAAGCCGATCACCAGCCCGTCAGCGATGGGCAGCGATCCACCGGACAAGCTGGTGCCGCTGCCGCGCGCCACAAATGGCAGGTCCAGCTCGTGGCAGAGCCGCACGGTCGCGATGATCTCGTCTTCGTTAAGCGGTATAACGACCGCGCCGGGCTTGGTGTTGAAGGCGGTCAAAGCATCCGATTCGTAGGGCAGCAACTGCGCGTCGCGCATCAAGATGCGCTCGGCGGGGTAGATTGTTTCAAGCGCATCATAAATGGCGCGGTTCATAGCTTAGTCCAAATTATTGTTGTAGGGGCGACCCGGTGGCCCCACCTGGTCAACCCGATGCGTTGGGCCTTTCAGCGCAAAGCACCTACAGATGCCCTCGAGTGTGCAATGGCCGGGGTCGCTCAACCAGCCGTCTCCAAACGCATTTCGATCTGCTTGCTCAGCTTCTTCAGCGCCTGCTTGGCAATCTGCTTGGCGGCCACATCCAGCAGCCGCTGACCAACCGCCGCGATCTTGCCGCCGATACGCGCGTCGCCGGCGTAGCGCATCACTGTGCCGCCGTCCGACTGCGCCAGGCGTATCGTGCCCGCGCCAGTGACGTGGCCGGCGGGACCCTTGCCCTCGACCAGAATGCGATAGCTCTCCGGCTGGTTGATGTCAACCAGCTCGAATTGCGATTCAAACTTGCCGTTGACGGGTCCCACCCGCACCGCCAGCTTGCTCTGGTATTTGTTCTCGCCGATGGGTTCCAGGCCCTTCGAGCCGGGGATGATGCTGCCGAGGACGTCGATGTCCATCAGCACGTCCCAGACCAACTCGCGGTCGAAGTCGAAGTCGTAACTGCCTTCAATGTGCATACGATGCCTCCTTGCCATATTGCGCTTATGATAATGAACTTCGGGCGAAATTACGAACCTGGCGTCTCTATGTCCTCAGTAAGCGCGAGTAAGTAATCAGAATATAGGTACACCATCACAAAATAGCGAATTTTGTGTTTGTGCGGGCGAGCCAAGGCTCGCCCCTACAACTTTCGACTTTATTTTGAACCCTGTAGGGGTCAGCCTTGGCTGACCCGATGCTGCGGAATTTTCATGACTAACTTGTTTCTACTTCTGTGCCTCTGTGGTGAATTAACCGGTGTCAAAATTTACCAGCATCGAATCGCTGAAATGTTTCAACTCCCTATCCTGAGGCCAGTTGGTTTACACAGGTCAGTTGGGTAGAATAGGGTCAGCTTGAGCAAAGATGAAAGGCGCGAGTCGCCATGGTCATGGAACGGCTGTACATTAGCGCGGAGCGTTTTTTTGAGATCGCCGGAAACCCGGAATACGACGACCGCAGCATCGAACTGGTTGAAGGAGAGATCATTGAGATGTCGAAGGCAGGTGGATTGCACGGGCAGATTACCATGCTCTTGAGCGCGACGATCTACAATCATGTGGCAGAAAATAGACTTGGCATCGTCACTTCGGCGGAAACAGGCTTCATCCTGGAACGCAATCCCGGCGGCAGAGACACAGTCCGCGGCTTGGATATCGCCTTTATCAGCGCAGCCCGCGCGCCCGGCGTGTTGCCTGACGGACTGGTGGAATACGCGCCCGACCTCGCCGTAGAAGTTATCTCGCCCAGTAACAAAGTAGCGGATATGCACCGCAAGATTCGGCAACTGCTAGCCGCCGGCGCCGCAATGGTTTGGATCGTTCATCCAGAAACACGGACTGTCGAGGTCCACAGGCGTTCAGGCGCCGTCACGCTTGAGACCGATGATACGCTCAGCGGTGGCGATGTTTTGCCCGGCTTTGAAATCCCCGTCCGCGAGATCTTCCCGGCCTGATCGTCGCGCTTTGTCCGCGCAGGGCAATTGTTACATCTGGGTCAGCCAGTAATTGGATGAAAGGCGAGAGTCTCCATGGTCATGGAACGGCAGTACATCAGTGCGGATGGATTCCTCAAGATCGTTGGCAGCCCGGAATACGGCGACCGCATTGTTGAACTCGTAGCAGGAGAAATCGTTGAGATGCCCTTGCCAAATGGAGAGCACGGTGAGGTTCTAGCAATACTCACCATCAAGATCGGCAACCATGTGTTGGAGAACGATCTTGGACGGATTGCCACCGGCGACACAGGCTTCATTCTCGAACGCAATCCTGGTGGTCGTGATACGGTGCGGGGAATGGACTTAGCGTTTGTCAGTCGGTCAAAATCACCAGCGCCATTGCCGAACTCCTTTGTGGAATTCGCGCCGGATCTTGCTGTAGAAGTAATTTCCCCTAGCAACGAAGCGGCCGATATACGTCTGAAAATATGGCAACTGCTTGACGCCGGCACAACTCTGATTTGGATAGTATATCCTGAATTACAGATTGTGGACGTGCATACGCGGGACAGTGTCGCAACCCTGAACGCTGCTGATACGCTCAGCGGCGGCGAGGTGCTGCCCGGCTTTGAAATCCCGGTGCGCGAGATCTTTCCCGCGCCAGAATCCAGCTAAAGCCCCACCCGCAATATCACCTTGTTGATGCCCCGCTCGTAGGCCAGGTTGCTGGCGTAAGCCTGCGCCGTCCGCGACAATTCAAAGCGGTGCGACACCAACTCTTCCAGCTTGACCTTTCCCGAAGCCGCCAGCTCAATCGCGCGCGGATACGTGTGCTTCATGCGCCGCGACATCATGATGGTCAGGCCTTTGCGCCGCGCCACCGAATGCTGCAGCTGCAGCTTGTCGTCCGGCGGGATGCCGACCAGAACCAGCCGTCCGCCGTAGCGCGCCATATCGGCTGCCTGCTGTACTGACTGATCGGCCCAGGCCGCTTCGATGGCCACATCGACGCCGCGTCCGCCGGTGACTTCCATGACAGCGTCCGCCGGATCGCATTCGTCGACGTTAAAGACGTGCGTCGCGCCCCAGTCTCGCGCTTTTTGCAGGCGCCAGTCGAACTTGTCGAAGGCGATTACTTGCGAGGCGCCGGCCAGCGCCGCCAGCCGCGTGATCAGCAGGCCGACCGGGCCCGCGCCCAGTACGCCCACCGTGCTCGCGACGCGAATCTTGGCCAGGTCGACCGCGTGGATGGCGACGCCCAGCGTCTCCAGCAGCGGCCCGACTTCATCGCTGAGCGTGTCCGGCAGCGGGAAGCAATTGCGCGCGCTGACGTTCATGCGCTCCCGCAGGGCGCCGTCTTCAGGGAAGAGCCCGTAGAAATAGTGATTGGGGCAGAGGTTGGGATGGCCATGCTCGCAGAGTTCGCAGCGCCAGCAAGGCACAGCCGGTTCGACGGCCACGCGCTGCCCCAGCTCAAGCGGCTGATGATTCCCGTCCAGCGCGCCCTCGCCCAGCGCCGCGACCACGCCCATGAATTCATGCCCCAGGATCACGGGTCGGCTTATCGTCGTGTAGCCAATGCGTCCGGCCTCAAACATGTGCAGGTCGCTGCCGCAAAGGCCGACCGTAGCAATCTTGAGCGTGACCTCGCCGGCTCCTGGCGGCGGCGGCTCCGGCTCGGTGGCGATGCGGATGTCTTTCGGTCCGTACAGGCGCGCGACTTGCATGGTTCGGTTCCTCGTTTGCGAATAGCCCAGCGCCACTCTAACATTGTCGCGGCTAAACATGAAGAGGGCGACAGTCTTGCACCGCTGGCCTCGGTTTCATTCACTTGGCCCGGAGAGATTCTCTGTTGATACTGCTTCTGCGCCTTGGTCGCGAACATGCCTGCGCAGCGCTCGGCGCATCGGCTCTGCCTCTGATAATCACCAGAACCCGCGATTTTCGCCTGGCGCGCAGCCATGTGGTATCGTCAGCGTATTCTGGCAATAAAGCATAAGGCGGGTGAGTGTGACGGTGACAATGGTAACGGACGAGCAAGCGCTGAACTTTCACTTGATGCACCCGGGCGGCGACAGCTCGCCGGGCGACCCCAACGCCGTCTTCTTTCTTGACGGCGTCTGTCACTTGCATTACATCCTGAAACATCAGTGGCGAGGCGAAGTGTCCTACGCCTTCGCGCACGTGACCAGCGAGGACATGCTGCGCTGGACCTGGCGGACGACCAAACTGCAGCCCGCCTTCACCGGGCATGGAATGTTCAGCGGCACCGGCTTCCTGACCAGGGAGGGCCGGCCCGCCGCGATTTATCATGGACAGAATTCCGGGCGCAATTTCATCGCCCTCGCGGCCGATCGGCAGCTGTCCGCCTGGGAAAAACCCTACGCCATCGAGCCCCTGACCGAGGCCGGCGAAAAACCGGAAATGAGGCATTGGGACCCGGACTGCTTCACCATCGGCGATTTCTACTACGCCATCTCCGGCGGGCAGAAGCCGCCGATAATGCGCTCGCATGACCTCAAATCCTGGACCTACCTGGGCGACTTCCTGCAGCATGAACTGCCCGATACCGCCATCGGCGAAGACATCTCCTGCCCCAACTTCTTTCAGTTGGGCGACCAGTGGATGCTGCTGTGCATCAGTCATCCTTATGGCTGCCGCTATTTCCTGGGCGACTGGGACAGCGCTGCCGAGCAATTCGTACCGCAGAGCCACGGTCGCATGAATTGGCGCCGTCCGCAGCAATCGCTCTACGCGGCTCTGGATCGCGACTTCTTCGCGCCGGAATCGGTGCTGACGCCCGACGGCCGGCGCGTTATGTGGGCTTGGCTGCGCTCGCTGCACACCGATATCGCCGAGCGCAGCATACAGTCGCTGCCGCGTGAATTGTGGCTGGGGCGGGACGGCCAGTTGCGCATGCGGCCACTGCGTGAGCTGGAGACGCTGCGGCGCGACTGCGTCCGGCTCGAGGACGTCGAAGTCTCCGCGAGCAACAGCGATGCCGACCTGCTGGCGAGCGCGCCCATCGCCGCGCTGGATGGCGATGCCTACGAGATCGAAATCCTGGTCGAGCGTAGCCAAGCCGAACGCAAGCGCTTCGGCCTGCAGCTCTTCGCCGATGAGACGCGCGCCGGATTGCCCGTGCTCTTCCTGCCGGAATACGGCCGCCTGCGCGTCGGCGATACCGAAGCGCCCTTCGCCCTGGCTGACCTGCCGGCCGACGAGGACATTCACTTGAGAATCTTCGTCGACAAGTACCTGGTGGAAGTCTTCGTCAACGACCGGCAGGCAGTGGTCGCTTGCGATATGGACTACCGCGCCGCCAATGGTCTGCGCGGCTACTCATTTTATGAGCCGACAGTGCTGCGCTCGGTCGACATCTGGCGCATGAAAACGACAAACCAAGGCTTCTTTGAGGCGCGCGCGAACCAAGTGTGGCAGGTTGAGCAAAGCTGACAAGACCGCCGCTCACAGTTGCCGGCGACAACAGGAGTGACAAAAAAACAAAGAGGGCGCTCTTCACGACCGCCCTCTGCTGCTTGCTGAGCTTGCTGTCCGCGAGGCTAGTCCCGCGCCGTTCCCAGGGTCGCCTGTTCTTCGGCAATACGCTCTTCTGTGCACTCGAGCTCGGCCAGGAAGGCGGCGTCATCGGCTTTGCGCTCTGCCAGCGACATCTCCGCCAGGCTGGGCGGCTCGCTTAATACATTGAGCTCTCCGTCCTCGATCACCATGACGGCTCCATCCAGGATGGAATCGGCAACGGTAATCCCGAATTCCTCAGCGGTATCAAGATTGACGGCCACGCCCAGGTTCACCCGGGAGCTTATTGCGGTGGTACTGATATCCAGCGTGCCGTCAATATATGCGGCGATCATGCGCCCGACAGTCAGGCCTTCGCCGTAGAAGTCGTCAAAACCCGCGCCGACCACCGCGCCATGATAAATGAAGCGAGGGGATACGCCGAAGACGGGAATACCGTAGTCTTTCGCTACACTCAGGACGGCCGGTATACCCCTCGATTCGGTATAGCCAGCGCCAATCATCACCATCTCCACCCCTTTGTCGGCCAGGCTTGCTGTCGCCTGGGGCAGATCCGCCGCCGAGGCGATGGAGGCGACTTCTACGGTCAAGCCGAGCGCTTCCCCGAACTCAGTGATCCGGCTCACGCCATAAACGCTTTGGGTTTGCGCCGGATCGACTATCGTGCCGATTGACTGAATATCGGGCTGCTGGAGTTGGGACAAGGCTACAAATTGTTCGTAAGGAATGGACATGTGGGTGCCGCTGACATGAGGCATCTTGATGCAAGGCGAATCGGCGATGCCGGCCGAATAAGGGGCGCTAACGATGGCGAAGAGCAAAATCGGCGGGTCATCCATTTCCTTGGTGATGTTTGCCGTAATCTGGGTGACCGGCGTGGAAAATGTCAATAAAATGTCGGCGCCGCGGTCCAGGGTCTTCTCCACCATCGCGTTGATATTGGTGACATCGCTGGCCGCGTCCAGCCAAAAGACGTTGATGCGCTCGCCGTTCAGATCCAGATCCTCGTCCAGCAAATCGCGCTCAGCTTGGGAAATCAGCTCGTGCGCCTGCAACATGTCCCAAATGCCGGGTTTGGTGATATCTTCTGTACCCGAGGCTCGATAGCGCAGGAAGGCGATTGTGGGTTTGTCACCATCTTGCGCCAGCGCCGGCGCAGCCAGCAAAAGCGCCATTAACAGAAGTCCGATCAGCATTCGCTTGTACATAGGTATTCCTCCATGTTTGCTTGCAGTCTATTGAAAGTGCAGCTTAACATATTGCATTGTCGCCATTGTATCACAGATTCAGATGTGAATTGCGAAAGCCGATTGAGGCAAGACAAAAACGGGTTGTCCTTTGAGACACCCCGCTTGATTGACGGTAATTTGACCTGCGTCGCGGTCTTTGACTACTCCGCCATCGCATCAAGCTCCGCCTGCTGCTGGGCGATCATGTCATCGGTGCAGAATAGCTCGGACAGGAAGGCGAGATCGGCTTCGCGGCGTTCGTCCAGCGTCATTTCCGGCAGTTCAATGTCGATTTCGGGCAAGTCGGGCGTTACGCCTTCGGTGCTCGCTCCGTCTTTAATTGTCCAATCCGCCATTGCCAGCAGTTCGTCGGAGATCTCCACGCCAGCCGCCGCCGCCGCGTCGAGATTGATGGCGACGGTAAAGCCGGGCTTTAGGTTGACGCTCAAGCGCGAGATGTCGATGTCGCCGTTGAGGTGACTAATCAACATACGGGCGGCAATGACGCCTTCGCGATACAAGCTGTAAAAGTCCGCGCCCACGGTCGCGCCGCGGTAAACGTGTTCCGCCACGATGGAAAAGACCGGTATGCCGCCGTGCTCCGCGACCGTTTCCACGACGGCGCGTAATCCGTTAGAAGTAGTATAACCGGCCGGCAGGACGATCGCTTCGACGCCTTTGCTAATCAGGCTGGCCGTTGCCAGCGCCAAATCAGCAATAGCGACGACCGGCGTAACTTCGACTTGCATGCCAAGTCCCTCGGCAAGCGAGGTAATGCGTTCCGTGCCGAAAACGCTATTGGGTTCAGCCAGATTCACGATTGCGCCTATCACCTGCATATCCGGGTCTTGCACCTTCAGCAGGGGCACAAACTCGTCATAGGGCACATCGGTCTGCGTACCGGCGATGTGGCTGTCTTTGATACAGGCGGCGTCGGCAATGCCCGCAAAATAGGGAGCGGTGACGATAGCGAAAATAATGGCCGGCGGGTCGTCCATTTGGCGGGTGATATTGGCGGCGATCTGCGACACGGGCGTTGAAAGCGTCAATAGCGTATCGGCGCCCCGGTCCAGCGCATCCTCAATCATGATGTTCGCCGTCGGAATATCAAAATTCGCATCGCTATATATGATATTAATGCGCTCGCCGTCCAGATCCTCGGCCGCGTCGAGCGTGGCGCGTTCCTCGGCATTTATAAGGGCATAGGCCTCAAACATATCCAGAATGCCTTTTTCGGCCAAAGCGGTGAGAGTCGTGCCGCCGTAGCGCAGGATGGCGATGGTCGGCTTGCCGTCATCTTGCGCCAGCGCCGGCGAGAGAACAGACCGCGAGCATGCGATAGCCGCCAGCAAAAGCAAAATGCGCCGCAACATGGGATTCACTTTCCAATAGCTATTTTATGGATTTCTGACATCTTCATCCCAAGCGAATGTAGCGACTATAGCGGCATGGCCAGCGTCTGTCGCTGTAGGGTTTATTCGCGCTCCAGCGCCGCCTGCTGCGCGGCGATGATCTCCGGCGTGCATTCCAGCCCGGCCAGAAATTCCAAATCTGCCGCGCGCCGCTCCTCCAGGGGTATGTCGGGCAGACTGGGCGGGGTTAGGTCTTGTGTGCTTTCGCCGTTTTCGATGACATAATCCGCCAGCTTCAGCAGCTCATCCGAAAACTGGATGCCAGCCTCCGCCGCCGCATCCAAATTCAGCGCGACCCCAAAGCTGGGCAAAGCGTTGATGGATAGCGCGGCAACATCCATGCTGCCTTCCAAATGCGCGGTCAGCATGCGCCCGACAACGACGCCTTCGCGATAGAAGTCTTCAAAGCCGGCGCCGATATGGGAGCCCTGGTTTACCCTGCCGACGGTATTGCCAATCGTGACAACACCATATTCCGATGCCAATTCCAGGACGGAGGACAAAGCCCGGTACTCAACCGTGCTGA
This sequence comes from Anaerolineae bacterium, assembly GCA_022823165.1. Lineage (GTDB taxonomy): Bacteria > Chloroflexota > Anaerolineae > Aggregatilineales > Phototrophicaceae > UBA6055. The sequence goes on along the minus strand of JAJDXR010000029.1, from coordinate 23,300 downwards.
AGGAAACCAATAGCGCCTCGACGCCGCTGTCCAGCAAAGATTCTGTCGCCACTGGCACATCGGACAAAGACGCTATCGGGGCGGACACAACGGTTATGCCGAGGGCTTCAGCATATTTTGTGACTTCGGCCACCCCGAAGACACTGTTGGGCTCGGCTGCGTTCACCAGGACACCGATTGCGCTAATGTCCGGGTCCTGCAGGCGCGCCAGCGGCAAGAACTGGTCATAAGGCACTTGCGCTTGCGTACCGGTGATATTGCTCAGTTTGATGCAAGGCGCATCGGCGATGCCCGCGGTGTACGGCGCGGATACGATGCTGAAGAAGATCAGCGGCGGCTGCTCGAGGTCGAGCGTGAGATTGGCGGCGACTTGCGTCAAGGGCGTATGCAGCGTCAGCAAAATGTCCGCGCCGCGGTCCAAGGCATTCTCGACCATGATATTGGCGGTTGGCAAATCCATGCCGGCATCGCCCCAGAAGATGTCGATGCGTTCGCCTTCCAGGTCTTCCTCTTCATCCAACAAGGCGCGTTCATCGGCGGTGATGAACTGGTAGGCTTGCAGCATGTCCAGAATGCCTTTTTTGGTCAGGTCATTCAGGGCTGTCCTGCCATAGCGCAAGATAGCGATAGTGGGGTTTTCCATGTCTTGCGCCAAAGCCGCCGGCGTCATCAACAAAGCCAGCATGACCAGCGTTAGTACAATGCGATTCAGTAACATGATAATTCCTTCAAGTTGATGAACAAGGATCGCAGTGTAGCTACTTCTCCGCATTTTGCAGTGAGGCCTGCTGCTCGGCGATCATCTCGGGCGTACATTCCAGCCCGGCGAGGAAGGCAAGGTCGGCTCCGCGGCGTTCTTCATCAGACATCGCTTGCGGTTTCGTGGCGGCATCATCGACGTCAGCGGCCATGCCGATGGTCCGCTCCCCGTCTTGGATGAGGAAATTCGCCAGCGTCAGCAGGTCCTCAGAGATTTCGATTCCTTGCTCCGCGGCGGTGTCGAGGTTTATGGCTACGCCAAAACTGCGCGACTGATTGATGGCGAGATTCGCGATATCGATATCGCCGCTGAGATAGGCGTTCAGTATGCGAGCCGCGATGACCCCTTCTTCATAGAAACTATGGAAACCGGCGGCAACGGTTACCCCGCGATACACTTGCTGGATGATAGGCGCGTAGAGCGGTACGCCGTATTCCGCCGTCAGCCCTGCCAGGACGGGCGTGCCTTGCAGCGTCAATGGATTGACAACAAGAACGATGGCTTCCACGCCCTTGCTAAATAGACTTTCCGCCGCGACGTTCAGGTCCGCCACGGAAACGGCAGTGGCTACCTCGACCGTCAAACCAAGCGCTTCGCCAATCTCCGTGATGATCTCGGCGCCGATTAGGCTGGTCGGTTGGTCTGGCGATACGATGGTGCCGATAACTTTGATGTCGGGATCCTGAACCAAAACAAGGGGCACATATTCCGCAAAAGCCATCATGGGCTGCGTGCCTGTGACATGATCCGGCTTGACGCAGGGCGCGTCAGCGATACCGGTAGAGAAGGGCGTCGTGACCAGGCTGAAAAGGATCGCCGGCGGGTCTTCCATATCGCGGGTCGCGTTCACCGCGATCTGCGCCACCTGCGTTGTGACGGTAATCAAGACATCCGCGCCTTTGTCCAATACTTCTTCCACCATAAGATTGACCGATGGCAGGTCGAAGCCGGCATCCCGGTACAAGAGATTGACGTTTTCGCCTTCAAGATCATAGGATTCATTCAAGGCGGCGCGCTCCGCGGAAGTCAGATAGCCGTATGCCTCAAGAGAATCGAGAAGCCCGTCGGTAGTGGCCGTGACCTGGGCGCCGCCGGCATAACGCAAGAAGGCGATGGTAGGCTTGCCGTCATCTTGCGCCAGCGCCGCTGGCGTCAGCAGCAGGCACAACACGATAATACTTAACACAGTATTGCGAAACATATCAACTCCTTCTGCGATTTGTAGAAAATACGCAGCTTATTCCGCCGCCGCATCCAGCGCCGCTTGTTGCTCGGCGATTCTTTCCGGTGTGCATTCCAGGCCCGCCAGGAACTCCAGATCGGCCGCGCGCCGCGCTTCCAGGGGCATATCCGGCAAGGTGATGTCCGCTTCCGGATACTGCGCCGTAACGCCCTGCGCCGATTGCCCGTCTTCCACGATGTAGGCCGCGCCATCCAGCAGCGCCTGCGACACCTCAATGTCTTGCAAGTCAGCCGCGTCAAGATTGACGGCAAAGGCAAAATCATCGCTCTCGTAGATACTCGTGGTCGCGATATCAAAATCCCCATTGAGGTGCGAGACCAGCATATTGCCCGCGATTAAGCCCTGCTTGTACAAGCCGTAAAAGCCGCCGCCGATGGTCCCGCCGCGGTAGGCGTTTTGCGGCGCGGAGAATACCACCGGCAAGCCGTAGTCATGCGACAGGGACAAAAGCAGGTTGAATCCCTGAAAGGTGAAGATCGGGATGATGATGGCTTCAGCGCCTTTATCAGCCAGATTCTCGACCGCTTGATACAAATCCGGCGTCACGACGATTGATTCGGTTTCGATTGTCAAGCCCAGTGATTGGCCGATTTCCTGGATGCGCGCCACGCCCACTTCACTGGCGCGCTGCTGCGGCGAATAGATGGCGCCGGCCACTTTCATATCCGGATCTTGCATCAGCAGCAGCGGCACGATGTCTTCGTAATTGGTGACGGGCCGCGTACCGATCACGAAGTCCGGCTTGACGCAGGCCGCATCGGCCACCCCGGTGATGTAAGGTCCCGACGCCACCGTGAAGATCAACTTGGGCGGGTCGAGAAAGTCGCGGATGGCGTAGTAGGTGATTTGCGTCATCTGCGTGGTGAAAGTCACCAGTACATCGGCGCCCTTGTCGATGGCTCTGTCAATTATGGCGTTGGCCTCCATGCGGTCAAACAGAGCGTCGCCGTAAATGATATTGATATTCTCGCCTTCGATAGATCGCTCATCGTCCAGCAAGGCGCGCTCGTCTTCGTTGATGAATTCATAGGATTGCAGCATATCGAGGATGGCTTTCTCCGCCAGCGCGACATTGCTCGAATCGCCCCATTTCAAAAAGGCGACCGTCGGCGCGCCGTCATCTTGCGCCAACGCGGCTGGAGCGATTAGCAGCCATATCAGAACGAGCCACAGCAGAGCTTTCTTCGTCAAGTTAATCCTCCAGCGTTGCGACCCTTGTAAATGTCGATCTCTATTGTGCTGTTAAAGTCGGCGCCAGCCACGCGTACTTGCCATATCGCGGACCTAAGCCAGCAATTGTCGATCCGAGAGCTCGACCCCACTGTCCAAAGAATGGAAGCGTTCGATCAAATCGGCCGGCGTCAGATTGCGGCGCTCTTCTCCGGCGATTTCGAACACGATCTGGCCCTGATTCATCATGATCACGCGGTCGCCCAACTGGCAGGCCTGCTGCATACTGTGAGTGATCATCACCACCGACAGATCATCCGCGCTGGCTAATTGCTCCGTCACCGCTATCACCTGCTCGGCTGCGTTGGGGTCCAGCGCCGCGGTATGCTCGTCCAGCAGCAGCAACTTCGGCTTGGTCAAAGTCGCCATCACCAGCGTGATCGCCTGCCGCTGCCCACCGCTGAGCAGCGCGACATCAGCGTCGAGCCTATGCTCCAATCCCAAATGCTGCTGCTCCAATTTCTCGTAGAACCACGATTCATGCGCCGGCTTGACATCGCGGCGTAAACCGGCTTGCCGCCCGTGAATAGCCGCCAGCGACAGATTCTCGCGTATTGTCAGCCCCGGGCAGGTGCCCAGACGCGGGTCCTGAAAGACGCGGCCGATATCATGCGAGCGCAGGTATTCCGGCTGGTAAGTGATGTCGTCGCCATCCAGCGTGATGCGGCCAGCACGTGGCTGCGCCGCGCCGGAAACGACATTGAAGAGCGTACTCTTGCCGGCGCCGTTGGAGCCGATCACGGTGACGAACTCGCCATCGGCCACGGCTAAGGAGATGTCTCTTAATGCCCGGACTTCGTTGGGAGTGCCTTCGTTGAATGTCACCGATACATGTTCGAGTGATAGCATAATCTCACCTAGCCGCCGTGTCGCTGTCTGTAGGTCTTCCAACGGTCGTAAAGCCGGGGAGCGCCCAGCGCCGCCAGCACAACCAGCGCGCTGACGAATTGAATGTCAGTCGTGGGCAGGTCCAGCGCGCTGAATATCCAGGCGCGCGAGATATCGAAAATCAGCATACCGGCGACCGCCGCCACCAGGAACTGGCCCACACTGCGCGGACGCAGCAGCACTTCGCCGATAATCACCGCCGCCAAGCCGCGTATGATCAAGCCGAAGCCCAGGCTGACGTCCGCGAAACCAAATTGCTGCACCACCATTGACCCGGCGATGGCCGCCAGCCCGTTCGCCGCCATCAGCCCAATCACAATCATCATATAGTGGTTCAGGCCGGTCGCCCGCACCATCTGCTCATTCTTGCCCGTCGCCCGTATTGCCAGGCCGATTTCGGTACGCAAGAACCAATACAATATCAAGAGTACGATGATGACAATGGCGCCAAAAATTATAATCTCCAGCAGATTGGTCGACTGCCGCCGCATTTGATCGCCGAATTGCTCGACCAGCCAGTTGCGGAAGGTCTTGGAGTGGCGGCTTATCAAGGTCTCTTCGCCCAACAAGGGGATATTGCTCTTGCCGCCCATGATGTGCAGTGTGACTGTATAGGCCGCTGTGATGACGATGATGCTGGCCAGCAAGCCTTCAATCTTGAATATGATGTCGATCAGCGCGGTCGCCAGCCCGGTCAGCGCGCCGGCGGCGAAGGCGGCTACGATAGCGAATTCCGGGCTATGCCCGTTGACTATGAGAATCGCGCAAGTCGCGCCGCCGATGGGAAAGGCGCCGTCCACGGTCAAGTCGACGAAATTCAGCACTCGGAAGGTCAGGAATACGGTTACGCCGGCTAGCGCGTAGCCGAGTCCTTGGCCGATGGCGCCGATATTGACATTGCCGGCGGATATAAAAAACGCCACAACCACCGTCAAGGCGATTGCGCGCAAGCCGAACTGGAGTCCAGCGCCCGATGCGCGCGAATGCGGCTGGTCAACCGAGGATGCTGTAGCTGCCATATTTGGAATGCTCCGTCGAATGCTGAGCAAGTACAGAATGTTTCTTAATTATATTGACTATACCGCAGTTTTTCTCGATGTGAAAACGAGTGGGCGATTTCTTGCGCCAGGCATCAGCGCCCTGGCAAACTGACAGGCTAGCAGTTTGCTGCCTCTGCGGCCTTAACGAGCGTGTATGATAGAATTACCATTCGCAGCGTATTGGTTCAAGTGTCAGGCGAAACGCCATGGTTGAGAAGCGACCGATAAGCAAGCTGACCATCAAGGGCTTCAAGTCCCTGCAAGATGTGGAGCTGGAGTTGGGTAAGCTCAATGTGCTTATTGGCCCCAACGGCTCGGGCAAGAGCAATCTGATTTCTTATTTTCAGTTGCTGCGTCGAATGGTTGAAGAAGACTTGCAGATCTGGGTAGCGCAGCAGGGTGGTTCGGACCGAATTTTGACTTTCGGTTCAAAGACAACGCTTAAACTCGAGTCAACACTTCATTTTGGTCTGAACGCCTATCAGTTCGCTTTGGTTGCCGCCCCCGAGGATAAATTGGCGTTTGGCGATGAAATTCTCTTTATGCCAACCAGACCGCAATTTGCAATTGGGTTAGGTCGAGGACACTTAGAAGCGAATCTGAAGTCGCACACGAGGCCGGCTTGGGAACTGCCGCGTCAAGCAGATTATTGCTATGCGTCTATTTCTAGCTGGAGAGTTTATCATTTTCATGACACTGGCCCTACGGCGCGGGTGAAGAAGACACACGATTTGCGTGATAATCAGTCTCTTCACGCGGATGCCTCTAATTTGGCAGCCTATCTTTACAGAATACAGCACGAACAATCTCATATTTACCAAGAGATTATTGACACCGTACAACAGGCCTTGCCCTTTTTTCGCGATTTTGTATTGAAGCCCGAAGCGAACAAGTCACGCGGACATAGTATCTTGCTAATGTGGCGAAACAGGCACGACTACGAGCCATTCTTGGCGGATCAGTTGTCGGACGGTTCACTCCGGTTTATTTGTCTGGTTACAGCACTAAAGCAACCAGATCCGCCAAGAACCATAATTTTTGACGAGCCTGAGCTTGGCCTTCATCCCTATGCCTTAACGCTCTTGGGCTCGCTTCTGGACTCGGCTTCAGAAGACATACAGATAATTGTCGCCACTCAGTCGGTTTCGCTGGTTGATGAATTCTCAGTTGATGACTTGATTGTGGTCGAACTCGAAAATGGCGTTTCCTCATTCAAACGCCTTGACGAAAGCCAATTCAACGTTTGGCTGGAAGATTATTCCGTCGGAGAATTGTGGGACAAGAATGTGCTGGGCGGGAGATTGCCATAGTGCTTCGTTTGAATATTGTCTGCGAAGGCCAGACGGAGTCGCGGATTGTCAACGCCATTCTTGGCAGCCATCTAGCGGCATTCAACGTGGGCGTAAGCGCCCCCATGATAGGCACTCCGGGGAAAAAGGGCGGAGCTGTTACGCTGAAGAGGCTGCGCGAGAACATTAGGGATTGCCTTCTGCAAGACCGAAACTCGTATTGCACGACATTCGTGGACTTTTACGGTATAGACGGTGACTTTCCGGGTAAGAAGGAAGCGGGAAGAAAATCGAAATTGCTGGACAAGCAACATGTAGTCTGCCACGCATTAAAGAACAGACTAGCACAAACTCTGGATGAAGGACCAATGCGGCGATTCATTCCTTATGTCCAGATGCACGAGTTTGAAGGATTGCTGTTCAGCGACCCGAGTCAGCTTGCAGCTGCGTTAGGCGAGCAGGACCTGGCCAAAGAATTCTCGGCGATTCGGCATGACTTCGAAACGCCCGAACACATAGATGACAGTCCCGTAAGCGCGCCTAGCAAACGCATTCAGAAAATATTCCCCCGTTACAGAAAAGTTCAGATGGGCGAGCGAGCGGCTAGCGCAATAGGCCTGCCCAGAATCCGCCAAGAATGCCCGCTCTTTGACGCCTGGCTCGCCCAGCTGGAAGACCTGTCCCCGCTCCCGGCCTAAACCCCCCAAACCAGCGCCAGGCCCAGCAGCATCGTCAGCAGCGCCACAACCGTCATACCGAGGCCGACCTTGAAGAAGTCGCTGAACTTGTAGCCGCCTGGTCCCATCATCAGGATGTTCACCGGGTGCGAAATCGGCGTGATGAATGCCAGCGAGCAGGCCATAGCCACCGCCACCGCCATCGCGCGCGGGTCAATACCCATTTGCAGCGCGGCTTTGATGGCGATCGGACCCACCAGCAGCGGCGTCACTTGCCCGCCGATGACTTGTACGACCAGCATCGTCAGCAGGGCGATGACGGCGAACAGCAGCAACGGGCTGGCGTTCATCAGGCTCATTTCCAGCAACAGACCGACGCGGTCAGCCAGGCCGGTCTCGGTGATGGCGAGGCTGAGAGGCAGCATACCGGCTACCAGGAAAATCGTCCGCCAGTCCACCGCCGTGTAGAACTGCTCCATAGTCAGGCAGCGTGTGAGCGCCATGGCCGCCGCCCCAGCCAGCATAGCAATAGGCAAGGGCGCAATGTTCAAGAAAGCCAGCGCCAGGACGATGGCGGTGATGCCAACGGCGTAAGGCGCTTTGCGGCTGTCAGTGGCTTGCGCCGAGTATTCGCCGGCCGGCAAGATAAAGTTGCTGTTGTTCGACAGGTTGTGTATGTCCGAGGATTGGCCGACGACCAGAATCGCATCGCCGACTTGAAGTGGAATCTTGCGGACATCGGCGTGGAAGCTCTGCCCGTCGCGCCACAGCGCCATCGCCAACAAGCCGGCGTCGCGATTGAGCTTCATGTCGGAGAGCGTCTTGCCGATGGCGTTGGAACGGGGCGCGATCATGATTTCGATCGGCTCGATCGGCAGCTCGCCGCGCACGGCGCGTTGCCCGCTCTCGATCAACTCGTTGCCCCAATCCAGCAGCTTTTGCAAGCGATCTTCCTGGCCGACTATCAGCAGTTCATCGGCGGGGTAGATCATCTGATTCGATTTTGGGATGGCTATCGTCTCGTTGCCGCGCCAGACAGCCGCCACCGTCAAACCCAGCTCGGCATTGATATCGCTTTCTTGCACAGTTTGGTTTGCGAGGCGCGAATCGGGCGCGACGCGAACCTGCCACATCCGGCCCGCCATATCGTAGGTGGCGCGCAGGTCGACTTGGCGGGAGGATTGCGCCAGCGCAGCGCCATCGGGCAGCAGGCGCCGGCCGATTAAGAGCATGTACAGCAAACCCGCGGCTACGATCATGCCGCCCACCGGCATAAAATCCAGGATGCCCAAGCCGGTGATGCCTTGCGCAATCAGCAATTCGCTCATCAATATGTTGGCGGTAGTGAAATAGGTCGCCATGCCGCCGACTGTGACTCCAAAGGCGAGCGGAATCATCAATTTTGAGGCGGCCACGCCGCAATCGCGCCCTACCTGCAGGACGGCTGGCAGCAGCACCGCGCCCGCAGCCACATTGTTCATAAGCAAGGAAACAGCCGCCCCCGCCGACATGACCAGGGCAATCAGCTTGGCCTCGGAGCCGCGTCCATAGACTTGCAGTTGCCGCGCCACCCATTGCATGACGCCGGTCTGCTCCAGACCGCGGGTGATCACCAGCAAGCCGATAATGGTGATGACCACAGAGCTGCTGAAGCCGGACAGGGCGGCGGCAGCCGGCACCAGCTCGGTCAGCGCGACCATCAGCAGCACGAGCAAGGCGATGAGATCTATGCGCAGCCGCGTGAAGGCGATCAGAGCCAGCGTGACGGCGATGATGGCAATGACGGTGAGTTCGGACAATGTGAGCATGGCGCAAGTATACCTTATGGCGCAAAAACTCCGCGTCCTCTGTGTTGCCGGTCTGTGTCTACGCGACCCTCTGTGGTTAAATCAGTTTCAACCGTCACAAAACTTCAATCGTCACAACAGAGGATGAAACCATGACCAAAGTGACCTTCATCGGCGCGGGCAGCACCGTATTCGCCAAAAACCTCATGGGTGATATCTGGAGCTACCCCGAATTGGCTGAGGCCACCATTTGCCTGATGGACATCGACGCGAAGCGCCTCAAGCAATCCCAGCAGGTGGCCGGGCATATCATCAAGGCGCTGGGCAACAGTCCGGCCGTTGAATGCACGACCGACCGCCGGCAGGCTCTCGCCGGCGCTGATTACGTCGTCTGCATGATACAAGTCGGCGGCTATGAGCCGGCTACCGTCATCGACTTCGAGATCCCCAAGCAATACGGCTTGCGCCAGACCATCGCCGATACGCTGGGCATCGGCGGCATCATGCGCGGCTTGCGCACCATTCCCGTCCTCATCGACATCGCCAAAGACATGGAGGCGCTCTGCCCCGAGGCGCTGCTGATAAACTACGCCAATCCCATGTGCATGAATCAGTGGGCGCTCAGCCGCGCCAGCGACATTCGCACCGTCGGGCTTTGCCACAGTGTGCCTGGCACCGCCCACGAGCTGGCCCGCGATATCGGCATTCCTTTTGAAGACGTCAATTATCTGGTCGCCGGCATCAACCACATGGCTTTCTATCTCAAGTTCGAGCGGCGCGAAACCGGCGAAGATCTCTACCCGCTGATTCACAAAGTCTATGACGACGGCCGCGTCCCGCCCGCCAATCGCGTACGCTATGAGATGTTCAAGCGGCTGGGTTATTTCGTGACCGAATCCAGCGAGCACTTCAGCGAATACGTGCCCTGGTTCATCAAGGAGAGCGCCCCTGAGTTGATCGACCGCTTCAATATCCCGCTGGACGAATATATCGAGCGCTGCAAAGCCGGCATCATCAGTTGGCAGCTGCTGGAAAAAGCCGAAGCTGAGGGGCGTATCCCCAGCGAAGCCGAGATCATGGAGGCGCTGCGGGATGTGAACCCCATGCGCAAAGGCTGGACCGTGCGCAGCATCACCGATTTGAACAAAGTTGAGCGCAGCGTCGAATACGGCTCGCATATCATCCACAGCATGGAAACGGGCCAGCCGCGTACTATCTATGGCAACGTGCCCAACGACAGCATCATCGACAATCTGCCCGCAGGCTGCTGCGTCGAGGCGCCGTGCCTGGTCGACAGCAACGGCGTCCAGCCCACCCGCATCGGCGCCATCCCGCCGCACCTGGCCGCGCTAATGCAGACCAATATCAATGTCCAGTCGCTGACGGTCGAGGCGGCATTGACTGGCAAACGCGAGCATATCTACCACGCCGCCATGCTCGACCCGCATACGGCGGCCGAGCTAACCCTGGACGAAATCTGGTCCATGGTCGACGAATTGATCGACGCCCATGGGGATTATCTGCCGGCCTACACGTAAGCGGCAGTTTTGTCATCACTGAGACGCGAACTGCAATTCGTCGAATCTGGTCGCTTCGGCAAAACTGGTTCGACAGTCTATACTGGTTCTGACACGAAAGAACAGTGCCGACGGTCAATGCCCACGATCATCATCCGCGATGACGATACCAGCTATTTTACATCTCCACAGCGTCTGGCGGCTCTCTATGAACCTCTTTGGCAAGCTGGCTTGCCCGTTTGCCTGGCGGTGATTCCCTGGGTTTATGGCGATACGCGCGTCTACTGGAGCGATGGCAATCCGCACGACCCGGGCATCCCGCCGGCTTATCGCGGGTCGCAGGCGAATTATTGCATCCTCGACAATCGCGAACTCTGCCACTTCCTCAATAAAAAGGTGGCGGCGGGTTTGGTCGAAATCTGTCTTCACGGATACGCGCATACTTTCTACGAGTTCATCACGCATGACCGCGCAGCCATCCGGCGGAAGCTGGACGCTGGCATGGCGCTGCTGGAGCGCGCCTTTCCGGCCGCCTCGATCCGGACATTCGTGCCGCCCTATGACCGCATTTCGCCAGTCGCCCTGGAGGAGCTGATCGCCCGCGGTTTCCACATCAGCACGAGGTCGCTGAACCTGGCGCCGGTTCCGCAGTTGCCGCAGATCTCGGGCTTCGCCGCCGAGGAAATTAAGCCAGGGCAGAAGCTCTTCGTCTGTGATGACTACCTCTTCTCACACAAGCGCGACGCCGCCGAATCGCTGGCGCGGGCGCGGGCGGCGCTGGCGAAAAATGACTTGATCATCATCTCCAACCACTATTGGATGTTCTTTCATCCCTGGCGGTCGCAGCCCAATCCGGCGGATTTTGCCGCTTGGCAGGCGCTGCTGCATGACCTGCTCATGCGGGAGGAGTGGCGGATAATGACCTTCAGCGCGCTGGCAGGCGGCGGCTAAAGCGCGCTAAAGGTCTGCGCGAGAAAATGCTATACTAAGCATCATGTTATCGTAGCTGTTGGCGGGAAAGGGAAACCGAATGACGAAAATGAACCTCATCGGCGGCGAATGGCGCGGCAGCGACAATGTCATGGAGCTGCGCTTCCCCTACGACGGCAGTCTGGTCGGCGCGGTCTCGATGGCGAGCGCGGCCGACATGGACGACGCCATGGCAGCGGCCGCCGCCGGCTATGAAATCACGCGCAAATTGCCCAGCTACCGCCGCTCCGAGATCATCGAGAATATCCGCGCCGGCTTGGAGAAGCGCTTTGACGAAGTCGTCGAGGCCATGATCCTGGAAGGCGGCAAGAATTACAAGACAGCCGCCGGCGAAACCGCGCGCGCCCTGGAGACGCTCAAGGTGTCCGCCGAAGAAGCGCGGCGCTTGGGCGGCGAAGTATTCAGCATCGACTGGACGGCCGCCGGCGCCAATCGCCAAGGCTTCACCCGCCGCATGCCTGTCGGCACGGTGCTGGGCATCACGCCCTTCAATTACCCGGTCAACCTCGCTTGCCACAAGATCGGACCCGCCATCGCCGCCGGCAACAGCATCATCATCAAGCCGGCCGAGAAGACGCCGTTGTCCTCCGTTATCCTGGCCGAGATCGTGCTCGAGTCCGGCTACCCGCCGCAGGCTTTCAGCATGTTAAACGCCTGGGGAGCCGATGCCGAGCAGATGGTACTCGATCCGCGCGTGGCCATGATCAGCTTCACCGGCAGCGCCGCCATCGGCTGGATGCTCAAGAGCAAAGCCGGGCAAAAGAAGGTGACGCTTGAACTGGGCGGCAACGCCGGCGTCATCGTGCATAAGGACGCCGACCTGGCGGACGCGGCGGCGCAAGCAGCTGCGGGCGGCTTCGCCAATGCCGGGCAGAATTGCATTTCCGTGCAGCGCCTGCTGATCCAGCGCGATGTCTTTGAAGACTTCACCGACCGCTTCGTTAATGAAGTCAAGGCGCTCAAAGTGGGCGACCCGCGCGATCCTGAGGTCGACATCGGGCCGATGATCAGCCAGCGCGATGCCGAGCGCGCCGCCGCCTGGGTGGACGAGGCGCAGCGAGCCGGCGCGTCCGTGCTGGTGGGCGGTGAGCGCCAGGGCACGATGTTCCCGCCCACGGTGATGACCGAGACCTCGCCGCAGATGCGCGTCAATTGTGATGAGGTCTTCGCGCCCGTCGTCACCCTCAGCCCCTACGACCAGTGGGACGACGCCATCGCCACCATCAACGACTCGCCCTACGGCTTGCAGGCCGGCGTCTTCACCAACGATGTCAAACGCATCATGGATGCCTGGGACCGCGTCGAGGTCGGCGGCTTGCAAATCAACAGCGTCTCGACCTTCCGCGTCGATCACATGCCCTACGGCGGCATAAAAGCCTCGGGTTATGGCCGCGAGGGCGTCCGCTACGCCATCGAAGACATGACCGATTTGCGCCTGATGGTGCTGAATCTGAGTTGATTATTTGGCCACAGAGGCACAGACACACAGAGGAATTGCAGGGGCGAACGACGGGCAGTGTCTACGCGCCCCTGGTTCGCCCACGAATCAGTTGCCTCCAACAAGCGCGAGCCAGTGTGTCGCCCTCCAAAAGCGAAGGATCCACGCAATGAACACATCTGAAATCCGCATCGGCTTCGTACCGATTGCCCGGCCGACCTTTGACCTGGATTTGGCCCGGGAGTTGACCGCGCAGGTCTACGCAGCGCTCTTGGACGACGGCTACGCAGTGACCGGATCGCAAGACCTGGTCATGGACGCTGAGGCCATCGAGACGCGCATTGCTGAATTGGCCGCCGCCGATGTGGACATGGTCCTTGTCCTTCAATCGACCTTCGCCGACAGCACTATGGTCGCGCAACTGGCGCGGACGCTCGACGGGAAGCCGCTGCTGCTTTGGGCGCTGCCGGAAGCGCAAGTCGGCGGACGCCTGCGCATCAATTCCTTCTGCGGCATCAACCTGGCCGCGCATGGCTTGCGGCGCGCCGGCCTCAATTACGACTATATCTACGCCCCGCCCACTGAGGCCGCCGCCCGCGCTAAACTGCGCAGTTTCGCTGTCGCCGCCCGCGTCAAGTCTCGGCTGGCCGGGGCGCGCATCGGCCGCCTGGGCGCCAACCCCGATGGCTTCGATACCTGCCTGGTCAATCACGCCGCGCTGAAATCACAGTTGGGCGTCGAGGTGGCGCAATATGAATTGGCGCCATTTTTCCAGCGCGCCCGTCAAGCTGACCCGGCGCAGGTCGCCGCCGTCGCCGAGGGGCTGTCGTCGACTCTCGCCGGCTACAGTGAGATGGAACCCGAGGCGACCCTCGGCACAGTGGGCGCGTATGTCGCGCTGGAGGAGCTGGCGCGTCAGGAAAGCCTGAGCGGCATGGCGGTGCGCTGCTGGCCCGAATTCTTCACCGACCTCGGCTGCTCGGCTTGCGGCGCCATGTCGCTGTTGAGCGACGCGCTGACGCCCTGCAGCTGCGAAGCCGATGTCAACGGCACGATCACGCAGTTGGTCTTGGGGTGGATCAGCGGTCAGCCAGCCTTCGGCAGTGACTTGGTGGCGGTGGATACCGCAGCCGATGAAGCGACGCTGTGGCATTGCGGCTTGGCGCCGCTGTCGATGTGCGATCCGGATGCGCAGCCGCAGGCGACCATCCACTCCAACCGCGCGAAGCCGCTGCTGCTGCAATTTCCGCTGAAGCCGGGCCGCGTGACCATCGCCCGGCTCAGCGAGGCCACCGGCGAACTGCGCCTGGTCATCGGCGGCGGCGAGATGCTGAAGGCGCCCCCCGCGTTCACGGGAACAAGTGGTATAATACGCTTCGACTCGGGCGCGGCGGCGGTGATGGACGCCATCCTGCGCGAGGGCCTGGAGCATCATATTTCGCTGACTTACGGCGATCATGGCGCCGTGCTGGAGGCGCTGGCGCGCATGCTGGCTTTACCTGTTCTGCGTCTGTGAAATGCAGGCGATAATGGCGGGGCGATCTTCGGGATCGCAAACTTTCGTCCATCTCTACGAGGAGAAGACTCATGAAACACCTTAGGTCTATTGTACTGCTGATAGCGCTGGTCTTGACGCTGGGCGCGGCGGCGCTTGCGCAAGACACGGTCGAGCTGAACTTCATGTGTTACAACAACGGCATCGAGTGCGAAGTCTACGCTGACTTGCTTTCGCGATTCACGGCCGATAACTCGGACATCGTCGTAAATGTCGACACCGTGCCCTATACCACTGTTCGCGATCAACTGCGCGTTCAGGTCGAGGCCGGTCAGGCGCCGGACATGGCGCGCATCACCGACTTTGGCGGCATGGCCGGCTTCTATTTGGACCTGCGCCCCTTGCTCTCGGACGCGTCCATTATCGAAGACTCATTCTCGGCGCCCTACCTGCAAGCTTTCCGCGCCGGTGATGATGACGACGGGCTGTACGCCTTCCCCGACGAGCTGTCAGTGACCGCCGCCTTCATCAATCGCACACTCTTTGACCAGGCGGGCGTCGATGTGCCCAGCGATATGAGCGACGAAGTCGATTGGGCGACCTGGACCGCAGCCATCACGGAAGTTGCCGAAGCCACCGGTACGCCCTACGCCTTCGCCATCGACAACAAAGGGCATCGTTTCGCTTCGGCCGGTTTCGCGCTGGGCATCGAACTCTTTGATGAAGACGGCAACTTTGCACTGGAAGACGACGCCGGCTATCGCGCTTTTGCCGAATGGATGAAAGCCTGGTTCGACAATGGCTTGACGCCCGCCGAAGTATGGCTCGGCGGCGGGCAGTATTCGTCGGCTCGCGATTATTTCGTCAATGCCGAAGTTGTCATGCTCTATTCCGGCAGCTGGCAGATCAATGGTTTTGGCAGCGAGATTGGCGATGCCTTTGACTGGGTGCTGGCGCCGAACCCGGTAGGCCCGGGCGGCAGCGCTGGCGCATCTGGCGGCGCGTCAATCGTCGGCTACGCCCAGACCGAGCATCCCGAGGCCGTGGCGCGGGTGATGGAATATCTCCTGCAGCCGGAGGTCGGGCAAGAGTTTGCTTCGCGTACACTCTTGATTCCGCCCAATCCGCCGGTGGTGGCTTTGGGCGTGGAATTTGATACCGACAACGCGGCCATATCGGCGGCGCTGAATCAGGCCGGCATAGACGGCACCAAGGTTACCGAGAACGGCGTGGCGATGAACTTGCATCCGCTGGCTTTCGCTTACTACGACGCCTCGAATACCCGTCTGGCGCAGTATTTCGCAGGCGAGTTGACGCTGGACGAGGCGATGACGCGCTTGCAGGAACAGCTCGACGAAGCAGCTGCTAATCTGGCTGCCGGCTAGCCTTCGCTCCATCACCAACCCCCTCCCAAGATTGAGGGAGGGGACCCTTTGCCCGATTGACGCCTATGGCGAGCGTGACGGCATGAGTAGGAGCGGCGGGCCGCGGCGCCGAGCTAGAGAAATGAATCTTGTATCGACTAACTGACCCCTTCGTCAACCTGCTTGACGGTCTCTTCTCCCGCATCCAGAAATTCACCGGCGTGACGGGCATGGCTTATGTTTTCGTCGCGCCAAATATGATTGTTTTTTCTGTCTTCGTCCTA
This sequence comes from Anaerolineae bacterium, assembly GCA_022823165.1. GTDB lineage: Bacteria > Chloroflexota > Anaerolineae > Aggregatilineales > Phototrophicaceae > UBA6055. The sequence continues at coordinate 7,298 of JAJDXR010000029.1, read as the reverse complement.
TTCCCTATGCTCTTCAATTTCGTCTATACCTTCACCGGCAGCGACAAACTCTTTCTGTATCAGCGCCCTTACGTTGGCGCCGCCAATCTGGAACGCCTCTTCGACTGTGGCGACTTCTTGCGCCCCGCCACCTGCGATGAAGACCTGTTCGCCGCGGCGGTGCTCAACACGGCCGGCTTCGTCATTACGCAGGTCGCGGTTATGATCGCCGTTTCACTGTTGACCGCCATCGTCCTCAACGGGCGGATACGGGCGCGCGGCTTCTTTCGCAGCGTCTTCTTTTATCCGGTGCTGCTCTCGCCAATTGTGGTGGCGATGATCTGGCGCTGGATGCTGCAAGAGAACGGGCTGTTCAACGCGGTCGTTGTTGGCATGGGCGGGGAGAAACTGCGCTTTCTCACCGATCGCAATTGGGCGCGCTTCTGGGTCGTGATGGTTAGCGTCTGGTCTTTGATGGGCTTCTATACGCTGATCCTGCTGGCTGGCTTGCAGGCGATCCCGGCCGATCTCTACGAGGCGGCCGCCATCGACGGCGCGAGCAGTTGGCGCGCCTTTCGTTCGATCACCTTGCCGCTGCTGGCGCCAACGATGCTGGTGGTCATCGTCTTGTCCACGATTCGAGCGGTGCAGATATTTGACGTCGTCTTCGCCTTCACCGGCGGCGGACCGGGTTCGGCGACGCTCTACATCGTGCATTACATCTACAACAACGGTTTCGCCAGCCCCTTCCGCGAATTCGGCCTGGCGGCGGCGACCTCGCTGGTGATGGCGGCAGTGTTGATCGTGCTGACGATTATCCAGATTCGCGTACAAGGCACGGGCTTGGAAGAAGACGAAGACGGGGCGACGCCGGGCAGCGCCTCAAGCGGCCGATTGGGTAGCGGGCTTGCATTGGATTTGCGGGGCGCGCTGAATCCGCTCGTGGAGTTCTTGCAGGTCTTGATGGACGCGATTGGCGGGTTCCTCAACTGGCTCTTCCACACGGCGCGCCGGCGCTCCTTCTTCACCTATGCGTATCTGCTGCTCGGCGTCGTTGTCATGTTTGGTCCCGTGCTCTGGCTGGTGATGTCGTCGTTCAAAAGCTCGGGCGATATCAAACGCTTCCCGCCCCGCTTCCTGCCCTATCATCAGGAGCTGGCGGCGGTCGAAGGCTACGATGAGCCGCTGCCGCTCTACGAGGTCACGCTCGCGGATGGCGCGACCGCGCAGCTCGCGCAAGCGCGGCGCGTCGGCCTCGAAGCGCAGATGATTGACCCGGCCGACCCGGAAGCGGGCCTTACCAGAGTGAAATTGAGTGATCGCGCGCCGGTCGAAAGTGTGCGCTTCAGCCTAGACAATTACACGCGCGGCGTTGAGAGTTTCAACTTTTGGCGCTATCTGGCCAACAGCGTCATCGTCACCGCTTCAGCCACGATCTTGACCCTGTTCGTCAACAGCATGGCCGCCTTCGCCCTGAGCAAATATCGCTTTCGCGGCCGCGGCTTCATCTTCATGCTGATCATCAGCACACTGATGGTGCCGCTCTCGGTTATCCTGGTGCCGGCATTTTTGCTAATCACAGCGCTGGGATGGAACAATCAATTAATTGGCATCATCATCCCGACAATCGGCACGCCGACCGGCGTCTTCCTGCTGCGGCAATACATGCTGACGATACCGGATGAACTGCTGGATTCCGCGCGGATCGACGGCGCGAGCGAATGGCGAATTTACTGGCAGGTGATCCTGCCGCTGGCGGCGCCGGCGCTGGCGGTTCTGGCGATCTTCTCCACCATTTGGCGCTGGAATGATTTCCTCTGGCCCAAAATCGTCATGACCGAAAACGAAATGTTCACCTTGCAGGTCGGGCTGGAGACCTTTCAAGGCGATCTTATGATTCAGTGGGATCTCATCCTGGCGATGACCGTGCTGACCGCGCTGCCAATCACCTTTGTATTTGGCTTCCTGCAAAAGTATATCACCACCGGCATCGCCACTACTGGCATGAAATGAACCTTTTACAATGCTGCGACTCGCGATCTATTGACGGATTGTCGAGACCGGTGGGTAGTTCTCCCGGCGCGCCAGTCCGATGGTTACGGATATTTACAGCGGACGGAGTTCGCGCGGTATCTGCCGCAGTATGGGTAGACTTGCGCGATATAATTAATAAGTGTTGCCCATTTTGACAGGAAGTCATTTATGTCCAAGATTTTGCGCCTAAAGGGCGTCATTCGCGATATCAACTATGATCCTCAAGTGCGTACTATGCCGCTTGAGCAATTTTCAGTGGACGGATTCGACATCAACGCCCCTCGCCGTGGGTCAGGGATCATAGAATTTGAAGACGAAACATCGTTTGGCTTTTCAAAGTGGAAAGGTCCAAAACCAAGCCGAACTTACCCGTCGGCGGGGATCTACAGGACGTATCACTTGCAGACGAAAAGAGTTACTGTGATTCCGGTCATCAAAGATGAAGGCAATGACACGCGAAACAACGAACGTTTGGGGTCCATGACCCTCGCGCGGATGAACTTGACCGACGTTTATATCATCCTCGCTTGGTACGAGTACGCCGAACCAAATCTGAAACGCGGCGGCAACAGGATCACGGGTCAACTACTCAATAACAGTTCTGTCGTGGAAAAAATGCGTGAAATCAAGCGCGCTCAAAAGTCCGCTTTGCATTGGAATACAATGCACTTTGAGCGGGACTATGAAAATGTATTTCGGCAGGCGGTCGAAAGTTACCGACGCATTGGCAAACTCTGTAATGTTGAGATGCATTCGGCTGACAACCACCTAGCAATTCTCGAGCAATACCTGGTTGACGGCAAGTTTAATTTGGACGCATTTGCTCGGCGGTCGTCAGCGCGGTCCGCAGCGGCGGCAAAGCGTGAAGCCATGACGACTCATGACTTGGAACAGCTTTCGGATGGAGAGAAGGCCTACTTTGAGTTGGTTAATCTGCAAGGAGGTATTTATTATCTGACCGTCGATGAAGTCTTCTGGGAAGACGGCAGGATGGTTGTTCAAGAGTCAAAGAACACTACAAAGGGCATCATGCCAAGCTTGGGCGATATTCAAGATGGTTTGTTTAGGAATATACTGTTTTACAGCATCGACGAGCTTTATCTGGACGACAAACCGGTAGAATTTACCACTCGGTTGAAACTGACCGGGAATGTTATAGGCGAGTTGGTGCTGCCGAATGACGGCGAGGCAGCCATAGAATCTTTCTCCGACGCCAACAATCTGACACCTGTTTGGCGACGCTTGCTAAGATTATTGCATCAGGAAGTCACGATCAATCCAGGGTTTAGTATAGAAATCGCGCCCAAGAAATGAAACCAGTTAAAAGCCCCTTGCGCTATCCCGGCGGCAAATCACGCGCTATCAAGCAGATTTTGCTGCATGTGCCAGCGCGCATAGAGGACTACCGCGAGCCATTTGTCGGCGGCGGCTCTGTCTTCCTAGCCATGAGATGCCTCTTTGGTCGACGGATCCAGCGCTATGTGATTAACGACTTGAATGATGACTTGATTTTCTTTTGGCGGGCGGCGCAACAAAATATCGATGAACTGTCGCAATGCGTACAGTCCTTCAAAGACAACTATGATGAAGGCAGGGCGCTATGGCGCTTTCTGCATACGCCTGGCACGATGTGTACAGATATTGAGCGGGCGGTACGTTATTTTGTTCTCAATCGCATCACATTTTCTGGCGTGGTCGATTCCGGCGGTTATTCGCAATACGCCTACGAACGCCGCTTTACACAGTCCTCAATTGGCAGATTGTGGCGGCTTGAACCGCTGCTGAGAGAAGTGGAGATCTGCCACGGCGACTATGAGTCGTTGTTGTTTGAAGAGGGCGAAAACGTATTCATCTTCCTTGACCCGCCGTACTGGAAGGCCACGCAATCGAGACTGTATGGCGTCAACGGCGAGCTGCATACCAGTTTCGACCACGAGCGCTTTGCCGAGAACATGCGCCGCTGTCCGCACAAGTGGCTGATAACGTACGATGATTCGCCCGTCATCCGCGACCTATTCAGCTTCGCGAACATAAGCGAGTGGACGCTGCAATATGGCATGAACAACTATATGCAAGGGAAGGCGGAAAAAGGGAGAGAACTCTTTATCAAGAACTATTGATATTCCGCAGAAGCTGTGGCCTTGTGTGGCGCGTCAGCTTGGCGGAGGTATCAATATGTATTCGATATATCAGTTTTTCGCCCATCTGTTGGAGCATCGGCGCTGTCTGCGAGAGTTGCCAAGACTGAGCGACTTGCCTTGGCATTGCAAGCCATTTGCTTATAAGAACTTCGGCGGGTTTCCCAACCTTGTGATGCAGTATGAGGCGTCTTGGCCTCCGTACGGCGGTGAATTGGTCGGACTGTTGGAAAGTGATTCTTTCTCCATACCGAGCTTCGTGTCGCACATCCCGACTGGCGCCATTTCATTGGAGGCGCTGCCACAGGATACAGCGAGCCATATACGGCGGAAGATCAAAGCCCTTAATCCTGAAACACAGTTGCCCACTCTGCACGAAGTCTATTACTTGATTCGAGGACAGTGGAAAAAACGTACCAAGGTCTGCCTCGTTCACGGAAGCTTCTTTGCATCGCTGTCGGCTGATCAGCTGGTCCAGAAAGCGCTGGAGCAGGTTGTGTCCGACTACTTGAAGGCCAACGACATTCAGACGGTGGCCCCCGACAAGGTAGAGTGGCTGGCGCGCACCCTATCACGAGAAGTTCTTCCTAGTCGCCCACGTTCAGTGTCCAATGTATCGGTTTCCTTCAGGCTCGAAGTGGTTGCCGACGTTGTAGAAGACTTGAATATCCTATGCTCAGAGCGCTTTCCTGCTATAGAAGTCGACACCCTGAGCTTTGTAATCCCCCATGGTCCTGACGCGGAGTTTGGAGAAAGGTTTTCGGGGTTGAGGCATTCGTTGCTGTGGCCCCAGTTACGGGTTGCCAGAGGTCAAAGCATCCAGCACCCTTTTAACGGTAAATTCTTCGTCTTGAGTTACGCCTTGTAAAGCCAACGCCTGCAATGGACAATGCATCTATTGGATTCCGCAGAAAGGCTAAGCATGAAAACAGTATTCGTCGTCTACGCCACCGATAACGTCGGCACCGCCGTGCTGGAGCCTATCCAAACCGGCGACCATGTCAGCTGCAATGGCGAACGCAGCGATCTCGAGGTCATCGCCCAGGCCGATATCGCCTACGGCCACAAGATCGCCCTGATGGACATCGCCGCCGGCGACACCGTGCTCAAATACGGCTTGAGCATCGGCTCGGCGCTTAGCGATATCAAAGCTGGCGACCACGTCCACACGCATAATGTCGAAAGCAATCGCGGCCGCGGCGATCTGGCCGAACGCGCCGCCGCCTCTGAGTAAATGAGAATGTAGGGGCGACCCTTGGGTCGCCCGCAGTTTATATTAAGGAGACGAGCGAAATGTCACACTTCATGGGTTTTCACCGCCCGAACGGCGATGTTGGAATCCGCAATCATGTCCTGATACTGTCGGGCACGGTCTACGCCAACGGCGTGGTCGAGCGCGTCGCCGATACCATCCACGGCGCGGTGCCCATCACCCACGCCAACGGGCGCTGCCAGGTCGCGCCCGACCTGCGGGTGACGCGCCGTTTCCTGGCTGGCACGGCGATGAACCCCAATGTCGGCGCTGTCGTCATCATCGACCATTTCAAAGAAGAGGGCATGACCGCCGAAGACCTGGCTGACGACATCGCGCCCACCGGCAAGCCCATCGCCACCGTCAACATTCGCGGCGACGGCGGCTTTATCAGCGCGGTGGAAAAAGCCACCCGCTACGCCCAGGACTTCGCCCGCCTCATCAGCCTTGAGCAGCGCGAAGCGGCGCCGCTGAGCAAGATCCTCTTTGGTACCGAATGCGGCACCTCCGATACCACCTCCGGTTTGGCCAGCAATCCGGCCAACGGTCTCGCCGGTGAATTGCTGATCGCCCAGGGCGGCCGCCTGCTGATGGCTGAATGCACCGAATGGATGGGCTGCGAAAACTGGCTGACCGACAAAGCGGCCAGCCCGGCCATCGCGGAGGCCATCGTCGCCGGCGTTCAGCACATGGAAGCACGCGCGCTGGCCAGCGGCGAAGACATCCGCGGCTCGCAGCCCACCGGCGACAATATGGCCGGCGGCTTGACCACCATCGAAGAGAAGTCCATGGGCGCGGTCAAGAAGATCGGCGACAGCGCCATCATCGAGTATCTGGAAATCGCCGAAGCGCCGAGCAAAACCGATTCCGGCAACTACGTCATGTACGGGCCCGGCATGGGCGCCGAGAGCATCAGCAGCATGGCGGCGGCCGGCTGCCAGGTGCTGACCTTCTGCACCGGCGGCGGCCACACCTCCAATCACCCCATCATGCCCACCATCAAAGTCACCGGCAATCGGGGGTCTTTCGAGCTAATGCGCGACACCGTCGATGTCGATGTCAGCGGCGTCTTCACCGACGAGATTACCCTGGCCGAGGCCGGGCAGATCGTCTTCGACGAGGTCGAGCGCGTCTGCAACGGCTACCTGACCAAGTCCGAAGCCCTGCGCGACAACAACAGCTTCGCCATCCACAGGGTGGGACCAAGCATATAGTGCTTGGGAGCGGTGAATAAAGCGGACTTGAAACCTCCGCATACTCCTATGGTTGTAGGGGCGGCTCTGTGATTCGCCCACAGAATTTGCTTGAACATTGCGGACGTTTCAGCGAAACGCCCCTACATCACCACTTTGTCTTGTGAATTTTCGGAAAAATCTCAGTGTCCTCGGTGACAAAAACAATCTGGTGCGATTGCAATGCCCTACAGTCCCCAACAGCCAAAAATTGACAATTGCTTGAAAACATATTAACATTCGTCAATATAATGCGCTCATCCTAGCTCCGTGGAGGCTCTGCTGATGTTCCCTCAACCCGCCGCGCATATCCACAGCCTTACTTTTCACCAGCGCGTTCTTTCCCGTCGGCGCTTCATCCTGCCGCTGTTGCTCATCATCGCGCTGATCAGCGCCGGAGGAGCGGCGCAAGCGCAAGACCCCACACCCACGCCAGTCCCCTTGCGCATCACCTCGCTCAGCTTCAACAGCTTCACCTTAGCCTGGGACGACATCACCGGCAATAAGGGATCGAGCGAGTGGCAGAACCTGAAAAAAAATAATCCGCCAGGTACGCTTTGGTATCATTGGAGCGGCAACCCGCCCGAGTTCCATCGAGGACCTGTAACCCTTGGTCCCGAACAACTCTTTTTTGTTGGCATCAAGCCCGATACCGACTATACG
>JAJDXR010000023.1 GCA_022823165.1 Anaerolineae bacterium | reverse complement strand
TTCTCGTTGCGCTAAGGCGCTTCATCGGACCGTGAAACTTTTTGTCTATGCCTGGAATCGGCGACAGTTACATCTTCAACAGTATCCCAAGTACAAGGTTTTCCCCATGCAATTCATATATCCTTGAAATTCACCACTCCCCAGAAGGGGGAACAGGGCAATTGCATCAAATTGAAATTGGGCTGACATCGACTATATTCCCTCGTAACTTGAGTAATCTTTAGGGACGATTCTGTGAATCGTCCGCAATTTGCAGACCATTTTCAACGAGCGCCTCACGAAAAGGCCTTGGATTTTCTCAATTTTCGTGGCGACGGCGCATTATGATTTTGGTGCGATTGCCCTGCCACTCTCCGCGGCTTTAGGCGTTTTTTGTAATCGCGGCCGATTGTGTTATACTGGAGTGTTGGCTCGTTGGCGGCCTCCCGCGTTCTCCACAATCGGGCTGTTGCGAGCGCCAGGATGAATGATGTCACTGCGCCGAATCATTTAGCATTAAAGAGCAAGGACAGCATGTACCTTGTCTCTCTTTAAGGAAAGGAAGCCTATCAGAATCTGTTGCTCTTGCAAGAATTCGCCAAACACATGCAGCTACTGAATCGGAGGAATAATGATGTTCAAGAAATCTCTATTTCGCGCATTGCTGGTGCTCTGCAGCCTGCTGTTGCTGATCGGCGGCGCCGCGGCGCAAGATGTGATCACCCTGCAATTCTTCTATCCGGTCGGCGTGGCCGGTCCACTGGCCCAAGCCATCGACGGCTATGTGGCTGATTTCAATGCGACTCACGATCACATTCAAGTGGAGCCCGTCTTCACCGGCGGTTACTCCGAGAACATGGCGCGGGCGACCGCGGCGATTTTGTCCGGTCAGCCGCCTGATGTCGCCATCCTGCTGGGCATCGACATCTATTCGCTGATCCAGACCGAAGGCATCATCCCGCTGGATGACTATATCGCCTCGGAAGAAGGACTGGATATCGACGACTTCTTCGATGCCTTCATGGCCAACAATATCGCTGATGACCAGGTCTGGAGTATCCCCTGGCAGCGCTCAACCCCAATCCTGTATTACAACAAGGACGCCTTCGCCGAGGTCGGCCTCGACCCGGATAGTCCACCGGCGACATGGGAAGAATTGGTCGAATACGGCAAACAACTGGTTGTCCAGGATGGCGACAACGTCACGCGCTGGGGCGTCGAAGTGCCGTCGTCCTTCTGGCTTTTCGCCAACTTCGCCATTCAGGCCGGGCAGCATATCGGCTCGCTTGGCGACGAACCCTGCGCCGTCTACCTGGATACGCCCGAGGCGATAGAAGCGCTGGCTTTCCTGCGTAGGCTGCAAGACGAGGGAATCATGCCCGATGGCGCGGTCGCCTGGGGCACCGCCCCCGCCGACTTTATCGCCGGCGCCTCCGCGATGATTTACCACTCGACCGGCAGCCTGAGCACACTGCTGGCCAATTCGCCTTTCGAAGTTGGCACCGGCTTCATGCCCGGCGGCTCAGCCGGATATGGCGCCAATGTCGGCGGCGGCAACTTCTACATCATGGCGGACATCGGCCAAGAGCGCCAGGACGCCGCCTGGGAGTTCATCCGCTGGATGGTGCGTCCGGAACAAATCGGCCAGTGGGGCATTGACAGCGGCTATGTCGCGCCGCGCGCAGCCGCTTGGGAAGTCGATCCCTTGAAGAGCTATGCCGAAGAAGTACCGCAAGCCTCCACCGCCCGTGAACAGCTTCCCTATGCCGTGAAAGAATTCCCGGCGACCTTTGGCGGCCAGGAAATCCAGGTCATCACCACCCAGGCCATTGAGGCGGTCAACACCGGCGAACTGACGCCCGAAGAGGCGCTGGCTATCGCGCAGGAGCGCGCCAACGATGTACTGACGCAGAACGGCTGCGAACTGTAAAGGCAGTCGCCGAAGCCTATGCAAAGTCAGTTGAACGCGCCACACAGGCAAGCAGAGGGACGCGGGCGCTTCGCTCGCTCCCTCTACTTGCCCCCCAGGCTGAACTCAGCCAGCGCAGTCGCCTATCTGTTTCTGGCGCCGTCGCTGGTCTTTCTGGCTGTCTTTACCATCTGGCCCATCATCTCCGTCGTCATCAGCAGCTTCCATGCGCGGCGAGGCCGCAATCAAATCTACGTCGGCCTGGACAATTTCGAACGAATCTTCACCGACCCGTTCAGCCAGCAGGTGATACTCAATACGGTTGGCTACGTCGCCCTGGGGCTGGTCCTGTCTGTGTTTGGCGGCTTGCTGCTCGCCGTCCTCATGAATCAGGGCCTGCGCAATATCGGCTTCTTTCGTTTTCCCTTTTTGGCCACAATCGCGCTGCCGATGGTCAGCGTGGCCTCCATCTGGCTGTTCTTGTACAGCCCGCGCGTTGGACTTTTCAACGAGCTGCTGGGCGGCCTGGGATTACCCCGCTCCAATTGGCTGAGCGACCCTGATCTGGCGCTGGCCAGCTTGTTCGCCGTTTACTTGTGGAAGCAGCTCGGCTACTTCGCGCTCTTTTATCTGGCGGCGCTGCAATCGCTGCCGGATGATGTATTGGAAGCGGCCACGCTGGACGGCGTCAGCTTCTGGCAAAAGCTGCGACACATTATCTGGCCGCTGGTGTCTCCAACCACGTATTTTGTGACCACGATTGGCGTTTTAAATTCGCTGCAACAAGTGGACCATGTGTTTGTGCTGACGCAGGGCGGGCCCAACAACGCCAGCAGCATGGCCCTGTACTACGTTTACGAACAAGGCTTTAAGTGGTTCAAGACCGGCATCGCCTCAGCCATGACCGTTATTCTGCTGGCGGTGCTGCTGACCATGGCCATGCTGCAGTTCGTCTACCTGGAGCGGCGCGTACATTATGACTAGCCGAGTATCGGGATTGACCATCAGATGACCACGAAGCGTTCCAAATGGCGTGAGGCCCTGCCTATCCTGGCGCTGGCGCTCTTCGGCCTCGTCTGGATGGTGCCGCTGATCTGGACGCTGTTAGCCGCCTTCGTGCCCACCACCGAGCTGCTCAACGGCTCGCCGCTGGTCTGGCTGCAAAGCCTGCACCTGGGCGCCTTTGCCGAAGCCTGGGAAGTCGCGCCCTTCCCGCGCTTCTACCTCAATACCATCATCTGGGTATTCGGGCTGCTGGCGCTGCAACTGGTCACGGTTTCATTGGCGGGCTTCGCCCTGGCGCGCCTGGATTTCCGCGGCAAAGACCAAATCTTCTTCCTCTTCCTCACCCAGCTCATGGTGCCGGCCACCGTGCTCATCCTGCCCAATTATCAGACGCTGGTGGCGCTGGGCTGGCTGGATTCCTACCAGGGCATGATGGCGCCTTACATCGCCTCGGCCTTCGGCGCCTTCCTCATGCGCCAGGCCTTCAAGCAGGTGCCGAAAGAGCTGGAAGAAGCCGCCCGCAGCGACGGCGCCAGTTGGCTGCAAGTGCTCTGGCACGTCTTCCTGCCGGTCACGCGCGCGCCCCTGCTGGCTTTCAGCATCGTCTCGATCACCTACCACTGGAACGAATTCCTCTGGCCCCTGCTGATCACCAGCAGCGTCGAGACGCGCCCGCTGACGGTCGGCCTGGCGCTGCTGGTTCAGTCCTCGGAGATCGGCGCACAGTGGGATCTGCTCTCCGCCGGCACGCTGATCGTAGCCGTGCCCATCCTCATCCTCATCGCCCTGCTGCAAAAGCAGTTCACCAACAGCTTCCTCAGCTCGGGGATAAAGTAGGAAACGGCGTCACAATAGGTAGTAAGATGGCGCCATGGATGAGTTGGCGGGGGTGGCTAACGTGAGCTTTGCGCGGATGGCTCTTCAACGGGACTTTCCAGCGGTGGCGATACCGCGCTCATTCGGGGCGTTGGCGCGCCAAGCCGGCCTTCGATGTTGGCGAGCCGCTCGCGCACATCAATGACGTGCAGCCTGAGGTCCTTCAATTCTTGCCGCGTTTCTTGATGCGATTGCTCGGAATCTATCCTGAATTCTTTGATTTCTTGCCGAATCTCTTTATTTGACTGTTCTGCATACGTCCTAACTGCATTGAATTCTTGCCGCGTATCTGATCTGAGCGTGACTATCGCCTGACGATTCTCCTTGATCGATTCGTACAGATCCGTCTTCAATGCGCCAATTTTATCGTCTATTTCTCTGCTGATTTCTCGGCGCGTTTCACTAGATGAGTAACGAATATACAAGACAACAATGACAATGGTAGCAACATCGCCAATGCCAGCGTCAACCAATTGCGAAATCAAGGATGACAAGTCCACCGCGCGTCTCCTGAAACTGTCTGCTTACGGCTAATGTTGTGATTATACCACTACGCAGCGCCAAATGGTCAAATTTGAGCGTTGAGGCAATCCTCAGGCGTGATTATGTTAATCATCAGCATCGCCATTCCCGCCGCCATTGCCATCACCGGCATCGTGGTCGGGGTTGTGGTGCAGGTCTTGAATAACTTGCCGGGCTAGTTGTCGCCCTTGGCTTTGAGCGGCGTCACGGTCTGGCAGATGACGCCGCGTGTGATAGGGTTGTGGAACATAAGAGGCCTCCTAGCATCCCCAACCACCAATTTGCAAACTGTAGTCCCCTCGCTCTTCTATCACAAAAGCGAATGTCTTCACTCTTCTGGGGTCTAGCTCTGTTGCCCTTGCAGTATACACGCCCGGCTTAAATGTTGTATTAGCGTACCTCTGTACGTTCGCCTTATCTCCGAGCACGGTGGACCTGGTACTCGATATGTTCAGTTCTCTACCATCGGGACCGAATACATCCACTCGATACCACTTATATGTGTTGCCAAAGTACGCAACATTAAAATCGTATCCGCTTCCTCGATTGAGAAACAGCCCGATACTGCAATATCCCGGCAAGCGACTATCGGATTCATCCTGTTCCATCATATAGTCATACTTAGGAATGTAGAGATTGCCTCCTTCGACCGGCTGGCTGCGAATCTCATACTTGTGCCCATCAACAGTTAGTGAAGCAATTGCTTCAACCTGAAAGCTCAGTCGTTTCGACGCGAATCGTTTCACATTTGAAAAGGTTATTGAATTTCCGCTGGTAGTCTTAGTTTCATTCCGCGAAGAACTGGGATTTAGAAGCGTAACTCTATATGAGATCTTCACCGCATCAGATGGTTTGCGCGGCCTCCACGTGACTCCTGACCATTCCACCCTTGCGGTTTCAGACTCCGTAAATGTCGCCTTTAAGCTTCCTGAAACCACGAGGGTGAAGTCTCGCCTTGGATGTGAAGCTGGAAGCCTAGTCGGAGTTGGCGTAGACGTGCTGGTTGGTGTGAACGTATTGGTAGGTGTAAACGTTGGTGTGGAAGTCGGTCTTATCCAGCCAAGATCGGCAACTTCCGACTGTACTTCATAGGTGTGTCCGTCAATGTTTACTGACCCTAAGGCAGTAACAGCAAACGAAATATTCTGGCTCTCATGTACACTCATATCTTTGATGGTATGGCTGCTTCCCTCAACCTTATACGGACCAACGGTTCGGTCTCTAATTATTACACGTACTTCGTATGTAATATCGCTTGCGCCAGGTGGTTTACTGGGCACCCATCCAGATTTGCTCCATCTGATAGTTCCGTCGGACGTTCTTGCATTGTAGCTAAATGAAACATTTCCCGGCTCCGAAATCAGACCAGAGAGTTGTGGGCTATTCGCCGGGAGCCTAGTTGGAGTATTGGTTGGTGTGTACGTCGGTGTATTGGTAGCAGTGGCTGTGGGTGTATCAGTTGGTGTGTTCGTCGAGGTAGACGTAGGCGTATCCGTAGGTGTACTTGTCGGCGTCGACGTCGGCCTCGTCCAACTGACCTCAGCAACTTCGGACCTTATCTCATAAGTGTATTGTCCAATTCGTATCGTTCCAACAGCAGTCACTTTGAACCGCAACTCTTGATTTTCTTGCGCATCCAGACCCGTGAAGACACGTCTTGTCACCGATAAACTGTACGGACCAAAAGTGCGCTTTGGATAAACAACGCTCAATTCGTATGTGACATTACTTGAACCGGTCGGTCGTGTGGGAACCCAGTCGGACTTTCCCCAGTTGACCGTCCCGGCACCAGTTCTCGTGTTGAAACTGAATGACATATCGCCCGGCGTCGAAATCTCATACGAAAGCTGAGGATCATTTTTGGGCAGTCTTGTAGGAGTGCTTGTCGCCGTGCTAGTGGGTGTATCGGTTGGCGTGTTAGTTGCTGTATTGGTCGGAGTATTCGTGGGCGTATTTGTCGACGTGGCGGTTGGTGTAGCAGTCGCCGTAGCCGCAGGTACGATCCAACTGAACTTAGCTTCCTCGGACTCGTAGTAGTAGTGGTGTTCACCGATACGCAGGCTCCCCTCAGCTTTGACAACAAATTTGAGGTGTTGCCCGTGATATGCTGCAATACTCTCTATTGTGTGCGACTCTTCTTTCGTGGAGAACGAGGTTATATGAGAATTGTCAGCCGTAAACACTGACACCTCATAGATTACACTGGGATCTGGCGGTACATCGGGTCTCCAATCAGATCCGCTCCACTGCAGTTCTACTGTCTGACTTTCGTCATTGAACGAAAACTTCAAATCACGCGGAGTCGTAAGCGAGAACTCTAGTCGCGAATGATCTTCTGGAAGTCTGAGGTTGGTAACTGAGGCAATTGAATCGACTACAATATCGGAAAGTGGTTTAAACTCCGCACCAATAACTACACCTACCGATATTATCGCAAGCATAATTATTATGCGCCATAGAATCAAAAAGACTCGTCGCGTCCGAGATCTCTGAATATCCGTCATGCACTGACCTTTCCAGCGATGAAAAAGCTTGCGTAATATATCAAATTCAGAAAAGCATAGCAACTATTTCATCAATCTCAGCTTGTTTAGAAAGAGCAGTTGTCCATTTATTTTGAAGTACGCGCTCTGCAATTTGCCCTTTTCTTCCCTCAGCGTACTCGGTGGCAAAAAACGCGACCATCCACTCACCCATCCCCCCTTTGTGCCCTTCGTGTCTTTGTGTCTTTGTGGTCAATTCCCTCTAAGGCTTTGTGCTCCTGTGGCCTTGTGGTAAAAGAAAAAACTCTGTGCCCTCTTTTTCCCTCAATGTACTCGGTGGTAAAAAAACATCCCGTCTTGCGCTACAATACGCCCAGCATCCGCCCATCAACGCAAGGAGCCCCCCATGACCACCACCAACGGCGTCCGCGCCCAGCTCAACCAGCGCAGCCGAACCCTCGTCCATGGCGCCGAGCGCGCCGGCGCCCGCGCCATGCTCAAAGCCGTCGGCTACAGCGATGAGGACCTGGCCAAACCACTCATCGGCGTGGCCAACACCTGGACCGAGATCGGCCCCTGCAACTTCCACCTGCGCAAGCTGGCCGTCGATGTCAAGCGCGGCATCCGCGCCGCCGGCGGCACGCCCTTCGAATTCAACACCATCAGCATCTCGGACGGCATCACCATGGGCACCGAAGGCATGAAGGGCTCGCTCATCAGCCGCGAGGTCATCGCCGACAGCATCGAGCTGGTGGCTATGTCGAATATGCTCGATGGCGTGGTGGCGCTTTCGGCTTGCGACAAGACCATCCCGGGCACGATCATGGCGCTGATCCGCCTTGACCTGCCCTCGCTGATGCTCTATGGCGGCACCATCTATCCCGGCGTGCACAAGGGCCGCGATATCGACCTGGTCAACGTCTTCGAGGCCCTGGGTCAATTCCAGGCCGGGCAAATCAGCTATGACGAGCTGATGGCTGTCGAGAATGTCGCCTGCCCCGGACCGGGCGCCTGCGGCGGGCAATTCACCGCCAATACCATGGCTATGATCAGCGAAATCATCGGCATCTGCCCTATGGGCATGGGCGATGTGCCTGCCGAAGACCCCGAGAAAGCGTCCGTGTCCTACCAGGCCGGCGAGATGATGCTCGACATCCTCGAGCGCGACATCCGCCCCTCCGACCTGGTGACGCGGCGCTCGCTGGAGAACGCGCTGGCCGCCTCGGCCGCCACCGCCGGCAGCACCAACAGCATCCTGCACTGCCTGGCTTTCGCCCGCGAAGCCGGCATCGACTTCACACTGGACGATATCGAAGCCATCAGCCGCCGCACGCCCATCATCGGCGATATGCGCCCCACCGGCCAATACGTGGCGCTCGACCTTTTCAAAGCCGGCGGCGTCCCCATCCTGGTAAATCGGCTGATTGACGGCGGCTACATGACCGGCGATACGCCCACCGTGACCGGCCAAACCCTGGCCCAAGCCTGCGCTGACGCCGTCGAGACGCCCGGCCAGGATGTCGTCCGCGACCTGGATGACGCCATCAAACCCAGCGGCGGCCTGGTCGTGCTGCGCGGCAACCTGGCGCCCGATGGCGCGGTGGTCAAGCTCAAAGACACCCCGCCCCCGCTGACCGGCCCGGCGCGCGTCTTCGACACCGAAGAAGACGCCTTCGAAGCCGTCTCCAACCGCCAAATCGTCGCCGGCGATGTGCTGGTCATCCGCTACGAGGGACCCGTCGGCGGGCCTGGCATGCGCGAGATGCTGCAAATCACGGCGGCGCTCTACGGTCAGGGGCTGGGCGGCAATGTCGGGCTGATCACCGACGGGCGCTTCAGCGGCGGCACGCGCGGCCTGATGATCGGCCACACTGCGCCGGAAGCCGCGGTCGGCGGACCCATCGCCCTGCTGCAAGAAGGCGACCTGATCACGATCGACGTGTCGCAGCGCCTGCTGCATGTCGACCTAAGCGATGCCGAGCTGGACGCGCGCCGGGCGGAGTGGAGCGCTCCCGCGCCCAACTACGCCAAAGGCGTCATGGCCAAGTACGCGCGCCAGGTCTCACAAGCGAATGACGGCGCGGTGACAGGGGCTTAGGCGGGCTCTGGGGGACCTTCGTGAATGATTTCGAGGGGGATGGAGGCGACTGGCTTCCAGTCGCTTCCGTCCTTGAAGGAGATTTCAAATTCGTATATGCCGTTTTCCGTGTAGGGTAAGGAATTTAGCTCGCCAGTGGTTCGAGCGTGCGCCTGATTAAATCTGATTGGTATAAGGAAATCGCTCAGAGCTTCGCCATTGGGGGCGAGAATGCGGACAAAGGCTTCTTGGCGCTGATGAATTTCATGCACGCCTTCACTCGCCCAGGTAGACACGAAATGGAAACTGTCTGGCAAAGGCAAGTTTAGCGGACGGTCTTCCGGCAGGTCGCCGCGAAATGCCAGCCGGTCAGGGATTTCGATAAGACTTGGCATACTGCTCTTCGCGTCAATCTCGCATCTGCGGCACAGCACCGACCAGACATGTCTCATGCGGTCTCCATTAAAATGCCCTGGAATGAGATTTTCGGGACAGGATATGTGGGCGTATCGTTTATTGGATACGAGCTTGGCTCTGGTGATGATAGGTTTAGGCTAGCATCCACTTGATGCTGAAATTCGATTATCTTGTAGGCCAACCAGCGAGACCACAAAAGACCATCCGTATCCCAAATTATTTCGCTCGCACGATAAGCCCAAAGCGGGTCGGTTTTCTTCAGACAATATAGATAAGCAATGATGCTTTCGTCGTAAGAGAGCTTTGTTTCCCCAGCGACTTTCGGCAGCAAATAGCTGATTCTGCGGTAAAGCTCTTGTACGAGAAGAACATCGCCTTTCGCCAAGTCTAGCATGCTCGTTACTATTGAGTTGCGAGCCAAAGCAAACTCGACCGAACTCAAGCCGCTCAGCACAGTAAACTGAATCTGAAATTCAAGGCTCTCGATTTCTTCAAAATAGTCGCTTAAGGTCATGAGGCGCCCTTTCGCTCCAGTATTCGCTCGGTTCGCCCAAATAGTATGGAACATCTTCCAGTCGGTGCTCGACTTCCCCGTGCTTGCCCCATTTGCTCAGTACACGAATGTTTGGAACACTGCCCATCGCTGGCATAACATTGGTCACCAGCCCGACATGTACACGCTTCTTGGCCAGAGTATAAACGACTACATCGCCAGATACCAAATCATCTATTGAAACAGGCTGATAGCCGTCGTGTTGCAGGATATTATCAATATGTTCGATATCAATCCAGGATCGCCTATTCGCAAAAATCAAGCCGACACAGTCGTACATATGCGCGGAAACCGACCGAATATGCAGCTCTGTCTTCCCTTTCCGCAGCAATTCGTCGACAAGCTCGACAGTTTGGATACTTACTAGTTCTTCAGTCTGCCGAAACTTCTCCAATACTAAAGGATTGGGCTGCGGAATCTCCCAGCCATTTCGGGCAAATATCGGTTTCTGTAGTCCAAAATATTGAAGTGACATAAGGAGGAATTATACTCCAGATCAGTCAAGCATATCAGCTACTAAATGCAATTTACGTCGTGTCGCGATTGCCACATCTTGACTACCCACGCTAATCTCCACCCATGAACCCCCTCCACAAAACTCGCCTCCACCCCGGGGCGGCCTGCTTCTTGCTGCTGCGCGAAATAGCTTACTACGCTGGGGATATCAGGCAATTGCTGTCGGCTGCGATCAGCCGTCAAGCGCCATGAAGCCGTCGGCGTCAGCCAGGATCTTCTTGGGACCGTGCTCATCAAACAGTACGCTGACGATGCCGCTCTTGCCCTCTACGCCGATCACTTTTCCCAAGCCAAACTGAGGATGTTTCACCGACATATTCACCTTAAACGCAGGCGCGTTGCCGTCGGGCTTGGGCAAGCCTGGGAAAGGGATGATCTTCTTGCGCAGCGCTTCGTTGGGCGTCGAGATTTTGCCGCTGCGCAAGTCACGCCGCGGCCGGCTGAGCGGTTGCGGATCGCGCTGCCACTGCGTCTGCGACTCGATGCTCTGCGAGCGGCGCAGGCTCGTCAGCGTAGCGGGCATGCCGTCGAGCAAATGCGGCGGCAGGTCCGCCAGAAACTCAGACGGCGCCGCGATGCCGCCACTGCCGCTGTAGAGCGCGCGGCGAAAAGCGTAGCTGAGATATAGCGAGCGTTTGGCGCGGGTGACGCCCACGTAGAAAAGCCGGCGCTCCTCTTCCAAGCCGCCGACTTCTTCGAACGATCGGAAGTGCGGCAGGATACCCGTCTCAAGTCCGGCGATAAACACAACCGGAAATTCCAAACCCTTGGCCGAGTGCAAGGTCATCAGCGTCACGGCGTCGGTATCATCTTTGAGGCTGTCGACATCGGCAACCAGCGACTGCTCAGCCAGGAATTCGTGCAGCGGCTGCTCATATTCCATCGCGTATTGCAGCAAGCCGCGCAGCTCCTGCGCATTATCAGCCCGCTCGACCGCCTCTTCGGGCATCTTGCTGATGTCCTCAAGATGCAAGTAGTAGCGCGTCTGGGCGGTGATTTTGTCGAACATCGCCAGCAGATCGCCCACCTTGGCCATTTCTTGCCAGCCAGACAGCATCTCGGCGAAGGCGGCAAACTTCTTCTTCGCCGCCGCGCCCAGCGGGGTCGGGTCGTCGTAATAGACATGGTTGAGCGCATCGGAAATGCTCAAACCAGCGTGAGTGATCCAATTCAGGAAGGCCTCCAGCGACTTCTTGCCGATGCCGCGCGCCGGCACGTTGATGATGCGCTCGAAGCTGACGCGGTCGTCGGGGTTGTGGATCAAGCGCAAGTAGGCCAGCAGATCCTTGACCTCGCGCCGTTTGTAGAAGCCTACCCCGCCCACCAGCGCGTAGGGCACAGCCGCGTTGACGAAGGCTTGTTCCATGGCGCGGGACTGCGCGTTGGTGCGGTACATGACGGCGAAGTCTTTATAATCCAAACCGCTGTCACTGCGCAGCTGCCGGATGCGCTCCAGCACTTCGCTGGCTTCATAGCGCTCATCGAAGGCTTCGAATACCGTCGCCCGCTCGCCTCGACCCAGCTCGGTATGCAAGGCTTTGGGCCTACGATTGCGATTGCGGTCGATGACGGCGCGGGCCACATCCAGGATATTCTGCGTACTGCGGTAATTCTGCTCGAGCAAGATCACCGACGCCTCGCTATAGGTCTCCTGGAAACGCAGCACGTTACGGTAGTCGGCGCCGCGAAAGGCGTAGATGGCTTGATCTTCGTCGCCGACCACAAAGACGTTGTTCTGCGGGGCGGCGAAGAGCCGCACCAGCTCGTATTGCACCTGGTTGGTATCTTGAAACTCATCCACCAGCACATAGGCGAAGCGATCCTGATAGTAGCCTCGCAGCTCGGCGTTGTCGCGCATGAGCTTCACCATGTTCAGCAGCAAGTCGTCGAAGTCCATGGCATTGGCGTCAAGCAGCGCCTGTTGATAAGCGGCGTAGACCTGCTTGACGATTTCGCCGAAATAATCGAGCGCCCGGAATTCAGCCGGCGCTATCATCTCGTTCTTGGCGCCTGAAATCTTGGAAAGGATGGCGCGCGGGTTGTGCCGTTTGGGATCGAGGCCGACCTCTTTGGCCACCCGCTTGACCAGGGCGACCTGGTCGTCGCTGTCGTAAATCACGTAGTCCGGGCGATAGCCGGCGCGTTCGGCTTCGCGGCGCAGGTAGCGCGCGCAGGTGGCGTGGAAGGTGCCGATCTGCAAGCCGCGCAGGCGGTCGCCCAGCAGCGCTTCAACGCGCGAGCGCATTTCGCCGGCGGCTTTGTTGGTGAAGGTGACCGCCATGATGCGATGATGGGGCACGCGATGCTCGCGTATCAGCCAGGCGATGCGGCGCGTCAGCACACTGGTTTTGCCGCTGCCGGGACCAGCCAGCACCAGCACCGGTCCATCGCCGGCTGTGATGGCGGTGGTCTGTTGCGGGTTCATGCCCTGAAGCAGCGGATTTTGGTTCATGCAGCGGTTCTCCCCGGCGCGTTTACCTATTGTATCAGAAAGTTTGAGCTAAGTATGCGCGCCTCTTTCGCCGAACGTCTCACCGGCAACAGATTTCATGTATGTTGAAATCCTCGCGATACCCTGCCACAGTCACGTCGAAAGCTGTAGGGGCGAGCGCAGGGCTGTGTCTACGCGCCCCTTGGCTCGCCCGCGACCCGCTTCCCCGCCCGGGAGCAACCTGCATCTGCTTTACTCTGTGCCCTCGCTATTCCTCGTTGAACTCGGTGGCTAACCGGTGGCATTTCTCGCCCCCCGCGAATTCACGCGTAGTATACATAACGGTCAGCCGCCAGACGGCGTCGGTGTGATGATGTAATCGACGGTCGGGCCAAAAGCGGGTTCACCCGCCCCGCTGCCGGCGATCGAATTATCCAGCGTGATGTTCAAGTCGAAATTGATGGCGCCGCCATTTAGCGACGAAGCCGCCAGGCGCAAAATGTAACTGCCATTAGGAACTTGCCCGGCGACGGTATCCCAAGTCCCTAGCGGGCTGCCATATTGCGGCATTTGCACCAGCGATGCGCTGATGGGATAGAAGGAAGTCGGCTGGTCAACGCTGGCGTAGAGCAGCTCGAAGCGGTCGAACGCCGGCGCCTGCGCCTGCCCGCGGATCTCGACAGCGCCGTGCAGCACTTGGCCTTCGTTGGGGCTGCTGATGTTTATCAGCGGCAGCGGCTGGCCCTGGGCGCAGGCTTGCTGCGGCGGCGGCCGTACGGGAATGCCCAGCTGCAGACCTTCGGCATAGTCCTTGCCTTCAGCTGTATTGTTCAGCCAGTCGAGCGCGGCGGCATCGCTGATGGCGGCAAAATTGCGCTCGACGATATGGCCCGGGCAAAATTCGTTGGCGCGCAGCAGGGACCAGCTATCCACCGTGAGGCGCTGCAAAAAGCCTTGGTCGGCCGGCGGAGGGTACTGCTCGTGCAAGAATAAATCCGTCGTCGGCTCGGGGCAAGCCGAGTAGCTCAGCGTACCGGTCGTGCGACAGATCTCGCGCGCGATGACGCCGCCCGGATTCTCAAATGGAAGCGGCGGATACCAGGTCGCCGCGGCGGCCATGACTTCATTCCAGACCGGCGCGGCGCTGCGAGCGCCACTGGTATTATAAGTCGGCGAATTGTCCGATGCGCCCAGCCAAACGCCGGCGACCGCGTTGCGCGTGAAGCCCATGGTCCAGAGGTCGCGGCTGCCGTTGGTGGTGCCGGTCTTGGCGGCCACAGTGTTCTGCGTCGGGATGCCCAGGCGGCTCAATGTCAGGTTGGAACCCGGCTCGAAACTGGGCTGCCGCGCGCGGTCGTCACTGAGGATGTTCTGCATCAGATAGGCCAGCGCCGGCGAAATGACCTGCTCGGGCTCGGGGCGCTGGCGCTCAATCTCCACTGCTTCGCCGTCAATGGACTCGGTGATGCGTTCGATGGCATAGAGCGGGATGCGCCGGCCGCCGCTGGCGAGTACGCCATAAGCGCCCATCATGTCGAAGAGCGTGACCTCATTCGAACCCAAAGCGCTGGCGAGCGAGATGAAGGACTCTTCGGGAAATACCAGGCCGAAGTCATCCGCCATATTGGCAAAGCGCCCTACCCCAACGTGATCGCGAAAGACTTTGACTGCCGGCACGTTATAGCTATTTTGCAGCGCCGAGCGCAATGACACAGCGCCATGAAAACGGCGGTCGATATTTTGCGGCTCGTAGATGCCGCCGGCGCCGAGATCCTCTACAGTCGGCACATCCCAGATGACGCTGGCCGGCGTCAGGTAGCTACCGTCGTTGTTCTGCAGCGCCAGCATATAGACGAAGGGCTTGATGGCCGAACCCGGCTGCTGGAAGGTCAACGCGTTGTTGACCTGGCCTGCGACCTCATCGTTGAAGTCGTGACTGCCGACCATGGCCTGGATGGCGCCGGTATTGGGATCCGTGACCATGACCGCGCCGGTATTGACGCCGCTGGCGGCCGCTTTGAGGCTGCGAACCTGGTTGCTCAAAGCCAGTTGCGCCGCGTTTTGCAGCGCCGGATTCAGGGTAGTGTGGATATTCAGGCCGCGCTGGAAAAGGGCTTCCGCGCCCAGCTCGGCTTCCACCAGCGCCCGTACATAATTGACAAAGTGAGGATAAGTCACCCGCGCTTCGCCGGGCTGGAAAGCGGTGGTTTCGATTTCGGCAATCTGCAGGATCGCCATGCCGCCGATGATGCCGCCCGCTTGGTTGGCGCGCACGAGCACTTCCGATCCGCCGCCGTCAATGTCTATCTCAGCGCCGTCGATGATGCAGAAGGGACCGCGCCTGAGCCAGTCCTCATGCTGGAATTGCAGGCAGCCTACTTCGATCATCTTGCGCATGGTGGAGCGCATGCCGGCGACGGCGACATCAGGGTTCGCGACCGGGTCGTTCAGGACGGGCGAGGGCACGATGCTGGCCAGCAGCGCCGCTTGGGCAAAATTCAGTTGGGCCGCGCTGTGGCCGAAGTAGAAGTTGGCGGCCGCTTCGACGCCATAGCTTTGGTTGGCGAAGAATATCTCATTCAAATACAACTCAAGGATCTTTGCTTTGTCGTAGCGATTGGCGATCTCCAGCGCGACAAGGATTTCGTTGACCTTGCGCTCGACAGTGACTTCGCGGTCGCGCAGGACCAGGTTGCGGGCGATCTGCTGGGTAATGGTGCTGGCGCCGGACTCAATCCCGCCGCCGCTGACATTCTGGAAAAAAGCGCGGGCAATGGCGACCGGGTCAAAGCCGGGGTCTTCAAAGAAGCGTTCATTCTCTTGCGAGACGATGGCATGAATCATGTAGGGGCTGACCTGCGCCAGCGGGACGGAGGTGCGCGCGCCGGTCTCCTGGCTGTTGATGGCGGCGAGCAGGTTGCCCTCGGCGTCGAAAATGCGGGCGGTCTGGTAAGCCGGCCTATAATTCTCCAGCGCGGCGATGCCATCGGCGAAGGGATCAACCATGTCGCGATACCACATCATGATGACGCCGGCGGCCACGATCCCGCCTATCAAGGCGACGATCAGCAGCGCAACGCCAATGGTCACTGCCATCCGGATGCGATTGCTGCGGCGCGCGCTGAGCAACTCCTGGACGATTGGAGACGGCTGCAGCTCGAAGTCGCTGTCAATGGCGCGCGGAATGACACTATCGGCAGGGTAGCGCGCTGGCGATTGTATGGTGGCGGCATCTTGCGCTTCCGCCGCGAGCGTCCGCTGCTGGCCGGGCAGCTCATCGACCAGCGCCGCCGAACCGGGCACGGTGTATAGCTCGTCCTTGGTGAGCGGCATGTTGCCGATCTTGACGCCACGTTCGTCATAGATGGGGTCGCCGGCTTTGGGCTCGCCATAACCCGGCGGCAAATCGAAATCCGTGTTGGGCTGCGTCAGCGTGGCATCGGGATCGACTTGATCACGGCGAGCGCGCTCAAGTTCGCGCAAGGCCGGCGGATGGTCAACATTCCATTGATTGCTGATCGGATCGTGGCAATACCACTCGCCCATTTCGGCATCAATCATCCACCAGAGGCCCTGCTCGTCTTGCACCATCGCCTCGTAGAGCAGGCGCTGGTAGTCATCAAAGCTGATCTCTTCTTTGCTGAGCAGGTCGGCCAGGGTAGCGGCTTGATTCTGCAGGTCGAGGAAGCGCCGCGCGACCTCGCCGATTTCTATGTCGGGGGATTCGGAGCTAGACGCCAACTCATCTTCCGGGCGGGCATAGCGCTGCATCTCGCCCGCGGACGCGAAGTCTTCCGGCGGCGGCAGGTCTTCATTATCGGCGGCGGAGGCGGCCCGGAGCAGCGCCCCCATCATCTCTTCGGGCGACTGGGGCGATTCGGAGTCGTCTTGCTCGGCAGGCTTATCGCGCCTAGGATCGTCGGGCATGGGTCGCGTCCGGTGTCAAGCGGGACATATTACTAGGGGTATTATAGTGGAATGTGAAAATCGCGGGAAACGGATGGGAAGCTGCTAAGCCAGGGCGGCGTCTTCTACTTCCTCCAAGTCGTGGGGATGGCTCGCGAGATAGCGCTTGACGTAGGGATTGCCCATTACCGCCATATCCGCCACGACATCGTCGCGGCGAATGGTGAAATGGTAGACTTCGATGCAGCGCATGCCGGCAAACCAATGCCGCTGCAAGACGACCTTGCGATCGATAGACCAGCCGCGCGCGATCGCGGTGAGCAGATTGTCGCCGCCGGCGTAGCGTTCCGATGAATAACTCCAATGCTGCGAGGTGATGTCTTGATACTGGCCCTGCAAATTCTGCTGATGCTCGTCAGTCATGCGCGAAATTGCCCCTGGAGCAAACCATACAATCGAACATTATACGCGCCTGGAGCGTCAGCGGCAAGATGGCTGATGCGACAGGAGTGTCAATTATAGTGGATGCGGTTTCCCTTCGATCCAGAGAAAAGCTCTGTGCGCTCTGCGCCCTCAGTAAGTGCGAGTAAGTAATGAGAATATAGGTACATCATCACAAAATAGCGAATTTTCGTATTTGTGCGGGCGAGCCAAGGCTCGCCCCTACAACTTTCGACTATATTTTGAACCCTGTAGGGGTCGACCCGATCCTGTGAAATTTGTATGACTTACTTTGTTCCACTTCTGTGTCTCTTTTTTAACGAGCCTAGATTTTTAGTAGGGTCAATTAGCCTCGAGATTTCCGTTTTTGTCATGGATTTTGTCCAAATCGTTCTATTCGTGTTACATTTCAAGTGGCAGCGGAAAGCGCCAGTTCTCTTTGC
>JAJDXR010000048.1 GCA_022823165.1 Anaerolineae bacterium | reverse complement strand
CGTGTTTGCGTGGGCGAGCCAAGGCTCGCCCCTACAACTTTCGACTATATTTTGAACCCTGTAGGGGTCAGCCTTGGCTGACCCGATGCTGTGAAATTTGCATGACTTACTTGCATCTACTTCTGTGTCTCTGTGGTGAATCAACCTGCGCCTAGCTCGGCATTCAGGAAATATCCACCAAGATAGACACTCCCCATTCGCCTCATTCCCATTCGATGGTGCCCGGAGGTTTGCTGGTGATGTCGTAAGTCACTCGGTTGATGCCGGCGACCTCGTTGACGATGCGCGCGCTTACCTTCGCCAGCAGCTCATAAGGCAGCCGCGCCCAGTCGGCGGTCATGAAGTCGTCAGTCGTGACTGAGCGCAGCGCCAGCACTTCTTCGTAGCTGCGATTATCGCCCATGACGCCGACGCTCTTCACCGGCAGCAGCACGGCAAAACTTTGCGCCGTGCCATCCCGCAGCAAGCCGGCTTGGCGCAGGGAATCGATGTATATCGCATCCGCCTCCCGCAGCTTTTCCAGCCGCTCCCAGGTGACCTCGCCCAAGCAGCGAATCGCCAGCCCAGGCCCGGGAAAAGGCTGCCGCCAGACTATGGCTTCCGACAATCCCAGCGCCAGGCCTATCTGGCGCACTTCGTCTTTGAAGCAGTCGCGCAGGGGCTCGATTAGCTCGAAATGCAGATCATCGGGCAGGCCGCCAACGTTGTGATGCGATTTGATGGTCTGGGCGCTTGCGCTGTCAGCGGCGCTTTCGATGACATCGGGATATATGGTGCCTTGCGCCAGAAAGCGAATGCCATGCATGCGGCGCGCTTCCCGGCTGAAGGTATCGACGAACAATCTGCCGATTGCCTTGCGTTTGGCTTCCGGTTCGGTCAGGCCTTTCAATTCGCTCATAAAGGCCTCAACAGCATTCACGGCGATGAGATTCATCCCTTGTTCCCGCCGGAATACGCGGAGGACTTGCTCGGCTTCACCTTTGCGCAGCAAGCCATGGTCGACGAAGACGCAGGTCAGTTGGTCGCCGATGGCGCGGTGAATCAGGGCGCCGGCGACGGCAGAATCGACGCCGCCGCTGAGCGCCAGCAAGACGCGCTCGTCTTTGACTTGCGCGCGGATGCCGCCAAGGGCCTCATCAATGAAGGCGTCGGCGTTCCAGTTTGCCCGGCAGCGGCAGATCTCGAAGACGAAGTTCCGCAGGATGGCGCTGCCCTGCGGGCTGTGTTGCACTTCCGGGTGAAATTGCAGGCCGTATGCCTGGCGCTTCAGGTCGCCTATGGCGGCATGGGGTGAATTGGCGGATTGGGCCAAAGACGTGAAACCGGGCGGCAGCGCTTCAATTCGATCTCCGTGCGACATCCACACCTTTAATTCCGGCTGCAAGCCGTCCAGCAAGGGGCTGCGCACCGTGCGCGTGATGGTTGCCGGACCATATTCTCGCTCAATTGCCGCCGCGACTTGCCCGCCAAGGGCGTCGGTCAGCAGTTGCATGCCGTAGCAAATGCCCAAGACCGGGCGATCCGCGTCCAGCAAAAAACTTGGCAGCCCGGGCGCGCCGGGGTCGTAGACGCTGTTGGGACCGCCCGAGAGAATGTAACCGGCCGGTTGATGGCGATTGATGCGCTCGACGCCGCCGTCGTAGGCATAGACCTCCGAATAGACACCCAGGTCGCGAAGGCGGCGGACGATAAGCTGTGTATATTGCGAGCCGAAATCAATGACCGCTATGCCGCCGCATTTTAGATCATCCATTGTGCTGTCTCCGCGGTCGCGCAGATACAACCAGTGTACTGCAAGCCGCAATTGCGTCGCAGGCGGAGGGCTGGCTTAATCCGCGCGAGTTTGAAGCCCGGGCAACCGGCCTTAGCCTGGCGCGCATGGCATAAGTGGATCGCTAAGCAAACGCAAGGCCCTAGCCCGGCGCGCAAAGCCTAAGGCAGAAAATCAGCCGGCCGCGCCCAGCCGCCGCTGAAAACAAGATCGGCCAGCGGGTGGCGTTGGCGTTGCGCGGCTTCGCGCTGGCGATGACCGTCGCTCAAGTGCTCGAGCGCGGTTGTGCGATAGGCCATGGCGACGGCGGTGTAGGGTTCGTAGTCGTCGGGGATCTGGTAGGCATCGCGAGCTTTATCGGGATAAAAGCCGCCCATCTGATGCGTGTAGATGTCATGATCAAGCGCTTGCAATACCATCTGCGCGATCGCCTGCCCCAAGTCATAACCAGCGTGGCGGTTGACTACGCCGGGCTGCCGGTACTTGCGCGCGACAGCGATCATGAGCACAGCGGCATGCTGCGCCCAGGGCTGGTTGCCCTCCTTGATGACCGACAGCAGCTTTTGAAATTCGGCCGGGTCTTCCTTGGCCGCGACGATGAAGCGCCAGGGTTGCAGATTGCTGGAGGAGGCCGCCCAGCGCCCCGCTTCCAGTATGCTGAGCAGGGTTGCCTTGTCGATGCCGCGTTCGCGATCGAATCCCAGCGGGCTCCAGCGATGCTGGATCAGGCTCTGCAGCCTGTGCGGCGTCGCGGGCAGCTTCTGCGCCGGCGTAGTTGGCGACGCTGGTTCGGCTGCTGCAGGCGCGCCAGCGCCAGCGAGGGCGTCGAAGACTTTGGGCGCGATCAGCCAGACAAGTTCACCTTGCGCCGCCTCGCCATCGGTTACATCCACCCGCGCCAAGCCGCCCTTCTTCATCGAGACGCTGACGCCGGTCAACTGGCTCACCACCAGGCTCATATCGGGGTTATGGCCGACAAACATGATTTCCGCGCCGCTGCCCAGGTCCTGGGTTAAGCTGCTGATGTCGTCAAGGTCAAAGCCAAAGTTGACTTCGTCCGCCAGGGCAACCGGACGATCCAGCGCAGCGGAGATGATGTCCGCGGTTTGGCGGGCTCGCAGGCGGGGACTGCTAACAATTCGCTGAGGCCGCAGATTGAGCTGGCGCATCACCTGCGCGGATTGGGCGACGCGGCGGCGCCCTCGCGGCGTTAATTCGCGGGCGAAATCACTATCCGCCAGGTCTTCGGCAAGGCCGTGGCGTAGGAAATACAATTTCATGGCAAGCATCCCGTTTGGAGTCGAGCGCGCGGTCACTTGGCGGCGGGGGCCGATGCGCGCTTTTCACTTTTGGTCTCGTTTTTGCTGTCTGGCTTGGCTTCGGGCTTCTGCGCGGCAGTGTCAGCGCTTTTGCCGTTTTCTTTTTTGCCGGCCGGGTTCTTGGCTTTGTTGTTGTCGTTGACGTAGAAGCCGCTGCCTTTGAATATGATCCCGGCCGGCTGGATGACGCGATTGACGACTTGGCCGGTGGTTGGGCAACTGTTCAGCGGTCGGTCGCCGAACTTCTGTCGAATGTCGAAAGTCGTGCCGTCCTCACGACGATAAGTATAGACTGGCATAAGCGCGGGCCCTCAGTATCCGGCATCACGAGCAGTAGTTTAGCCGATAATTCGCGCGATTTGCACAGCTAATTCTTGGGCAGCGATCAGTCTATGGCTTTGTCGCTTCGTACACCATCGTTTCATAGCGCATGGCGGTGTCACTGCCGACATAGCGGCCATGCTGTTCAATGCCTATCAGATGCTTGTCAGCGCTGACGCCGGGATCAAAGCGCTCGACATTGCGAAAGCCAACATTTTCCAGCCCTCCGGCCAATGTCGCCTGGTCATAAATGAATTTATGACGCCAGCCGTGAAAGGACTGATTGATGACATGCGCCGGATTGTATTCGCCGATTTGCGGACGATATTCATCCATGATCCAGCGGATGTATTCTTGCTGAGCATCGGCATCGGGCTGAGTGTACACGGCGATGATCTGCTTTAGATCCGGGGTTGCCAGCCTGATACGTCCACCTGCCTTCAGTGTACGGAAGCTCTCACGCAGCATGACCGCAGCCTCATCAAATTCCAAGTGCTCGATCACATGCTCGCTGAATACGTAGTCCAGCGAATCGGCTGGCAGTGGAAAGGGGCGGCTCGCGTCCATAAAAACTGTCCCGGGCTCAAAGGGATACAGAGTGGTATTCAGCCAGCTGCCCAGAAGATTATGGCCGCTGCCGATTTGCAGTTTGGCCACGGCAGCAGTTGCAATATATCGACCGATTTTTCTTGGCGCCGTCCAGCGCCAATACCGCTGTCGTAGACGAAATTTCAGGCTAGCCAATTAAGCACCTCAGTTCCAAAGACAGTCTAATTTTAGGTTAGACTCTATTATAAGAATTGTAGCAAGTAAAAATAAAGATGCTAGTAAACAGCCGCGGCGCAGACTCAGTTTAAGGTGCGCAATTTCTTCGGCTAGAGTTCTTTACCGGCCAGGACAAAATTGCCGGCGGCAGCGCTGATATAGGCGGCGATTATGCCGATTTCGCATAGTTCATGTCGAAAATCGGTTGAAATATTGATGGCGAAGCCGGGCAGCTGCGCGTAACATAGCAGGCGACTCGGGGAGTGGTGAACATCGCGGATATAACTCTCTAAGCGAACAGGTCACCGGTTTTCACCACAGACAACGCAGAGGACGCAGAGTTTTCTTGTTTGCTCGGCGCAGTCTATCATAACCGCCTATTCACCACTCCCGCGACTCGCTGCTATTGAATCCATAGGCGCGCGGGGTTAGTATCGCTGTCACCTTGATCAGGCGGGCAGTTCAGGCGAGGGGACGATTCTTGATTCGCTGCGGCACCGATATGATCGAATGCGAGCGCATTGCCGCGGGCATTGAGCGCTTTGGCGAGCGCTTTCTTAGTCGCTTCTTCACCGCCGGCGAGCGCCAGGACTGCGCCGATCAGCCGCATCGCCTGGCGGCTCGTTTCGCCGCCAAAGAAGCGGTCGCCAAAGCATTAGGCACCGGCATCGGCGACGTCAGCTGGGTCGAGATTGAGATTCGCACGGACGGCGAGCGCCGCCGACCGACGCTTGCGCTACATGGCAAAGCCGCTGCGCTGGCGCAGGCTATGCAGCTGACTGAATGGGACGTCAGCCTGTCCCACAGCGAGTCGCTGGCAATCGCCGTCGCCGTCGCGCTGCGTTCAGCCTAGTCGGCGCCCGTGTTATCAAAAAGGCGCATCAATTTCAAGGCAATTTGCAGGTTGAGCCGGGTGGCCGGCGACGACAGATCGACCTCGCAAATCTCCTTGATGCGCGCCAGGCGATAATTCAGCGTACTGCGGTGAATGTGCAGCGACTCGGCCGTTTGCACGCTGTTGCCGCCGGCGTCCAGATAAGTTTCCAGGGTAATGAATAGATCCTTATGGCGCTTGTCCAGCAGCTTGCGCAAGACCGGCGCTTGCGCATTCTGCGCCAGGCTGCCCGGCCCGGCCTGATACAGGGTATGGATGTAACCCAGCTCGTCGAAGGTGTGCACTGAGCGCTTGCTGGCGATGCGCTGCGCAATCTCCAGGACTTCGTTGCACTGCTGATGAGCCGCGCCCACCTGATCCAAACCTGTGAACGCGCTGCCGATAGCGATCTTGAGGCCGGTACCGCTGCTTTCCAACTGTTCCAGCAAGGCCTGGACCATCGGCTGAATTTCTTCGTCAGCTTGCGCCAGAATGACGATTTGACCCGCAAACTGCGCGGCCACAGCTTGTAATTCGCGCTTGGTCAAGATGGCGTTGATAATCCGATAGGCGCGGCTGGATGTCAGAGGCTGATCGCGGCTGATGCCAAGCAGCAGCATCCGCCAGGGCTGGCGCAGGTCGACCCCGTAACGCAGGGACTGATCGCGAAGGATCGTCTGCCCGGCGCTCTTGCCTTCGATGAGCTGCGCCATCATGCTGCCTTTGACCGACGCTTCGGCGGCTTGCAGGGATTCCTGGTAGAGCATTAGCAGGGCGGCCACGGTGGCGCCAATTTCGATGGCCATCATATCGAGGGGGGAGAGCGCGTGGACGTCGGCGATGATCCACATATAGCCATAGATCTCGCCATGAACAACAATCGGCGCCAGCAGTCGTTCCATCTCCAGCCCCAAGGTCGGCATCACCGGCAGCTGCGCTGGCCGCAGCGTTTCGCGGATGAGCGGCAAGTACTCCACTTCGAGCGCTTCAATCAGTCCGGGGTTGGTGCGCCCGTGCTGGATGGTGTAACGCCGCGCCGAATCGACCGCGGCGATATTCTTGTTGGCGATGGCTTCAAAGCGGTCGTTCTCAATGCTGATGGAATGCCCGACTTGATCGGCGAGCATATTGGCGAGCTCGGCGAAGCCGCCGCCTTCCAGTACCAGGCGCGACAGCCGCTGCTGTATCGATAGCGCGCGACTGATGGTGTCCAGGCTATCTTCGGCAATGCGCTCGTTGATGACCTTGGCGATGTCTACAAAGCGCGTCTGGTAGGGCAATTCAACCAGCGGAAGCTGCAGCTCATCGCCGATGGCGCGCAGATATTCGGGAATCTCGTCAACCAGCATGCCGATGGTGATGACGACGGCGACGATGCCCTTGGCCGCCAGTTGACGCAAGAAATCGCATTGCGCGGCGGGCTCGTCCGGCATGTTGTAGACGGTGGTCAGCACCAGTTCGCCGCCGTGCAGCCACTCAGCCGCGTTGGGCACACTGACGTTATAGACCCAGCGGATCTGGCCATCCAAACCGCCAGCGCCAGCTACAACGCGAGCGTTTCCCAGTATTGGCAGTTGCAGCGCTTCTTTCAGCGTCAACATGAGCGGCGGCGCGTCAATTCTCGGCGGTTATTGGGGGAATTTTAAGTTTGGAACGAAGTTTGCGCCAAGGCGAAAGCGGAGAAAAGCAGTGGGGGAACCCCGGAAGGGTCCCCCTTGCAGATTGGGACAACTAGCCGCAGTCGCCCTCCATTGAGACATAGTGCGCGGTGATCCAGCCATCAGCGCCATGATGCATGACTTTGAACCAATTTTCGGTGCGGGCGATAGCGCTCTTGCTTGTGCCGCCGTGTATAATGTCGAGCAACTTGCCAGCGGGCTCATCTCGGAAGTTGAGGTTGTAGCGGGCAACGAGTTCACAGCCTTCCAGCATGACCATGTCATCCATGCTGTCCTTCATCTTTGCGTAACCCATCTTGTCCATGGAGTCCATAGTGTCCATGGAATCCATCGTATCCATGGAGTCCATAGTGTCCATGGAGTCCATCGTGCCCATGGAGTCCATTGTGCCCATGGAGTCCATCGTGTCCATAGAGTCCATTGTGCCCATGGAGTCCATCATCATATCCGGAATCATGACAACCGTGCCCCGATGCATGATGTTGGTGCAAGTCATGCCGTCTTTCATCATGTGCTCGACATCCATCCGCATTCGAGGCATATAGGTCGCGTCCAGGAAGGTTAGGGAACCGGAACCGGCGAAGCATACCTCCGCGTCCACATTCATGGCTCCCCAGACATCGACGCCTCGGTACATATCCAGGCCCGGTATACCGATGTTCTCCCCGGTGACGATCTGACACTGTACGCCTTCCATGCTGCTGTTGACCATGACATCCATCGGCAACTCGCTGCAAGTATCATCAGCCGGCATGTATTTCATCATCTTGTCTTCCATCATCATGTCTTTACCCATCATGTCTTGCGCGCCGACAAGGCCTGTCGGCAGCAAGAGCAGGAAGACCAGAAAACCCTTACAAACACGCAAAAACATCAGCCTGTCTTTAGAACACATGATTCTCCTCCTGTTAGCAATATGAATTCCAATTCTGATCTCATAGACGCTGCATCTCCAGTATCTTAACACATTATCGCGGGATAAGCGAAAATTGCTTCGATAGGGGAGTGGTGAATAGGCGGTTATGATAGACTGCGCCGAGCAAACAAGAAAACTCTGTGCCCTCTGCGTTCTCTGTGATGAAAAAAACCTGTGACGTGTTCGCTTAGAGAGTTATATCCGCGATGTTCACCACTCCCTCGATAGAGCGGATCGGGAGAGTGTCTATTGTAGTGGATGCGGTTTCCCTTCGACCCAAAGAATAATCTCTGTGCCGGCGGGCAGTGTCTACGCGCCCCTCTGTGTCTCTTTTTTAACGAGCCTAGATTTTTAGTAGGGTCAATTAGCCTCGAGATTTCCGTTTTTGTCATGGATTTTGTCCAAATCGTTCTATTCGTGTTACATTTCAAGTGGCAGCGGAAAGCGCCAGTTCTCTTTGC
>JAJDXR010000092.1 GCA_022823165.1 Anaerolineae bacterium | reverse complement strand
CGCGTCAAAAAATTTTGCGACAAAATGCCGCGAAATCTCTGATCAATCGCATTTCTCGGTGCTCTCGGTGTCCTCGGTGGTTAAATTTCAGTTTAGTTTTGCTCGTCGCAGGGGATGCCTGTTTTGAAGCGATTGCCCTGTGTAGGTTCGCAAACAAACAAGCATACGCGCTACAATACTCGCTATGATCCAACCACCCAGCACAGAAAGCCCAAACCCATGAACCTCCCCCTCGACAACATCGGACATTGGCGCTGCATAGGTCCCTTCCGCGGCGGACGGGTCGTCACTGTGGCCGGGCATCCCAGCGAGCTGGGCACCTTTTATTTTGGCGCTTGCGCGGGCGGCGTATGGAAGACCGAAGACGCCGGGCAGTATTGGGAGAATATCTCCGACGGCTACTTCAAGACGGCCTCGGTGGGCGCGCTGGCGGTCGCGGAAGCCGACCCCAACGTCATCTACGCCGGCATGGGCGAAGCCACCATCCGCATTGATGTCTCGCATGGCGATGGCGTCTACAAGTCCACCGATGCCGGGCGCAGTTGGAAGCACGTCGGCTTGGATGACACGCGGCATATTGGCAAAGTGCGGATTCATCCGACCGATCCCGACACCGTGTATGTGGCGGCGCTGGGCCACGCCTTCGGGCGCAACGAGCAGCGTGGCGTATTCCGCTCGACCGACGGCGGCGAGCATTGGCAGCGCGTACTTTTCGTCAGCGACAAAGCCGGCGCGGTGGATCTCAGCATCGACCCGAATAATCCGCGCATCATTTACGCCAGCATCTGGGAGGCCTATCGCAGTTTCCACATGATGAGCAGCGGCGGCGAGGACAGCGGCATCTGGCGTTCGCTGGATGGCGGCGACAGCTGGGAGAACATCTCGGCTAACGATGGGCTGCCGGCGGGCGTCCTGGGCAAGGTCGGCATCGCGGCGTCGCCGGCGCAGGCCGGGCGCGTCTATGCCCTGGTCGAGCATGAAGAAGGCGGTATGTATCGCTCGGATGACTATGGCGACAGCTGGGAGTTTGTGGCGCGCAACAACGATATTATTTCGCGCGCCTGGTATTACATGCACGTGACGCCCGATCCGCAAGATGCCGACACGGTCTACGTCAACAATTTGCGCTTCTGGAAGTCGATTGACGGCGGCCGCACTTACCAAGCGATCGGCACACCGCACGGCGACAATCACGATCTGTGGATCGACCCGCAGAATCCGCAGCGCATGGCGCAAGGCAATGATGGCGGCGCCTGCGTCTCGTTAAATGGCGGCGCGTCCTGGTCGTCGATATTCAATCAGCCGACGGCGCAGTTCTATCATGTGGCGGCGGATAATCGCGACCCTTATTTTGTGTATGGCACGCAGCAGGACAACAGCAGCGTGGCTGTACCCAGCCGCAACGAAAAGTCATCACTGATGTGGCTGGACGGCTTCATCGCCGGCTCCGGCGAAAGCGGCTACATCGCCGTCAAGCCGGATGACGATGATATTGTCTTCGTGGGCGCCATCGGCAGCTCGCCCGGCGGCGGCAACTGTTTGCAGCGCTACGATCATGGCAGCAAGCAACTGCGGCTGGTGACCACCTGGCCCGAGGTGACTTCGGGCGAGGCGGCGGCTGATTACCAGTATCGCTTCGCCTGGACCTACCCCATCGTATTTTCGCCGCATGACCCGGATACGCTGTACATCGGCGGCAATCTGGTCTTCAAGACGACCGACGAGGGCCACAGTTGGCAGCCAATTAGCCCGGATTTGACGCGCGCCGATCCCGCGACGCTGGGCATCACCGGTGGTCCGGTCAACCGCGAGGGGGCGAGCGCGGAAGTCTACGCGACGGTATTCGCGCTGGCGGAATCGGCCCATGAACCGGGCGTGATCTGGGCCGGCTCCGATGACGGGCTGGTGCATATCACAAAGGACCATGGCGCAACCTGGCTGGATATTACGCCGGCCGATTTGCCGGAATGGTCGCTGGTGAGCGGGCTGGAACTCTCGCCGCATGACGCCGCGACTTGCTACCTGGCGGCTTTGCGTTACAAGCACGATGACTATGCGCCTTATCTCTTCAAGACCACAGATTACGGTCAATCCTGGACGCGGATAAACGACGGCATCGCGGACGCTGACTTCACGCGCGTCATTCGCTGCGATCCGGCGCGTCAGGGCTTGCTCTACGCGGGTACTGAAACCAGCGTCTATGTCTCATTCAACGATGGCGCCAACTGGCAGCCCTTGCAGCTGGACCTGCCTATCGTGCCCGTTTATGATCTGCTGGTCAAGAACAAGGACCTCATCGCCGCCACGCATGGACGCTCCTTCTGGATTCTGGATGATTTAACCCGTCTGCATCAGCTAAGCGCCGACGCCGGGGAATCCCAAGCGCTGCTGCTCAAACCGCGCGCTACGCAGCGTGTTCTGGAGAGCATTGACGGACGCCGCCTGGTTGACCAACCGGGCAAAACCTATATGAGCTCGACCGGCGTTTCGGCTGCCTACACGCATACGACGACGCCCGAGAATGTGGTGGAGCGGAAATTCCTCGATTCCGGCGAAAACTTGCCGCGCGGCGTTCTGCTGACCTACTTTCTGAAGGATGCGCCGTCCGATAAAATCACGCTGAGCATTTCTGACGCGGACGGCAATTTGCTGCGCGAATTCAGCAGTATGGATGAGGCGGATCGAGAGCGGCAAAAGAATAAGCCGGACAAGACCATCGTCTATCTCACCGCAAAGGAGGGTTGGAACCGCTTCGTTTGGGACATGCGCTTGTCGACATCGCCGGCTCTGAACGGCAGCGATCCGCAATTTGAGCGGATGCCGGGGCCAACCGTGCCGCCGGGTGCATATCAGATGACGCTGGCGGTCGGTGGCGAGGAGCATACTCAGAGCGTTCAGCTGATTAAAGACGCGACATCGTCGGCATCTGACGAGGAGTTGCGGGCGCAATTCAAGCTGCTGGTGGAGATATACGATTGCTATGCCAATGCGACCGAGACGGTCAACAGCATGCGCCGTTACCGAGAACAGCTAAGCAGCCTGCGAGAGCGACTGAGCGAATCGGCTGAGCATGCCGACCTGGCTCAGTCGGCTGCCGAGCTCTGTGACCAAGCGCGGCGGATTGAAACGCGGATCTTTGTGCCCGGCTTGCCCGAAGGCTGGGCCGGACGCGTGAATCAGGGCACGGATAGTCTGCGCCGCTTGAGCGGCCTGCCGTCGGTGGTGGGTTTGGGAGAGTTCCCGCCGACCGTGCAATCGCAGCAGGTCTTCGACAAGCTGTCGGGCGCGATAGCGACTCAGATTGACGCCTTTAGGAAGCTGAGAGACAAGGAATTGACCGCCTTCAATCGCCGGCTTAAAGCGCGGGGTATTACGCTACTCGGATAATGCGCGCGACAGCATTGACTGCGCGGTGGCGGCATCTATTGCCGGCTCGCGAAGATGTCGGATAGATCGCGCCCGACGGACAAGATTCGCGCAAGGTCGTCCGTGGCTTCCAGCAGGATGACGAAGGCGAGCGCGCCGTCGCTGTCGGTCTCGACGAAGCCATTCAACCAGAGCTGCGTCTCAGCGCCTGAATAGGATCTGGCGATGTAAGCGCCGGTCAGCGGAGCATCGGCTGGTGGCGCTCCCATGATATTCGCCCATGCTTCGCGCATGACAAGTTGCAGGCTTTGAGCCGCCTCAGCGTCCAGCAAGCGCCGGCTGGCTGATTCACGCCGCTGGGGCTGCCACGCTTCCGAGTCAGGCGGGCGCAAGCCAGTCAGCAGCTCAGGTTCCATTGCCAGACCGTCATTTGCAATCGCCGCGATTATCGCAGCGAGATGCAGGGGAGTTGTGGTCAAGTCGCCCTGGCCCAGGGCCTGGCGCAAGTCCAGGGCAGCTGGGCTGAGGTTGACCTCATCCGAAGCCAGTTCAATTGCTTCCGGCTGCGGGAATCCAGCCAGCGTCAGCGGCTCATCGAAGGCGAAAGACGGCAGCATATCGTCAGCGTTCAGCGCCGACTGGGTCTGCAGATAACTGGCGAATGCCGCCGGACAGCCGAAAGCCAGAGCCTCAGCCAGGGTGAGTTCGGTCAACTCTTGATCAATAACGCAGTCGGAGCGCATGCCTTCGCCGAGATCAACCGCCGCGGTAGCGTCAGTAAAGCGCCAGGACAAATCAAAACCGCTCGCGATTGCCTGCGCCAGCGAGACGAGATACATATTTCCGCCGAGTTGATAGTTGCCCTGCAGCGCCCGGTTGAAGAAGGGTTGATCCGGCGCTTCGATCAGCGCGCTCCAATCCTCGTCCAGGGTATTGGGATTGAAACTGGGCAGGCTAGCCAGCGCCAGTACAGCGCCATTGCGCGCGTCCAGGACGATGGCCGCGCCTGCCGCGCCATCCAAAGCGCGGACAAGCGGCGCCTGAATGTCGGCATCCAGGCTAAGCATGATATCCGAACCGACTTGCGGCTGATTGAGGATGTTACGATTGAAGTAGTCGGCGATGTTTGCCAGCGGTCGGCTGCCTGAGAGCAGCGCGTCGAAAGCCGATTCCGCGCCGCTGAGTCCATAGCGCAGACTGTAATAGCCGACGATGCTGTAGGTGGACGGGCGCGCATAACGCCGCCACAGTCCGGCATCGCCCTGAGCCGTCTCCGCCAAAAGAGTCGCTTGACGATCATAGATGCCGCCGCGCAGGATACCCCGCTGCGCTTCGATGATGCGCGGGTTGTCTTCCCGCAGCAGCAGAGAGTGTCGCCCCGCCACCGCCCAATAAGAAGCCGAGAGCCCGACAAGCGCCAGGCCGATCAAGGTTCCGGCCAGGATATGGCGGATCGCTCGCGCATAGTGCATTTAGCGCGCCCCCGCTGACAAGCGGAGCAGAAGCCCCACCATGATATGGCAGACGAAAAGAGAGCTGCCGCCATAGCTGATGAAAGGCAGCGTGACGCCGGTCAAGGGCAGCAGCTTCAAGACACCCGCCATGATCATCAGCGCTTGCACCAGCAGGGTCAGCGTCAAGCCGGCAGCCAACAACCGATGGAAGGCGCTGCCCCGTTGAGCCAGGGCGATGGCCAGGCCGCGCCAGGCCAAAACGCCAAAGCTGCACAGTATGGCGATGACGCCCAGCAGGCCCCACTCTTCGGCAATAGCGGCGAAGATAAAGTCAGAGTGGACCACGGGAATATAGCCGGGCGAGCCTAAGCCGGGTCCCGCGCCTGCGATACCGCCGGCGCCAAAAGCCATCAAGCTCTGTACGATTTGATAGGCGCGTCCATCGGCTTCGGGCCAGGGATCAAGCCAAATGTCGACGCGCAGCTGCACGACATCAAAGAGCTGGTAAGCCACTGCGCCCGCCGCCAGGACGAGCAGCGCGCCGCTGAAGACCAGGCGCGGATCGCCACAGGACAGATAAAGCAGCAACAGAAAGACGATGAAGAACAACATGGCCGTGCCCAAATCGCGCTGCCATACCAGAATCACCATGGAAAGCAGCCACATCAATATTATTGGTCCTATCAAGCGCAGGGAGAGGCCGGCCGCGCCTGGCGCCTGGTCAGCATGGGCTCGAAAGGCAGCGCTCTGTTCGGCGAGGTAGCTGGCCATAAAGGCGACCAAGATCACTTTCATAATCTCGGAAGGCTGGAAGTAAAAAGCGCCTATGC
Organism: Anaerolineae bacterium; assembly: GCA_022823165.1. GTDB lineage: Bacteria > Chloroflexota > Anaerolineae > Aggregatilineales > Phototrophicaceae > UBA6055. The sequence continues at coordinate 106,822 of JAJDXR010000092.1, read as the reverse complement.
CCAGCCAAAGCCGCGGGGCGTGCTCAAAGCCCGAGGGATTGCGACCCAGGACGATGGTCGCTGACAGCAGTAGCAAAGCCGCCGCCAGCAGGCTGTAGCGATAGCCGCGCAGCCAGCGCAAGACTTGGGGAAACAGCGCGATTGCCAGCATAGCCAGCACGCTGACCAGCAGCCACAGCGCCTGCCGGTCGGCGAAGGCCGGCGCGAGGCGCTCGATCGCCACCAAGCCCCAGCCGCTGAGAAACATCGAGAGCGCCAGAAGCAAAGGATCATGGCTTTGCAAGCGCCATTTCAATACCAGCGCGGCGCCCAGCGCGCAGACGATCCAAACCGCGAAGCCCGCCCATAGATCGGCATCTGAGGGACGCGATAAGGAAATTGAGGCCAGGCCGACGGCCATAAAGACGCCCGCTAGCGCCAGCATTAGCCAGACATTGCCCCGGCCGCGCGACCCGACAAGGGCGCGCGCCAGGGGCAGCGGATTTTCTACGTCCGTCCTAGTCAAGGTCAAGCGCGCGCGCCACGATAGGCCGCAGCCGGTCGATCACATCCGCGTCCATGGCAGCTCGTGGCGTGGCTAGCGCGGCGTCGAGCGCGGTGTGGGCTGGATCGCAATGGTCTTCGTCAATCCGCCCCAGCGCGACCGCGAGCGCCCGCCGCACCATGTCGATATTTTTGAGCAGCGTTTCAATGACGAGCTCGGAAGTGACATCGGCTTCATGCGAATGCCAACTGTCGAAGTCGGTCACATGCGCCAGCGAGGCGTAAGCGATTTCGGCTTCCCGCGCCAGGAAAGCCTCCGGCGCCGAGGTCATGCCGATCAAGTGGCAGCCCCAAGCGCGGAACAAGTGACTTTCAGCGCGCGTGGCGAAGCGGGGACCGTCTTCAACCAGGATAGTGGCGCTTTGATGCAGGATGCCGCCGACGGCTACGACGGCGTCCGCGATGACTTCACGGAGGTAAGCGCTGGTCGGATCCGCCACCGAGACATGCGCGACCAAGCCATCCTCAAAGAATGAGCGCGGGCGAGCCTGAATCGTGTAGTCGACAATTTGATCGATGGTGGCGATATGCCCCGGGGCGTAGTCCTCATGCAGGGACCCGACCGCATTCACCGCGATAATGAAGCGAACGCCCAGTTGCTTCAAGGCGAATATGTTGGCGCGATAGGGCAGTGTCGATGGCGAACGCGCATGCCCTTCGCCGTGCCGCGGCAAGAAAGCAATGCGCTTGCCAGCCAGGCTGCCAATGCGGATGACGCCGCTCGGCTCGCCAAAGGGCGTGTCCAGTTGCAACTCTTCAAGGCCGGAAATGGCCGGCATATTATATAAGCCGGATCCGCCGATAACCGCTATTCGTACTGATTCCATGCTCCGCCTCCGTGATGGTCCAATTCCTGGCCGATAACAGCCCCAGGTATTCTTGATTTACAGCGCCGTATATTCCCGATTCAAATGGAGCCGGTAGCGGTATTTGCCGATGCCGATCTCGTCGCCGTCGGCCAGGATCGCGCGACTCGCTATCGTCTCGCCATTGAGCTGAGTGCCATTGCGGCTGCCCCGATCTTCCAGCCACCACCTGCCCTGCTCCAGCACGATGCGCGCGTGCTTCGCGCTGGCGTAATCGTCTCTGATAACGATCGTATTCGCCTCCGCCCGACCCATGGTAAGGATGGGCCGCAGCGAGTAGCGTTGAGCTTCGTCAGCCAGCGCCGGCTGCTCGCAGGTCAAATGGCCCTGCTCAAACCCGGCCGCGGCGGGCAGTTGAATGGCGCCGCCGGCGTTGCGCCAAATGACGACAAAGAGCGCCAGCAGGAAGCCAGCCAGGCTAAGCCCGGCGATCAGGCGCAATATGAAGATTGTGACTTCGATGTTCACGCTTCCGACCTAGCCTGACAGCAAGATCCGCGTCGTTCCGTCGCCGGCGATCTGTCCATTATCGTCGGTATAGACAAGCGTCGTGTGGCCAATGGAGATGACATCGCCATTCTGCAGTTGATGCTCCGCCACATGCATGTCATTGACACGCGTTCCGCCGCGGCTCTTGACATCAAAGAGGGTGTAGACGCCATAGCGCCTTCGCAATTGCAGATGGTGGCGTGATATGTAGCCGTCAGCTATGACAATGTCGTTGTATTGCTCGCGGCCAACATTAACGACCGATTTCACCAATGGAATGACGCGCGCGTCGCTGATGTGAAGCGCGGGATTCTGCGCTCCCGATTGTCGAAGATTGGCATTAACCGGCTGCATCGTAGCGGTTTCGCCACTCTTTGATTGGAGGCGCTCGGCCGTAATGATGGCTTCGTGCGAGGTCAGATCGGCGTTGGGCAGCAGTCGCACTGTCGGATTGGCTGTTAGCAGGAAGCCGGATTCCGCGCTCAAATCGACAATGAGCCGAGCCAGACGTTGAGGCAGATCAGGGAATTCCGCCAAGAGACATCGGATATTGGCCGGGTTCATCTGTATCTGAAAGTGATCGGGCGCGGCGGGCCGGTCTCGCAATGATGCCGGCGCGCTGGAGTTGTCTTCAAGCGCGCGAAGCAGCAGGACGGCGATATCGCGGGCGTCGATGGATCCGCGGAATAAGCGCGCGAAGGCGCCTTCAATCAGCGATTCCAGCTGGAATTCCAGCTTGTCGATAGGGTTGGCGCTCATGCCTGCATTATAGACGAGTCGCCAATCAGGGCAAAGTGAGAAGACATCCGGGACAGGTTCAATCAAAAGCGGTTGAGCGGAAGTGGAGCTTGCTCGACCGCCTGAGCTACCGGCCGCCTCAACTGCGAGGTATGTGATTCAACCAGATGTCGTGAATAACTACGGCTTCATCGTGGTCTTCGCGCAAGGTGTCCTTCAGTTGCTGGACTGCTTGCTGCCGGGCGCGTTCCCGCTGCGAGTCCTGGTCTTCGCCGCTGCGTTCTTCTTTGCTGCGGACCTGCAAGATATGGAAGCCGAATTCGCTTTCAATTGGACCAACCAAGGCGCCAACTTCCGCTTCTTCAATCGCCTGGCGGAATTCCGGCACGTAGTTGCCGACGTAGGCTTCGCCCAGTTCGCCGCCGCGCGCGCCACTGCCCGGGTCCGTGGAAACGGCTCGCGCCAGCGCTGCGAAGGACTCGCCTTGCTTCAGCGCTGCGATCGCGTCCAGCGCCTGTTCCTCGTCGTCCAGCAAGATATGCCGAACATCAGCATAGAGCAGGCCGGCGTCAGCCGGAATTAAGGCTTCAGCCAGCAACGTTTCCAGGGCATTGCGTTCAAACAAGGTGTCCAGGGTTTCAGCGGCGACGCCCTCGCGATCAAAATAAGAGCGGTAGTCGCGTTCGGTTTCGACAAAGTTTTCGCGAACTTCCTCCGCGCTCAAGGTAGGCTCGACAACTGTCGGCTGCGCTGTAACTTCCGGCTCCTCAGCGGCAGCGTCGTCTTCCGTTGCGGCGGTCGCTTCAGGGTCTGGCGTCGCAGTCGGTTCGGGAGTAGACGTTGGTGTTGGCGATACGAAGGGGCTGGGCGTGATGGTCGGCTCGGGCGTTGCGGTCGGCTCGACGCCAATCAAGGCGACGGCCGTCGGGTCAAAGCCGAAATATGCTTCGACAGCCTGGCGAACCGCATCGTCGTTGATGCTGACATCAAGCGCCGACGCTTCCCGGGCAAGCAAGCGGTCGTCGACCATGTCATTCAGTACGCGCAGGCCCAACTGGTCGGGCACGTTGACTTCATTGATCCAGCTAGCATAGGGTTCTTGCTGAGCCAGCTGCTGGAAATCGATGCCGGAGTTCTGAATCTGATCGAGTTGCAGCAGCAGTCGATTCCGCTCCAGCAGATACTCTTGTTGGAATTCGCGCACGGTGATGCCCTGGCCCTCAACTGTAGCCACGACCTGGTTGGGGATGATGAGCTGTTCAAAGGCGAATGCGATCGCCACCAGCAGGATCAAGAGCCCGACAACGGCAAGGATGCCTCGAATCACCCACCTCTGCAGCTGCTCCTCGCGTTCGGCGCGGCTCTTGTATGACGATTCGTCCGCGCCCGCTGTGATGTTTTGCGCGCCTTCCGCAGCGCCTGGCTGGCTGCGCCGTCTCCGGCGTTTGGGAACGCCGGTCGTTTGAGACTTCTTCGACATGAATCCGCAAACTCCTCAATTGTTTTGCAGTAGACAGCTCGCGCCGGTTGGCTCAGTTCGCTATAAGCCGCGGGCCGCCGCCTTGAGCAACCGGCCGCTTTACTCTACGTAGGGCAGCAAAGCAAGGTGACGCGCCCGTTTGATTTCGCGCGCCAGTTCACGTTGGCAGCGCGAGCAATTGCCGGTTTGCCGCCGCGGTTTGATCTTGCCGCCTTCGTTCACATAACGTGACAGAATGTCGAAATCCTTATAATCGAAGCAGCGCCCTTTCGGGCAGTAGGTTGTCCGGCCGCGCCGCCCACGCCCGCGCCGCCGCCAGTGCCCGCCGCCGCGGCGCCCGCCACGCCCGCGAGCCGGAGCGGATCTGGTTTGTGGTCTTTCTTTTTTGGTCTCGGTGCTTTCGCTCACGTCTCATATTCTCCATTCATAAGTTGCCTGTGATCTCGGCGCGCCAGGCCGGGCGCGTTGCGACTCGGCCGCCACTCGCGCTGTTTGCCTAAGCCGTGGCTTTTACTTCGCCTTCTTCGCGCACCAGCAAATAGCGCAGGACGGAATCAAAGAGCTTAAGTTCGGTTTCCAATTCGACCAGGTGATCGGGTTGAATCGATGCCTTGATGAAGACGTAGTGGCCTTCGCGCTGGCCCCGGATTTCATAAGCCAGGCGGCGGCGGCCGAACAATTTCCGGTCGACGCTTTTGACCACGCCATTATCGCCCAGTTCGATGAAACTGATGACCTGGTCGATAGCTTGATTGACTTCTTCGTCTGAAGGTAAGATGCGGATAATGAACGTCAGTTCATAATCTCTCATGAGTGTTCCTTTCCTCGGATCGCAGCCCCGCATCAATTTACTTGGCGGAGCGGAAAGCTGTGATTTGGTTGTAGGTTGGCTATGTTAGACCATTCCGGCGCTGAATGCAACGGCAGCTTCAGCCTCGTTCCCGCTCCGATTCAAGCGTCAGGCGGGAGCTGGCGAGACAGAGCGCGACGATCAGCCAGAACCAGGTAATCGACGACTGAAAGTCGAGACGGAAGAAATACAAGTCGGCCACAGCGTTGACCAAGCCGGCTATCAGCGCCGCGTGGAAGCCCAGGTGAATAGCGGTGAATTCCGGACGCGTTTTGGCCACAGCCCAGGCGCGAGCGCCATAGACGAGAACGCCGGCCATCGCCGTCAAGAAGATCAGGACGCCGGTCAAGCCGATCTGGTTGGCCATAATCAGGTACATATTGGCGACATCGGTGTAGATGTCGATATCGGGCGTACCGGTGAAGCCCACTCCCACCCAGGGATAGCGGCCAATCAGGTTCAGCGAGTCCCTCCATTCGCCGATGCGCATTTGCGTCGCCAGGTCGGCGCCTTGGAATGCCTGCATCAGACGGTCGAGGTAGGCTTGCGTTTGCGGCAGGACCAAAAACAGCAGCCCTGCCAGCAGGAACAGCGGCAGTAAGCGCCGGTAGCGCGCGACAGCGATAGCCAGCAGGCCGGCCAGCAGCGCCAGGAAAGACGCGCGCGATGCCGTCAGCAGAAGAGCCAGAGCCACCAGCAGGAAAATCAGCAGCGTCAGCCAGCGCCGCCTGAGAACCGGTAGCCGGGATGCGATTTGCGGCGCGATCATAATCGCTGCCGTCGCCAGAACGCCGCCAAGCGCATTGGGATCAATCCAGGTGCCGATGGCGCGTTCAGGCAGCTCCGGATTGCTCTCAATGTAGCGGATGACGCCGCTGGCCGGATAGCCAATGCGGGACAGCCTCACCAACAGCGCTTCAGCCAGGGTATCTGGCGCGGCGTAGAGCGCGATGGCCAGCAGAGCCTGCGCGCCAATGCCCAGCAGAATCACCAGCGCCAGGCGCCGCAACATAGCTGGATCGCGCAGTAAATCGACCAAAATGAAAACCAGGCTGATGCTGAGAATCGTCTCGGCGAATTGGCGCAGCGTGGACGAGGTTGGCCCGGCGTGGCGCAAGCCCAGGGCAAAGGCGAGTATCAGCCACATCAAGTAAAGAGCGACCAGCGAATGAACCGGCGTCAGCTTGATACCGCCGCGGCGCCCGGTCATCCACTGGCAGAGGTAAACGAGCAGAAATCCACCCAGAGCCAGATCCAGCAGCGTGGGCGTGACGGCGATTTTGACCGGCAGAATCCCGAAGGGCAAGAGCAGGACGACGAGGACAATGCCGTAAAGCGCAATGCGCGCGTCCGTGATGACGTAGAGCCCCGCGAGCAGGCCGAGTATCGCCGCCAGCGCCAGCAGCGGTCCCGCCAGGGCGATCAGCAGGCCGATCGCGGCGCCAATTATGCCGAGGCTCATTCCCAGCGCGATCGCGTAAGCCCGACGATCCAGGCGGCTGATCCAGATAGTGACTGCGTTTGCATTTGGCACGCGCTACCTCCTGAGCAAAATGCGAAATGCCAGCAAGGCCAGACCCATCCAGACGACCGCGCTGATGACCAAGCCGATTCGATAGCTGTCCGGCGAAAAGCGAAGCGTAAGCAGATGTTGGCCAGCGGGGGCTTCGACCGCGCTGAGGCCGGCATAGGCGCGCAGGATGCGGGCGGGCCGGCCGTCGATGTCAGCAGTCCAGCCCGGGTAGTCAACCAGCGACAGCGATAGCAGCGCGTTTTCCGCCGTGTCATATTCAAGCGTGATTTCTTCGGCAGCGAATGAGACCACGCGCACGTTGCCTGCGCGCATTTCCCCCGGCAGCGGCAAATCCGGCGGTTGCAGCAGGACTAGCTTCTCGCGCTCATCGTAGCGACTATCTCGCATCAATTCCATTGCCCACTGATCGCTGTCAACAACATCCACTTGATAATACAGGCGAGCGAATGGACGGGGATTATCCAGGCGGTGCAGATATACTTTTCCACGCCGATCCACGCCCTGGCCTATTACTTGAGTGGGGGCTGACAAGCGCTCTTTGCCGCTGAACACATATTTAACCGCGAAAAGTTCCCATGACAATGGATTATCAACATAATCGTCATAGATGATCAACTGCGGCGCTTTCAGCCAGAGCGGGCTGATGCCGCGGACATCCATCAAGCCGTAAAGGCTGGCGTAATTGTCTTCCAAGCCGCGAAAACCGTCCACTCTAAAGGGCTGACTACTGTCTTCATCCAGGACTTGTTGGACGAGCGGCGATGGACTCATGCTGAGCTGTTCGGAATGGGGCCGGGGATCATACACGGCGGGATGATCCATGTTGACCGAGAACAGCTCGAGGGCGATTAAAGCCATCAGGGCGAGTTGATTGGTCAACCGCCCGGGCGCCGCCAGGAAACGGCGCAGCAGCAGTAAAGCCGCGAAGCATACCAGCGCGCTGCGCGCAGCGATGTTGAAGAGATCGCCCCAGGTATCGGCCTCAGCAGTCCATGCGAATAAAGCCAGGATCGCGACGCCGACGACTAGCGCGGTGAAAGCGGCCCAAAGTCGAAGCGCCCGCTTGCGATACAAGTGATTGGGCCAGGTCGCCGCCGCGACAAGGCCGAGTCCGGCCAGAATCGCCAAACTGTTGGCGACAACAAAAGCCGCCCGTTCCTGGCCGCGGAAAAAACGCAGGCCGGGAACCAGGTGGTAGGTCAATGAGTAGAAGGCGCTGTTATTGCCCAGGCTGTGCAACAAGCCGACGATGGCTACGATCAGCCAGAAGCGGCTGTCGCCTTGGTTGCGGAAGACGGCGACGGCGGCGAAAAATAGCGCTGGCAGGCCGACGAAGAGCGGCGACCATTGACTGACTGAGCCGGGGAAAATGAATTGCGCGATGTCGCGAATTGGGAAGCCATTGCCTTTGGCGGCGAAGCCCAATGCTTCGCGAGAGCTCAGCCGCAGATATTCCAAACCCGGCAGCAATGTTACCGCTGTGACACCGAAAGCGATGGCGGCCAGCAGCGCCAGAGCGCCGAGAAACTGCCGCCAGCCGATCCGCGCGGCGTAAGCGCGATAAGCCAAATAAGCGGCGACGACATAGCTTAGGAACCAGCTTGTCTGCGGATGGCCAGCCAGCCAGGATAGGCCCAGGCCGAGTCCTGCCAGCGCGATGAAGTTCGGCGCTATTTGTTTTGCGCGCGTGCCTTCAAGAACGCCCAATGCCGCCAGCGGCAGCCAGATGGCCGCTTCCAACACAGCCAGCTGCAGCAGGGGGTAGCCTGTCGTGTAGCCGCCATAGCCGACGATGACCGCGGCGCAGAAGGCAGCCAGAGGGCTGCAGCTATTTGCCAGCGTCAGCCGCCGTACAAACAGATACATGAGCAGGCTGTATAAAAGCACATGGAGCGTCATCTCCATTTGCAAGCTGTTGTAGCTCCAGCCGCCGCTAAGCGAACTGAGGCCGATGGTGAGCCAGCGCGGCGGATAGAAGACGGCGGCCTGGGTATCGGCGATGAAGGGCAGGCCGCCGTTGTTGTGAGGATTCCACAGCGGGATTTCACCCTGAGACATGCGCTGAAACTGATAGGCGCCAAAAGCGACAAATTGTCCGGAGAAGTCGCCTTTTGCAAGCGAGACCTGGTCCGAAGCGACAGGCGTGAACAGGCGCCAAAAGAACAGCAGCCACAGCAGCGCCAGCGCGGTAACGGCGCGGGCGTCCGTATTGTGGATCAGCTTGCGGGCACTATTCATAAGCGCTCGCCGTCACAGACAAGACTGGTAGAAAGCAATGGTGTCGCGCGTGATGCCATCCCAGGCAAAGGTATTGCCCAAGTCCTCAGCGCCACTGCGCAGCGTCGCCATCTGCTTTGGGTCGTCCATAAGCTGCAGGACGGCATTTTCGATAGCTTCGGATGAATGAGGCGGCGCCAGCCACAGGTTAGATTTGTGCTTGAAGGCTGGCTCGGCAGGGGCAGGTTCGGTAGTTATTATGGCGCAACCGTGATGCAAGGCCGCCATTAGGCTGCCCCGTCGGACGGAGGCGCCGTCCAGGTAAGGAAGCGCCATGATATCGACCGCGCCCAGCCAGGCCGACACCTCTTCGTCTGGCAGGTAACCCGTATAATGCACCACATCCGCCAAGCCGCGCCGGCGGATTCTGTCGTCCAGGTCATGCAGATAGCCGCCGTCGACGCCGTCGTCGACTGTGTTGCTGCGCGCGCCGATGAACAGGAGTCGCGCTTGCTTGCCGGCGTTTCTCAAACGCGCCAGCGCATCAATCAGGTAGTCCACCCCTTTAATCGGCCGCAGAAAACCGAAGTGCCCCAGCAGCAGGCAGTCGGCGTCCGCGGCCAGACTGCGGCGATAGCAAGCCCGTTCCGGCGCTGTGAGATTTCTGCGCTTGACGTTGCTGCCAATGGGAATCATTTGGCAAGGCGACGCAGCTCGCAGGCTCTGTTCGTCTTCGCGATTGGTCGCGATTACGCCTTGGGAGGCCCACGCCAGCCGCATGACAATCCAATCGCGCAGCGGACCCGCTTTGGGGAAGAGGTAGGGAAAGCGCAGATCGTGAAAGGTAGTAATCACTGGCGCGTCAATAACATCGGGCAAGAAATGAATAGCGGCGGACATATCGTAGGCGGCTGTTTGAAATTGCAAATTGACCACATCGAAGTCGCAGCGCCGCGCCCAAGCCCGAACCTGGCGCAAGCCGCCGACGCCCCAGCCGGCGACAGCGCTGACCGGCAAACTCGCATGAGCGGAACCGGCGCGGCTAAGCACCTGCGCATGGTAGCCCTGCTCCAGCAAGTTTTCCGCCAGAATGCGCGTGAAGTCGCCCACGCCGCCTGGCATTGGCGGGAATTCCCCGCTAATCAGCCCGATCTTCATGCCTCGGCGCTCAAGCCGCTTTGCAGCACCCGCCAATACTGACGAACGCGCTCGGCTCTTAGTTCGCGCTTGTGGCCCAACGCCCCTTTGACGGACTCAAGCGCCAATTGCCAGGCGAATTGCAGCAGCAAAATGGCGCGTAGAAATACGTATTGCCCAAACCCATGATGTTTGCGGAAGTAGCGTAATTTACTGGTGTGAAAATGGATTAGCGTTTGCGCCGCAACCTGCTCGCTGCTTTTGCCGCCATGATGCGTGATGACCGCGCCGCCGTGATAGGCGACTTGCCAGCCGGCATGCTTGGCGCGGCGGCAGTAATCCAACTCCTCGGAATACATAACGTAGGCTTCGTCCATTCCGCCGATGTCGCGATACAGCTCGCGCCGGAGCATAAGTGCCGAGCCCTGAACCCAATCGACCAGCATGATGTCATCGTCGTCAGTTTCGAGCATTCGGTAGTCGCGCTCAATGCGGGCGGGCGCCGCCGCGGCCAGCCAGCTGCTCTCGAAGATGCCGGTCATCAGCGAGGGAAAGCGCCGGCGGCTTGACTGATGGCTGCCGTCGCTATTGAGCGTATGGGGACCGACGATGCCCACCGCCGGATGCCGCTCCAGGTAATCGACCAGCGCGCCCAAGGCCTTGCGGCTGACTTCGGTGTCTGGGTTGAGCAGCAGGAGGAAGTCGCCTTGCGCCTGCGCCAGGCCGATATTATTCCCGCGAGTGAAACCGACGTTCCGCTCCTGCGCCAATAAACGTACCGCGGGATACTTCTGGCGGACCATGGCGACGCTGTCGTCGGCGCTGGCCGAATCGACCACGATGATTTCGAAGCTGCCCGGCGCGAGATCAGCCGCAAAGATGCTCGCCAGACAACGATCCAACAATTCTCGAACATTCCAGTTCACGATGATGATTGACAGACGCGCCATAAGTCAATCCGCGCTGATGTAACGCTAGCAGCAGTTTAGCAGGACTCAGCCAAATCCGAGAGCGAAAGCGGGCCGTTCAAGGCAGGCCAAACAAGCGCTCGGCGTTCACAGTTGTCTGCCGCGCCATGTCGGCGACCGGCAAGCCCTTCACGTCCGCCAGCCGCTCGTTGACATAGCGGACATAACTGGGTTCGTTGCGTTTGCCTCGCTGCTGCTGGGGCGCCAGGAAGGGACCATCAGTCTCGATGAGGATGCGATCGATCGGCGTTGCGGCGGCAACAGCGCGCAGCCGGGCAGCGTTTTTGTAGGTGATGGGACCGGTGAAACCCAGGTAGAAACCCAGCTCCAGCGCGCGCTGCGCCAGGCCGGCTGAACCGGAGAACGAGTGCAATACGCCCAGGCGACCTTGCAAATCCGGCGGAGCGGACGGCGCCCAGGCGTCGAGAATGGCGATGAGATCAGCCGACGACTCGCGGTTGTGGAGGATGACGGGCAAGCGCAGCTCCGCCGCCAGCTCCAGCTGCCGTTCAAGCGCGCGCCGCTGCCTGGCTGGGGGGCAGGTGTCCCGGTAATAATCCAGCCCGATTTCACCGATGGCAACCGCCAGTTTATGGCGCGCCCAGCCGCGCAACCTGGTCAAGTGGCTGGAGTTGAAGTCGCCACAGCTATTTGGGTGAATGCCGACCGCGCAGAACAGGCCCGCATGGCAGCCGGCCAAAGCCAGCGCCTGTTGACAGCTCTCCAGGTCAATCGCCGGGATGATGATGCGATCGACGCCGGCTGCGCGCGCGCGGCGCAGGACTGAATGTCTGTCGTCGGCGTAACCGTTGAAGTTGAGGTGGCAATGGGTGTCAATCAGGCGCGGCGCTGGCATCAGATGACCGAATCCGGATTGTCGCGCAGCTTCTTGAGGTCGGCTTCGACCATCATGCCGATCAATTCTTCAAAGCTCACTTCGGGCTGCCAACCCAAGAGACGCCGGGCTTTGGCCGGGTCGCCAACGAGCAAGTCGACCTCCGCCGGGCGCATGAATGCTTCATCCTGCACGGCGTAATCACGCCAGTTGAGACCGACATGGCTGAAGGCGACATCGAGCAAGCGCTGTACCGAATGCGTTTCGCCGGTGGCGATGACAAAATCATCGGGTTCGTCCTGCTGCAGCATCAGCCACATGGCGCGCACATAATCGCCCGCGTAGCCCCAGTCGCGCTTTGAATCCAGGTTGCCAATACGGATTTCATTGGCCATTTCAAGTTTGATTTTGGCGGCGTGATAAGTCACTTTGCGGGTGACAAATTCCATGCCGCGGCGAGGCGATTCGTGATTAAAGAGGATGCCGCTGCAGGTGAATAAATCGTAACTCTCGCGATAATTCACGGTGATCCAGTGCCCGTAGACCTTGGCGACGCCGTAGGGACTGCGCGGATAGAAGGGCGTGGTTTCGCTTTGCGGCACCTCACGAACCTTGCCGAACATTTCGCTGCTTGAAGCCTGATAATAGCGGATGGCGGGATTTACCGCGCGCACGGCATCCAGCAGGCGCGTCACGCCCAGGCCGGTGATATCACCCGTGAATACCGGCTGATTCCACGAGGTCGGCACAAAGCTCTGCGCCGCCAAATGATAGACTTCATCCGGTTCCACAGCGCTAATCGCGGTGATGAGGCTGGACAGATCGCCCATGTCCCCCTGGATCAGCTTGAGTTGGTATTGGATCTTCTGTATGCGTTCATAGCGCACGGTGCTGGTGCGCCGGACCATGCCATAGACATCGTAGCCTTTGCTCAACAGAAACTCGGCCAGGTAGGACCCGTCTTGCCCGGTGATGCCCGTGATCAGCGCTCGTTTAGCCATCGGCGAGTTTTCCTTATCCTTGTTCCCGGCGGCGACAGTCAGCCAGCACGTCTTTTAAGGTCTCTTCAAAAGTAAGCGACGGCTGCCAACCAGTGTCCCGCCGCAGCTTCGCGGAATCGCCGCGGATTTCCGGCACATCCACAGGCCGCAGGCGCGCCGGGTCCACCTGGACTTCAATGTCTATCTCGCTCAGCCCCAGCAGAATATCCAGCAGCCGTCTGATGCTGTAAGCCATGCCGGATGCCACGTTATAGGCTTCGCCGGGCCGGCCTTTCTCGATGATCAAGCGGTAGGCGCGCGCAATATCGCGCACATCGGTAAAGTCCCGTTTTGCCGTCAGATTGCCAACTTTTATAACCGCTCGGCGCCGACCTTCCTCAATGTTGGCTATTTGCATGGCGAAGGCGGGCGCGACAAAGCGGCCATTCTGGCCCGGGCCAATATGATTGAAGGGGCGCGCGCGCATGATCGGCAGCCCGTGGCTGAGATGGTATTGCAAGCCCAGCATATCCTGCGCCACTTTGCTGACGCTGTATGGATTGGTGGGGCGGATGGCGCAATTTTCATCCAATGGCAGTTGATCGGCGGAAACCTGGCCGTATATCTCGGCTGAGCTGACGATCAGGATACGCGGCCGCAAATTCAATTCCAGGCAGGCTCGCGTGATATTCAACTGGGACAGGATGTTATTCTCCAGCGTTTCCCAAGGCGCCTCGAATGAGCGCGGTACGAAGGCCTGGGCGGCCAAATGATAGACGGCATCGGGACGGCAATCGGCAAGCAGATCCCGCACTTGCGCATAATCTTTGAGGTCAATCAAGCGATTGTCGCTGATGGCCGGGTGAATGGTCTCGCTCTTGAGCAATGTGGCGCCGAAGAGCTGGACATTGGCAACCGCTTGACTGAGGTGAGCCGCCAGGTGATTGCCGACGAACCCGCCCGCGCCAGTGATTAGGACGCGCAAGGTCGAAACCCCTCAGATATGCCGCTTGGCTTCGCTGAGCGCGGCTCAGTCCGGCGGCTGATGAACCTGGCGTTTTTGACTTGATTCAAGTGGATTCCTGACTGAATGACAGCTGGCGACAGCGACATTATAGACCAAGCGCCAGGCGCCGCCAGCCAACAGGGAAAATCGTCCGAATTTGCAGCGGGCTCAGGCGCCGTCGGCTGAGCATTGGCTGCTGGCTGCCGGCCGCGCCTACTTAACTTAGAAGCCCTGGTTGTTGAAACGCGGCAACTGACCGTCCAGGAAGGCGCGCGCGTATACACGACCGTCCATACTAAGAATCAGATACTCGCCAGCTACCCAGCCGACATCGCCTTGATATTGCACCCGGTACCAACCGCTGCTCTCGGTGACGCCTTCCAGGAGCAGCACGATGCCCCGCGGAATCAGAGCCAGCGATTCCGCCGTGGCGTCAGGATAGCGCCGCAAGTGCAGCGCTGAATCAAAATTGACGTTGACCTCGCCAACGATGCCGGACAGCGACTCATCGATTCTGTCGCTATCGCTGGGATCGGCGGACTGGATCGCGCCGGTTGCGCCATCGCCGATCACGCGCACGGCTGAGGGATCGAGCGCGCGCAAGGATGCGGCGATCGCCGGCCGGCCATTGAGCAGCAGCTGTAGATACTCCACACTGGCCCAGCCCGTGACCACGTTGCCCTGGGGCGATTTGTATTCTACGAAAGCCCATTTTTCCGCGACATCCAAGCCGAAGAAACTCAGAATCGCGTCGGGGGGAACTTGTGTGAGAACTTCGGAAGCGGCGGAATTGCCGACGCGCAGGTTGAGGTAAGCGTCGGGATTCAGCCCATACACGCGGGCGGAGATGTGATCAGCCAGTGACGGCGGCTGCACAGCCGTATTCGAGGAGCCGCCCACCTGATCCTGCCCAACAGGCGCCAGGCTTGCCAAACGCTGCCGCTCGCCATTTTGGTCAAAGACGCGGAGATAAAATGCGTTAATCCACCCGAAGAGCGTACCGCCATCGGGTGTAAGGTATACTACAAACAGCCATGTGTCGGCCGCCGGCAAGTCCTGAAATGGCAGCAGATCCGCGGCCGGATCCGCTGTGTAATCACGTAGATATTCCGGCAAGGAACTCAAGTCTCCGCTATCAGGATCAACTGGCGCGCGCCGGCCAAGCACCAGGGTACTACTTTCCGGAGGCAGCAATCCGAGCGACATGGCATCGCTGGACGGGAATTGGCGCACATGCAGAGCCGAATTGGGATCAACTGCAACGATGGCATAAGGCGTAACGCCGGAGGCCGCGTTGGCCTCCAAAAGCAGGTTGGCCGCTTCGGTCGCGGCGGCGTCTGCTGACGAATCCCCGGTCGCTACCGGTTTATCGTCTGCGGCTGGCAGCGATTCCGATTGCCCTGATGCTTCAGAGACAGGGATTCCGTCAGCTTGCTCTCCGCCGGAGGCGGCTTCGGGCTGGGGCGCCGCTTCCGCTTCAATTGGCGACGCCTCGGGTTCGGGCGCTGATTCCTCAGCAGACGCTGCAGCCTCTGGGCTATCCGGCGCTTCAGATTGCGGCTCAACCTGGGAATCGGCCACGGTTTCCGCGGCTTCGGCAGCTGCTGTGATTGGCGGCCGCGCTCGCAGGGATCGTTGCACGCTGGTCTCCGCGATGAGCAGGCGCGGCGCCGAGAATGCTCCGCCGGGCAAGGCGATCAAGTTATAATAGGAGCCGCTGGCAAAGTGGCGCGCGGAGGCCTCGACCATACCGCGGTCGTCGCCAATATCAAGGTGAACGGTCATTGATTGTGTGCCGGGCACAATTTGGGCTGCGTCGCCGGCCTCGCCAAAGGGCACGTTTAAGGCGGCGATGGCGCCGCCCTCCATTTGCAGGTGACTGATAACGCTGCCCGGGATCGCATTGATCAAGCTGACGACCGCCGATGCTTCATCGACTTTGTCAACAGAGTCGATGAATCTGCGCATACTCAGGCCCGCGCTGGAACCCATGATGACAACAGTGCTCATTTGCCCGGCGCGGATATCCAACTGCTCGGCCATGATTTCAGCCGGTCCCAGGAACAGGGCGGCGCTATGCGAGCCGCTGGGCAGCGCAATGTGCCGGGTAGGCTCGGCGAAGGCCAAGGCAGGCAGAATAAGTTGACCATTGATGCGCACATCAAGCGGCGCAGCGCCGGCGACGGCATGCACAAATCGGATGCTGCCGCTGTCTCCGCCGCCATCGGTCGCGCTGGAAACGGAAAGCAACTGCGGATCATTGCGGCTGCCATGGATAATTAAGAGGTGGCTGGTTCCAGACCGCAGCGCGGCATCGAAACGCGGATTGCTGTCGATCGTCCCGAAGCTGGTCGAGCCGAGGGACAGTTTGTAGGTCCCGGCTTCAACTTCATGGGGTCCAGCGCCGGCGCCCGCTGCAAGCTCGGCTTGCAAGATGTCATCGGCCTTGGCAGCGCCGATTGCAATGGTCGCTTCTTCTTCCAGCGCGTTAAAGAGCGAGAAGCGAGCTTGTCCAAAGGCGAGCTCGCTGAGATCATCAGCTACGGCGTAGAATCGCCCATCGGCGCGCGAAGACAGAATCACAACCGCGGCTTCCGCCTTCAGCGGCAGGATTTCGTCGATCAGTTGGACCGATGTCGTGGCCAGATTCGCCGTGAGATTGACCTTGCCCGCTTGCAGACGAATATATGCGGTGGAAGCCCCATAGGTCATATCTGTGGCGGCGAGCTCGCCATTGATAAAGAGGTCCAGAGCCGGGCTGCCCGGATCCACGTGGACGAAGCGGATCTGCGCCCATTCCTGGCTCCAGGCTGGCGCGACGCTCGCAGCCAGCGACAGCACGGTAACCAGAAGGATAACAAAGCGTCGGATAAGTTTCATGCTCTCCAATCCTGCCTGCGCCGCGAATTCAACACGTCAATCCGTGTCAGCGCATAAGGATCGAATAAAAAGACAATGAGCGCCTTACGCAGAAAGACCTATCAGGTGCCTTCCTGCCACTGATTGAGGTAGGCTTCTTGCTGATCGGTCAGTATGTCAATGCTAACGCCCATTGCCGCCAGCTTCAAGCGGGCGATCTCCATGTCGACATCAGCAGGTATAGTATAGACTTGCGCCGCGAGTTTTTCCACATTTCGAATCATATACTCGGCGCCCAGAGCTTGATTGGCGAAACTCATATCCATTACCGAGGCTGGATGCCCTTCGGCCGCGGCCAGATTTATCAGCCGGCCCTCGCCCAGAATATAGATTGAACGCCCCTCAAGTTCGTACGCTTCCACGAAGGGGCGGACGATTCGGGGTGCGCCGTCAGCCATGCCTTGCAGCGCTTCCAGATTAATCTCCACGTTGAAGTGGCCGCTATTGCAGACGATGGCGCCGTCTTTCATCACTGCGAAATGATGCGCGTCGATGACATTGATGTCGCCGGTAGCGGTGATAAAGATCTCGCCGATGCTGGCTGCCTCCAGCATCGGCAGCACGCGATAGCCATCCATGACGGCTTCCAGCGCGCGCAGGGGGTTGATTTCGGTTACGATCACGTTTGCGCCCAAGCCCGCCGCCCGCATGGCGATGCCGCGGCTGCACCAACCGTAACCCGCCACGACCACCACGCGCCCGGCCAACAAGATGTTGGTGGCGCGGATGATGCCGTCCAGCGTACTTTGGCCGGTGCCGTAACGGTTGTCAAAGAGATGTTTGGTTGAGCTATCGTTGACGGCGATTACCGGGAATTTCAGGGCGCCGTCATTGGCCATTGCGCGCAGCCGGATGACGCCGGTGGTGGTTTCTTCGGTGCCGCCGACGATCTCGTCCAGGACTTCGCGCCGGTCCTTATGGATGGTGCCGACCAGATCGGCGCCGTCGTCCATAGTGATGTGGGGCTTGTGGTCAAGCGCGGCGTGAATGTGTTGATAATAGGTCTCGTTATCTTCACCTTTAATGGCGTAGACAGGTATCTCGTCGTTGGCGACCAGTGAGGCGGCCACGTCGTCTTGCGTCGACAGAGGATTGGAGGCGGTCAGCACGACATCGGCGCCGCCGGCTTGCAAAGTCCGCATCAGATTCGCCGTCTCGGTGGTGACGTGCAGGCATGCCGAAACGCGCAAGCCCGCCAGCGGTTTTTCGGCGGCGAAGCGTTCGCGTATCTGCTTCAGGACAGGCATTTCCTGCCCAGCCCACTCGATGCGGTAGCGGCCGCCGGTGGCCAATTCGAGGTCTCTGACGTCGTGTGCGATTGCCATATTGTCTCCTAGACTTTGCCCGGGCGGGAGCCCTTTCGCTCAACCGCAGGCATTCTAGCATATCTGTGAAAACCTGTCGTGAATCAAGACTGGGGACTGGGAAAGTGAATCCGCCGGGCGCTAGAGCAGTGTATTCAGCTGGCCGTCGTCATCGGCCAGGCTGCGGAAGCGCTGAACGAATTCGGGCAGGGTGAAATTGTGATTCTGCGTGCCTACCTCTTCCAGCACATAGGTCGCGTTCATGGCGCCTATCTGCGCCGAAAGCTTCAGTGGAAAGCCCCGGCTCATCCCCAGGATAAGGCCGGCGCGATAGGCATCGCCAGCGCCAGTGGGGTCGGCGATGGCGCGGGGCGCAAACGCGCCGACCTCAATGATTTGGTCGCCCTTATATATCTTGGAGCCCTTTTCGCTTTCGGTGATGATGACGATTTCCACCTGCTCGCGCAGGTCATCCAGCCCGAGGCCGGTCTTCTCGTAGATGATTCGAGCTTCGTAGAGATTCACGACCAGCACATAAGCGCCGCGCATGCCGCAAGCCAGCTCGTCGCCGTTTAAGCGCGCCACCTGCTGCCCGGGGTCATACATAAAAGGCAGGCCGCGCCGGCGGCATTCTTCGCACAGTTTAACCATGGCGACCGGGTCATTGGGAGAGATAACGACCAGGTCAAGCTCGTCATCAATCACATCGGCAATGGCATAGTCGCGCCCGCGATTCATGGCGCCGCCGTAAAAGAAAGCCAGTTGGCTGTTGTCGACATCAGTGTTGGAGAAGAAGGAGGCTGTGAAAACATCGTCCAGTTGAATCACCGTGCTGCAATCTACGCCCTTGCTCTCCAGCCATTGCCGATAGTCGCCGAAATCCTGCCCGACCGTGCCCATCAGCTTCGGTCTCATGCCGAGCTGCGCCATGCAGAAGGCGATGTTGGCTGCCGTACCGCCCCAGTGCTTGGTCATGTCGTCAACCAGAAAGCTGAGACTCATATCATTCAGTTCATCCGAGAGAAAATGCTCGCGGAACCTGCCAGGGAAGCGCATCAGGTAGTCATAGGCGATCGCGCCGGTAACCAAAGTTTGCATCAGGGATGTCCAAAAGCTGCAGACGGATAAGTCAAGGCGGCATTATAACGCAGAATGCAGGCGCGGCTACGGACGATCCGCCGGCTTTAGACTTGCTGGCCCGCGACGGCGCGCCGCAAGCTATCAACGAAGGGCGCCCGCGCGATGCCATTCTCGGTGACGACGCCGCTGAGATAGCGATGCGGCGTGACGTCAAAGGCGGGATTGCGCGCCTTGAAATGGGCCGGCACGACGGGATTGCCGTAGGGGGTCGTTACTTCAGCCGGGTCGCGCAGCTCGATAGGAATCTGCTGGCCGCCGCTCAAACTCAGGTCAATGGTCGAAGTCGGCGCTACCGTGTAAAAGGGGATGTCGTGCGCCTGCGCCATGAGCGCCAGCTGATAGGTGCCGATTTTATTGGCGAAGTCGCCATTGGCCGCCACCCGGTCAGCGCCGACCAAAATGATGCTGACCTCGCCTTGCTGCATGTAGTAACCCGCCGCGGTATCCGGGATGATGTCGTAGCTGACGCCCAGCTGTTCCAGTTCCCAGGCGCTAAGCCGCGAGCCCTGCAGGCGGGGCCGGGTTTCATCAAGCAGGACGTGAAAGTTCTTCCCTGCTTCAAAAGCCGCGCGGATGACACCCAGCGCCGTGCCATAGTCGACCGTAGCCAGCGCGCCGGTGTTGCAATGATGCAGGACGGTCGCGCCGTCGGCGATCAAGGCAGCGCCCAGCGCGCCCATACGTCTGTTGACGCGCACGTCGTCATCGGCGATCTGCTGCGCCGCTGCCAGCAGGATTTCCCGCAAGTCATCCGGGCTGTTGAATTCGCCGCTGTCGGCGATGGCCTGGAGTTTGTTCACCGCCCAAGCCAGGTTGACCGCGGTCGGGCGCGCAGCTTTTAACAAGTCCCCGGCGCGCCTCAAGTCCTCAACCAGGGCTGCAACCGTCGCCGCTTCACTTTGCCGCGCCGCCAACGCCATGCCAAAAGCCGCCGCCGCTCCGATTGCCGGCGCGCCGCGAATGGTCATATTGCTTATACTCTCGGCTACCGCTTGCGCGGAGTGCAGATGCGCGTATTCCAGCTTCCAGGGCAGAGCGCGCTGATCAATCATCGTGACCGCCCCTTGCCGCCATTCTACGCTGCGCATAATGCCAGTCCTGTTGATCCAGCCGGGCTGCGCTCGCCAGCCCAAAGCGGGCTTGAGCTACCGTTGTGGAGTCGCGTGTATTCGCGCTGAAATGTCTCAGCCGCCGGCTTCCAGCACCAGGATACTGAGCTGGTCGAAGTTAGGCTGCTGGCCGAAGCGAGTCCGTTGCAGCGGCCCGTTGCCGTAGCTGACAAATACGGTGGGCGTACCGGTAACCTGATATTGATTCGCGAGCTGGATATCCTTGTCGACTTGCACGGCGTCCTGAGCGCATTCCAGCAGCTCGGTGTAGGACATATCCATCATATCGGCGAAGGTGCGGGACGAGGCGTCGCTGAAGGCGCGGGCGCTGGCAATTTGGAAGAGCGCGTCGTGCGCGTTCCAGAATGCGCCAGGCCGCAGGGTATCAGCGCATTCCGCCAGCTGACCAGCCAAGCGCGAGTAGCCGGCGTGCACCACGGGCAGCATACGATATTCAAAGCGCGCCCGGCCTGCCGCGACGAATTGGTCGATGAACTTCTCGGTAGTCGCCTTGTAGCGCTGGCAATGCCCGCAGAGGAAGTCCTCAAAGGCGACGACGGTGATCGGCGCGTCAGGCTCGCCCAGGACAAACCCGCCATCGTCTTGCCGCGCCTGCGTGATCCTGGAGTAGTCCGTCGTTGACTCGCTGAAGGAGCTTTGACTGGACAGCAGAACGAATACAAGGGCGACAATGACAGCTGCAACGATGACCCCGCCCAGAATCAGTCGATTGCGCTGTGGCATACTTTTGGTCTTTTGCGTCACGGTCTTTACCCTCAGACAACTTGGAATTCTTTTTAGGGAGCGGTTGGAAGACGGCCGCTCATACCAAATCCTACATACCAAATGCGAAGACGTCAATTCTCGGACGTGGTTATTCCGCGGAGACTCGGAAGCAAGCCAAGAAAGTTGTTCAACAGATAATGGAACGGACCAAGGCCGCTTGGCTGTCAGTGTCTACGCGGCCCTGCGAATCGCCCGCAGACTCTCGACGTGAGAGGAATTGTATCCGCGATGTTCACCACTCCCAATTCTCTACCGCCTGGCGCAGCTCACAAATCAGGCAACGGGTACTTGATGTATAATCTGAACGTCAGTCTTGCCAGCGGCAGCGATTCCAGGAGGGTGGCGGGATGAGAATGATCGACTTGATAGAAAAGAAGCGGGATGGCCAGCCTTTAAGCAATAGCGAAATTCGGTTTTTCATCAATGGCTTCACCACGGGCGACATCCCCGATTACCAGGTCTCCGCCCTGCTGATGGCGATCTACTTCCAGGGCATGAATCGCGCGGAGACGGTCAATCTGACGCTGGCTATGGCGGAATCCGGCGATATGCTGGACCTGTCTGACATCACAGATTATGCCGTGGACAAGCACTCCTCCGGCGGCGTCGGCGACAAGACGTCTTTGATTGTCCTGCCTCTGGTCGCGTCTTTTGGCGTGCCCATCGCCAAGATGAGCGGGCGCGGGCTGGGCTTCACCGGCGGCACCCTGGACAAGCTGGAGTCAATATCCGGTTACAAGGCCAATCTGTCCGAGGCTGAGTTTCGGCGCATTGTCCGCGAAACCGGCATCGCGCTCGCCGGCCAAAGCAAGTCGCTGGCGCCCGCCGACGGCAAGATCTACGCCCTGCGCGATGTGACCGCAACGGTGGCCAGCCTGCCCTTGATCGCCAGCAGCATCATGAGCAAGAAATTGGCGGCTGGCGCCGGCGGCATCGTGCTGGACGTGAAGGCGGGCAGAGGTTCCTTCATGAAGACGCCGGACGAAGCGCGAACGCTGGCGACTGCGATGGTCAGGATTGGCCTTGACGCCGGCCGCGATATGGTGGCGCTGCTGTCGGATATGAATCAGCCGCTGGGCGTGGCAGTCGGCAATGCGCTGGAAGTGGCGGAGGCGGTCATGACCCTGCAGGGACGGGGACCTGACGATATCCACGAACACTGCGTGGAGATCGCCGCTCACATGCTGCGCCTGGCCGGCCGCGGCGACGTCAGGACGGATCTGGCCGAAACGCGCCGGGAGGTTGACCGGGCGCTGCGATCCGGCGGCGCCTACGAGTACTTTTGCCGCATGGTCGCGGCACACGGCGGAGATCTTCGTCAAGTCGAGGACCTTAGCCGCCTGCCGCAAGCCAGGCTGCGCTACAGTCTGCCGGCGCGTCAAGCCGGGTCTGTGGCGGTGATTCAAGCGGACAAAGCGGCCTGGGCGGCTCTGGCTTTGGGCGCGGGCAAGGCGACCAAAGCAGACGTGATCGATCACGCGGTGGGGATTGAAGTCCATGCTAATGTTGGCGACGAAGTGGCGGCGGGCGACCGCTTGATGACCGTGCATGCCAATGACGAGGGTCGATTGCAGGCTGCGCTGGAGCTGCTGACGGGAGCGGTCCAGTATAGTGCCCAGCCCGTTCCGCGCTTGCCGCTCTTTCATGGCCTGGTCGACGGCCAGGAAATGTAACCCAGCGTTGCCGACTGTAAAGACGCCCCCGCTGTGACCTCAGCAGCCGTTCTGAAGATGCTGCTCAAAAGTAATGGCGAAGTTGTGAGTGTGCGAGCCGTCGCAGGCGGCGCGAAAATAGAAATACTCCGATGCTTCGGGGTATACAGCCGCCTGGATGGCGGACAGTCCGGGGCTGGCAATCGGTCCAGGCGGCAGCCCGCGATTGAGATAGGTGTTGTAGGGTGAAATCACGTTGCGATAATCGGCGCGAGTAATCTGCGGCCACCAACCATCGCGCGCGCCTTGTAAGCCGTACTGCACGGTCGGGTCGGCTTCCAGCGCCATGCCGATATCCAGGCGGTTGCGATAGACGCCGGCGATAAGCGCATGCTCATGGCGCCAAACAGCTTCGCGCTCGACGATTGAGGCCAAAGACACAACTTCGTACAGACTCAAGTCTTGCTGCAGCGCGGCGTCGCGCAGAGAGTCGCCGACTCGATCGCGGAAGGCGCGCAACAAAGTATCGCGCAGGGCCGCCGCGGAGATATCAGGCGGCAGTTGATAGGTATCAGGAAACATAAAACCTTCCAGCGACGCGCCTGCGGGAATACCAGCCCAAGCGGCAAACTCAGCTGGCGCATCCGCGCCCTCGTCGACCAAGAGCAGAAAGTCCGCGCCCGTGAAGCCAAACAGGACGTTTTGGTCAATCGAGTCAGCCAATTCTTCAATCCGCGCGCCTTCCAGCAAGCGAAATGAAATAAAGCTCTTGCTGGAATCCGTCAGAATGGCCGCAATCCGCCGGATGGACTGCGTCTGATTAAGAAAGTAGACGCCGGCCTCAAAGCGCCGGTCATAGCCTTCAACCCGCGCGTAACTGATGAATAGATCGGCATCGCGGATGAGACCCTGGTCCAGGAGCGCCGCGGCGATTGCGCTGGCTCCAGCGCCTGGCGCGATACGAAAGCGAAGCGGATTGGCGTCGCTGCTGAAGGGCGCGTCAAGCTCGGCTTGACGGTTCGCCAGTTGCAGACGCAAGACCAGATTCTGCGCTGCGAACAGGATCTGTCCGTCGGTGGCGACGTAGACAGCGAGGACGGCAAAACCAGCCGCAAATACAAAGAGCAGCAATGCCAGCAGAAAACCCTGCAGCGTACGTTGCGCCATCCGACCTTTTATAGCCTCAAGCGGGCAGTCTCGTTCATCGTGTGTGGATACCGCCGATCATGGAGACGAGCGCCCATTGTTAGGCGGACACAATTGACCGGGACGGATCAGCCAGCTCGCTGCTGATCTGGGCCCAGTCCAGAGCCCGGGTGACAGTAATCCAGGAGCGGCCGGGCTTAAGCAAGATGGGCTCGCCATCCGGGAAGATCAAACTCAAGGCTTCGCCGCGATTGCGATTGCGCCGCCACCAGAATCCGTCATACAGTTTGCCGTCGCGCAGCACGTAGGCGGGGCCCCGGCCCCATAGCGCGAGCTCAAACGATTCGTCTATCGCGCCGGGACTAAACAAGTCGGGTCGGCGGTTATGAATAACCTGAATAAAGACAAGATTATCCGCCAGGAGTTGAGAATCATCGACAGCATCCAGGTGCGGCAAACCGTCCGAATAACGCAGATATTGGCGGCTGTCTTCATCATATTGCCAGCGCGCGTCGGTTCTGTCATACCAATTGATATAAATGTCGCGGGCCTCCCGACCGCCGTCGTTCGGCTGCAGGCTGAAGGCGAATCCATTGGCGCGATAGCCGATATTCAGGCTTCGCCGCGTTGCCAACTCCCACATCTGGCCGGTATCGCCAAACATCGTGTGCTCATAACCGCGATGGCTGAAGGCGGCGTCGCGACAGAAGCCGGCCTGCTCGCAGTTGTCCCCCAGGGAAGGAGACAAAAGCTGCTGGCGATAGGGAGCGTTCAAATAGATATTCTGGATGGGCCCGCTGGTGCCCGAGTAGGCCAGGAGGGCGGCGTACATGCTGATCAACTCGATGTCAAGCAGGCGAGCGCTCCGTACGGACCCCACCTGATCCGGCGCGTTGTTGCGGTAGAGCGCGGCAAAGCGCGTGACGCCGCCTTCCGCCTCGTATTCATACACCAGGTCCGCCTGGTTGAGCCCGTGCTGGGGCCGCACCTTGGGCGGCCAGTTGGAGACTTTGACGATCAGATTGCGGCGGCTCAGCGCTTCAACGCTGGGGTAAGCCAGTCCGGTTAGGGGATTGACGCCGTAGGGGTAGTCCCAAGGTCCGATTTCTACGTCTGGCGCGGCGGAATAAGTTTTGGCGATTGCAGTGCTGACGATGGCCGGCGATTGCAGCCGCGCGCGCGGCGTCGCGCTTGCCGCGGCGGAGCCTTGCCCTCGGCTCATACCGGCCAGGAGAGGCAGACAAAAGCACACTGCAAAGCATGCGAGCCAGATCGACAATTTCGGTTGCTGCATTGGGCCTCGTTTTCGCGCTCAGAGTTGCACACCGCGGCTAGTATATGAAAGCAGCACTGCCTTCGGCAAGACGCAGTCAGTATAATAGCGGAATCGCAGCCTTGGCATCAGGTGACAAGGAATATTAATGGAGCGCGGACGCCTGCTTATCAGTTATGCGCATCCCGACGATGAGAGTTTTGGCTTGGGAGCGGCGATACCGAAATGGATTGATGACGGCATAGACGTTTATCTGATCTGCGCCACGAATGGCGATGTCGGCGCCGTTCCCGAGGAGCTGCGCGGCAAATACGCCACTACCGCCGAACTTAGACTAAGCGAACTCGAGTGCGCTCGGCAGCATCTCAAATTCAAAGAAGTCTTTATGTTGGAATACCGGGACAGCGGCATGCCAGGCAGCGAGACATCGCGCCATCCGGAATCGCTGTGCTATCAATGGGAACATCATCCAGCAGGCGTCGTCGCCAGAGTGAAGGAAGTCTTCAAACGCGCCCAGCCGCATGTGGTCATCACATTCAACCGCTACGGCGGCTACGGCCATCCGGATCACATCGCCATCCAGCGGGCGACGGCGCAAGCCTTTGAGCAACTGCGCAAGCAAGCAGACGCTGGCGCTGGAACTGGCGTTTATCAGCCGCAAAAGTTGTATTATGCCGCCTTTCCAAAGGCAACCATTCGGTGGCGCATTTTGCGCGCCCGGCTCAAGGGGCAGAACCCCAGGCGCATGGGCATAAATCAGGATGTCGATGTGATTAAGACGCTCGAGCATATTGAACCGGTGCACACCCGCATACCGGTAGCGAAATATTTTGACGTATGGGAGCGGGCCAGCAGCTGCCACGCCAGCCAGGGGGGCGGACGGATCTCGCGTACCTCGCGCTGGCTGCGCCGCTTCTTGTACAGCAAGCAGGGCTTTACGCGCGTATATCCGGCGCCGGAGCGCGACCAGGTGGATGAAGATGACTTGTTCGCAAATATTGACTTGAATGCTCAGCAATCTTGATGAGGGCAAAGCTGCGCAGGCTTCGCTGGCGACCGCCTGCCTCGCCCCGCTTTGTATCCAGCCTTGGTATATTGAAACGCGCCAGCGACAGGCTAAGGCGCCGACTCCGCCACCGGATTGCGCCTCAAATAGCGAGGCAGGAATTGCGCTGCGTATTCCTGCAAGGTTCCGGCGATGATAGCGCGCCGCATTGATTCGACATGACGCGCCAGAAAATCGATATTGTGAAGACTGATGAGATAATAAGCCAGCAGTTCTTTGGCGACGACCAAGTGTCTTAAGTAGGCGCGGGAGAATTGGCTGGCGTAATTACTCAGCGAGGCGTCAATTGCGGATTCGTCCGTCTTGAATTTGGAGTTTCTGAGATTTATACGCCCAGCTTGCGTGAAAGCCGCCCCGTGTCGCGCCAGCCGCGTGGGAATCACGCAGTCGAAGATGTCCACGCCGCGGCAGATGCCCTCGACCAAATCATCCGGCTCGCCAACCCCCATCAGATAGCGCGGTCGGTCGCCAGGCAAGCTTGGCAGCGTATCATCAAGCGTCTGGTACATTTCCTCTTTGGTCTCGCCGACAGCCAGCCCGCCGATGGCGTAACCCTTGAGATCCATATCGGTCACGAAGCGCGCGGATGCTTGCCTCAAGTCGGGGAAGACGCCGCCCTGTACGATGCCAAACAGAGCCTGATTGCTGTCGTCCGGATGGTTTTCGCGACAGAGCCGCAGCCAGCGATGCGTCCGTTCGTTTGCCGCCTGCACCTCATCCCGATGGTTGGGATTGGGACATTGATCGAAAGCCATGATGATGTCCGCGCCCAGATTCCGCTGGATCTCCATGGAGCGGCCGGGCGTCAATCGTCTCGCGCTGCCGTCCAGATGGCTGCGGAAGGTGACGCCGTCGTCGTCAATCCGGTTGATTTCGCCCAGGCTGAATACCTGAAATCCGCCGGAATCGGTCAAGAGCGGACCATTCCAAGCCATGAAATTGTGGAGGCCGCCCAAATCTCGCACGAGTTCGTCGCCCGGGCGCAGGTGCAGGTGGTAGGTGTTGGACAGGACTAACTTGATATTGAGGTCTTCAAGGTCGCGCGGGGGCACTGCCTTGACGGTAGCCGCCGTGCCTACAGGCGCGAATACCGGTGTGGGGATGTCTCCATGCGGTGTATGCAGGATACCGGCTCGCGCATTGCCATCGGTCGCGACTACCTCAAATTCAAAAGCCATAGTGTTCCCAAAGTCGCTGAGTTTGACGCCCGCCCCTTGCAGGGCGACAGATGCGCGCTGACATGCTGACCGCCGAAATTATAACACAAGAGATGATCGGCAGATGTCGACGAAACAGCGCCGCCCGGCGCGATTCTGTCCAGATATGCGGGCAGCGAATCAATGGCAAGGCTATACTGCGGCAGAAAGCGCTACCCTGCCCAAGGCGACGGTTTTAGGTCGAATCAATCGCATAATGCCCCAACTCAACCAGGCCGATGTTATGTCCCTGCCATTCAACGACATGAATATAAGGTCGGCGCGGCCGCCGGGCGGCTTCCCCAGCCAAGTTATTATCGATCTCAATGCAGTCGCGTCAAATACGCGCTCGATAAAGTCTCTGCTCCGGGACGGCGCTTCGCTGATGGCGGTGGTCAAGGCGAATGCCTACGGACACGGCGCGCCGGAGGTCGCTCGCGCGGCCATCAGCAACAGCGCTGACATGTTGGCCGTGGCCAATATCGAGGAGGCTCTGGAGTTGCGCCGAGCCGGCATTGACGCGCCGATTCTGACGCTGAGTTATGTTGCAGCAGCAGCCATCAAAAGCGCCATAGAACAGGAAATCAGCGTCACAATCTACGATTGCGGGCAGGCGCGGCAATTTCAGGCGGCAGCGGGCGACAGCCTGGGTACGCTTGCCGCGCACATCAAGGTCGATACCGGCATGGGGCGGCTGGGCGCTTTGCCGGCCGACGCCGTCGAGCTTTGTCGCCGCGTCAACCGGCTGCCGGCCATCAGGCTCGAGGGCATCTTCACTCACTTCTCGTCAGCCGATGCGGACTCGCAATATACAGAGGGTCAGTTGCGCCGATTTTACGACATCGTCGCCGAACTGGAGCGAAACGGCTTTCATTTTCAGTTCATACACGCGACCAACTCCGCCGCCTTGCTGAACCAGCCGTCAAGCCAGTTCAATCTCGCGCGGCCGGGTCTATTGATTTACGGGCTGAACCCGCTGGCGGGCGGCGCGGGTCCCGATTGGCTCAAGCCCGCTATGACCTGGAAGACCACCCTGGCCCAGGTAAAGGCGCTGCCGGCGGGCGCAGCGGTTGGCTACGGCAACAGCTACCGTACCGGTGGAAGCGAAGCAATCGCGGTCTTGCCTGTGGGCTATGCCGATGGCTTGCGCCGATCGCCGCGGACTTGGCGGGAGGTGCTCGTCCGCGGGCAGCGCGCGCCGGTGGTTGGGCGAGTCAGCATGGAGAAAACCACTGTCAATGTCAGCCATATCGCTGGCGCTCAAGCCGGCGATGAGGCGGTGTTGCTGGGCAAGCAGGGCGATGACGAGATTAGCGCCGAAGAGATTGCCGCCTGGATAGGCAGCATCAATTACGAAGTGGTGACCTCAATAGCGCCGCGGACGCCGCGCGCATTTTTGACTGCTTAAGCCGACGCAGCTTAAGGACCCAGCAGCGCCACCAGATCGGCAGCCATCGTTTCGGGCGGCACACCGAACTGGTAGCGCCTGATCCAGCGGCCCGCCTGATCCAGCAGGAAGGAGCCGGTAGTGTGGTTGATTAGATAGTTGCCGGAGCTGCCGGATTCGTTCTCAGCGCTGATCTCAAATGACAAGCCGAGCGGCTCGCCCAGCGC
Source organism: Anaerolineae bacterium (assembly GCA_022823165.1). Lineage (GTDB taxonomy): Bacteria > Chloroflexota > Anaerolineae > Aggregatilineales > Phototrophicaceae > UBA6055. The sequence goes on along the minus strand of JAJDXR010000092.1, from coordinate 77,974 downwards.
CAGCACCGACGCCTCGGCGCCCGTAAGCGCGACGATAGTGTCTAGATTACGAAATTCAAAATACTCTCGCAGCGCCGCCGGCGTATCCCGCTTGCCGTCGACTGAGATGAAGACAAAGGCGACGCTATTCGCCAAGTCTCCAAGCAATGCTCGAGTCCGTTCAAAGTCATTTAGGGTCAGCGGGCAGATGTCCGGGCAATGGGTGAAGCCAAAACTGAGGAGCGCGTGGCGGCCGCGAAAGTCGCTGAGCCGAAAGGGATTGCCGCCCGAATCGAATAGCTCGAAGGCGGGCATGTCCAGTGGGGGGTCGATCGGAAGCACGCCGTCGACAGTGGCTGAGCCGGCTACTTCAAAGGGACCGCTACTGACCGCTTCCGGTTCTCGTATGCGGTCATAGAACAGGAAGAGCCCCAGGGCGGCAATGCCCAGCAGCAGGCCCGCCAGCAAGCTAACCAGCAGACGGTCGAACAGATGCGAGCTGCGCTTCGTCTTCAATCGCGGATACCTCAGTTAGCCCCAATCGCGGACGATGAATTTCGTACAGCATAGCAAGCTATGCGCTGGCTATGAAGACAGAAGGTATCCGCTGGGTATGAATATATTCGCTCAGAGCAATCGTTCCAGAATATATTTACCACCGAGTACACAGAGGGGCGCGTAGACATTGCCCGCCGGCACAGAGTTTTTTCGCGGATATGCGAAAAAAGGTGGTGATGTAGGGGCGTTTGACCTGCTGTGTCTACGCGCAGCGCTGAAACGGCCGCGATGGCCAAGCAAATTATGTGGGCGATTCACCGAGTCGCCCCTACAAATCGCTAGAATTATGTTGCAATCGACATAAACTGATTCTGGTGCGATTGCTCTGTATCTGCTGGGTATGAATAACTCCGCTCAACTTGCATTGCAGCCATGCTTCATATCCATTATAATAAAATTTCCTCAAGAAGAGAGATTTCGCCGCCGCGCGAGACGCCGAAGGGGCAAGCGACAAGCAGGCCAGCTTGCGTGAAACTCTCAGGCAAAAGGACTCTTGGGGCAGGGTTCTCTGAAGGTCAAGTAACCGACAGGGCGCATTCTCGGTATGAGGCGCGCCCTTTCTCATTCATGCAACCGGAGAGGAGATTACCATGGGCGAATGGAAGGCGCCGGCAGAATTGAAATATGCCGAATCGGACGAGTGGCTGGCGGTAGCGGGCGATATCGTCACCATCGGCATCACCGACTTCGCGCAAGATCAACTGAACGATATCGTCTACGTCGAGTTCAAAGATCCGGGTGATGCTGTCGAGGCCGGCGGCTCTTTCGGCGAAGTCGAGTCGGTCAAGGCGGCTTCCGAGCTTTACAGCGCGGTAGCGGGCGAGGTCATTGAAGTCAATTCCGCCCTGGAAGACGAGCCCGAAGTCGTGAATGCCGACCCCTACGGAGCGGGTTGGATGGTCAAAATCCGCGCTTCCAGCCTGGCCGGGATAGAGGGCCTGATGGATTCCGCCGCCTATGACGCCTACTGCGACAGCCGTTAAGCGCGCCTCGAATCAGTCGTTCCGAGGCCGATGCGCCGCAAGCGCCCCGCAAACCAGTAACGAGGTCTAATCAAACGTGAGCTATATTCCCCATACCCCAGCTGAAACTGAGGTCATGCTTGCTGAAATCGGCGTCCGGTCGATCGACGAGCTCTTTGAAGCCGCGCCCGCAACCCACCGCTTTCCCACACTGGACCTGCCGCCGCCCATGAGTGAAATGGAAGTCGCCGCGGAAATGCTGGCGATTAGCGAGGCTAATGATCATGGCCAGGATTACGCGATATTCCGCGGCGCCGGCGCCTACCACCATTTCATACCCTCGGTGGTGAATCATATCTTGCTGCGCGGGGAATTTTACACCGCCTACACGCCCTATCAGCCGGAAGTGTCGCAGGGCACGCTGCAGGCGACATACGAGTACCAGAGCATGATGTGCGCGCTGACGGGCATGGACGCCGCCAACGCCAGCCATTATGACGGCGCGACCAGTCTGGCGGAAGCGATCACCGTCGCGCTTGAGGTCACGCGCAACAAACGCAAAAAGGTCATCTTAAGCCACGCCATTCACCCGCAATACCGCGAGGTCGCGCGGACCTACCATCAAGGGCGGGACATCCGCATCATCGGCGATCGCGGCCGGGGCGAGGTCGTCGATCTGATGGAAATGATCGACAGCAATACGGCTATGATCGCGGTGCAATATCCCAACTTTTTCGGCCAGATCGACGAGCTATCAGCCTTGGCGGAGGCTGCGCGCAGCAATGGCGCCCTGCTGGTGGTGGTCGCCAATCCGATGGCGCTGTCGATACTCAAGAGCCCGGGCGAGCTGGGCGCGGACATCGTGGTCGGAGAGGGCCAGCCGATGGGCGTGCCGCTCGGTTTTGGCGGACCCTACCTGGGTTACTTCGCCATTCGCCAGAAGCACGTGCGCAAGATCGCCGGGCGAATCATTGGCGAGACGCAAGACGCTGACGGCCGGCGCGCCTTCGTGATGACGCTGCGGCCGCGCGAGCAGGATATCAAGCGCGAGCGAGCGACCAGCAATATCTGCACCAACCAGGGCTTGATGGCGCTGTCCGCCTCGATCTACATGGCGCTTATGGGCAAGAACGGGCTGCGGCGCGTTGGCGAGCTCAATTATCACAAAGCGCATTACGCCGCCCAAGCCATCAACAGCCTGGATGGCTATAGCGTGGACATGAGCAAACCCTTCTTTAATGAGTTCGTGGTTGCTTGCCCGCGCCCGGTCCCCGAAATCAACGAAGCTCTGCTTACAGAAGGCATGATCGGCGGTTATGACCTGGGTCAGCATTACTTCCATGCGCAAGATCACATGCTTGTCTGCGTCACCGAAGTCAATGGCAAGGATGAAATCGATCGACTGGTTGAGGTTTTGGGAGGGCTAAGCTGATGGGCGCATCCGAGGCAAGGCCGCTTCTGGAGCCATTGATTTACGATTTGGGCGCGCCGGGGCGCATCGGCGTCAACCTGCCCGAACCCGATGTGCCGGAGACGCAGATGCCGGCTGAGCTGCTGCGCGATGATTTGGCGCTGCCGGAGGTCGGCGAGGTGCAAGTCCTACGCCACTTCGTCAAGCTCAGTCAGCTCAACTATTCGATTGACCAGGGGCTGTATCCGCTGGGCTCCTGCACTATGAAATACAATCCCAAGGTCAACGAAGACGCCGCGCGGCTGGCCGGCTTTGCGCAGCTGCACCCGCTGACGGACGAAAGCGGAGCGCAAGGCGCGCTCTACTTGATGCGCGAGCTGCAGCAGTGGCTGGGTGAGATCAGCGGCTTTGAGGCGGTCAGCCTCGCCCCTGCCGCCGGCGCGCAAGGCGAATTTGCCGGCATCTTGATGATTCGTCAGTATCACATTGACCGCGGCGAGGGCCAGCGCGATATCATCCTGGTGCCCAACAGCGCGCACGGCACCAATCCCGCCACTGTAACGATGGCCGGCATGAGTGTGCGCGAATTGCCCGCCAACGATCAAGGCAACGTCGATATGGAAGCGCTTCACGCCGCTTGCGAAGGCGAGCTGCGCGACCGCATCGCCGGCATGATGATTACCGTGCCCAGTACGCTTGGCCTCTTTGAGTCGACCATTCTCGATGTCATTTCAACCGTGCATGAGGCCGGCGGGCTGATGTATATGGACGGCGCCAATATGAACGCGCTGATGGCGGTTGTCAAACCCGGCGAACTGGGCTTTGACGTGATGCACTACAACTTGCACAAGACCTTCTCGACGCCGCACGGCGGCGGTGGACCGGGCAGCGGCGCAGTCGGCGTAAACGAGAAGCTGCGGGCCTATCTGCCGGGACCGATCGTCGACGTCATCGAAGAGGAGGACGAAGATGGCGCGCCGCTCTACGGCTTTGTCATGCCCGAGAAGAGCATCGGCCGCATGAAGGCTTTCCACGGCAATTTCGGCATGCACCTGCGCGCCTACGCCTATATCCGCGTCTACGGCGACAGCGGCATCCGCGATGTGACTCGCTACGCCGTGCTCAACGCCAATTATTTGCGCGCCAAACTGATGCGGACCTATACCGTGCCCTACCCGCGCTATTGCGGGCACGAGTTTGTGCTGGAGGGGCATGTCGACAATGTCGACGAGGTGCATGCGCTCGATATCTCCAAGCGGCTGATGGATTACGGTTTTCATCCGCCGACCAATTATTTCCCGCTGATTGTGCCAGAGGCGCTGCTGATCGAACCCACCGAGACCGAAGTCAAAGAAGACCTGGATGCTTTCGTTGAGGCGATGGAGGCCATCGCCGAGGAAGCGCGCAGAGACCCCGATACTCTGCTCAATGCGCCGCATACCGCGCCGGTGCGGCGTTTGGACGAGGTGCGGGCGGTCAAGGAGCTGGTCTTGTGCTGCGCGCCGGCGCTGCCGGCCGGGGCGGGCTAATCTCGGGGACATACCGCAGTTCTTCCACTGACGAACAGGCGTCAACGCTGCGGCAGTTCGGGTAATACTTTCGCCTGCTCCCGTTGTGACTGGCACTACATTTTGCTGGCGCCGCCGCGTATACTCTTTGGCTGCTTTGCCTCCGCATCATAAATCCATTGGCCGGACTTGATGGTAAAATGAGCGGAGACGGTATCAACGCGGATGACATCATCAACCAGGGAGTTCCTGCATGACCATCAGCCCCAAGATTGAGCAGCTGCGGGCAAAACGCGCTGAGAGCCAGTTGGGCGGCGGCGAAGCGCGCATCCAGAGGCAGCATGACAAAGGCAAGAAGACCGCCCGCGAGCGGCTGGATATTCTGCTGGACCCCGGCGCCTTCCGCGAGTTGGACGCCTTCGCGCATCACCACAACAGCAAGTTTGGATTGGCGGACAACCGGCCCTTGAGCGACAGCGTGGTCACCGGCTGGGGCACCATAGACGGACGCCTGGTCTACGTCTATTCGCAAGATTTCACGGTCATGGGCGGCAGCTTAAGCGAGGCGCATGCCGCCAAGATCATCAAGATCATGGAAATGGCCATGAAGGTGGGCGCGCCCGTTATCGGCTTGAACGACAGCGGCGGGGCGCGCATTCAGGAAGGCGTCGAAAGCCTGGGCGGCTACGCCGATATTTTCCTGCAGAATACGCTGGCCAGCGGCGTCATCCCGCAGATAAGCGTGATTATGGGTCCCTGCGCGGGCGGCGCGGTGTACAGCCCGGCGCTGACCGACTATATCATCATGGTCAAAGACAGCAGTTATATGTTCATCACGGGTCCCGAAGTCGTGAAGCAGGTGCTCAATGAAGACGTCACCTTTGAGGGTTTGGGCGGCGCGTCGGTGCATGGCAGCGTCAGCGGCGTCTGCCATTTTGTCGCCGATGACGAGACGCAGTCGCTGACGATGGTGCGGGAGTTGCTGAGTTATTTGCCGCAGAACAATATGGAAGATCCGCCGACCTTGCCGCCGACGGACGACCCGCTGCGGACCGAAAGCGCCCTGGACAGCATCGTGCCCGAGAACCCGAACCAGCCCTATGACATCAAGAAAGTTATCGAATTGATCGTGGATGACGGGCATTTCTTCGAGGTTCACGAAGAATTCGCCGGCAACATCGTTGTGGGTTTCGCGCGGCTCGGCGGCACGGCGGTCGGCATCGTGGCCAACCAGCCGATGGTGCTGGCCGGCGTACTGGACATCAAAGCCAGCGTCAAGGCGGCGCGCTTCGTGCGCACCTGCGATGCTTTTAATGTGCCGCTTATCACTTTCGTTGACGTGCCCGGCTACCTGCCCGGCGCCGATCAGGAGCATAGCGGCATCATCATGAGCGGCGCCAAGCTGCTATTCGCCTTCTGCGAGGCGACCGTGCCCAAGCTGACAGTGACGACGCGCAAGTCTTACGGCGGCGCTTATTGCGTCATGAACAGCAAGCATATTCGCGCCGATCTCAACATCGCCTGGCCCACCGCCGAGATTGCGGTCATGGGTCCCGAGGGCGCTGTCGAAATTATCTACCGGCGCGAATTGCAAGAAGCGGATGATCCAGCGGCGCGCAAGCAAGAGCTGGCGGCCGAATATCGCGAGACCTTCGCCAATCCTTATGTTGCGGCCAGCCGCGGTTTCATCGACGACATCATTGAGCCGCGCAATACTCGTCCGCGCTTGATTAACGCGCTGCAGGTCTTCCAGAACAAGCGCGATGAGAACCCGCCCAAGAAACATGGCAATATCCCGCTGTAGCGGCAGCGCATAGTGCAGAGGCCAATCACATTGCAGACAGGACCCATCAACAAGATTCTGATCGCCAACCGCGGCGAAATCGCCGTGCGGATAATTCGCGCCGCTCGCGACTTGGGCATTCCGACGGTGGCGGTTTATTCGGATGTCGACCGCACGGCTTTGCACGTCCGCTATGCTGACGAGGCGGTGCATATCGGCGGTCCGCGGCCGGTGGAGAGTTACCTGCGCAAGGACAAGTTAATCGAGGTGGCTCGCCGAACTGGCGCCGACGCCATCCATCCGGGATACGGTTTCCTGGCCGAAAATGCCGATTTCGCGCAGCAGGTCATGGACGAGGGCTTGGTTTGGATCGGCCCATCGGCAAAGGCCATCGCGACCATGGGCGATAAACAGGCGGCGCGCAGTGCCGTCAGGCGAAACCAGGTGCCGCTGATCCCCGGCACGGAAGCCGGAATGCCCGATGACGAGTTGATCCATGCGGCGCGGCGCATCGGTTTCCCGGTGCTGATCAAGGCGGTGGCCGGCGGCGGCGGCACGGGGATGCGCCCGGTCCATAGTGAAGAAGACTTCGCCGAATCGCTGGCGACGGCGCGCCGCGAAGCCGAAAGCGCCTTTGGCAACGGCGATGTATACGTCGAGAAGCTGCTGGAGGGCGCGCGTCATATCGAGTTTCAGATCCTGGCCGATGCTCATGGCAATACCGTGCACTTGGGCGAGCGCGAATGTTCCATCCAGCGGCGGCATCAGAAGCTGGTGGAAGAGGCGCCCAGCGTCTTCGTCGACCGCGACCTGCGCGAGCGCATGGGCGCGATGGCCATCGCCGCGGCGGAATCCGTGGGCTATATCAACGCCGGCACCATCGAGTGCATGGTGGACAAAGACAAGAACTACTACTTTCTCGAGATGAACACTCGCTTGCAAGTCGAGCATCCGGTGACGGAATTGGTCACCGGCGTCGACTTGGCCAAGGAGCAGATTCGCATCGCGCGCGGCCGACGCATGGGGCCGACGGAGAGTTTGCTGGACCCAAAGGGCTGGGCTATTGAATGCCGCATAAACGCCGAAGACCCCTACGCCAATTTTATGCCCTCTACCGGTCAAATCAGCACCATGATCTTGCCGACCGGTCCCGGTGTGCGAGTCGATAACGGCGTCTTTTCCGGCTCCGAGATCACGCCTTATTATGACAGCATGATCGCCAAATTGATCACTTGGGGCGAGACGCGTTCGGAAGCCATGCTGCGGATGCGGCGGGCTTTATCCGAATATCGCATCATGGGCTTGAAACACAATATCCCCTTCCACATCAACCTGCTGAACAGCATCAGCTTCATCGCCGGGCAATTCGATACGACCTTTGTCGAGCGCCGCTTCAATATGAATACGTATGAGCAGGACCCGACCCGCAGTGAGCTGGAGACGGTGGCTATCGCGGCGACGCTCTTTGCCCATCGCAAGCGGCAGTTGGCGTCGCAGGTGGTGGCGCCGGCCAAGCGCGACGCCAGCAACTGGAAGTGGATGGGACGTTTCGAGAGGATGCATCGATGAAGTACGTCACCCTCATCAACGGCGAGACCTACGAAGTCGAAATTGATCACGGCGGCAGCGTCCTCATCAACGGCGAGGAGCGTGATGTTGACTTTCTAAATCTCGGCGGCGACCTATTTTCAGTCATCACCGAGAATCGCTCGCTGGAAGCGGTAATCAACGACGACGAAGGCAATATCGCCGTCATGATGAGCGGGCGCCAATTTGAGGCGCAAGTGCTCGACGAGCGCGCGCTGCTAATGATGCAGCGGCGTGGGGGGCAGGCGACCGGTTCCGGCGAAGTCAAGGCGCCCATGCCGGGACTGATAGTCGATGTAACCACCGAGCGAGGCGCAGTGCTGGCGAAGGGCGATACACTCATCATCCTGGAGTCCATGAAGATGCAGAATGAATTAAAATCGCCCATTGACGGCGAGGTGCGCGCGATTCATGTGGAAGCTGGTCAAGCGGTGGACAAGAATGAACTGCTAGTGGAGATAAAGTCGGCAGCCGGCGATTAGCGGGGCTGGGACCCGGCATCGCGGGAGTGGCGATTATCGTGGATATAAATTCCTTTGCGAATACGTCACAAGTTTTTTAACCACCGAGAACACAGAGAACACAGAGATTATTCTAAGTTTGGCGGGGTTTTCAAGTCCACCAAAACAGACACTCGCGATATACTTGCAGTGTAAAGAGTCAGATCACATTGGCGTTATGATAATAGACGCTGACGATTGTCTAATCGGGATACGAAGTGAAAGCAAGACTTGCCCTTCCAATAGTTGTTGCGCTTATATTGACTGGCATTGGTGTGCTGCTTGCCCAGGATGAACTCTGCCCCGCCGGCCTACCGGAACGCCCGGCCTTGTCCCGCCATATCGAGCAGGCGGATATCCTTGACGGAAGCCTCAGCTTTGACGAAGTGCTGGAGCACGGGGAAGAGCTGTTCACTGTGCTGTTTAATGTTTGCGATGGGCAGGGGCGCCCCGCGACAACAGGCGGCCTGGCGGCGCGGAAAGCGGACGAGATGGCGTTTAGCCGGGTATCGGCGCCGGATTCGAATTCCTGCTTCAGTTGCCATAATCAACCGCGAGTGGGCGGCGGCGCCGAGTTCGTCGGCAACGTATTTTTGCTGGCGCAGCACGAGGACCCAATACTGGAAACGACTTCCATGATGTCGAGCAATCATCGCAACCCGCTGGGTATGTTCGGCGCGGGGCCGATTGAAATGCTGGCGCGCGAGATGACGTCTGATTTGCAGGCTCTGCGTGAGACCGCGCTGGAAAAGGCGAAAGCGCAAAACACAGCAGTGACCATTGAACTGGTCACGAAGGGCGTTCGCTTTGGCGAATTAACGGTGGCCGCTGATGGCGCGCAGGATTCGAGCGGCATAGAAGGCGTCGACCACGACCTGGTAATCAAGCCATTTCATCAAGCGGGGACGAAGATATCGCTGCGACAGTTTTCCGCCAACGCCATGAACCAGCATCACGGCATGCAAGCCGAAGAGCGCTTCGACCTGAATCCGGACATCATGGACCCCGACTATGATCAAGATGGCGTTGAGCGGGAGCTCACTATCGGCGATATCACGGCGGTTACGCTCTTTCAAGCGGCCTTGGCGACGCCGGGGCGCCTCCTGCCGGAGGATCCGGATCGCCGGGCGGAGGCAATACGCGGTGAACTGATCTTTGAGCAAATCAATTGTACAAGCTGCCATGTCCCAGAGCTGCCGCTGGAATCACGATTCTTCAGCGATCCCAATCCCTTTAATCCATCCAATACCATGACGGACATGTCGCAAATTGTCAGTTTTGATATGACCGCTGATGGACCCGAGCCACGCCTGGAACGCCAGGGCGACGGCGCGATCGTGCGCGCCTTTACGGATTTGAAACGGCACAGCCTGTGCGACCCGCTAGAACAAGCGGATGCCATTCGCTTCTTCTGCAACGAGACGCTGCGGGATAGCCGACCCGACGTAGACGGGCGGCATGGCAGCGAGTTCTTCATCACGCGCAAACTATGGGATGCGGGCAGTTCCGCGCCCTATGGACATCGCGGCGATTTGACAACGGTATCAGAGGCGATCTTGATGCATGGGGGCGAGGGGCGCGCGTCCCGCGATGCCTTCACCGAGCTGCCTTTTTCTGATCAGCGCGCGGTGGTGGAGTTTCTGCTGTCGTTGCAGGTTGCGCCGGAAACGGATTCCTAATCCTAACGACGCCTGCGCCTGGCGGCCACTGAGCGTGGGGCCTACTCACTTCAGGCTAGCGTGAAATGCTCGCCGCATGACAGCGCGCCGGAAAGCGGAAAAAAGCGCGACCAGCGTGTAATTCGGCCGCGCCCCTCATTACACTTGGGCAGAATACTCTTATAATTGAGATTGTACTGTCAGCCGACTCAGGATTGCGAAGTAATGCTGGCTAGGGGTAAAGGCATCCCGCGTTACGTCGACGCGCTTTGGTTGGGATGCCTGTCGCTGTACATCATTGCCGGCGCCGCGATTGTTCCCTTCCATGGTGACGAGTCTACCTTGATGGTTATGGGGCGCGACTATCATTACATTTTCGCCCAAGGCGACATCTCCAAAGTGTTCTTTGATCCTCACTGGGAGAATAATCCCCACGAGCAGCAGCTGCGCCTCTTAAACGGCACTGTCTCGAAGACGATATACGGCTGGCTGGGTGCGATCAACAGTTTCGCTGCGGAGGATCTGAATAATGACTGGAATTGGGGAAGAGACTACGATACGAATGCCGCGCGCGGCGCGATTCCTGACGCGGGTTTGTTGCGCCAGGCACGGCTGGCATCGTCCCTGCAGTTGGCGCTGGCGGCGGCGCTTTTCTTTCATTTTGCGCGGACGGCATTGAATCGTCCCACGGCTTATATTGCCGCCGCGTTATTCGCGTTGCAGCCCAATGTCCTGATCAACGGGCGGCGCGCCATGATGGAGGGCAGCCACCTGCTGGGGCTGGCGCTGGCGCTGATGGCCGCGATTTGGCTGATTCAGGAGCGGCGCTGGCGGCGCTACCTGGCTCTTGGAGTTTGCGCCGGATTCGCTATCGCGGCGAAGCACCCCAACGTCAGCGTTTGCGCCCTGGTGTTTTTCGCTATCAGCATCGATCCGCTGTGGAGGCTGGTACACGGGTCCGGACAGGGGTGGCGCAAGCCCGTTATGGATTTAGCAGGTATTGCCTTGGCCGGCCTGATAACTGTCGCGGTGTTTCTGTTCCTGAATCCCGCCTGGTGGAGCGACCCTCTCGCTGTGGCTGGCTGGGTAGTCGATCTGCGACAGGAACTTCTGCAAGATCAGGTCAGCATTTTTGGCGGCTACACGTCCTTTGCCGATCAAGTTACTGGTTTGTTTCAATATGGTTTTGTCGGTGAGCGACAATATTATGAAGCGCCAGCCTGGGCGAATTATGGCGCAATTTCCGCGCAGATTAACGAATACGAGCGAAGTGGATTGGCCGGCCTGTTGTTCATCGGCTCGTCGGGACGTCTGGGTCTGCTGTGGCTGTTGCTGGCGATTTTCGGGGTTGGTCATCTGGCGCGCAATCACCGCATAGCCACGGAACATAAGCGGCTGATCTTGGTTTGGACTTTCGGTTCCATACTGGCTGCCTTATGGATGACGCCCCTGCCTTGGGCGCGCTACTACTTACCGCTGCTGCCGGCAGTGATCGCCTTGGTTGCTTATGCGCTGGCGACGATTGCAGGGGCGCTCGGAAAGCTTGATTACGCATAATCTGATGACATCGCTCTACTGGATCGCAGAATCGTTACCGGGGCTGGCGCCGTCGCTCTGGATGGTCGCGGGCGTCGGTCTGCCTTGGGCTTTGGCCGCCCTCTCAACCCGACAGTGGCGTTCGCGCGCGCTGGTGGCGGCGCTGGCCTTAGCGCTGGGACCCGCCTGGCTAACCGCCTGGATGCTGGTATTGGGCGTCGGCGGCGCGCAACTGGATACGCGGCTGTTAACCGCAGAATGGGTGGCGCTGGGCAGCCTGGTCATCGCCGCGACCGGCGCTGTGATAACCTGGCGCAAGCGGCGACGCAATTCTGTGAACCCGGCTCAACAGCGGCGCCCGCTGGCTTTCGACGAAAAGCTCATCATCGCGCTGATGGCAACGGCGGTGGCTCTGCGCTGGGTTCACACCGCCTTCTGGCCCTTCACCGTGTACGACGCGCTATGGGTCTATGGCTCACAAGCCCGGCTGTATTTTCTGGAAGGCCTTATTCCGCACAGCATCGATTACTATCCGCAATTCGTGCAGCTTCAATTTACCTATGTGCAAGTGATGATCGGCGCGATCAACGATCACGCCGCGCGCATGGTCATCCCGTTCATGCATATCGGCAGCATTCTCGCCGCCTACCTCTTGGGTCAGCGCCTGGTTAACCGCCGCGTCGGCTTAATCACAGCCGCGCTGTGGAGCTTGCATCCTTACGTCGGGCAGTGGGCCTTCCGCGGCGATCTGGAGATTCCGCTGACTTTCACATTGACCATGGCGGCGATGTTCTTCCTGAGCGCCTGGCGAGATGACAGCGACAGCAAGGAACGGCAGGCGAATGCCATTCTGGCTGGAATTATGCTGGGCATCGCCCTGTTCACCAAGCCGACAGCCGGCGCCTTCATTTGGGGGGTATTGCTGCTATTCGCGCTGGAGCTGATACGTACGCGCTTTGACATAAGCCGCTGGCTGCCGCGATTCAAGGTCGCCCTGTGGACGGGGCTGGCTTGTATGCCGCTGGGGCTGGTCTGGTATGCGCGCAACTTGCTGCTCGGCCATGAGGCGGTCACGCTGCCCAAGGCCGTCTGGCTGACGCGCGCGCTGCGCAATGGGGATTATCTGGCGCCGCTGCTGGTGGCCCTGCTAATAAGCTGTCTGGCGCTGATTTTGCGTCACAAGCTGAAAGGGCGAGACCTGGCAATCGTTGCCATAGGCGCTGCGCTGCTTGGCGCCAGCGCGCTTGCCTCCAAGGCGGCGCTCTTCCCGGCTCGGGTCGACCCGCCGGCAAGTTATCTGCGGGTGGAAGAGGCGCTGGGCATCGCGCTGGGTACAGCGCTGATTGCCTTTGGACTGCGCTCAATCATCAAGCGCCCTCTCAGCCCGCGTAATAAAGCGTTGCTGACTACGGTCATTTGGGCGCTGCTGCTGGCGCTGCCCTATTTTATGACCTTCTTTTTTTCCTATAGCTACCACTATCGGCTGGGCTTCGCCATCCTGCCGCTGCTCTGCCTGCCCAGCGCCGTCGGGCTGTCGTCTATTCTGGATTATGAAAGTATACAGGGCTGGGCCAAGGATAGGCGCCGCGGCTATCAGGCCGTCCTGCTGCTGGTTTGCTTGCCCGGCGTCGTCGCGGTAACGACAAATGTCAATTGGACGACACTCTGGCTGACGCGCGGCAAGCTCAGCGACGATTTCAAAAAGTACGAAGTCTTTAATCCATCGCTGATGCAAGCGGTGCAGGGCTTGGAAGATTTTCTGCGCGATTCCGAGCGGGTTCCGGTAGTGCTTGCGCCCGGTGAAGAACGCCTGCCCTTCTTTTTCCCGCAGATGACAATCCATACCGAGCCCTTGACCACGCTCGATGACATCGAGGCCCTGGGCGCAACTCATTTCATTTACGGGGCGAAGGCGCGCGAAGCCTACCTAGACGCCGGGATTGACCCGCTGGATACGCAGCTGGTGGCAGCCTTGGGCCGCCATGACCTTTTCGAAAAAGCGCGATCACATTACCAGGGCGTATTCAGCTACGAATTGTATGAAGTAGCTGAAACCAAGCGGCGACACAAACTGCGCGACGGTTACTCGGCCCTAGCAGCGGAACTTGAGCAAGTCATATATGGCGAACGCTTGCAATTGTTCGCCGGCGGCGTATACCCGCTGGAAATCCATGTATCGATGCCCATCACGTTCGAGCCAAGCTGGCGAGCTTTGCAGCCCTTGCGCAGGGATTACGAATTCGTATTGCATCTCATAGAGCCTGACGGAAAATTCGGATACGAGTGGCGCTTCTATGCGGCGGCGCATCGGCATGGCGCCTTTCATACTTCGCATTGGCAAACTGACGAATACGTTAACGACCGACAGATTCTCGGACAGGACGATTCAACAGACTTTGACGGCGACGGCTTTACCTTCTGGTTGGGCGTTTGGGATCGCGATGCCCAAGCCTTTCTGCCGCTCAAGCTAGACGGTGAAGCCGCCGGTGAATTCTACCGCTTGCCCGGCAGCTACTATCTTTGGTCCTGAGCTTTGGTCCTAAGCTAGCGCAGTACCAGCAGCGAGTCAGAGAATAGTCGCTGAGTCGCGCGGCTGTTGAAGCGCGTCCACAGCTGAGCAAATTGCTCACGCAATGTATTTTGCTCCGCCAGTCGTTGCGCGCGGTAGCGGTCCAATAGCGCATTCTGTTCAGGCGAGAGCTTTTTCAGAGCGCCGACTTCCTGCGCGAATACTGAGATGTCCTGGATTCGCCCGAGGCAGTCCTGCAAAATCTTGACCGACGCTAGAAAGCGGCCGGCTGAAGCGCCTAGCAGGGGCTGGAAAAACTCCACAGCGTAACGCAACTGTTTGAATTCCACCCGCAACGCGTGCAAATCGTGGATATCGGATGAGGGCAGCAGGACATCGTAGGCCTTGACCTGCGCCATCCGCTGATGCAGCAGCGGGGGCAATACATGGCGCGCCTGGTGGGGCGCGCTAAGCTGTCTGACGCGGCGGACGCCGTCGCCCTTGGTTTCGCCAAAAGCTGTGAGTCGGCGCTGAAAGCGAGCGTATCGTTTGGAATTGAAGTGCGCGATCAGCCGCTTGCGGCGCTTGGCGCGGCGGCGATCAAGCCGATTGATTAGCAGCTGCAGATAGGCCTGTTGAGCAGGCGGCAGGCTATTGGAATATTCCTCCATATCGAGGATGAGCACGTCCAGGTCACGGATGCGGCCCAAGGCGCGGGCGCTATCACGCAGGCCGGTTTTGATCTCGGCTACGGCTCCCGCTTGGTAATAGCCGGGGATTAATCTAAAGAGACTGCGCATGCGGCGGATCGCGACGCGCATTTGATGCACAGATTCGATGTCTTCGCCGCTCCGGCTGCCCGCCTCGTGCTGGCGCATGCGGCGAGTTTGCCTCGCTATAATTTTTCGTCCCGCTTCAGCCACATGATCGGTCGGCTGAATGTACGCGCTCTCGGCTGAACTGTTTGGGGCTGTCATCAATTGAACCAGACTGAAAACCGCGTGACTTACGCTGACGCCGACTAAAGAGCCTCGACTTGAGCCTTTAGCTCACAGCAGCGTGTGCCCCGATGTTAGCGAAAGCCCAAGTGCTGGTCAAATGAGCTGGACACCGGGGAGTGACTATCTTGGTGGATATTTGCTGAATGCCGAGCTTGGCACAGGTTAATTCACCACAGAGACACAGAAGTAAACGCAAGTAAGTCGTGCAACAGAGTCGATGAAACATGGACAAACACAAAATAATCGAAAACCGTAGGGGCGTTTGACCTGCTGTGTCTACGCGCAGCGTTGAAACGCCCGATAATCGCCGCATGAGCAACATCGGTGGGCAGGGAGCCTTTCCGACGGGCGGCTCAGCGAGCCGCCCCTACGAACTTCGTTTTGTTGCAGGACTTACTAGGAACTACTGAGGGGCGCGTAGACACTGCCCGCCGGCACAGAGATTCTTCTTTGGGTCGAAGGGAAACCGCAGCCACTACAATAGACACTCCCGGACACCGTCCCCGCTGGCCGGCGTCCCGACACCGGGAGATGGCTGCTGTTGGTGCTATACTGGGGTAAATGCAGCCCGGAAGCGCAGGGTGGTTCAGGCGGACTGAGGCGCAGGCTATTGGCTTCTGCAAGGAAGACTGAACGGCAAGGATTGTGAGTAATCGCGTTGTCCTCATCACGGGCGCGTCCAGCGGGATTGGCCGGGTGGCGGCGCTGGCTTTCGCGCGAGCTGGCTATCAGGTCTGCGGTTTCGCGCGGCGGACTGAGCGGCTCGAGACGCTGCGAGCGGAAATTGAATCGCTGCCCCGTCCACATGGCGAGTTGCTTGCGGTCGCGGGCGATGTCCGCAAGCCGCAGGATCTGATGGCGGCAGTCGAGCGAACAGTCTCGCGCTTCGGCCGGCTGGATGCGCTGGTCGCTAATGCCGGCGTTGGGCAGCACGGAGCCATAGCAGACGCGGACTGGCAGCACTTGCAGACAGTGCTGCGCATAAATATAGACGGTGTATTGCATAGCGTACGCGCTGCTGTACCGGCGATGCGCGCTGGCGGCGGCGGACAGATTCTGATTGTTTCGTCGGTGGTTGCCGGGGTTCACACGCCCTATACCGCCACTTACAGCGCCAGCAAAGCCTTCGTCTCCAGCCTGGCCGGTTCGCTGCGGCTGGAATTGGCGGAGGACAAAATCGCCGTCACTGATGTGCTGGTCGGGCGGACGGCGACCGAGTTCAATCAAAATCGGCTGGGCGGGCCGCATAGCAATCGAGACGGACTGCCGGCAAAGACAGCGGATGATGTAGCCACGGCTTTGGTCTCTGCGGCGAAGCGGAAGCCGAGGCATGTCATTCTCAGCTTATTTGACCGGCTGATTCTGGCGGGCGGGGTTTTGGCGCCGGGCATCATGGCGCGCCTGGCTCACAGGCAGTACCAGCCCAAAAGCGACGTCTAGCCAGGCGGCAGCAGGAACGCCGCGACAAGAGCAATCTAAATGGCAAAGACCAAGAAGCTCAATTCCATGCGGTTGCTGGAAGCAAGAGACATTCCTTACGAGACCCATCACTACGACCCGCAGATTCGGGATGCTGAAGCGGTGGCGCAGGCTGTCGGATTGCCGGCGGGTGAAGTGTTCAAGACCCTGGTGGTTGAGCGACCGTCAAAAAAGAAGCCGGTCCTGGTCTTGCTGCCCTGTAACAGTACGCTACAGCTGAAAAGGCTGGCCAAGGCGCTGGACGAAAAGAAAGTAGCGCTGGCGCCCCAGGCCGCGGCCGAGCGATTGACCGGCTTAAAAGTCGGCGGAATCAGCGCGCTGTCTCTGATGCGGAAACAGTGGGACGTTTACCTGGATGAACGCTGCGCCGCCAGCGGTCACATCGTAGTCAGCGCGGGCCAGCGCGGTGTTCAATTGCGCCTGGAGACCCGCGCTCTGATCAAGCTGCTGGGCTGCCGACTTGTGGATGTGGCCGATCCCAAAGCGGAGTGAGCTTTGGAGCTATCAGCGTGAGAGAATCCGAGCCAGGTTGAAGTATTCGGGCGTGATTAGGCGGGTTTTCGCCGTGCTCTCGGCCAGGGGGACGGGAACCTGTTCGCGCCCGACCCGCGCCACCATCATGCCGGTTTCGCCGGCCAGCAGCAGATCCACAGCGTAGACGCCCATTCGCGTCGCCAGCAGCCGGTCAAATGCTGTCGGGCTGCCGCCGCGCTGCGTATGGCCCAAGATCGTCAGGCGAATCTCAAAGCCAATATGCTTCTGCTCGAGGTAATGCGCCAGCTCGGGACCTTGATAAGGCGCGCCCTCGGCCAGGACAGCGATGGCGTGTGTCTTGCCGCGGATGTAGGCGTCTTCCAACGAGACGGCGATTTCGTTCATCGTGACGCCGTTCTCCGGCGTTACCACAATCTCGGCGCCGCCCAGGATACCGGCCATCACCGCCAGATAGCCGCAATCACGCCCCATGACCTCGACCACAAAGGCGCGATTATGCGAGGTGGCTGTATCGCGCAGCCGGTCAACCGCGTCGAGGATGGTGTTAAGCGCGGTATCGACGCCGATGCTGGTGTCGGTGCCCCAGATGTCGTTGTCGATGCTGGCGGGAATGCCGACGGCCGGCACGCCCATATTGTGCAGCGCCAGCGCGCCGCGCAGGCTGCCGTCGCCGCCGATGACGATAACGCCTTCTATGCCGTTTTCGTTAAGGCGCCGCTTGCCTTTGCGCTGGCCTTGCGGCGTTTTGAATTCTTCGTTGCGCGCGGTCTGCAAGACGGTGCCGCCGCGCTGGAGGATACCGCTGACTTCGCGGCTGCTGAGCAGCGCCATGTCGCCGGCCAGCAAGCCCTGGTAAGCCTGGCGAATGCCGTATACCTCGACATCGCGGTCCAAGCCGGCGCGCGCCACCGCGCGGACCGCGGCATTCATGCCGGGCGCGTCGCCGCCGCTTGTCATGACAGCTATTCGCTTCATTGAGGCTGTCTCCCGCTCTGCCGCAGTCTTATCGTCTTGCCGGCTCATACCCGGCCTACTGACTCTACCGCCAGGGTATTTTAGACGATTTTGCGGTGACCTTCCAAGCTGAATGCTGCTTAAAGTCAGGCGCGCAATTGGTAGAATTTCTGGCGATTGACCGGGGCGGCCCTCACTCGACGGCGTCTTTCACTGAGATGTATTGCTCGCCGCCGACGATGCCGCGCAACTCGGCCAGGAGCGCGTCGCAAATTTGCGTTGTATCCGGAAAGGTCATTGGTATATCAGCGTCGCCGCGCCGAATGATGATGGAAAACTTGTCGCCTCCGGGATACTTGATCAGGGTGTTGTGAATGCGGCTGAGCTTGCGTTTGTCTTTTTCGGGCTCGCCGCCGGCTACTATGACGACGGAAATATGGCGCGCTGGCTTTACGATCGGCCGGGTCTCATCGGGCATAGTCAGGCGGCCATCACCGTTCACCCATTCGGGTTGGCTTTCATCTTCCTGCTCAGGCTGCGCCGGCGCTTCAGTTGCCGCGGTTCCCGGATCGCTAAAGGCGGCGTTATGCGCATCGGGCGGCGGCATATCGGCTTCGGCGGGCTCGCGCCAGTCGTCATCGTCGGGCGGCGGAGGCTCGCCCTTGGAGTCCCAAGCCATGGGGCTCGTCTCGACCTGCGTGGGCAGCGGATCGGCCGCAGCGGCATTGTTGAAGTCAGTGGTAACTCCCTCGGCGATGATTTGCGCTTCGCCGCGGCTTTCATCGTACTTGCCGCTGATCAGCACGATTTCGCCCTCTGCTAAATCACGGCGCCGCGCGCTATCCGGCTGCCCGGCATTCATGGCGGCGAAGCTGTTGACCACCGTGGTATAGGCGCGTGGAAAGAGCACCACTTCGATGATGCCGGCGCTTTCGTGCCAATCTTCCAGGCTAAGCACCGCCATCATGTCGCCGCGGCCGGTGGTGATCTTGCGCACCGCCGTAATCTCTCCGGCGATGCGCGCGGATTCCGGCTTGGCAGCCGCGGGATCTTTGAGGTCGCTGATTAAATGCAGATTTTGGCTGGCAAAAAGATGACGATGCCGGTCGACCGGGCGGCCGGTCAAATACAAGCCAAGCAGTTCCTTTTCCCATTTGAGCAGTTCGCGCGGGCTGTATTCAGCGATCGTCTTTAGCGTTTTGAGCAAGTCGTCATCGGAGTTGGCGGCGCTATCGAACATCAGCATCTGGCCGATTTCCTGGTCGCGATGATAGTTGCCGCTAGTGCTGATGATGCCGTCGAGCGCGGCGATCAGCGTGGCTCGTGTGCCGAAGCCATCCAGGGCGCCGACTTTGATGAGGCTCTCCAGCGAGCGCCGGCCTAATTTACGCAGGTCAGCGCGCTGGCAGAAGTCAACCAGGCTGTCAAATGGCGCGTCGCCGCGGTCGTCGACCAAATCTTGCAAAGCGCGGGCGCCGGCATTTTTGATGGCGGCCAGGCCGAAACGAATGCCGCGCCGGCCGTCTGCCAAGGTTTCGATGTCGAAATCCAGTTGACTGTAATTGACATCGGGCGGCAGTATCGGAATATCGAGACGGCGGCACTCCTCCAGGAAAGTCGAGACCTTGGTTAGGTCATCGCGCTGCACACTGAGCAGCGCCGTCATGTATTCTTCGGGATAGTGGCATTTGAGGTAGGCGGTTTGCACGGTGATGACGGCGTAATCGGCGGCATGGGGTTTGTTGAAGCCGTAATTGGCGAAGAAGTCGATCAGGTCGAAGATATCTTCAGCGATCTCTTTCGGGATGCCGTTAGCGGGACCCCGCTCCATGAAGATGGCCCGATGTTTGTTCAGGTCTTCGGGTTTTTTCTTGGACACAGCGCGGCGCATCAAGTCGGCTTCGCCCAATTCATAGCCGAAGAGCTCGCCGGCGATCTGCATGATTTGTTCCTGGTAGACGATAATGCCGTAGGTTTCGCTGAGGATGGGCTCAAGGCTGGGGTGCAGATAGGAAATCTCTTCTTCGCCGTGCATACGATCGCAGTACTGCTTGATAAATTCCATCGGGCCGGGGCGGAAAAGGGAAATGGCGGCGATTATATTCTCGAAGACACGGGGCCGCATTTGCCGCAGCATCTGTTTCATCCCGCCGGATTCCACCTGAAAGACGCCGACGGTCTCGCCCCGCCCCATCATCTTGAAGGCGTCGTCCAGCATACGGCGCTGTTCGTCGCTGACGGACTCATGACGATAAGGCAGGCTGTCGATGTCATAGCTGACGCCGCGATGGCGCGCGACCAATTCGCAGGCTTTGCGCATGATCGTCAGGGTAGACAGCCCCAGGAAATCGACTTTCAGCAAACCGATGGACTCGGCTGTCTCCATAGGGAATTGCGTCACGGCTTTGAGCGCGCCGCCGGAGGGGTCTTTGCCGGCGATGCGGTGCAGCGGCGTCAGCTCCACCAGCGGGCGGTCGGCCACGATAACGCCAGCAGCGTGCGTCGAGGCGTGGCGGGTCATGCCTTGCAATTCGATGGCGGTGTCGATGACCTCGCGCAAATCCAGGTCACTGTTGTACAGGTCGAGCAACTCCGGGCTGGCGTCGACATATTCGCGGATTTTCTTTTGTCGCGCTTCCTGCGGGATTAGCGCGGCGGCGCGGTTGATCTTGCCCAGGTCGACATCAAGCGCGCGCCCGACATCGCGGACGGCCGCCTTCGCCCCCATGGTGCCGAAGGTGATGATAGCGGCGACCTTGTCCTCACCATATTTCATGGCCGTATAGGCGATCATTTCTCCGCGTCTGTCGTCGGGATAATCGAGGTCAATATCGGGCATGCTGACGCGGCCCGGATTCAGGAAACGCTCAAAGAGCAAACCATTCTGGATGGGATCGATATTGGTGACGCCCAGGCTGTAGGCAACCAGGCTGGCTGCGCCGGAGCCGCGAACATTCCACCAGATATCGGCATTGCGGGCGAATTCGCAGAGGTCCCAAACGATCAGAAAATAGGTGTCGAAGCCCATGCTGTGGATGATATTCAGCTCGCGGTCGATGCGCTCCACAAAGACAGCGTCGCCGCGCCAGTCCCCGCCGAAACGCCACTCCATGCCGATCTCGATCAGATGCCGCAAGTAGCTGTGTTCGTCGTATCCGTCCGGCACCGGAAAAGCCGGCAGGTGATAGCCCTTCGGGTTGAGATCAATGTCAGTCATCTCAGCGATCTTCAGGGAATTGGCGAAGGCTTCGTCAATCAAATTCGCAGGCGCTTCGCCGAAGCCGGCGCGCATTTCCTCGGCCGACTTCAAGTAATAGCTGCTGAATGGTTCCATGCGCATGCGGTCGCTGTCGGTCTTCAGCGCGCTCGTTTGGATGCAGAGCAGCGTATCGTGCGCTTCGGCGTCGCGTTGGTTGACGTAATGAACATCGTTGGTCGCGACCAACTGAACAGCGCTGTGGCCACTGCGGCGATAGTCATAGAGCCAGCGGTTGAGGCTGTCCAACTCCGGGATATCGCGGCCCTGCAATTCGAGATAGAAGTTTTCCGCGCCGAATACCTCTTGATACCAACCGATTTGTTCGCGCGCGGCCTCGTCTTCGCCATCGGAGACCAAGCGCGGGATTTCCGAGGCCAGGCAGCCGCTGGTGGCGATGATGCCGTCGGCGTGGGCAGCCATGAATTCCTTGTCGATGCGCGGCCGATAATAGTAGCCTTCGAGCTGGGCGGCGGAAGCCAGCTTGAGCAGATTCTGATAGCCGGTCATGTTTTTCGCCAGCAGCAGCATGTGATGTGGACGGCGGTCGAAACGCGGATCGCGGTCGGCCATACTCCGTCTCGCCAAATAGCCTTCCATGCCGACGATCGGTTTGATGCCGGCCTCGACGCAGGCGCGGTAGAAATCCAGCACGCCAAACATCACGCCGTGATCGGTGAGGCCGAGGGCGGGCATCTCAAGCGCTTTGGCGCGGGCCACCAGGTCTTTGACGCGGCTTTGGCCGTCCAGCAAGGAAAACTCGCTGTGGACGTGAAGGTGGACGAATTCGCTGGTCATGGCGTCGATTTCCGCGGGAGTCGCTATGGGTTCAATTTGCTGAAGGGTAGCCGTATTATATCATTCGCAAGCGCGAATCGTTCGACTGGATCATGAAGTTCGCGCTGATTCTTAGACCGGGAAGTAAAGGGGCGTCAATGCCTGAATTACCGGAAGTTGAGACCGTTGTACGCGGCCTGCGCGCGCCGCTAATCGGGCGCCGGATTGAGAGCATGTGGCACGATTGGGCGGCGACAATTCATTCGCCGGGCGCGGCTGAATTCGCAGCGCGCATAAGCGGGCAAAGCGTGAAGGCGATCAACCGGCGCGGCAAGTATATCCTAATCGAGCTCGAGCACGATACGCTGGTCGTCCACCTGAAGATGTCGGGCCGCCTCTATGTAGCGGAGGCGGAATCGACGAACGAAGCGGACCGCTGGGTGCATGTCAGCTTCGGCTTGGACGACGGGCGACAATTGCGCTTTTCTGATGCGCGCAAGTTTGGGCGCGTCACCTTGACGAATGACTTGTCCAGCCTGCTCGCGCGCCTGGGACCAGAGCCGCTAAGCGACGACTTCAGTCCAGAGCGTTTCCGCGCCGGGCTCAGCGGGCGCAAGCGTGCGATTAAGGCGCAATTGCTGGATCAGGAAACCATCGCCGGCGTGGGCAATATTTATGCCGATGAGGCGCTATTCCGAGCTGGCATCCATCCCGCTAAGCCGGCCGGAACACTGACAGACGCGGAAGCTGCGCGGCTCCACCAGACGACCCGCGAAGCGCTGCAGGCCGGCATCGAACACGAGGGCGCCAGCATCAACTGGTATCGCAAGCCGGATGGACAAAAGGGCGAATCGCAGAACCACTTCTACGTTTACGGACGCACGGGCCTGCCCTGCCAGCAATGCGGAAGCCCGATTAACAAGATTCGCGTGGCGCAGCGCGGCACTCATTTTTGCCCGCAATGTCAACCGCAGCCGCGCCGGGACTAATCCGCAGCGGGATTGTCGTAGTCAAACTCGACCGGCTGCACGGCGCAGCGCCCCCGCTCGTCTTGCGTTAGCCGGCCGACGGGTTTGACCGCGTCATGGGGAAAGATGAGCAGCGCGTCTGTTTCCAGCGCCCAGCGCTGCCAAAGGCGCTTGGTTTCCAGGGTCAGCAGCGGCTCGACATCGTAGGCGGTCATCCAGGCGAGGCGCTCGAAATGCACCGCCAGCGAAGCCAGGTCGCACAAGAAAGCGGCCTGCTGCCCGGCGCTCTCAATGCGGATGCTCATGTGGGCCGGGGTATGCCCGGGCGATAGCAGCGCTGTGACTCCGGGCGCAATTTCGCAATCGCCATCGAGCAGTTTAAGCTGTCCCGATTTGAATAGCGGGACATAGTTCTCCGGCAAATAAGTGGCGCGCGTCCGTTCGTTGGGCGCGATGGCGTCTTCGTATTCGCGGCGCTGCGTCAAATATTCCGCATTGGGAAAGGCGGGAATGCGCGCGCCATCAGCGCTCAGTCGGAAGTTGCCGGTGCAATGGTCGCCATGCAAGTGAGTGTCGATGACGATGTCGATATCAGCCGACGCCAAGCCAAGCGACTGCAGGCCTTTGTGCGTGCCGTCAAAACGGGTGATGCCAGCGCGCCGGCGCTGTGAATCGCTAAAGCAATTGCCGTAGCCCGTATCGACTATGATGTTGTGGCCGGCGGCGCGAATGAAGAGATTGTGATTGGCAGTCTGGATCAGGTGGCGCGCGTCGGCTTCATAGTAGCGTGACCAGAGCGCGCGCGGGACCAATCCAAACAGGCCGCCCGGGTCAACCCAGGTCGCGGCGTCATTAAACAGATAGACTTCTATGTCGCCGATGCCAAACATTGTCGCTTGCGCGCTCAGCCGGCTTGCTGGAACTTGCCGGAAAGCTGATCTTCGCGCATGTGGCATTGCTTGTACTTTTTGCCGCTGCCGCACCAGCAGGGTTTATTGCGGCCGGGGCGGCGATTGCTCTTGCGCACGGTCTGCTGGACGGGGCGGTCGCTGTTGCCCGTGAAGGCGTCGGGGCGGTATTCGCGCATCTGCCGGCGGCGCTGCGGCGTCTGCGCCAAAGCCGGCTGGACCAGGAAGATATTGCGCGAGGCAAACTGACGGTAGGTGTCTTCGACCACGCGGAACATCTGGAAGCCCTGCCGCTGATACTCAACCAAGGGGTCTTTCTGCGCGATAGCCTGCAAGCCGATGCCCTCGCGCAAAATGTCCAGGTCGGTCAGATGGCGCTGCCAATAATGATCGAGGGCGCGGATCACCGTTTGGCGTTCGGCGATTTCCATCAAGCCTTCGCGCGCCGCCTCCAGCAGCGCTTTCTTCTGCTCGAAGAGCTCGCTAATGTGTTCGTTGATGGCCGCCGTCAGCGCTTCCGGCTCCGAATCGTCGATGTTTTCGGCGGTGATGCCTTCGGGCAGAGGCAAGCCGTTGCTGGCGAGCTGTTGATACATGGCGGCGGCGTCCAAATGCTCGCCCTGCGAATCGGCCGCAAAGATGTCTTCCACCGCGGCGACCACCTGACTCCTGATCATAGCCAAATAGTCGGCGTGTAATTGGTGGGCGTCCTTCGCCAGCCAATCCAGCCGCTGCTGGTAAATGATCTCGCGCTGGCGATTGACGACATCATCATATTCGACAACCCGCTTGCGGATGTCAAAATTGTGGCCTTCGACGCGGATTTGCGCTTGCTCAATCGACTTGCTGATCATGCCATGCTCAATGGCTTCGTCTTCGGGGAAGCCGGCGGTTTTCATCAAGCGCTTGACGTTGTCGTTGGCGAAGCGACGCATGAGGTCATCATCGAGGCTCAGGTAGAAACGCGATTCGCCGGGATCACCCTGCCGGCCGGAGCGGCCGCGCAACTGGTTGTCTATCCGGCGCGCTTCATGGCGTTCCGTGCCCAGCACAAAAAGCCCGCCGGCATCCAGGACCAGCTGCCGATCGCGCTCGACCATTTTCTCGGCTTCGGCGAGAGCCTTTTGCCATTGCGAACCGCTGGCGGCGGTGAGGTCAAGGCCTTGGCGGCGCAAAGCCGCTCGCGCCAAACCCTCCGGGTTGCCGCCCAGCAGGATGTCGACGCCGCGCCCGGCCATGTTGGTGGCGATGGTGACGGAACCGGGGCGCCCGGCCTGGGTGATGATCTCGGCCTCTTTTTCGTGCTGCTTGGCGTTCAGAACTTCGTGCTTGATGCCGGCTTTGTTGAGATAATTACTGAGGCGCTCGGAGGTTTCGACCGCGACCGTCCCGACCAGGATAGGCTGTTTGCGGTCGTTGCGCTCCTTTATCGCCTCAACGATGGCATTCCACTTCGCCGTTTCATTGACGTAGATCTGGTCATTTTCGTCGGCGCGAATGACCTGGCGATGCGTCGGGATGGGCACAACGTCCAGTTCATAGGTCTTCTCAAATTCCTCGGCTTCGGTGAGCGCTGTGCCGGTCATACCGGCGAGCTTGTCATACATGCGGAAGAAATTCTGGAAGGTGATGGTCGCCATGGTGATATTTTCGCGGCGGATCTGTACGCCTTCTTTGGCTTCAATGGCTTGATGCAAGCCTTCCGAGAAGCGGCGGCCGGGCATGAGACGCCCGGTAAAGTCATCGACGATGACGACTTCGCCGTTTTGAACGATGTATTCTTTGTCCTTCTCGAACAGCGTTTGCGCGCGCAGACAATTATCGAGATAAGGCAGCATTTCGGCGTTGTCGGGATGATAAAGCTGGGCGACGCCCAAGGCGCCCTCGACCTTCTCGACGCCGCGCTCGGTCAGGTAAACGATGCGGTCTTTGATATCCAGCACATAATCGCCATTGGGCTCTTCGGCTTCGACGCTGTCCTCGCTGCTGATCTTCAAGCGCTTGACGATCGAGGCGAAACGGCGATAAAAGTCCGACGGTTCGTCCGAAGGTCCGGAGATAATCAGGGGCGTACGCGCTTCGTCAATCAGGATATTGTCGACCTCGTCCACGATAGCGTAGCGCAATTCGCGCTGGACCAGCCGGTCATGCGTCAGCACCATATTGTCGCGCAGATAATCGAAGCCGAATTCGTTGTTGGTGCCGTAGAGAATATCGGCCAGGTAGGCATCGCGGCGGCTGATGGGGCGCAGGTTCTGATAGCGCGCGTCATCGGAGATGAAGCTGGGATCAAATAGGAAGGAGCCGCTGTCCGGCTGGCCGCCGGTATTCTGGATCACAGCCGCGGACAAGCCCAGCAGATGATAAATTGGACCCATAAATTGCAGGCCGTGTTTGCTCAGGTAGTCGTTGGGCGTGACCAGATGCGCGCCCCGCCCTACCAAGGCGTTGAGGTAGAGCGGCAGCGTGGCGACCAGAGTCTTGCCTTCGCCGGTCTTCATCTCGGCGATGCGCCCTTCGTGCAGGACGATGCCGCCGATGAGCTGGACATCGTAATGGCGCAGGCCGATGGTCCGCACTGACGCCTCGCGCACGAGCGCAAAGGCTTCAACGAGCACATCGGCGAAGTCAGCGCCGTTCTGCAGCTGCGATTTGAAGTCGGCGGTCCTGGCTTGCATCTGCTCGTCGCTGAGCCGCTGCATGGCGGGCTCAAGCGCGTTGATCTGGTCTACCGTCTGCTGGTAGCCCGAGAGCGCCTTTTCCATGGGGTCGCCGAATACTTTTTTGACGAAGTTGCGGAACATAAGTCCTCACGCGATCCGGATTGTCATGCTAGAGACGATTATAACATAGCGTTTGCGGGAGTTGACCCGTGAGTGGATCACTCAGCGCGTCCGAGCCGCTTTTTGAGCCAGGCGATCAGTTCCATTACGGGATGCCGGAACAGAACCAAGGCGACGAATAGAACCGCCGCGCCGGCATAAATCAGCAGCAGCAGGTCTTGATTCTGCGCCGCCTGGCTGCCGATCAGGACAAAGACGTAAGTTGGAATCAAGCCGCCTGCAAAGGACACCACTATGTACACCGATAGCCTGATCTTGCCGAAGCCGACGGCGTAACTGATGAAATCGTAAACAGAAAATAGCAGCAGCCGAGCGGCCAGCAGCGATTTCCAATCTTCGAGGCGCCGCTCGTAGAAGCTGTCGACGCGCCGCAGCGCCGCAGCGCCCACAAAGCGGCTGACGATGCGCCGACCCAAATGCCGCGCGATCAGAACGTTGACCGTGCCGCCGATGACCTCGCCCAGCAGCGAATAAAAGGCGCCCGGCATCACGCCGAAGAGAATGCCGGACGCGAACTGAATGGGACCGGCGGAGAGCGGCGCGACGGTGAAGGTCAGCGCTTTGATGCCGACAAATACGAGCGGACCCCAGAAGCCGGCGTCGGCGATCAACTGTTGCAATTCATCAAGTCCAACGCGGTCAACCAGCCCGTAAAGTATGGTGAGCAGCGCCAAAAACCCGCCGGCGCCCAGGACGACTGCCGATAAGGACAGCTCGGGGCCGGTTTCGTCTACAGCGGACGGAGCGGCTTTATCAGCCTCACTCGCCGCACTCGCCTCACTCATTGAATAGAGCGCCGACGCTTCTGCCCTCATGGGCGCGCAGAATCACCTCGCCGAGCAGAGGCGCTATGGAGAGCACGGTCATATTGGGCAATAGCTTTTCCTGCGGGATCGGCAGCGTGTTGGTAAAGATGATCTCGCGCAGATCAAGCCCGGCAAAGCGCTCGTATGCCGCATCGGAGAAGAAGGGATGGGTAAAGGCGAAGAGGACGTCGCGCGCGCCATATTCGCGCACGACATTAACGGCGCTGACGACGCTGCCGGCTGTGTTGACTTCATCGTCCACCAGCAGGACATTCTTGCCCTCGACGCTGCCGATCAGGGACAGGGCGCGGGGATTCTCGCCGTTGCCGACGCGCCGCTTTTCCACGAAAGCCAGCGGCACGCCCAGCGTTTCCGCCCAATTGCGCCCTTGCTTGGCGAAGCCGAGGTCGGTGGCCACCACCACCAGGTCTTCCAATTCGCCAGTATTCATCTTCTGTATGACGTAGTCTGTCAACAGGTGGAAGGCGGAAAGCGCATCGCCAGGGATATCAAAAAAGCCCTGGATCTGGCCGGAGTGCAGATCAACCGTCATATAGCGATCAACGCCAGCGATCTCGATTATATTGGCGATCAGGCGGGCGGTGATCGGCACCCGCGGCTGGTCTTTCTTGTCTGAACGAGTGTAGCTCATATAGGGCGCCACGAGGTTGATGCGCCAGGCGGAATCCCGCTTCAGCGCGTCAATCATAATCAGCATTTCCATGAAGTTGTCGTGCACTGGCGACGCCATGGTCTGCACCAGGTAGACGTCTTTGCCGCGCACGCTTTCTTCCAGCTTGATGAAGATGTTCTCGTTGGAAAAGACGGCGCGCGTGTAGGCGCCCGGCTTGATGTTGTATTCGGATGCGCTGCAGATGTAATCGACGATCTCGCCACCGAGGCTTTGGGAGGCGCTGCCGCAGAAGACTTTCATCGAGCCAAAGCGCATGGTTGAGGAATGCTGCGCCTCTTCCTGGTCG
The DNA here is from genome assembly GCA_022823165.1 of Anaerolineae bacterium. Taxonomy (GTDB): domain Bacteria; phylum Chloroflexota; class Anaerolineae; order Aggregatilineales; family Phototrophicaceae; genus UBA6055. The sequence continues at coordinate 49,516 of JAJDXR010000092.1, read as the reverse complement.
ATTTCGGGGACCGGCTCCGGGTGGAACTTCGCGCCCGGCACTTTCACCAGATTGGTCATCTGCATCTGCTTCACGGCTACTCCAGTTGGCTACTCGAGGCGGATCGGCTGCTCGCGCCTTGCTGCGCCCGATAATACCAGCAAGTTCAGCCAGACTGTTAGTGTCAGCGACAGTTGAATACTCGCTATCCGGCGCCATTTCGCAAGTACGCAAGCAGACGAACTTCGTTTGGCATTAGCTTTGGCTGGCATTGGCGCAAGCCGCTAGTGATTTCAGAATAGATATGGTTCAGCGATACGCCGAAAAACGCAAACGCTCACCGAGTTTCGATGAGCGTTGAGCATTTGATTTCGCTAGCGCTAGATATGCGTGGCCAGCTGGCTGACGATCTTGCCTTTCGGCTTGAAGCCGGTGATGCGCTCGACCGCTTCCCCGCCTTTGAAGAGGATCAGAGTCGGGATGCCCATGATGCCGTAGTTCATCAGAATTTCCTGATTTTCATCGGCATCGACTTTGGCGACGCGCAGCTTGCCTGCGTACTCGCTGGCGATTTCATCGACGATTGGCGCGATCATCTTGCAGGGGCCGCACCACTCCGCCCAGAAATCGACCAGAACCGGCGTGCTGCTATCCAGCACTTCGCTTTGAAATTCGTCTTTGTTGACATCAAAGGTCTTGGCGCCCATTGCTGTTTGTCTCCTATTGTATTTGGGGGGCTGCGCATGCTCGCAAATCCCCGCCTGAATGGTCTAAGACTCGGACGATTAGCCCACGCGTCATCTTACATCAGAACTTCGTTTGAGACAGCGGGCAATGAGCGCCGGCGACGAAACTGTCTAAGCCCGGAGCCGCGCCCTTTCGCGACGGCTCAATTGTCTTTAACTGGAGCGCGTGATAGCATCTTCGTGATAAGATCTTATAGGCTCGCATTGAGCCGCAGCCTCAGGTCAGCGCGAAATCTTATGAACGAAGAAGGTCGTTTGCCCGGTCTCAGCAGTCGACAGGAAGATATTCTTACCTGCATCGTGCAGGCATATTCTGACAAGCCCGAGCCGATTGGATCGCGGCATCTGGTCGAGAACTTCCAGCTGAACATCAGCTCGGCGACTGTGCGCAATGAAATGGCGCAACTGGAAGAACTGGGCTACATCGCCGCGCCGCACACTTCCGCCGGCCGCGTGCCCACGGCCGCCGGTTTCCGCTATTTTGTGCGCCGATTGCTGCAAACGCGCAGCCTGACGCGGGGCGAGCAGAGCCATATATCCGAGCGGGTTGGGACCTTGCAGAGCGGCATGGAACAATGGATGCGGCGCACGGCGGCGCTGCTGGCCCGCTCGATACAGACCGCGTCGATCGTCACGCCGCCAGTATCACAGGCTAATTACTTCAAACATGTCGAGTTGATATCCATTCAGGGCCGGCTGGCGCTGATGGTGCTGGTGCTGAAGAGCGGCAGCGTACACCAACGAATGCTGACCTTGGCGGAGCCCGTTCCACAAGTCAAGCTGGGCGAAGCGGCCAAACGCGTCAACGAAACCTGCGCCGATTTAGGCGCGCGGCAAGTGCGCCTGCGCAGTATCAATCTGCCGATGCTGGAGCGAGAAGTGGCTGAGCTGACGGCGGAGCTGATCGAAAATGTGGATAACAATCGAGCCCGCTACATCTATCGCGATGGCTTAGGCCGGATCATGGAAAATTTCGCTGACGAGGAAGGCGCGCAGCAGGCCATCCGCATCCTTGAAGAGCATACCGTGCTCAATGCGCTGCTTACGGAATTACTCGATCGCTTGCCTCCAGCCGATAGCGAACCGACTGATGTGCAAGTGGTGATCGCCGGCGACGGGCGCTACGAGAATTTGAGCCGCACCAGCGTCGTGCTCAGCCGCTATGGCGATCCTGACAAGATGAGCGGCGCTGTGGGCGTCTTGGGACCCACCCACATCAATTACGGACACGCCATCAGCACCGTCCGTTACGTTTCCAATTTGATGACCAATGTGCTGGCGACGCTCTATCAAGACAATGTGGAAGATGCCGAGCAGCTAAACATATAATTTTTGTAAGACTTTATCGTACGCCTCGAAAAGCGGTCTCTTCCCTAATATAATGCTGCCCATTCTGACATTGGTCATACACAGACCCGGCATAATGGGTCCTAGTTGACCCTTTCGCGATGACAGCAATAGAGGGACCGTAAATGAGCGATTTCGAGAGCCCGGCCGACGCGCTGGAGCGCGAAGAAGAGACATCGGCTGGCGCCGACAAACCCATAGATGAAGGCGCGCCGAAGCAAGACGAAGACGCCGTCAGCGAGATGGACGCGCCGCAAGATCCGCCCGAAGGCGCCAACCTGCTGCAGATGCTCATCGAGGCGCAGAAGGAAGCGCAAGCCAACGAAGACGGCTGGCAGCGCGCCCGAGCCGAATTCGCCAACTACAAGAAGCGGATTGAGCGCGAGCGCGCCGAGCTCTTTCAGCGAGCGGCGCTTGATACGCTGAAAGCGCTGCTGCCAATCATAGACGACTTCGACCGCGCCTTTGAGAGTGTGCCCGAAGCCCTGCAAGATGATGCCTGGATCGACGGCGTAGCCATGATTCAGCGCAAATTCGCGAGCCTGCTGGAGCAATACGAAGTCGAAGCGATTGACCCAACCGGCGAGCCCTTTGACCCGACTCTGCATCAAGCCATCGGCGCGGAAGCCAGCGACGAGGTGGAGAGCGGTCATGTCAGCGCGACCTTGCAGAAGGGCTACCGCGCCGGCGACACGGTGCTGCGGCTGGCGCTGGTCAAGGTGGCCAGCTGAACGGGAAATGGTCGCCGCGGACAAAAACAGAAAACCATGCAGTAAGGAGAAACAACCATGGGAAAAATAATCGGCATTGACTTGGGAACCACCAATTCGGTCGTCGCTGTGATGGAAGGCGGCGAGCCAACCGTGATTCCATCATCGGAAGGCGGCAATCTTATCCCGTCGGTAGTCGCCATCAACACCAAGACCGGCGAGCGGCTGGTCGGGCGCGTGGCGCGCAATCAGGCGGTGGTCAACCCGGAGAATACGATTTTCTCGGTCAAGCGATTCATGGGTCGCAAGTTCAGCGATGCGGAAGTCAGCGATGCCGCCAAGCTGGTGCCCTACAACATATCGGCGGCTTCGAATGGCGATGTGCGCATTCGCATGAACGAGCGAGACTACAGCGCGCCGGAAATCTCGGCTATGGTGCTGCAGAAGATCAAAGCCGACGCGGAGGCCTACCTGGGCGAGACTGTAGACCAGGCCGTGATCACGGTGCCGGCTTATTTCAACGACGCCCAGCGCAACGCCACCAAAGACGCCGGCAAGATCGCCGGGCTCGAGGTCCTGCGCATCATCAACGAGCCGACGGCTTCCAGCTTGTCTTATGGCCTGGGCGATCGCAACGAAGGCATCATCGCCGTGTATGACCTCGGCGGCGGCACTTTTGACATTTCCATACTGGAGGTGGCTGACGGCGTCTTCGAAGTGAAGTCCACCAATGGCGATACCTATCTCGGCGGCGACAATTTTGACGACCGCGTCATCAATTGGATCGCCGAAGAATTCAAGCAGGAGAACGGCATCGACTTGCGCCAGGATCGCCAGGCGCTGCAAAGGCTGAAAGAAGCGGCCGAGAAAGCCAAGATTGAGCTGTCCTCGACGCTGAGCGCCGAAGTCAACCTGCCTTTCATCACCGCCGACGCCAGCGGACCCAAGCACTTAAACATGAGCCTGTCGCGGGCCAAGTTTGAAAGCCTGGTGGATGAGCTGGTGCGCAAGTCCATTGAGCCTTGCAAGAAAGCCCTGCAAGACGCGGGCCTGAGCACCGGCGATGTGGACGCGGTACTGCTGGTCGGCGGCATGACGCGTATGCCGGCCATTCAGGAAGCGGTCAAGGGCTTCTTCGGCCAGGAGCCGACCAAGGGCGTCAATCCGGATGAGGTCGTGGCGCTGGGCGCGGCGATTCAGGCGGGCGTGCTGGGCGGCGATGTCAAGGACATTCTGCTGCTTGATGTTACGCCGCTGACGCTGAGCGTAGAGACGCTGGGCGCGGTGGCCACGCCGATGATCGACCGCAATACCACCATCCCCAGCAAGAAGTCGCAGGTCTATTCCACAGCCGGCGACAATCAGACACAGGTCGAGATTCATATCGTGCAGGGCGAGCGGCCCATGGCGGCGGACAACAAGTCGTTGGGCAAGTTCATCCTCGACGGCATTCCGCCGGCGCCGCGCGGCATGCCGCAAATCGAAGTCACCTTTGACATTGACGCCAACGGCATCCTCAACGTCAGCGCCAAGGACAAAGCGACCGGGCGCGAGCAGGCGATCACCATAACCGCCAGCAGCGGTTTGTCTGACGAAGAGGTCGACAATATGGTGGCTGAGGCGGAGAAATTCGCCAGCCAGGACGCCGAGCGCAAGGAGCAGGCCGAGGTCGCGAATCAGGCGGAGAGCGCCATCTTCCAAGCCGAGAAGCTGATCGAAGAGCACAAGGACAAGCTGCCGGAAGACGCCCTGCGGCAAACGCAGGAGAAGATCGACGCCGTGCGTCAGGCGCAAGCCAGCGAGAATGTCAGCGAAATCAAAGCCGCCACCGAAGCGCTGATGGCGCAGTTGCAGGTCCTGGGCGCGCAGATGTATCAAGATGCCGAAGGCGCCCCGGAGGCAGCTGCCGCGCCGCCTGAGGAAGAGGATGTCATCGACGCCGAGTTCACCGAGACTTAATCACCGAGGTACGCAAATTACCCAAACGGGGTATATTGACTTATGCCCCGTTTGTCACTGAGTCCGGATAAATAACAGGACACCGAGAGACCCACAGGAAATATTCCATGCCAAGAGATTATTACGATGTGCTCGGTGTTGCGCAGCGCGCGGATACGGGCGAGATAAAGAGCGCTTTCCGCCGGCTGGCGCGCCAGTACCACCCCGACGTCAGCCAGGAAACCAACGCTGAAGAGAAGTTCAAAGAAATCAACGAAGCCTACGAAGTTCTGTCTGATGACGAGAAACGGGCGCGTTACGACCGCTTCGGCCATGCCGGCGTCAACGGCGCGGGCAGCGGTTTCGGCGGTAGCGGATTCGGCGGCTTTGAGGACATATTTGATATCTTCAACAGCGCCTTTGGCGAGCAGCAGGCGGGACGTCGACGCAGCGCCAGCCGAGGGCGGGACCGGCGCGTGGACGTCAGCATCGACTTCGTTGAGTCGGTTTTCGGCGTCGAGAAAGAGATTGAGTTTCAGCGCCTGGAAGCATGCGATGACTGCGATGGCAGCGGCGCCGCGGCCGGAACGCAGCCGACGACCTGCCCGCGCTGCAATGGCAGCGGCGAAGAGCGCAGCGTTCGGCAGACCTTCCTCGGCTCCATGGTGCAGTCGCAGACCTGCCCCAATTGCGGCGGCAAGGGTCAGATCATCATGAATCCCTGCCGCAACTGCGATGGATCGGGCCGCAAACGCAAACGCGCGGTTTTGAATGTGAAGATTCCGGCGGGAATCAGCGACGGCTTGCAGATGCAGGTGCGCGGGGATGGCGACGCCGGCGAACGCGGCGCGCCGCCCGGCAATCTCTTTGTCCGCGTGCATGTCAAGGATCACGCTTTCTTCAAACGCAACGAGCACGACATCATTCTCGATATCGGCGTCAATGTGGCGCAGGCGGCGCTGGGCGACCGGATCACTGTGGACACAGTGGATGGACCCCATGAGCTGTCGATCCCGCCGGGAACGCAGACGGGCAAGGTCTTCCGGCTGCGCGGCAAGGGTTTCCCTCGTTTACGCTCGGACGGCTCAAGTTCCGGCCGCGGCGATCAGTTAGTCTACGTGGAAGTGCGGACGCCAACCCAGCTGACCGAGCATCAGCGCCAGCTCTTTGAGCAGTTGGCCGACTCCCTCGGGCGCGAAATCACCGCCCAGACCAGCGGACGCGGATTCTTCGACAAGGTGATGGACTTCCTCGCCGGCGATGAACGCTAAGTCCGCCTGGATAGAAGTTGCCTTGCAGGTCGACGGCGAGAGCGCGGAGGCGGTCGCCGAGGTTTTAGAGCGCTTCGGTCATCAAGGCGTATCGCTGGAGCAAGACGGCATCCCGCCCGACACCTGGGACGAAGACCAGGTTCCCCCGCCCCAAAGCCTGACCCTGCGCGCCTATTTCCCCGCTGACGACCAGCTGGAAGCAAGCAAAGCGAAACTGGAGACGGCTCTGGGGTATATGCGGCTGATGTATCCGATGCCGACGCCGGTCTATCGCAGCATACAGGCGGAGGACTGGGCGGAAGCCTGGAAAGCGCACTATGAGCCGCTGCGCGTGGGCAAACGGCTGCTGATACGGCCGTTGTGGATTGATAGGCCCCTGGCGCCCGGCGATATTGAGATCGCGCTGGACCCGGGCATGGCTTTCGGCACGGGCAGCCATCCCACCACACAACTTTGCCTGCGCGCGCTGGAGGATTTGCTGCAATCGGGGCAAGCGGTGCTGGACCTGGGCTCGGGCAGCGGCATATTGTCCATCGCCGCCGCCAAGCTCGGCGCGGGGCAAGTGCTGGCGCTGGACACAGATCCCATAGCGGTCGAGTCCACGCGGGATAACGCGGAGGCAAACGGCGTGGGACAGCAAGTGATCGCCGAGCGCGGCAGCCATGACTGTCTGCTAACTTCGGCGCGCCGCTTCGATCTGGTCGTCGTCAATATTCTGGCGCGCATCATAGTCGAGATGGCCAAGGAGCGGCTGGGCGAGCTTGTGCGTCCGGGCGGCCAGGCGATCTTCAGCGGCATCATTGATACACAAGTGGCCGAGGTTGAGGCTGCGCTGCGCGACTCTGGTTTGCAGCCCACCGCGCGCCGGCGGATGGGAGACTGGATGCTGGTCGAAGCCAAACGGCCGGCGGAATAGGCAGCCCAATGGCGCAACTTGACGGCGACCAGCGAGCGGCTTATGTGCAAGGGATGTTTGACCGAATCGCCCAACGCTATGACCTCATCAATCGAATCATCAGCGGCGGCCAGGACTTGCGGTGGCGCCGCCTCGTCGTGGAGCGGGCGGCGCTGCCGCCACAGGGCAGCCTGCTGGATATCGCCGCCGGTACCGGCGACATCGCCTTTGAAGCGCTGAAGACCGCGCCGGCAGCCAGCGTGGTGGGCGCCGACTTCGCCCTGGGCATGATGCAGGTGGGCAAGCGGCGCCGGCCTTATGGGCAGCAAGTTACCTGGGCCGGCGCCGACGCGATGCGCCTGCCCTTCGCTGAGGCCTGTTTTGACGCGGTGGTCTCAGGCTATCTGATGCGTAACGTGGTGGATATCTCGCAGGCATTAGCCGAGCAGTGGCGGGTATTGAAACCGAGGGGCCGCATCGTCATCCTGGACACGTCGCCGCCGCCGGACAATCTGCTAAAGCCGCTGATCACGCTGCATCTGAAATACGGCATTCCGCTGGTGGGCCGGCTGGTGGGCGGAAAGGCTGCGGGAGACGCCTACCGCTACCTGCCGGAATCTACGCAGGCTTTCAAGACGCCCGCTGAATTGGCGCGCCTGGTCAAAGCCGCCGGATTCGCCGACGTGGATTACAAGACGCTGATGTTCGGCGCGATGGCGGTTCACTGGGGCGTCAAGCCGCGCTGAGCAGTTCCGCTGGCAGCTGATGAGCTGTAAAAAAACGAGCCGTCTCGCGATGACTCGTTGCTCAAGTCTGTGCAGGAAACATGTTGATGCTCCCTTGGCTTAGCCGTCCTTCCGGCTGTCAGGACCGAACGACGGCTTGACGCTTATGCGCGCACATTGTCCTTGTGCCGGTAGATTATGCGCCCACGGTTCATGTCGTACTGGCTCATCTCCACCTTTACACGATCCCCCAACAGAATTCGAATGTAGAATTTGCGCATTTTGCCCGACAAATAAGAAAGGACGCGATGCCCGTTATCGAGCTCTACCATGAACTGCGTATTCGGCAGCGCCTCGATTACCGTGCCTTCTACTTCTATTTTTTCTTCTTTCTTAGCCATAGGTCTCCCGAATTGCGCTATTGGACTTGAGATTATAGCGCAACCATCCGCTGCATACCAGGATACAGCGGACGTACGCGCTTGAAGCAATCTGTGCTGCGCCTGCGCCTGCGCCGCGCAGCAATCAGACTTTACGTTGCCGCCGCCGCGAACGCCGGATCGCCTTCTTCTTTTCGATGCGGCGCAATTCGCTTTTGGAGATATGCCAACGCTTGCGGCGAACGGTGCTCAATATGCCGGCGTTAGTCACACGTTTGCGGAAACGGCGCAGCAACTGTTCCTGACTTTCGCCTGGCTTGAGTTTGACTGAAGCCATCCTCTACTCACCACCTTTTGGTTAATTCTTCGTGAACTGCATACCTACAGGTACCGCAGTATACATCTGAATTGCCGCCAGCAACAGGCTAACTCTGGTCTTGCGCCAGCGAGCCAGCCTCGAGTTCAATTTCCGCCTGCGGCATGTCGCCGCCAGCTTCCAGCAATTCGGCTTCGTCAGTCTGCGCTGCGAGCTCATCCCGCTCGGCTTCCCGCTGGGCGGCTTCTGAGGCCGCCGTTACCAATTCCATCTGACGTTCATCCCATTGCGCCTTCTCCGCAGCGGTAACTTCCGTCAGGCTCAAGCCGAGGCGCTGGCGGTCCGCTTCAATGCTAATGATGCGCATCAGCAGCTTCTGCCCTTCATAGAGGTGGCGCAGCGGATTCTCGTCAGCATTCGACGACATTTGGCTAACATGCAGCAAAGCCTCGATACCCGGCTCCAAGCTGATGAAAGCGCCAAAGGATTCCAAGCGGCTGATTACACCTTCGACCAGTTGCCCGATGTGATACATGTCGTCCACAAGGCTCCATGGATTCGGCTGCAGCCGTTTGAGGCTGAGACCAATGCGCTTGCCCTGGGCATCCAGATTCAGGATATAGACTTCAACCTCGTCACCGACTGCAAGCACCTGGCTGGGATGCCGAACGCGACGCCAAGCCAATTCGGAAATATGGATCAGGCCGTCGGCCCCGCCCAAGTCTACAAAAGCGCCGAAATCGCATAAACCACTGACCACTCCCTGGCGTGAGGCGCCCACTTCCAGTTCGCGCAAGAGCGCTTCCTTGCGCGCGGCGCGGTTTTCTTGCTCAGCCTCCAATTGGCTAAATACCAGCCGGCGGCGTTTGCGATTGACCTCGATTACTTTGACGGTAATTTCTTTGCTTACCAGCGTCTGCAAGAAAGCGATGCGTTCATCTTCTTTCATGCCGCGCGGCAGGTCCAGCACATGGCTGGCGGGAACGAACCCGCGCAGGTGCCCAAAGGAGACGATGACGCCGCCCTTGTTGCTATCGGCGATCTCGCCCGTCCACAACGTCTCGCTGTTCATGAACTCTTCGGCGCGCAGCCAGTCTTCATTCTGACGAGCTTGCGCCGCGGAAAGAATCAAGTTGCCTTCGTGGTCGCTGAGGTTTACCACCGCGACGGCGATTTCCGCATTCACCTGATAATCAGCCGTCGTTTTGCCCATACGCTCAATATCGCCGCGCGCTACGATGCCATCTTGCTTCCAGCCGATATCGACAATCAAGCCTTGGCTGTCTATTGACAGCACCGTGCCGTTGACGATATCGCCTCGCTCCAGATGGCTCGCGGCCAGCGATTCTTCCAGAAGCGCTGCAAAGTCCAGATCTTCGGTCAATTCATTCACTGCGGGTTCGGTATACATAGCTGCTCACTCTCCTCTTGCGATATGGGTTTGATTTCCGATGGGCATTTTCACGAGTCTGTCATTTGTGATCCGAAACCGCGCCTGATATGCCCGTCTCGCTATGCCAATAGCGGCGTCCAGGCAAAATAAAACCCGGGTTCAGCTAAACTGAACTACCAGGCTCGGACTTCCCAGGACGTCTGCGCTTACGGCCTGGTACGGACGAATGGACCTCACCTAAAACCGCGCCGAATTATACAGTCGCCATATTGATGTGTCAACATAGCCGGCGGCGAAATGCAAAAACGCCTGCAATAAACAGGCGTTTGAAAGTTACGGTTTACCAGGCGTCAAGCGGTCATGGTATCGCCCCCGCGCTTGGTTTCGGCGGCCGCTGCCGATTCGGCGGCATCGCTTTCGGGTTCAGACGCCGCATCCGGCTTGTCTCATGATTCGGCAGCGGCGTCGTCTCCAGCGGATTCGCCATCGCCGAGTTCGGTACCCCAGCGCTGCGTGAAGCCTACCCGCCGCTTCTCTGGCTCAAGGTGGCTGATGCGCAGCGACAGCTGGTCACCCTTTTGCACGTAGGAATAGGGCTCCTTCAAGGCGCCATCCCCCATTTCGCTGAGATGCAGCAAGCCCTCCAAGCCGTCTTCCAGCGCGACAAAGGCGCCGAAATCCACTACGTTGGTCACATAGCCTGAGACTAGCTGCCCCTCATGGTAGCGATACTGCGCATCGTCCCAGGGATCGCTGAGCAGGCGTTTGCGGCTCAGCGCGATGCGGTTGGTTTGGCGGTCGAGATTCAAGACGTAAACTTCGATTTCCTCGCCGATGTGGAGGATATCGCGCGGGTGATCCACCCGATGCCAAGCCAGTTCGCTGACGTGAATCAGGCCGTCGGCTCCACCGATATTGACGAAGGCGCCAAAATCGCGCAAGCCTGTTACCACGCCATTCACGACATCGCCTACGTTCAGCTCCGCCAGCAGCTTGGCTTTGCGCTTGGCGCGCCATTCCTTCTGCGCTTCACGTTCGCTGAAGATCAGCCGCCGCCGGTCCTGGTCGACTTCAATGACCTTGACGCCCAGGGTATTGCCGATCAATTGCGTCATCGCTTCTTTGCGATCGACAGACAAATTGGTCGATACCAAATGCGAACTTGGAATGAAGCCTTCAAGCCTGTTCCAGCGCACCAGCGCGCCGCCTTTGTTGTAGCCGCTGACCTTCACATCAACGGCGTCTTGAGACTTCAGCAATTCGCGGGCTTTTTCCCAGTCATAGCGCTGCAAGCCCATATTGATCGACACAATGAGATTGTCATTCTGGTCGCGTGGATTGACGACGTAGACGGGTACGCTGGCGCCGGTCTCAAGGCTTTCGCGAAAAGCGTCTTCCATACGCTCCAGATCTTGCGATGGGACAATGCCATCTTGCTTGGCGCCGAGATCGACGATGATCTCGCGCTCGTCAATCTGGAGGATGGTCGCTTCCCGGATTTCGCCGCGGCGCGGCGGCGTGTATGAAAAGTCGAAGGACGAGGCAAGCATCTCCTCGAAATTCTCGTCAGCCAGGGGATTCTGTTCTTGCGCTTCACTCATAAGGTTCATTTGCCTCCTGCTTAAGCAGGTAATCATCGCGCCGCCGCCAATGCCAGGCCTCTGGCGCTATCTGCTACAGTGTTTCCCCACGGAACCGACGCCAAACGGTTTTTGAACCGAATTTGTATCGGCTTCTGCTTACAACTTCATTACGTTGCGCGGATAGCCGATACATACCATCACGGTCAATTAGTGGCGGACATAAACTTCGAGCATCCGTCGGAAAAGGCATTATAGCGCAAAGTACAAAGTTTGCCACGCGGTCGAAATCGACATCGACATGTCTCCGCTAAATCTCAGGCTGCGCGTCGCCATAGGCGCGCCCCAACATTCCGCGATCTATCTCCCATGGGTATACGACATAAGCGTCGGTTACGTCGCCGTAAAGATCGGGTTTTATATTAGAGAACATGGTTCGATAAGGATTGAAATGCAGCACGCAATTCAAGGGGATGCCGCCCGCCGAATTGACGCGTTCGCGAACGGCTATACTGGTGCGGCCGCTGCCCCAGACATCATCGACGATCAAGGTGCGGCGCCCGCGCAGCAGGTCCGGATCAGGGAATTGCAGGAATGTCGGCCAAGCCATCATGCCGGCCTGGCGCGTGGCGACGAAATCTACCGAGGCGGTCAGGAGATGTTGAATGCTGAGCGCTTCCGCCAGCAATCCGCCGGGAATGACGCCGCCGCGAGTGATCATGACCATGGCGCCGAAGGGACCAAGGTGCTGGATGCGCGGGATCAATCCGTCGATGAGCTGATCAACCTCATCCCAGGTAACCAGGCGAGGCTGACGCGGTTCGTCTGGGCGCATCAGCATGGGGCGAGTCCTTGCTATGGCAACGCGAATAAGATGTAACTGGCATTATAGAGGATTTGTTTACTTTACCCAAATCAGACTGGCTCACAGACGATCGCGATTGGCTTGCCCTGGTGACGCGTCATCGCCAATACGCGCGCCTCAGCGCCATCGCGTAGCCGGAGGCGCGTGATCAAGGCCTCCGGCGACATGGCGAAACCGCGCTTTTTCACCGTGATGTGTCCGACGCCGCGTTCCACCAGATAGCGTCGTAATCGTTTCAACTGGAAAGGCATCCAGTCGAGGATTTTCCAATAGCGGCCCCAAGGGGTCTCGGCGCGCTCCTCCATGGTCAGATAAGCGATAGACTCGTCGATCAGGTTCGCGTTCAGTTGCCGCGCCAGTGTTTGCGCCAACCCGGCTCTCAGGATGGCCGGATCCGGTTCAAATAGCCAGGCTGCTGGCGCCGCAATATCGACGGCTGCATGGGTATCCCGTGATAGATGATGCGCGCCATTATCCAGCAGCAAGGTCGCGCGGGGCAATGCGGAAGGCCGCTGCTGCCAGAGCAGCGCTTCGGTCAGCTGTCCTTTCGTCGAGATGAATTCGACCTGGCCGCCGTAGGCTTCAAGCTGCCGCAGATCAACCGCTGGCGAGAGCTTGACAATGATTTCCTCCGCCTTCCACAAGCGCAGCAGCGACAGCGGCGGTTGATAGCGCTCGACATGGTGGAGGCGCCTGCCCTGCCGGTCTCGGCGTCCGGGATCGAAAAATATACAGCTGTAGCCGTTTGGAAGCGGACGCGCCGCGTCAGCCACCCGGAATTCCGCGCCGAGCCCCATCGCCGCGGCGTTGTGCCTGGCGATGGCGACGCGAACCGGATCCAGGTCGAGCCCGAGTACGCGCTTGCCGGCTGCCGCTAAAGCCAGGCTATCGCCGCCGATGCCGCAACAAACATCAAGCACAGCGCGGGGTTCGATCAGGCCGGCGCGGTAGCTGCGAGCCAAGCGGTGGCTGGCCTGCTGCAAGCCGGCTTGGGTGAACAACATGTCATGCGCGAATTGCGGGAACTTCGCCAGCGCTTTCTTGCGCAATTTTAAGGTCGTCAAGACGGCGGCAGCCTCGGTCATCGACAAGGTTTGGCGCAAGCCGGTCAGCAGCGGAAGCGCATTGCTTTCGGAAAGGTCGCTGTCGGCGCAAGCTGCCAAGCACTGAGCGCCGCGCTCGCTGCGAAGGAAGGCGATGTCTTCGAGGCTGAGCGCCATTGCCGCCGCTACTCGTCCAGCGCTTCAGCGCTGGTCGGGTCAATTTGGACGGCTGTCAGCGACTGGCCCTGAATTGAATCCAGAGTCGGATTGAGCATCAGATCCCAAAGCCAGGATTTTGCTGTGGAACGGCTGAATTTGCCCACTTTATTGACATCGCGAATGAGACCGGTAAGGACAGCCGGCTGCATGAAAGCGACGGCTTTGGGCAGGCTGCTGAAAGCCAACAGGATTTGCCGAGCGCCTTGCTCGACTGCGGCGGCTCGCCAGGTGATCGTCTCGTCGGGGCTTAGTTTCCAGACCGGTTTGTTCGGTCGCTGCTGAATCAATAGGTGCAGGTAGCGCCCGGCGTAGCGCTCAAGCTCCAGCAGGTCGCCGTCCGCTTGCGCAATGCTGCGGATGCGTTTGGAAGTGTTGGACGTGTCATGCGCTTTCTCGCCGCGCATCAGAACGCCCAGGCCGTCCAGGGCCGGCTCCACCAGAATGCGGGTATAGCCGCTGTCACGGAGCATTTGCGCCTGGCTTTGGCTGACCTGGCCGCGCGATTGCAGAATGATCAGCCGGCCGCCGGGGCGCAGTGCTTTAAGCGCTACGCGCAGCAGTCCCGGGCTGAATTCTACATCATAAGCAACTACGGCGTCGAAAGCGGCGGGCGCGAGCCGGGCAGGACCGAGCTCGAGCGGCGGCACATGAGCGACGTCCAGATCGCCGCGCCAGGCGGTCATGATGTCGCCCGAAGCGCCGTCGAGATCAAGCAGACGCAGGGTCGATGCGCTCGGCGGCAGATGCTTCGCCATGACAGCGACAAAATGGCGCCGCGCCCGCCGCTCATCCATCAGCGGTTGCTCGAGGCTACCTTGATTAGTTGCAGAAATTCGTCCCATTCTTCGCGAAAGAAATGCAGCGTCACCGCGCCCAGCTCGACATGGTAGGTGATTTCGCCATCGGGCTCGCGCACTTCCCAGACGATATAATTGTCAGTCTCCGCGAGAGCGGCGTTGCTGTTGTCGGCCATGCTTTATGCTCCTCCCCACCAGCTTCGCCCACCTGGATCACCCGCGCCGCAATCAAAAAACGCGCCGCTGATGAAAAACGACGCGTTGCGTTTAAGCAATCTTGCAGCGCCCAGCTTAGCCGCGGCGGTCGCGTCCGCTTGAGCCGCCACGGCGGTCTCCGCCTCGGCGGTTGCCGTCGCGACGCGGTCCGCGGCGATCTCCTCCGCCGCCACGGCGGCTGCCAGCGGCGTCGCGGCGTTTGGCTTCTTCGACGTCCCAGCCTTCCAGGACCGCCTGCCGGCTCAAGCGGACGCGACCGGTGTTATCCACATTGATGACCATGACCATGATCTCGTCGCCGACGCTGACTTCGTCTTCAACGCTCTTGACGTGATAGTCCGCCAACTGCGAGACGTGCACCATGCCCTCGGTGCCCGGCAGGAATTCGACGAAGGCGCCGTAGTTCTCCACACGCGTGACCTTGCCGGTATAGATTTGGCCGAGTTCGGGATCTTCCACCATATTGCGGATCTTCTCGATCACCTTGTCGACTTCAGCGCCTGATTCGCCAGCGACGAAGATCAAGCCGTCGTCTTGAATATCGACCTTGACGCCGTGATCTTCTTGCAGTCCGCGCACATTTTTGCCGCCGGGGCCGATGACCGCGCCGATCTTGTCGACGGCGATTCTGAAGGATTCCATACGCGGCGCGAAATCGCTGAGCGTAGCGCGCGGCGCCGGCATAGCCGCCTGCATCACGTCCAAAATCTGCAAGCGAGCGTCTTTGGCCTGCGCCAGGGCTTGCTGCATGATGGCGCGCGTTACGCCGGCAATCTTGATGTCCATCTGCAGGGCGGTGATGCCCTCAACCGTGCCGGCTACTTTGAAGTCCATATCGCCGATGTGATCTTCCATGCCTTGAATGTCGGTCAAGACGGCGATATTGTCACCCTCTTTGATCAGCCCCATGGCAATGCCGCCGACCGGATTCTTGATCGGGACGCCGGCGTCGAGCAGCGCGAGGGTGCTGCCGCAGACGCTGGCCATGGAAGTGCTGCCGTTAGAGCTCATCACTTCGCTGACCAGCCGCAGGACGTAAGGAAATTCTTCTTCAGACGGCATCATCGCCAGCAGCGCCTTTTCGGCCAAGGCGCCGTGGCCGATTTCACGCCGCTTGGGACCGCGCAAGGGATAGCTCTCGCCTGTGCTATAGGGCGGGAAGTTGTAATGATGAATGTAGCGCTTGTCGCCTTCCGGGCTGAGACCGTCCATGAATTGGGCGTCGCGCGGGGTGCCTAGGGTCGCAATCGTCAGCACTTGCGTCTCGCCGCGCATGAACAGGCCGGAGCCGTGAACGCGCGGGACATAGCCGACTTCGGCGGCCAGGGGGCGAATCGTGGCGAAATCACGGCCATCGGGACGAATGCCTTCATTAACTATGCGTCCGCGCACGATATCTTTCATCACTTGATCGTAGGCGCGGGTGACGTGCTTGATGTTGATTGGCTCCTCGGCCTCCGCGATGGCCTCGTTCTTCCGCGCGTACTCGTCCAGCAGGGACTCTTTAATCCGCTGCAGCGGCTCGCGGCGGGCACTGCGGTCTTTTGTGGAGGTCATGATATCGCGTATCGGCGCTTCTACCCGCTCGCGCACATCCGCCTGCAGCGACTCAGCGACTTCGTCAACCGCCGGTTCCAGCTTGTCCTTGCCAATTTCCGCGCGGATGCGCAACTGGAGCTCGACGATATCCTGTATGGCGGCGTGCGCCATGAACAGCGCCTCGAGCATTATATCTTCGCCTACTTGGTCGGCATTGCATTCGACCATGTTGATGGCGTCGGCCGTGCCGGAAACGCGCAAGTCAAGTTTGCTCGCCTCCATTTCCGTGTAGGTCGGGTTCACTTTGAGCTGGCCGTCCACCAAGCCGACGCGCGCGCCGGCGACGGGGCCGCCCCAAGGGATGTCGGAGATCATCAGCGCCGTGCTGGCGGCGATGATGCCCATCATGTCAACGTGATGTTCCTTGTCATGCGACAGCGAAATCAGGATTACTTGCACATCGTTGCGCATGTTCTTGGGAAAGAGCGGGCGCAGGGTTCGGTCAATCACGCGCGACGTCAGAATCGCGCCCTCCGACGGCCGGCCCTCGCGGCGGAAAAAACCGCCCGGCACCCGGCCGCCGGCGTACATCTTTTCTTCGTAGTCGACGCTCAGCGGGAAGAAGTCCAAATGCGCTCTGGGCGAGCCCATGGTTGCCGAGCAGAAGAGCATGGAATCACCCATGCGGACGGTCACAGCGCCGCCGGCTTGCTGGGCGAGGCGGCCGGTCTCAATAACGACCTCTTTCCCCCCTACCATGCAGCGATATTCACGAATGTCCTGTGTCATATAGTTCTCCGTCTAGTTGAAAGGCGCCACCGCCGCGTGACAGGCGAACTCAGCAGACTGAGCGCGCTGCCCACGGCTAAGGCATCATGCTTCTTCGGTAGATTGAATCCAAGCGGTATTCCGCGCTGAGCCGGAATTGCCCTCGCGGCAGTCAGCATTGACTGGATTGCCTGGTCTTGGCCGGGCTTCCACGATTAGCGGCGCAAGCCAAGGCGTTGCAGCAATTCACGATAGACTTCCGGTTTCTTGCGCGAAATATATCTCAAGTGACGGCGGCGTTGGCCCACCAGCTTAAGCAGCCCGCGGCGAGAGTGCTCGTCGTGGTTGTGAATTTTGAGATGGTCGGTCAATTGGGTGATTCGCGCAGTGAGCAGCGCGATTTGCACTTCGGGTGAGCCCGTGTCGCCGTCTTCGCGAGCAAAGTCATTGATGATCTGGTTTTTCGTTGCTTTATCCAATGGCATGAATTCCGTCCTTTCCTTAGCCACCAGACAGGCAGGATCGGGCGCCTGTCGGTCAAAACAACGGGCTGATTGTATCAGCGAAGCGACCAGCGGACAATGGCGAGCTAATTGGCGGTGGCGGCGACTTCGTCCACATCGTCGTTGGCGACCAGCTTGACGGAATGATGGGTGCGAAACAGGCTGTATTGATCGGTTCGGCCGGGCAGTGGATTCAACACATTTTCAACGCGCATGATCGAAACCCACAGCGGGACATCCCAGCTCCCCGGCAGATTCCGCTCAATACTGGCACGCGTGATGGTGGTATTGTTTCGGTACATCTGCAGCAAGGCCTGCACGAATTCGTCGCGCTCGGCCAGCACCACCGCAACGAAGGGATTGTTCTCATCCAGCTCGATTCCCTTGGTGTTGTAATCGCTGCGTGGGTTGGGATATTCATTCACAGTGACCATATTGTTGATCAGCAAGTATTCGACGGCTTGCTGGAAGACCACGCCGCTGTCGAATTCCCGCAGCCGCCGGTGCAAGCTGCCCAGCGGACACCAGGCGAAATTGCGGAAGCTGGTGAATTGCTGCACACTAACCACGATGCGCGTGACCATGCGCGCAACCTCGGCATCGGTCTCGGCAAGCCGGTGCGGCGGCACAGCCTTCCAATTCTCGGCAGCGGCTTCGATATCGCCATATTCCTGCTCAGTCTGGCGCGCTATCGGGTGTTCAGCGGCTGCGGGAATGCGAATCACCGGCACCAGATCATCTGGATTGTGGCGATGCGGCACCAGATCCCGCTGCAAAACACGTTCCCGCACCAGACAGTCAATCCAATGCGAGCGCCATTGGTCGTTCTCGTTCATGCCGGGGCGATCAAGGTCGCGCTCCATTGCCAAGCCCTTCAAGAGAAAGCCGTAATTGACGTATTCCCAATTACGCGAGCTCAAGGTATTGGCGACGCGGCGCACCATGCGGTTGACAATCAGCAGCGTCTTTTCGACTATGGGGTGCTGCAAGTTGAGCCTTATGCTGCCGGCGGCGCTCTGCTGTTGCAGAATACCCAACGAAATCGCCTGAGATACGAGGTCGTCGCCGCGTTCAGGCGACACCACATCGCGGGCGTCAATTAGCTGGGCGATTAATTCATCCACCGTCGTCTGCTCATTTTCCGACGGGGCGGACAGCCGGTGGAACTGAATGATAACGCTGGACCACTGCGATGGGATAAAACTCTCAATATCGCGCTCGGTCTCCACCGCGCTCAAGGACTGATGCGTCTGCATGTCCGTGAAGTCGTCAATATACTCGAGTTGCAAAGAGGGGTGGCTTTGCAGCAATCGCCCGGTACTGCCGCGCACACCCCAGACGATGACCGTTTTATTACGCTGCAACAGGGGATTTATAACATCGTTGAAATCACGATCGCCAGTGGCCAGAATGATGACATCGCCGGCTTCGGGATGGCCGGCATCGGTGAGCACATCGCGGGCGATGCGAATGTCCGCGCTTTGCTTGCCGGGCAAATGAAAGACCGGGTCAATATTAGCCATCATCAAGCGCGCCGGCGCGTCCCCGGCCACTTCCCGCCCGGACGAATCCACCAGCGGCGGCAAGGCGCCACGCTGCCCCCAGGGCGCGTAGGCCGCCATCTTGACCAGCTTGCCATGCGCTTTAGCTTGTGAGACCAGGCGCTCGATCAAGTGGTCAAGGTTGACCACGAAACCCTGTTCGTTCAGGCTGATGGAAATATTCTCGAAGTCGATGTAGACCCAGACATTTTTGGTCCGAATGCCGTACAGTCCGTCGAGCAATTGATAGATGACCAGTTCTTCATACTCGCTGCCGGCCAACATATTTTCATCGGCGCCCCAGACGCGAATGCGCGAGTTGCGCGTCAGATTCACTTTGGAGATCAGCGGCAGCAAGTCCAGGCTGGTCGTCGCCAGGACCAATTCGCTGATCGGGGCCGGATCGTAACGGAAGGGACCCTCAAGCAGGCAGTCCGGCAAACAGGAGCGGTCGTCAGCATCAAATATCTCATAGCCGACGCTGCGGAACATCGCTTCCGGCTCGACTTGCCATTCACCGTCCAGCTTGCTGCGCCAATCGGCAATGGCGATCGCCTTCAGGTTGGACGTGTCATACAAGCCAGCCACCAAGGCGGCATTGCCGCGCAGAGCAACAGCCAGCTCCTGCAAGTCTATTCCATTTTCGGCGGTGAATTTCAGCAGATCGTCGACATCTACGATCAAGTAGGCAGCCATAATTTAGTCCAAGAAGTTACGACGCCGGCCGGTACGCTTTCCAGGCGGCGAATAACTTATAGTTCCATGTATTCTCATGGGCAACAAGTTTACGATATATGCTTCAGCGTTAAGTCATAACAGCTGGCAAGAATTATGTAAGTACAATTGCGCCCGGTTGCGGATGTTCCCGGTACTGCGCGAGAATCACAAGTCTCAATCCCCGCCCGGCTTGTGATAATCTGTCTTTCACTCATTAGAACATAAATATCCAGGCACTTGGTCATTCTACAGCATATTTGTGATTGTGTCAATTTTCACAATAGAGGGATTTCCCAGGATTAAATCATTGCCATTGACTTCACCTGCGTCTGATTCGAACTTATCGGCCTATGCCAAGCAGCGGACGCATTGCCGATAGGCCGGGAGTTGCATCTCCATATACACGCAATGGCTTCAATAGGCTTTGGCGAACAGGGCTACGCGCGCAGTGGCGCGCCCGGATATGACGCATTTGCCCGGCTCATCGGGCTGGTCGAAGGGAAAGCAGCGAATGGTCGCGCCGGTATCATCCTTGACGGCCTCTTCATCAGCGTCCGTGCCGTCCCAGAAGACCCGCGCCCAATCGCCCTCGCCCACGACCGATCGCAACTCATCGTAGGTTGCCGCAGCGGCGATATGAGCATCGCGGAATAAGCGCGCGTCTTCAAGCAGGCTGCTTTGGATGTCAGCCAGCAGCGACTGCAGGACCTCGACGATGCCATCTTGTGAAACAAATTGCTTGCCTTTGCGACCCGGGACATCGCGCCGCGCGAGCACGGCATTATTCTTTTCGACATCTCTGGGTCCGATTTCCATCCTCACTGGTACGCCGCGCATCTCCCAATCATTGAACTTGAAGCCGGCAGACTGCCCTTCTCGCTTATCGACATGCACCCGAATGCCGGCCTGATCCAGCGCCAATCGCAGGCGCTCCACCGTCTGCATGACCGCGCCGCGCTGCGAATCATCTTTGAAGATTGGAACGATCACGACTTGATAGGGCGCCAATTTCGGCGGCAGGCGCAAGCCTTTGTCATCGCCGTGGGTCATGACGACGGCGCCGACCATTCTGGTGCTCAAGCCCCAGGACGTGGTCCAGCAATATTCTTGATTGTTGCTCTCCGCGAGATAGCGGATGTCGAAGGCTTTGGCGAAATTCTGCCCCAGGTTGTGGCTCGTGCCGGATTGCAGCGCTCGTCTGTCGCGCATCATGGCTTCGATTGTGTAAGTGCGCAACGCGCCGGCAAAGCGCTCCATACGACTCTTTTCGCCCTTGATGACTGGAATAGCGGCGTCGTTGATAGCGAAATCGGCATAGATATCGAGCAT
This sequence comes from Anaerolineae bacterium, assembly GCA_022823165.1. Lineage (GTDB taxonomy): Bacteria > Chloroflexota > Anaerolineae > Aggregatilineales > Phototrophicaceae > UBA6055. Next base: position 28,699 of record JAJDXR010000092.1, on the reverse strand, counting down.
TTGCAGGGTCTCGCGCTCGGCCTCGTCGTACGTGGCATGGGCAGTATGCCCTTCCTGCCAGAGGAATTCGGCCGTACGCAAAAAGGGGCGCGTGCGCAACTCCCAGCGCACGACATTCGCCCACTGGTTGATCAGCAGCGGCAAATCGCGATAAGACTGGATCCAATCGCTAAAGGCTTCGCCGATTACCGTTTCCGACGTCGGGCGCACAACCAGCGGCTCTTCCAGCGCTTTGCCGCCGGCGTGAGTCACGACAGCCAGTTCAGGACTGAAACCCTCGACATGCTGCGCCTCGCGGCGGATATAACTTTCGGGGATAAAGAGCGGGAAGTAGGCATTCTGATGACCGGTCGCCTTAAAACGCCGGTCCAAGCCGGCTTTGATGCCTTCCCAGATTTCATAGCCGTAGGGCTTGATAATCACGCAGCCGCGCACAGGGCTGGGCGCCGCCAGATCCGCACGGTAGACGATCTCGTTATACCAGCGTGAGAAGTCTTCGCTCTGAGCCGTGACTGACTGTTCTGACATAATTTCAATTCCTTTGCGAAAAGTCGACTGCCCTGCCTTCGCCGCGTCGGCTGCTTGCGAAGGGCAAGGTATTGTAGTGTTTTCGCGGCAGAATAAAAGACTGGAAGCGAGTGGCTGTTGATAATGCGCCTGGGTAGCGGCGGGCAGGTTATTCCGAGAATTGGCCGGTGGAGGCCAGATTGCCGCCCCAGTCTCGAGCGCGGTTCTTCTCCAGTTTGGTCAACACAGCCCGGCCCAGGTCAATCCCGCTGCAGCTCGCCAACTGCAGCAGGTAGAGCATGACATCAGCCAATTCGTCAGCCAGCTCGGCTGGGCGGCTGGGCTCATCGCTCCACTGGAAATGCTCCAAAACTTCGGACGCTTCCAAGACCAGCGAGATTGCCAGATTCCGCTGCGTCTGCTGCTTGGGCGAGTCTTCGCTGTACCAGCCCTTGCTTTCTACAAAGTCGTGCATCGCCCGCGTCAGCGCGTCGAGATCCATGGCCAGGTATCCTGTTAATATGCGTTGGGATTTGAGCGCGTGATCGACTGCCAAATCGTCCTGATGATGATGACGATGTCGAGCCAGAGCGACCAGTTTTCAACATAAAAACGATCCGCTTCGGTGCGCTGGGTGATTGAAGTATCGCCGCGCAAGCCGTTAATCTGCGCCCAGCCGGTCATGCCGGATTTCTCCCGGTGTCGCATCATGTAATCGGGTATCTGCCGGCGGAATTGCTGCACGTACATCGGCCGTTCCGGGCGGGGACCCACCAGGCTCATCTGGCCGAGCAGCACATTTATCAGCTGCGGAATCTCGTCCCAATTGCTGCGGCGCATGTGCTGGCCCAGGCGCGTTACCCGGGCGTCATTTTCGACCGTCCAGGTTTGACCGCTGGATTCGGCATTGGCTCGCATTGATCTGAACTTAATCATGGGAAAGGGTCGGCCGTCCAAACCCATCCGCATCTGCCAATAGAATACGGAACCGCGCGATTCAAGGCGTATCAGTCCGGCCGTAATCAGCATAAAAGGCGAGAGCAGCATCAAACCGATAGTGGCGCCGGATAGATCAAGCGCGCGCTTCAGGCTGAGCTTCCAGCCGCGCAGGGCAATGTCGCGCACCGTCAAGAGCGGCGTACCGCCCAGATCGTCAACGTTGAGATCGCCGGCCATATACGAGAACATATCGGGATAGACTTTGATATCGACTTTTCCCCGCTGGCAGAGGCTGATGAGCTCCACCAATTCGCCGCGCCGGTAATCGGACAGGGCGACGATCACCTGCTCTACTTGCCGGTCGTCTATCAGGCTTGGGATGTCGCTATAGACGCCAATGTACGGGAATCCCAGCATGTCTCCTTGCTTCTCCTCCGCCGTGACGACACCCACAATGTCATAGCCGAGCTCGGGGCTGTTGCGCACGAGGTCGGTAATTTTCAGCGCGATTTCGCCATCGCCGACGATCAGCAGGCTGTCGCGGACAACGCCGCGGCGGCGCATGAAGGTCCAGAAACGGCGATGCCACTCGCGCCCGACCACTACCAGCATCAGGCTGAATGACCACACGTAGAACAGCAAGCTGCGCGGATAGGAGGTTTCCAGCGCAGTATTTTGCAGCAGGAATTCCTGTGTGCCGCTTGCCAGCAGCGTCCCCAGCGTAACCACGCCGACGAGACTGCGCAACTGATCGATACGGCTTGAGGCGCGCTTCAGGTGATAAAGCTGGGAGAAATAGAACATCACAATAATAGTGGCGCTATGCAGTATCATCGTCGGCAGGTAGTTCATTAACAGGGGTTGGCTTTCGGGGCGTGGGAAGAACGGCAGAATCTCGCGCGCTTCATAGCTCATGAGAAATGCGACCAGAAGCATCAGCAAATCAACCAGCAGCAGAGTCAGCGTGGACAGCGCCTTCAGATGGTCATTGCTCAGGCGTATCGACCGAGGCGCTATGGTGTAGTTCTCGGATTGCGAATTTCTTGCCATAAGCCGGGGCCTCCTTTGAACAAGAGCGCGATCAGAATCAACAGATGGACGGGGAAAATGGTTTTACGCCGAAAGTGCTTGCGATAAAAGATTAGCATCGCGCGCCAGAACTCGAATTGCGCCTTGGGGTTCTTGCGGCTCGCCGCGCGCTTGAAATGATGTACCGTCACGGATGGATGGTACCAAACTTTGTAGCCAGCTTCTTTAACGCGGTAAGCCCAGTCGATATCTTCGCCATACATGAAGAAGGCCTCGTCCAGCAAGCCGACGCGCTTGATGGCCGATTTGCGCACCTGCATGTAGGCGCCGACGACCGAATCCACCTCCAGCGCCTCGTTTTCGTCGGCGAAGGTCATATTGTAGCGTCCGAAGCGCCGGTTGCGCGGGAAAAGCCTGGCCAAACCGGAATAGTGGTAGAAGCTGACCAACGGCGTGGGAAAGCCGCGACGACAGGCTTTGTCCAGGCTGCCGTCTCCGAGTAGCAACTTGGGTCCGGCCACGCCAATATCGGGCCGCGAGTCCATGAATTGAACCATGTCATGCAGGGCGTCGCGCGGCAGTTCGGTATCCGGATTAAGCAAGAGCGCATAGCGCGGCGCGGAATCCGCCACATCGCCGGCGGCTTGAAAACCCAAGCGCCGCAAGCCGACATTGTTCGCGCGCGGATAACCGATGTTGGCGCCGTTCGCGATGATTTCAACCTGTGGAAATAGGCGGCGAACCATGTCAGCGCTGCCGTCATCCGAGGCATTGTCAACGACCAGGACGCTGTATCTCTCAATCCCCTTGCTGCTCAGGACCGTGTCCAGGCAGCGGCGCAAAAACTCGCATGTATTCCAGTTGACGATGACAATGCCGAGATCGCGCACATTCCCCCCGATGCCTTGCTCTGCTTCAATTCTATCATAGATGCGTCAAGGGCAAGTTAAATCATATTACAGTCGAGGTGGGGCTTGGTCTCAGATTTTTGCGGCTCCGCCCACTGCGAAAGACTGGGAAGTCCAAGATTCGGTCAATTCAACTTGGGTCGTCAAAGCCCATTCCGGCCGTTGGCAGCAGCGCCAGCGGCGCTCCGCGCAAAGCTGCGCGCATGGCCTCGCGGTCATCCCAAGGGTACTCGGTTACGCCAAAACACATACTTTGCTCGTGGCCTTTGCCACAGGCCATGACCAGATCGCCGGGCTGCGCCAGTTGGCAGGCGTAGTAGATGGCTTGACCGCGGTCGGGTACGCGCGCGAAGGTCCGGCCTTCGACGCCGCCCTTCGCTATGCAGCCGGCCGCCATCATATCGAGGATGTCAGCCAAGGATTCCGTGCGCGGGTCTTCCGCTGTCAAGACGGTCATATCGGCCAGTTCAGCCGCCGTCTCCGCCATGAGTCGGCGCTTGGCCACATCGCGCAAACCTGCGCTGCCAAACACGGCGATCAAACGTTTGCCGCGCGGCAGCATTTTCCGGCCCGCCTCCAGCGTCCGCCGCAGCGCATTGGGCGTATGGGCAAAGTCGACCATAGCCGAGAAGTCTTGTCCTTCATCAATAGGCTCCATACGGCCGGGGACCAGGTTCATCGCGGCAATGCCTTGCCGGACGACATCCCAAGCCACGCCCAGCGCTCTGGCCGCGCCCAGCGCCGCCAAGGCGTTATAAACATTGAAGTCTCCGCGCAGTCGCATCTTGATTGGCTGGCCGCCGACTTCAAAGGCCGTCTCCGAGCGCTTGTGAACAATTGCGGTGGCGCGAAAATCAGATGGTTTGCTGAGGCTGTACGTCAACGTTTGGTCGGCTGGAATCGCGGAGAAGTACTCGGCGGAGGGGTCGTCAGCATTGATGACAGCGGTTTTGCGCAGATTCGCTTTGCGTCGGCTCCCAGCCAGCATCTGAAACATGATCGCTTTGGCGGCGCGGTACACTTCCCAACTGCCATGGAAGTCCAGATGTTCGTGCGTCACGTTGGTCAGCAGCGCGGTATCAATATCAAGACCGTTCAAGCGTCCCTGCGCCAAACCGTGGCTGGTCATTTCCAATATGCAGTGGGTCAGGCCGGCCTCGACCATACGCGCCAGATATTCTTGCACTTGGGGCGCTCCGGGTGTGGTGACGTGCAGACCGGTCGGCGCCGACTCGCTGCCGAAGTCGGCTGACAGCGTGCTGATATAGCCGACGCGGAAGCCGGGCTGGCGCTGTAGAATACTGTGCAGTAAATGACAGGTGGTCGTTTTGCCGTCGGTGCCGGTGACGCCAATGATGACAAGCTGCCGCGATGGATAGTTGTAATAGGCCGCCGCCAGCGGACCGAGAATTTGCTGCGCGTTTTTCACGCGAATATAAGGAACCGTCAGGTCGCTAAGCTCGGTCTCGCCGATGACAGCGGCGGCGCCGGCCGCAATAGCGTCCGGAATGAAGCGATGACCGTCGGTGGAAGCCCCGGCGCGCGCCACGAACAATCCGCCCGGCTGAAGATACCCGCTTGACTCGACCACGGGAGCGCTGACCTCCAGCAAAAGGTCGCCACGAGCAGAAACGACCTGGTCAGCGGGAATCGCGGCAAGGAGCGCTGCTAGCTTCCTAGGCATATTGAACGCACTAATCCAAGGGCATCAGTATATTCATTCAAGCATTTTAGCGCAGCTCTGACAAATGCAAACGCGCCGGAATCAATCCAGCGCGCTTGAAAATGACTGGTATGCCAGCAGGCGGCTAATTCAAGCTGCGGGCCAGTTCGTTCAGTTGCGAGCGGACGCTGCCGTCGACCATGCCGCCGGACCAGCGCACGATCAGACCGCCCAGGATCGCGGGATCCACCGAGAACTCGGTTTCATCGGCGCCAATGCTTGCTTGGACCTTTTTCTGCTCGGCATCGGTCAAGGGCATGGCGCTGACAACTTCGACGCTGCCGCCAAGCCCGGTGGCGCCTTCCGGCAAATCAGCGATAAAGCTGTTTACCAGAGACTTCTGCTTGGTCTTGCTGATGCTCTCGTCCAGGATGCGGCTGGCGACCGCCACTGAGATATTCAGCACCTGTTCGCGCAAGTTGCCTAATTCCTGATTGCGAATGGAGACGGCTTCGTTTTGGGCGTCGTATTGGATCTTGGCGGCTTCCTGGCGCGCGTCCTGCTCAATGGAGCTGGCCACGTCTTCGCCGCGTCCGCGCGCCTCGTCAATCACTTTTTGCGCTTCGGCACGCGCCTGCGTCAGGATTTGCTCGGCTTCGGCCTCGGCGTTTTCGCGGGCTCGCGCCGCGGCCGCCGCGTCTTCCAGCCCCTTGGCAATGCGGTTACGGCGCTGGTTTAAGACGTTGGTCAGCGGATCGTAGATGAAGCGCGTCATCACCGTGTAGAGCACGATAAAGGCGATCAGCCAGATCAACATCAAGCCGGGATTAATACCCAGATTGTCAAGTACGCTCATTACTTCCTCCCGGGAGTCTCTAGCTCAGCCTAACTGAGTACGAAGAGGATAATCAGCGAGACAACGAGGGCGTAGATAGCGACGGCTTCCGCGAAGGCTACGCCGAGGATCATGTTGGTCTGAATGGTTGGCGTATGATCGGGGTTGCGGCCCATGGCTTGCACCGCGCCGCCCACAGCCAAACCGATGCCGATGCCGCCGCCGGCAGCGCCGATCATGGCCAAGCCCGCGCCAATCGCTTTGCCCAGGATAATCGTTGATTGTGGATCCATTGATGTTTCCTCCAGATTTGCTCAAATTTACGCTAGCTAGTGTGCTTCGGCATGGTCATGATCATCATCGTGATGATGGCTGACCGTCGCCAGATTCATGAAGATTGCTGTCAACAGGGCGAATACCAGCGCCTGTATGACACCGACGAAGAACTCCAGGATGAAGAAGGGCCAAGGCAGGATCGGCACCAGGAAGCTCATGACGAAGAGCAGAATTGACCCGGCAAAGATATTGCCCAGAAGACGGAAGCTGAAGGAAAGGATTTTGGCGAAGTCGCCAATCAATTCCAGCAGGCCCACGGCCACGTCAATACCGCCCAGGGGCGATTTGAAGAGCGTGGAGAAGTTGAAAAACTTGGTCAGGTAGCCGATGCCCAGAGCTTTGAAGCCGATGTACTGGATCATGACAAAGGCGATCAAGGCGATCGACAGCGTCATGTTCAGGTCAGTGGAAGGGACGCGCACAAAGGGCAGAACGACCCAGGGCACCAGCTTGGCCTCGTCACTGCTGGGGTCGGGATGCAGCGGGATGGCTTTCTTTTCAGCTTTATCGCCGCCTTCGTAGTCTTCGTCCAAAGCGGCCAAGTTCACGCCAGTGTAGCAGCCGCGGTCGGCTCGCGCTTGCTTTTCAGCCAGGCGCGCCGCGATAACTTCTTCGCGGGCCGCCGTGGCCGCGTCAGAGTCGGCGGCTGTTTCGCCATGCGAATCGTCGCCATGTCCGTCGCCGGACCCTTCACCGCCCTCGCCTTCCCCGTGTTCGCCGTGATCGGCTTTATAGCGCGCATAGGCGGCATCCTGACTCAGCTCCATTTCAGCAGCCTTGGCTGCGGCCGCTGCAGCGACCTGCGCGGCTTCATCGGCCGCCGCCTCATCAGCCGGGCTGATCCAGTCGCATTGGCCGTTGACGTAAGAAATACCAAGGAAACCTTGATAAATCTCGTAGCCATCGGTGGTGATGACCTTGTATTCATCCTTCTCGACGTCGTACTTCTCTTTGACGTGCGGGTGAATGAAACCGATGGTGTCGACGCCGGGCACAAGCTCCATCCAGTTGGCCAGCAGCACGACCAGGAAAATCGTCATGAACATGTTGAAGATCAAGCGGAAGTGACGGCCGCCGGCGATGCCGCCGACGAAACCCATCAAGCCCTCGAAGAGCATCTCGAACATGTTGTAGAAGCCGCCAGGCGGCACTTCGTTGCCGTCTTTGGGCCGACGCCGCGTGACGTAGACGACGAAGAGCAGCAGCGCAATCCAGACGATGAGCGAGCCGACCATGGTGTTCGTCCAGCGGATATCCAGGAAGGGGATGTTATAACCTTCCGGGAATTTCTCGCCGGGCAGCTGGATGAAGGGAATGACTGGCGGAACTCGCAGCGCGACGAACACACCACTCAGGAACATGAGTAAAGCGACGAAACGGCGTTTTCCGTTCCAAAAACTATTCACTTATATCTTCCTCCTTCTGTTTAGCAGCGCCCTGCAACTGCCTGGCTTTATGCCGCGTATAAAAGAACAGGACCGCCAGATTCAAGGGGACGCTGACTAGCAGCATCACAAAAATGAAGGTTGGGCGCGTCCCCAAGGCTTCATCCAAAGCCAAGCCAAGCAAGATAGTCCCAAGAATAACCAGCAGGACTAAACATCCCACCTGCCCAACAACCCCCGCAACCAAGCCGTATGTCGACAGGGGATTGTTATTCGATTTCATAATCTGCACGTCTTGTCATCGACAAACCACTGGTCTATCCAGCCAGCGGACAGACTTCGAGAATTTTATCACAAACGAAAACGTATAGCTACCGCGATCATAAACCGGCCGCGCCCAAAGTCGCCCAATCGTATATCGGCGTGACAGCGATCGTCCCCAGCAAAATGACGACCAGCGCGGTGATGCCCAGCGACCAGGCATAAGCGCGCGGCAGCGCAATCGGCTTGTCATCGTCCGGACCCACATCGACGTACATCACTTTGATGACGACCAGGTAGTAATAAAGCGCGATGATGGCGTTGGTCACCGCGATCAGCGCCAAGCCGACCAGGTTGGCTTTGACCGCCGCCTGGAACAGGAAAAACTTGCCGAAGAAACCGGCTGCTGGCGGAATCCCCCCCAGGGACAGCAGGCCGATGGTGATGAAGAGCGCCAGCCAGGGGCTGCGCCGGTTGAGCCCGGCCATATCGCTGATTGCTTCGGTGTCGGTCGCCGAAATGAATAGGATGACGCCGCCGAATACCAACAGATTGGTGAAGATGTACATAAACATATAGAAGGAGACGGAAGCGACCGCCAGGCTGTCGTCCGCGCCCTGCAGCGCCGCCACGCCGATAAGCGTATAGCCGGCCTGCGCGATCGATGAATAAGCCAGCAAACGTTTGATATTGCTTTGGCGCAAGGCGACTACGTTGCCCAGGGTCATGCTCACAATTGAAACGACGATGAGCAGGTTGACCCAGAAGTCTTGAATGATGACGCCGCCAATTACCAACTCAACCGGAAAGGCGGCGGTGAGGAAGCGCAGCAGCAGCGCGAAGCTGGCGGCTTTGCTGGATACGCTGACGAAAGCCGTCACCGGAGTCGGCGCGCCCTCGTAGACATCGGGCGTCCAAAAGTGGAAAGGTACCGCGCCGATCTTGAAACCGAAGCCGACCACAACCATCACCAGCGCGGTCATCACGCCGATGAGGCTGTCGCCGCCGCCCCCGTCCAGCGCGGCCGCAATGCCGCTGAGATTGGTTGTGCCCGTAAAGCCGTAGAGCAAGCTGAAACCGAATAGCATGATGGCCGAGGCGAAGGCGCCATACAAGAAATATTTCATGCCGCTTTCAGCCGAGCGCGAATCGCCGCGGCGGAAGCTGGCCAACATGTAAAGTGGGATCGACAAGGTCTCAAGCGCCACAAACACCAGTATCAAGTCGCTCGCGCTAGACATCATGACGCCGCCCAGCGTGGCTACGATAACTATTAGATAGAATTCGCCTTTGTCGCCCACGCCTTTGTCGCCGGCCGCCATCAAGCAGGTGACGGCGCCGGCCAGAAGCAGCATGACTTTGAATATCTGCGACAGCGGGTCGTAGTTGACCATGCCGCCCCAGAGCAGCGTTCCGTTTTCGAAAAGGGCGGGATCGGGCAGCCAGATCAAGGGCGCCAGCGCCAGCAAAGCCATGCCGACCGCCGAAATGTAGACGACATTGCGGCGCGTCACGGCTGAACCGTAGAGGTCCGCGAAGAGCACGACGATCGCCAGCGCAGTCAGGCCGACCTCCGGCAATACGGACGGCAGCTGTGCCCAGAGACCAAATTCCATCTAGCCACCTCCCAACAAGGCGATAAGCGGTACTATGCCGGATTCGATCATGGGCGCCATGATGGGCGGATACAAGCCCAGGATGATCAAGGGCGCGCCCAAAATTATCAGCACGATGCGGTCGGACATGTCGATATTGCCGACATCATGGAAGCGATCAGCGTCGAATTCGCCGAAGAAGACTTGCCCGGCAACGCGCAGCACGTAAGCGGCTGTGATAACAATGCCCGAAGCGGCAATAACGACCATGACGCTGTAATAATTGCTTAGTTGGAAGCTGCCCAGTTGCAGCGTAATCTGCTCGGACGCCGCCCACATGCCCTGGAAAATGGGGAACTCCGCGATGAAGCCACTCAAGCCGGGCATGCCCATGCTGGTCAAACCGCCAATCACAAAAGCCACGCCCACCCAGGGCATCACCTTGATGAAGCCGCCCAGACTGGGTATATCGCGCGTGTGCGCGCGGTCGTAAACCATACCCACGACGCCAAAGAACAGCGCCGTCATCGCGCCGTGGCTGAACATCTGTATGCCGGCGCCGGTCATGCCGGTCAGGTTCATCGTAGCCCAGCCCATGCTGACCAGCCCCATGTGGCTGACTGAGGAGAAGCCGATGACATATTTGAAGTCTCGCTGTCGAAAAGCGATGAGCGCGCCGTATACCACATTAATCAGCGTCAAGAATACGATCCAGGGCAAGTGAGTATCAGCGCCGTCCGGCAGCAACTGCACACCAGCGCGCAGCGCCGCAAACGCGCCCACCTTCATCAATACGCCGGCGTGAATCATTGATACAGCCGTCGGCGCCGCTACGTGACCATCCGGCGACCAATTGTGGAAAGGGAATACGCCGGCCAATACGCCGAATCCCATAAACATGAAGGGGAACCAGAAGCGCGCGAAACTCAAGCCTTCAATGCCCAGAATCTCAATCGAAAAAGCGCCGTTTTCCGCCGCCAGCGTCAGCTGTGTGATGCTCCAACTGAAGGGCTGGCTATCCGCCGGCAGCAGGCCGCTCGCAAGCGCCGCCTGAAAGATGTCAGCGCCGCTGCCGGCAAAGAAATCCCCGGCGGCAAAATACATCGCGACTGCGCCGACAAGCGAGAAAACGGAGCCAACCAGGATGTAAAGCGTCAGCTTCATAGCCGCGTACTCGCGCAGCTTCACCCAGCCCCAGCCGGCGATCAATAGATACATCGGGAAGATCGCCAGCTCGTAGAAGAAGAAGAGCATGAAGAGATCAACCGCGATAAACACACCGTAAACGCCGGCCACGAGGAACATAAAGAAAGCCATGAATTCGCGCAGGCGATCCTGGATATTCCAGGAAATCAGCACACCGGCCACCGCCACCATGCCGGTAAGCAAAACCATCGGAGCCGACACGCCGTCGACGCCGACGTGATAGGCGATGCCCAGCGACTCCACCCAGACGATGCGCTGCTCAAAAGCCAGCGCGTCAGCGAACATCCGCGCGCCGCTTAGCTCAGCGCCGGATTCCAGCAAGGCGCGCTGCTGGCTGATTAAGCCGCCGTCCGCCTTGACATAATTGTCGTAGCCCAAGAATACAGCCAGCGACAGCGCCATGACCGCGGAAGCCGCCGTGATGCCGATGCCGCGAACCAAATCACGATTTTTCCGATCCAGGAAAAGGATAACCACACCCGCAATGATCGGGATGAAGATGATCGCTGTGAGAACTGAGAATCCAGTTCCATCCATGGAGGCAGTCCTAGCTCGCCAAGCCGGCGAATATGGTCGACACCGTGGTGTTGATTATGGGCAGAATCCAATTGGGATAAACACCCGTCAACAGCATCAGGATCAGCAGCGGCGCCATGCCCAGCAGCTCGGCTGGCGTGAGTTCCAGGTTGTAATCGCGCCAGCGCATGTTGAAGGGTCCGTGCAGCACGGCGCGGATGCCCTTGAGGATGTAGCCGCCGGTGAAGAGCAAGCCAATCATAGCGATAGCGGTGAGCGCGGTGAAGACCGGCCAGGCGCCGCGAACGATCAAAAACTCGCTGACGAAGCCGTTAAGCCCGGGCAAACCCAAACTGGCGAAACTGGTGAAAAGCAAGATCGCGCCCATCACCGGCGCCTTCACCCATAGCCCGCCGTAGTCCGAAAGTTCACGCGTATGCGTCTTGTGATAGAGCGCGCCCGCGAGCAAAAACATGCCGGCTGAGCTTAGGCCGTGATTGAACATTTGCAGGACTGTGCCGTTGGTCGCCAGGATGGCCGTTTGTACATCAGCATTAGGATAGCCGCCGGCCCAGAGTTGCGCGTAGGTCTGCGCCATAACGGCGATGCCGATGCCGACGAAACCCATGTGATTGACCGAGCTGTAGGCGACCAGACGTTTGATGTCGGTCTGGCCAAAGGCGGCGAAGGCGCCCAGCACAATGCCGACCACGGAAAGTATTGCAAACAGCGTGGCCACATTGACGCCGATTATGACAACTTCCGTCAGCCAAACATCAGGGAAGAAGGGGATAACCAAGCGAATGAAACCGTAGGCGCCCAATTTCAGCATGATGCCGGCCAGCAGCATGGAGCCGGCCGTCGGCGCCTCGCCATGGGCATCGGGCAGCCAGGTGTGGAAGGGCCAGATCGGTATCTTGATGCTGAAAGCCACGAAGAAACCCAAAAATGCCAGGGCTTTTACAGTGCTGACGTCCGTGCCCAGCAGCGCCTCGCCTTGCCGGAAGAGCGGCCAGAACTCACTCAACGCGGCGATTTCAAAGGTGCCAGCCGACCAGCCTATCAGCTGAGTCGCCAGCAGCATGCCCAGCGTACCGCCGAAGGAATAGAGCATGAACTTGGTGGAGGCGTAGAAGCGCCCGCTGAACTTCACGCCGGCTTTGGGCAGGCTGCCCCATTGATTGATGAGGAAATACATCGGCACCAGCGTCAACTCATAGAAGAGGAAGAAGACCATCAGGTCCATCGCCACAAAGACGCCCATGCTGCCGGTCTCAAAGAAGAGCAGCAGCGCCAGATGCATATTGGAGCGGTCTTCGATATTCCAACTGGCCAGGATCGCCAGCGGCGTCAAGATACCCGTGAGCAGGACCATAACGGCGCTGATGCCGTCAACGCCTAGCGTCCAGCGGGAATTGAGCGCCTCGAACCAGACGCTGTCTTGCGTCACGATAAACTGATCGTCGCCGATCGCCAGACCAGCGGCTTGATAATCAAAGAAAACCTTGATCGACAGCAGCGCCAGCAGCAAGGACAGAATCAACGCGACCCAGCGGCCTACTTGTTTGCTGGGACCCAGCGCAGCCAGCGACGCCACGACAAAGGCGCTGAGAGCCGGCCCGAAAACCAGAACCGAGAGCGCGTCTATCCCGAAAACATCAAACATAAATGCGTCTCCCTATTGCGCCAGCGCCGCGCCCGACGACAGAACCAGGACGATGCCGATGAGAATCGCAGCTATCAGAACCAGCAGCATATACTGCTGTATTCGTCCCGTCTGCATACGCCGCAGCCAGCCGCCGATGTTGAAGATGGCGATGGGGATGCCGTCGCCGACGCCGTCTATCAGCCAGAGGTTCAAGACTTTGGTCAAATCACCCAGCCAGGTGGACACTCGCGCGATGATATGCAAGATGGCGTCGATAATGCCGCGATCCAGGAAGCTGATGACTTGCCGCGCCAGCCATTGGGAAGGCTTCACGAATAGGTCGCCGTAGATATCGTCCAGGTAATAGCGGTTCTTGAACAATGGATGCAACGGACCCAGAGTTTTTTCCAGCGGATCGCTCTGCCCGGCTTTGAGCGGATTGCGCCAATAGACCCGGTAGCCCAGCCACAAGCCCAGCAGCGCCACGATAAACGAGGTGGCGACGGGCACAATGTTGAAGGGCGGCGCCTTGGGATGATAATCGGGCAGGGAAGCGTAGGCCGCAGTCGACTCGGACAGCGGCAGCGCTTCGATAACCAGGTGGTGGAAGGGGTTGTACTCCGGCGAAAAGATGGGACCCAAAACCGGGAAATCGGTCGGTACGCCGACGAAGCCGGCGAAGACCGCAAATACGGCCAGTATCAACAGCGGAAGCGTCATGGTGAAGCTGACGAGCCCCTGCCCCAGGTTGGCGTGTTTGGCGGCTTCCGTGCGCGGCTCGCCGCCGAAAGTCAGCGAGATTTGCCGCATGGTGTAGAAGGCGGTCATAAAAGCCGCCAGCGCCAGCAGCGCAAACACCAGCGCATGGGCGCCGCTGCCGTAATTGGCGATGCCCAGCCAGGCGTCCGCCAGAATCTCGTCTTTGGACCAGAAGCCGGCTGTGATGATCGGCAAGCCTGAAAGCGACAAGCCGCCGATCAGGAATGTCCAAAAGGTGACTGGCATGGTCTTGCGCAAGCCGCCCATATTAAACATATCCTGCGGGTCGAAACCCTCCTCGGTCCCCCCATCGCTATGGGGGGAAGCATCGTGATCATCATGTACGCGATCGCCATGCTCGTGTACGTGATGCTCGCCGTGCTCCATACCGTGTATTACCGAGCCGGCCGCCATGAAGAGCAGCGCTTTGAAGAAGGCGTGGGTGATGAGGTGGAAAGCGGCGGCGATATAGGCGCCGATGCCCAGAGCCGCCATCATGAAGCCCAGCTGCGAGATCGTCGAGTAGGCCAGCACAGCTTTGACATCGTTCTGCGCCACGGCCATGGTCGCGGCCAGCAACGCCGTGAAAGCGCCGACCACCGCCATGAAGGCCAGCGGCTCGGTCATGACACCGTGATGCGGATCGCCGCCAGCGGCAAACAGGGGATACAAACGAATAAGAGAAAAGATGCCGGCCGAGACCATGGCCGCGGCGTGAATCATGGCGCTGACGGGTGTTGGGCCTTCCATAGCGTCCGGCAGCCAAACATGCAGCGGAAATTGCGCTGACTTGCCCACCGTGCCGATGATGAGGAAGATGCCGATGATGCTGGCGGCGCTTACCGTCCAGCCGCCGAAAATGATGGGCGCGGTCGTGGCCAGCAAATCAAGCGTTTCCGGGTTGTACATGATTTCGCGGAAACTGAGCGTACCGGTGATGCTGTAAAGATAGACGATGCCCAAGAGCATGACCACATCGGCGATGCGTGTGGTGGTGAATGCCTTGATAGCGGCTTTGTAGGCGCTTTCCTTCTCAAACCAGAAGCCGATGAGCATGTAGGAGCAAACGCCCATAATCTCCCAGCCGACGAAGAGCAGCAGCACATTATCGGCCACCACCAGCGTCAGCATGGCGCCGGCGAAAAGCGAAATCAGCGCGAAAAAGCGCGCTTGACGCGGGTCATGCGCCATGTAGCCAATGGAGTAGATGAAGATCATCAAGACGGCGATGGGCACCATGACCAGCATGATGACCGTGGCTGGATCGACCAGCACACCCATCGTAAAAGTGGTCTCGCCGGTATCCATCCAGTCGATACTGCTGGCCAGCGCTTCTTCTCCGATATGGCGCAGCTGAGAGGCATTGCCGAGCGTCTGCCAGCTTATCAATAGCGCCGCAATAACGCCGACCAAGCCGACTACGATGCTGATTACGCGGCTCCAGGGGTGGACCACCGGCACGGGCATGCCGTCATAATCCGGATGGTGGCCGCCGTATTCGTGATGATCAGCGGCCGAAACCAACTTCGATTTGTTGGTGATCAGGGTGATGACAAGAAACGCGAGCAAGGGACCCGCCGGGATCAGCCAGGGCAATGCGTTGGGATCGTTGAAGAAATCCATAAGGGTCCTTACCCTTTCAGCGCGACGGCTAGTTCCGGAATTACTGAACGCCGGTTGCGATAAACCGTGATGATGATCGCCAAGCCGACCGCAGCTTCCGCCGCCGCGACAATCAGGACGAAGGCGGTGAAGGCGTAGCCGTTAAGCAGCAGGCCGGCGCCGGTTTCGCTATAGCGCCAGAAGGCGACCAGGTTGATATTAACCGCATTTAACATCAACTCGACGCTCATCAGAATCGCGACTGCGTTGCGCCGCGACAGCGCGCCGAAGACGCCCAGCGAGAACAAAGCCGCTGCAACCGCCAGATACATCCAGAGAGGAACCATTGCGTTAATCCCCCCTACGCATTCTCGTCGCGAGCGATGAAGATCGAACCAATCATTGCCGCCGTCAGCAAGACCGACGCCAGCATGAATGGTACGACATAGCCGTTTTCGTCCACCAGCGCCGCGCCAAGATCGCGCGTGGTGGCAACGGTCTCCGGCGCCGCTTCCGGCAATTGGCCGCCGAAAATCGGCACGGTAATGCCGAGCAGCAACACCAGGAACAGCGCCAGCGATCCGATGAAGCTGGGAACAAGGCGCACATAGCGCGACTTGATGCGGGTGACGCTGCGCGTCAGCATAACCGCGAAAGTAATCAGAATGGCGATGGCGCCGATGTAGACAAGAATCTGCACAGCCGCCAGGAAGGGCGCGCTCAACAAGACGAAATAACCCGCCACGCCAAATAGACTGACCATCAGCCAGATGGTGCCCTGGAATAGATTGCGCGTGGTCACGACGCCAAACCCGCCGCCCAGCGTGAAAATCGAAAAGACGACGAATCCGATAGTGATTGCGTTGAGTTCCACCGTGCCGGCCTCCCTACTCCGCTGCCGCTTGCGCCAGCGCCGCGCGCGCGGTCAGTGATTCCCGGCGCGCTTCCTGGCCGCGCTTGCGCAAAAAGCCAAGCAGATAGATAGCCATCGCGCCGTTGATAAGCAGCATGATTATCGTAGTCGGTATCAAATCGCCGATGCCGGCGCCGACGAAATCGCGGGGCGCCCAGCCGATTTCCTGCAGCGCTTTTAAGGCGGCGGATATCAAGATCAAATTGGCGATGGAAAGAGGCACCAGGAATTTCCAATTGAAAGCCATGATCTGATCAATGCGCAAGCGCGGGACAGTATTGCGCAGCCACAGCGTCGTCAAGTAGATGAGGCCGCCCTTCAAACCGAGCCAGCCGAAGGCGATCAAGGGTGATTCATAATACAAAGGACCCAGCCAGCCGCCGAAGAATAGCAGCGCCATCAATATGCCATTGGTGAAGACGTGCAAGAATTCGGCGGCGAAGAACATGCCGAATTTCATGCCCGAATATTCGATATTGAAGCCGGCCACCAACTCGGATTCCGCCTCGATCAAGTCGAAGGGCGCGCGACCGGTCTCAGCTTGCGACGAGACATAAAAGATGACGAAGGCCAGCGGCGACAGAACGACAAACCACATGCCGGTCTGCGCGTTGACGATGTCGAGCAAGCTCATGCTGCCGGCCAGCAACACCGGTACCAGCAAGGCGAATACCAAAGGCACCTCGTAACTTACCAGTAGCGATACCACGCGAAAGGCGCCCAGCAGCGCATATTTGTTGTTGCTGGCCCAGCCGGCGACCATGATGGCGAGTGTGCCAAATGAGGCCACCGCCACAAAGAACAGCGCGCCGATTTCGAGATCGACGCCGTAGTGAAAGGGGGTAAAGGGCACGACCGCCCAAATGAGAACGACCGAAGCGAAGGACACCAGCGGCGCGGCGTTGTACAGCCAGCGGTCAGCGGAGGTGGGCGTGATGTCTTCCTTGCCCAGCAGCTTGAGCAGGTCGGCGAAGGTCTGCATCAAGCCGATGGGACCCACGCGATTGGGGCCGATGCGGTCTTGAATGCGCGCGGCCACCTTGCGTTCTATCCAGATTAAGAGGATGACAGTGAGGAGCGGGACGCCGCTGACCAGCAGTACGCCCACCAGTAGCGACATAAACTGCGCCAGACCCGCATCCGCGCCGGAATCCACCATGAGGCGGCACAAACCTGTACACAGCTCGTCCATTGTCGTCTCCCGCTCGCGCCAGCTCGCGCCTATTTCCAGTCCAGGGCGTTCTTTTTCCAAGCGTAGAAGAGCGCGTCCGTCAGCAAGAAAATAAATAGAAAACCGGCGACGAATCCAAACAGGCTCATGTCGTTATAGGCGACAGCCCAAGGGAAAAGGAATACCATTTCCACATCAAAGACCAAAAATATCAGCCCGTAAATGTAATACTGCACACGGAATTGCACCCAGGTGTCGCCGATTGTCTCGACGCCGCATTCGTAGGTGGAGCTTTTGAGTACATTCGGTTTGCGCGGACGGAAGATCCAGGCGATGACAATAGGCAACGCCGGGAAAACTGGCGCCATTACGGCAAACAAGCCGATAAATGCCCATTCGTTCAAAACGTTCATCGGTGGCGCATCCTAAGTTACGCTAGGCGGCAATTCTTCGCGGCAAGCCAACAGGCCAACACGCCGCTTTCAGCCAGAAAATCAAGCTAGAATTATCGTACACAATCGGCATCGCTTCAACGCTGATTGCGCCATTTATCACAAACTGCATTAGTATAGCAGTAGGGTTTTGCGAATGCAACGGACTTTTGACTTAGGCTTTTCGCGCCGGCGTCGCTTTTCTGGCGCTAGCAAATTCGAGCTAACTAGCGCCAGACAGGCAGCCGACCCGCCAAAGCCTAGCCGAATTTGCGCTATATTCGCGCTATGGGTTGACGCTATGATTGCGTAGCAAGCTGTCTCAAAATGAGCCTATGACTGCTTCCGTGTCCGCCGGTCTAACCGTCCGCCCAGTCAGCGCCGCTGACTGGGATGATTTCGTTCGCGCGCAGCCGAATGGACATCTCCTGCAGCTGACGCGCTGGGGTGAGCTGAAGTCGCAATTCGGCTGGGAATACCGCATTATCGCGCTGGCCGATGAGCAGGGCATTCAGGCGGGGGCCTTGGCGCTGCTGCAGCGCCTGCCCATCGGCGCGGGCCGGCTGGCTTATGCGCCGATGGGCGGCTATGCGACCGATAGCTTTCTTTATCCGCAGCTTTGGCGGACGATCCGCCGCGAAACCGGCGCCGCCTTCCTCAAGCTTGAGCCCGGGCTTGGCGCTGGACTAGACGCGGGAGAATTGTTGGACAGCGGCTTCCGGCAGAGCCCGCAATCGATTCAGCCGGCGACCACGATCGTCATCGACATCAGCGGCGACGCCGGCGCGATCCTGCAGCGAATGAACCAGGGTACGCGCCGCAAGATCCGCAAAAGCCAATCGGGCCGGGTTGTGTATCGCGAAGGCGAGCGCGGCGACTTGCCGCAATTCTGCCGCCTGATGCGGGAGACCGGCGAACGCAATGCCTTTGGCGTGCACAGCGCCGGCTATTACGAGACGGTCTACGATCTGTTCATGCCGCGAGACGGGGCGCTGCTGCTGGCTTGGCATGGAGACGAGCTTCTGGCCGCCATCATGGTTTTCGCTTTGGGCGAAACAGCCTGGTATCTCTACGGAGCGTCCTCGCGCTCGCATGGCAACTTGTACGCCACTTACGGCATACAGTGGGCGGCGATTGAATGGGCCAAGCGCCGCGGCTGCCTTTATTACGACCTGTGGGGCATTCCCGATTGCGATGAAGCGACCCTGGAAGCGCAATTCAAAAACCGCCAAGACGGGCTTTGGGGGGTATACGGCTTCAAGCGCGGCTGGGGCGGAGAGGTCCGGCGGGCGCTGGGAACCTGGGACCTGGCTTGGAACCCGTTAGTGTACGCAGCCTATCGCGCTGCCTTGAAGTTGCGTCGCTAGCGCGGGAAGGGCGCCAATCATTCTGAAGGTCTACGAAGTCAAGGAGCGCGAGCGCTGGAATGAGGGTCTGCGAAAGCTGCCCTATGCTCATGTTTTGCAGACCTGGGAATGGGGCGAGTTCAAACGCGCCACCGGCGGCTGGCAGCCGCAGCGCCTGGCATTTGAACGCGGCGGACAAGTGCTAGCGCAGGCCAGCCTGGCGACCAAGCGGCTGGGACCGCTCAAGGTGATGGTCGTCAGCAAGGGGCCGGCGCTCGAATATGCGGACCGCGACCTGACGCTAGCGGTGCTGTTGGAGCTGGAACAGCGCGCCAGGAGTTTGGGCGTGGTCTGGCTCAAGATCGATCCGGATGTTATCGCCGCCACCGGCATTCCAAACGGCGCGGACGACCGACCTGACAAGTCCGGGCAGGCGCTGTTGGCGCTGCTCAGAGCGCGCGAATGGCGCTTTTCTGACGCTCAGGTGCAATTTCGCAATACCTTGCGAATTGATTTGCGCCGCGCCGAGGACGAGCTGCTGGCGGCGATGAGCGGCAACACGCGCCGCAAAATACGGGTCGCCGCCAAGAAAGGGGTAACTATTCGCCCGGCTACGGTAGACGATCTGCCCCTACTCTATCAACTCTACCACGTCACCGGGCAGCGCGACGGCTTCCTGATTCGTCCCATCGAGTACTATCAGCGGGCCTGGCGGGCCTTCATGGAGGCGGGACTCGCCCAGGCCTTCATCGCCGAATACCAGGGCGAAGCCATCGCGCATGTCATTCTCTTCCACTTCGGCGGCAAGTGCTGGTATTTCTACGGAGCGTCCGGCAACGAAGAGCGTGGGCGCATGCCTAATTACGCCTTGCAGTGGGCGGCGATACGCTGGGCCAAGGCCCAGGGATACGCGACTTACGATATGTGGGGCGCGCCGGACAGTTTTGACGAGAGCGACAGCCTGTGGGGCGTGTATCAATTCAAACGCGGCTTTCGCGGCATTTTGACACGACACATCGGCGCCTGGGATTTCGCAACCAGCCCGCTTTTGTATTACACTTATGAGCAGTTGGCGCCGCGCCTGCTCAAGCTGATGTGAAACAGGAAAGACTATGGACAAATTCGCCTTGATTAACCGCTATCACGAAGACGGCTATGTGGTCGTACCGTCGCTTTTTAGCGCGGATGAAATCGAGTTTATTCGCGGCCACTACATGGCGCTGAACGCCGCGGGCCATGGCTTTGCCGGCGACGATCCGTATCTGCTGGGCGACGACGATCCCCTCAAAGCCTACCCGCGCATCATCCACCCGCATCGCTTCGACCGCTTTTCACTCGACTGGCTGCTGGACGAGCGTCTGCGGCGATGGACCACAGCTCTGCTGGGCGCCGAGCCTTATGCCGCCCAGACCATGTTCTATTTCAAACCGCCGACGGCTCGGGGGCAGGCGCTGCACCAGGATCAATCGCCGGTGCGGGTGCGCCCGGGGACCTGCCTGGCGGCCTGGATGGCGGTCGACGACTGCGACGAAGAAAACGGCTGCCTGCGGATTGTGCCGCGCACACATGACCTGCCGCGTCTATGCACGGTGGCGGCGGATACTTCACAGAGCTTCAGCGCGTCAACTGTACCGATTCCGCCCGGCAGCGAAGCGGCGCCGGTCATTATGAAAGCCGGCGATGTGGTCTTCTTCAACGGGCAGGTGATTCACGGCAGCTATCCCAACACCAGCGCCAGCCGTTTCCGCCGCGCATTAATCGCTCACTACATTGTGGGAGAGGCGGAAAAAGTGGCGGCCTTCTACCATCCGGTGCTGAACTTCGCAGGCGAAGAAGTGGAATTGCTCGCCAGCGATAAAGGCGGGCCCTGCGGCGTCTTCGTTGATGAGACATCGCCAGTGGTTGAAATGGTCGAGCCCTAGCCAAAAGCGCTCATTCCGAAATCGTAAAGCGCATGCCCTCGCCGCGCCCGTAGACCTCTGGAAAATAAAGCTGCCTGGCAGTCGGCGGAATCACCTGGAATTCGCCCGCGATTGACGGGCGGATGGCGTATACGTACTCATAGACGCCGGCCGGCAAATAGCTGGCGTATATGACGACTTTCTCATCGCGAAACTCGACATGATCGAAGTGCCACCAGCCCCAGCCGGTTTGCTGCGGGTCGGCGCGCTCGCCTGCCGGTAGCGCGCCCAATTGCGGGCTGATCGCCAGCTCGGGATTGATCGCTTCAGCGCCGGCCGGCAAGAAGTCTTCGATGACCACATAGCGCAAGCTGTCCGGCACGACCAGCTGCAAGCGCGCTTGCAGCGCTTCGCCAATGGCCGCGGCATCGACTGAGTCGTCTGCGTCAGCGCCTGGAAGCGTGTAGGCGCGCGAGATTTCAAGACCGCGGTTGATCGCCTGGAGCTCAGCCACAGGCAGGTTGGCGCGCAGATGCGCTGTGTAGTAGAGTGCGCCTTCGCCGGCGCTGCGCTCGAATTCGATGATATTGCTGTCTAGTCTTTTCAGGTCGGCAAAGTCAATGCTGATCTCATCCGGGCTTTGCGCGCTCGCGGGGATGGCGGCGTCGCGCAAGACTTCGCTGCCATTGACCGAGACGCTGTATTCGTAATCGGAGTTGAGTTCGCCGCTATGCGTCAGCCAGTTCGTCAAGGCGATGATCGACCAGACGCTGTCTTGGCGCGATCCCCAGCTGCCGCCGCCATGGCGCGCGCTTGCCAGGTATCTGACAATGTTGGGCAGCAGCTCGCTCCCGGGGCGCAGCTTGATGAGCGCATTTAGCGCCAGTGCCGTCGAGCGGGTATCCGATGACCAGTTCCAGCGGTCCGGATAGGTCTCTTCAAACCAGATTCCGGTTGCCCGCGTTACAGCCCGGTTCAGCAGCAACTGAGTCAAAACCCCCAGTCGATAGTCATCTTCCGGATTGATGGCATGCAGCGTCAGCGCTAGGAAGGCGATTGCATCGAGATTCAGGCGTTCGCGGCTTTCGAACAGCGTCGCAGCGCGGGCCACATCGGCCGCGCCGGATTTCGCCAGCGCGTACAAAACGAAAGCCTGCCGATTCAGCCGCCAGGGTTCCAGCCGCAATGACGGCGTGACCAGTCGCTCGGAAAGATAAGCCCGCGCCCGCCCGATGACAGCGGCCTCAACCGGGTAGCCGGCGGCGTCTGCTTCAGCCAAGCCCAGCAGCGCGTATGCGGTCGTCAGATCGTGGGCTTCGGGATAGGAGCACCAGCTCCAGCCGCCGTCCGCCAATTGCCGCGCATAGAGCGCCTGAAGACCTGCTTCGACCAGCTCATCCAGTTCCTCTTTAGCATCCGAATCAAGCTCGCCCATCTGAAGCAACGCGCGATAAGAAATTATGTTGGGCAGAAAGCGACTGACGATCGTGCTGGCGCATTGTCGATACTGCCGGGTCTCCGCTTCCAGGTTTGACAGGCTTTCCGCGGTTAGGCCGGCCAAGGATTTGTCCAGGCGAAGCTCAAGCTGGCCGGCGACTGTCTTTGGGCGGCGCGGAAAGCGCAAAGCTTCCACGCGCGCCCCGGCCTGCGTGAGCGCGCCCGCGCTGGCGACTGTTTCCGGCGCCTGGTAATGGTAGACCGGCAAGCTGCCGGCGCGATCAATGCTGACCGGCGATATGCTGGCGTCGCCAAAGACGCCATCCTGGCTGCGAACGACAAATGACGGCGCGACGGCATCCACATCCTCGACGGTCACCAACCAGGTCAGGCGCTTGCGGCCGCCGGCGGGAATCATCGCCTCCTGGGCGAGCGCGGTGGATCCAGCAACTTTCAGGCCGGCGATATTCTCAAGCGATACGCTGGCTGAGACATCCTTGCCGGTGTTGTTATTGACGACCGCCGCCAATTGCGCCCGGTCGCCAACGACGAAGTAGCGCGGCGTCGCCGGGCGAATCAGCAGTGGACGAGTGCTGCGCAAGTCAAAGGTCTGCTCGCCGACCAGCAGGCGCCCAGCTCGTCCTTCGGTCAAGGCGCGCGCGTCCAGCCGCCAGGTGGTCAGATTGTCCGGCAGGCGCAAATCAATCGTCGCCTGGCCGCCCGCGTCCGTGACCACATGCGGGTTCCAATAGGCGGTGTCGATGAATTCGCCGCGCAAGTCCACAATGCCGGATTCAAACAAGCCGCCGCCCCCGCCCTTGCGCTCGGACAGCGCTTCGGCGGCGGCTTCAGCGCTTAGGACCAGCGAACTTGATGTGCGTACGCTGAGTTCTTGCGGCCCAAAAAAAGAATCCAGCATAGCGTCGCTGTTGCGCTCCGCCAGCGACAGCGACGCCAGATCCGTCAGGCCGATTCCGACTTCGGCCAGGACCGGGTCGCCCAGGTAGTCCGTTACGCTTAACTGATACTGGACGCTTTCTTGCGGCGAGGCGAGATCGCGGTCCGCTGAAATCTCAATGTTCAAGGCTTTCTGTTCGATATCGACCGTCAGCTGAGTCATGCCGATGCGCCAGGAGGCGACGGCCTGGCGCTCGTCCGCCGGCTTGATGAGGAAGACGGACAGGAAAATGTTGGGCGCGTACTGCGGCAAGATCTCGAATTCGTAGATCTGTGAATTGCCGCGCAGCCTGACCCGCTCCAGATGGAGGACATCGCCGCGCTCAATGCTGATCAGCGCTTCCGCCTCGCCTTGAAAGGGAGATGCGATCAGTACTTTAGCCCTATCGCCAACACTGTACGCTGTCCGCTCCGGAACCAACTGGATGGTATTGTCATTCTGCTGCCGCCAACTGACGTAGTCTGAGCTGGAGACCCAGGCGTAGGTGGCCGCGCGCGCCAGATTGCCGGCGCTGTCGCGCGTGGTCGTGATTATCTTGTAGATGCCGCCCCCGGGCGGCTTAAAAATAAAGTCGGCTTTGCCGTCAGCGCCGGTGACAACATTGCCGCTGGCGACTGGAATCTCTTCCACATCCCAGGTCCAGGCGGTGGCGCCCGTGCCGGGATCCTGCTCCTGCGCGCTGTTCCAGCGCCTTTCGACAACCTGTACCTGAATTGGCTGATCGGCCACGGGCTGGCTGTCCCAATCGACAGCGATGAGCTCAATAAGGCTGTCCTCGCCAGCATGGCTGACATAATTGGCGGCGCGCGCGCCCAAATAAAGCAGCCCCTGATGAACAACCACGCTGGAGCGGCCATAGATCGCCTGCCCGGCTTGGTCGCGGATCGACGCCTCCACGCGCCAGCGCCGGCTCTGCGATTCGCCTTGCAAATCGCCGACCCATTCCAGCCTGGCTTTGCCCTCGGCATCGGTTGTCAGGCGGCCCTCGCTGATGATGCGGTCGACTGCGTAGCGTTCATGCTCCGCTTGATACAGGTCGTAATCGGCAAAATCATAGTGTCCCGGACCTTGGTATTCAAAGGCGTAGGCTGTCGAATACACAGCGTATTCACCCGCGGCCCCCGACACCGGTCCACCGAAGAAATATCTACTTTCCAGGTCGATCGCGACTGAGCCGCCTTGAACGATTTCGGGCTTTTCAGTCGACAGCGTCACTTGATATTCCGGGGTTCGATACTCGGCCACCAGGAAGCTGATGCTGCCGCCCTCTTGCCCGTACTCGTGTTCAGCCGGCAGCTCCACAGTCAGGCTGTAAGCGCCCAGGGAAGCGTCCGGCGCGATGTCGAATTGACCGGCGAAGCTGCCAAATTCGCTGAGCGCCAATTCTCGTTTATAGACGATTTCGCCGCGGGCGTCGCGGATGGTAACCGGCACGGTGTCAAAGGGCGCGGGCATATAGACGACATCATCTTTGCTGCGCGCGACGCCGCGAAAATACACCGGCTGGCCGGTACGGTAGACGGGCCGGTCGGTGTACAGGTAGCTATGGTAGGCGCGTGGCGCCCAGGCGAATTCATAGCCGAAGACCCAGGGCTCCGCGCCGTTGGACCAGTCGCTGAAACCGATGCCGAAGCGCCCTGACCCATCGAGGACAGCCACATAGGGCGAGAACAGATCGCGCGCGGCCGGGATGTCTATCCGCGCGATGCCATCCTCGTCGGTGACGCCGCTGCCGTGATATTGGCCGCCTGAGCCATAAACCAGGATGTTCTCAGCGACAATGGGCGCGCCGGAATCAACATCAACCGCCCATACGGTCAAGCGGTCAGCCGCCTGTTTGACCGTCAGGACCGCCGTAGCCACATTCAAGAAATGACGATTCTGCCGGTAGTAGCGCTCGAACCCGGGCGCTGTCGCCTCCAGAAAGTAGACGCCCTTTTCCAGGTCTCGACCCCGGGCGTCGCGCAAGTCAAGCAGTTCGTAGCGGCTGTCATTTTCCGGCGCATTCGACTCGATAGGCCAGCTATGCAAGCGGTCCTCAGCCGCCGGCGCATAGTCACGAGCCGGATCATAAGCGTCAGCTTGCGTCAGGCGATCGACCAGAGCCTTCAGCGGTACGCGGTATAAGCCCACTTCGATATTGCGGACGCCGCGGTGCTGCAGATAGAGCTGAGTCGGCTGGCGGTAGGCATTGTAGAAACCTACCGGACCCGGCGCGTGAAAATCAAGCAGCGGTGTTCGGGCGGCGGTCGTAAAGTGAAAGACGGTCGGCTCGGCGATGGCGTTGCCGTAGATGTCTTCCATTCCGGGCGCAATGCGCACGCGGTAAGCCGTCGATGGCTCGGCCTCAAAGGAGACGGTATAGCGCTTGGACCACTCGCTATAGTAGAAACGGGGCGGCGCCGGCGGATCCGGCTCGATAGTGATGCGATCCGCCAGGGACTCAATATTCATGGTTGACGCGAAGAACAAGGAGAAGCCGCCGCGGCCGACATCTTGCGCGCCGTTCTTTGGTTCGGTGGCCAGGATATGCGGCTCGGGCACGGTCTGGTAGCGCCAGGAAGCCGTCGCGCTCGACCCGTCAATTTGCAGTTCTGGCCTCAAGTCTGACGAGAACCCAGCCTCGTATATCGAATCCAGCTCCAGCAGCGCCGCCGGCGTAAAAGCGAAGCCCATGCCGTCGTCAGCCCAGACGAAGCTGCCGTCAAGCCCGGCCGCGTTGCCTGGCGACAGACGCAAATAGAAGGCGTCTTCAATGGCGCGCTTGTCCATGACCTGGTTGAAGCGCACTTGAATCTTGGGCTTGAGACCGAGGTCAGGCGAGCCGACTTGAGGATCGATCGCGACAATCTCAGCGTTTGCCGTTGTGAAGGACCACACATGCTCAGCCCGCATCCCCGCGCCGTCGACTGCCTCCAGGTCTGCCGAAACCCTTACCCTGTAGGTCTGCCCGCTCTTTAGCGGCGCAGACGGCGTGAAGGTGTATACCGCGCTGCTGACCCACTCGCCCAAGCCCGCCACAGCCGGCTGGATGCTGAGCGGCTGAGGCAGGTCGCCCGCGGCTGCTTTTAAGGTCAGTGGCGCAACCGGCCGGTCGAAGACGACGGTGATTGCCGAGTCCGCCGGCGCCGCCCCAGCCCGCGAGCTGGGGAAGAATTCCAACACGGAAAGATAGCCGCTGGTGGTATAGGTCACTTCAAACGGGTCGAGCAGCGGCGCGCCATCCAAAGCCAGTAAAGGCGGCGTCAAGCCGAAAGTGTAGGCCGCTTCTCGTTCATATTCAGCGTCCGGCCTGAATGTCAAGCTGAATTGGTCACAGTCCAGTTGACCGGCTATGGCGGGCCTCACACTGAAAGCCGCCTCGGCCGCCTGGCAGTCAAGCCGTCGATTGAAGTGAAAGACGACGCTGCTGTTGAGGGCGAGCCTGGCGGCCGGCGCCGGCTGCGCCTCGAAGACCTGCAGGTGTTTTCTAATACTTCCTTGCGCCTTGGACAGGGGGAGACTTGCCATGATTACGGCAGCAAGCAGCAAGGTCAAAAGCGGGATTCGCCGGCGCATCTAGTCAGCCTCAGAGAAGGTAAACAGTCTCTTCTATTATAAGAGCAATTGCGGCGCCCGCGGCATGAATCAAGCGACGCTTAGCCTATGCCAATATGGGAATAGGCGGGCTGGCGCAGCATCCAATGAAAAGTCCGGTGCGCTCTGTCGATGACATCACCGGGCTCGAACAATCGCTTAAACTCGCACAGGGCGGATTCCAAATCCTTGGCGCCTATCTCGTCGGACAGGAAGATTCGCTCGCCATAATCGGCAAATTCTTGAATCACCCAGTCGTACTTGTAATAAGCCAAAGCCAGCCAATTGATCTCGCCGCCGTCATAGCCCGCGAAGAAAGCTGCGGTTTCCTCGGGTTGGTGGCCGTCTTCCACAAAAAACATCAGATCCCGTTCTTTCGGCGCGATCACTGTTTCGTCCCAATCGACTATATGAATCTCGCCCAGCGGATTAAGGATGATATTGGCTGTATGGATATCGGCGTGGCAGAGCACAAATTCCGGCGAGTCCGCCGCAAGCAGCGCTCCCGTTTCCTGAAATCTGCGCCGGCAACGCTGGATCTCGGCCGTCTGTTCCCGCCACAGGCGCGCCGCCTGCGCAGCGACCTGCCCGCGCCAGTCCCCCCGCCGCAACAGCTCCTCCACCTTGTCGATGGTATTCAGCCACTTCAGGCCGAATACTTCACGCTCCGCCACATCCAGCGCCTGCGCGCTGAGAGAGCTGCCGTGGATTTTACGCATGACCGCTCCCCAGGCGCGCCATTGCGACAAGGCAAGCGGCATGCGCCAGGCGGATTGTCCCTCCACAAAGGGATACAGAATCAGGTCGTAATCGCCATGGGAAGCCGACAACCTGCCGCAAACTGTCTCGAGCGGCGCTACGACCTGTTTAATACCCCGGGTCTTCAAATAGCGCGGCGCGAGCAGCGAGGCCGGCTTGGTTCCGCCCTTGCGCAGCTTGAGAAAATAGACGCCGGTCTCAACCTCGACGCGATAAGCCCAAGCGCGTTGATCATTGCCAACCGGCAGAAATTCCAGCCCGTGAATATGAAGCCCGTAATTCGCTTCGAGCTGCTTGACGATCATGGCATCCGCCAGATCAGGCTTGTCCAGCATAAGCCGCCTCGATATTCCGCGATTCCAGCGCTCCGAGTGACCGGCGGGCCTCGGCCCTGTTCTAGAGTGGCGCAGTCTCTCGGCTGGCGCGACCATCATACAATACACTCGCGCAAAGGCGAGACCCGCTCGCTGTCAGTCAATATACGCGGAGACCGCCAGCCCGGCTGAAGGCTGGGACCACAGTCGGCAAAGCGCGACATTCGTGGTTATAATAGGCGCCAGCCATTGTCAGGGTTTGGGCAGAGTTGAAAGGCGCCGCGCATCGTGTCGACGGCAAGTGCTTTACAGCAGCGTGTATTGCTCCTGAACGGCAGCACCTGGGAACCGCTGTCAGTGATTACAGTGCAGCGCGCTATCAATTTGCTGCTCGGCGGCAAAGCCATCGCCGTCGAGATGACTGGCTTGTACCTGAATACCGTCCGCGCAAAATTCGAAGTGCCCTCGGTGATTGCGCTGCGATCCTATGTAAACGTGCCGCGCCGCAAATCACACTGGAGCCGCAAAGGCGTACTTGTGCGCGACAATTACACCTGCATTTATTGCGGCGTGAAACTGGGCGCGCAAGCCAGGGGCAAGGTGCTCAGCAAGCGCGACTTCACCATCGATCATATCATCCCCCGCTGCAAAGGCGGCCGCGACACCTGGTCCAACACGGCCTGCGCCTGCGCCAAGTGCAACCA
>JAJDXR010000027.1 GCA_022823165.1 Anaerolineae bacterium | reverse complement strand
CCCCCTCCCTGACTCGTCGGATGCTCGCCATAGAGATGGCGGGAAGGGGCCGTGCCGCGTAGACACTGACGGTCGGGGGTGGGGTAGAAAAAACGCATCAACATGAACCAGTACCGGACAAGCCTTACAGGGTTCAAAATAAAGTCGAAAGTTGTAGGGGCGAGCCTTGGCTCGCCCGCACAAACACAAAAAATCGCTATTTTGTGATGATGCACCTATATTCTCATTACTTACTCGAACTTACTTCTGTGGTAAAAGAAAAGATTCTTGAGATGAGATTTGCACGATTTACTCGAACTTACTTCTGTGTCTCTTTGGTGAATTATCTTGTGCCAAGCTCGGGATTCAGGAAATATCCACCAAGATAGACACTCCTCCCGAGCAACCGCGAACCCGCAGTCGATTCGCGGCGGTTCATCGTTATAATCCAGCTCATACGGAAATACCTCAAGGAGACGGCCCATGCCCTTATTTGATATGCCCTTGGACGCCATGCGCCAATATCGCCCAACGCGCGAAGAGCCGGAGGACTTTGACCAGTTTTGGGCCGACACCCTGGCTGAAACCCGCTCGCGCGAACTGAACCCGGTTTTCGAGCCGGCCGACTTTGGCCTCTCGACCCTTGATGTCTACGATGTCACTTTTTCCGGCTACAATGGCGACCGCATCAAGGGCTGGTATATGCGCCCGCGCGCGGCGGCGCGGCCTCTGCCCGGCGTCGTGCAATTCATCGGCTATTCGGGCGGGCGCGGTTATCCCCACGAATGGCTGCCTTTCCCGGCGGCTGGTTTCGCCACCTTGGTCATGGACACCCGCGGCCAGGGCAGCGCGCGCCGCGGCGATACACCCGATGTCGTCACGGCCATCAACCCCTCCGTGAGCGGGAAGATGACGCAGGGCATTCTCGATCCGCAGGCTTATTATTACCGGCGGCTCTACAGCGACAGCGTACGCGCGGTCGAAGCGATCCGCAGCCGCGCCGACGTCGACCCCGAGCGGATCGCTGTCGCTGGCGCCAGCCAGGGTGGCGGTTTGTCGATTGCCGCCGGGCTGCTGCCCGATGTCGCCGTCTGCCTGCCCGATGTGCCCTTTCTGTCGCATTTCCGCCGCGCCGTTGAGATCACGCCCGATGGACCTTATCCCGAAATCGCCCGCTACCTGCAGAATTATCGCGACCGCATCGAGAATGTCTTTACTACGCTGAGTTACTTTGACGGGCTTAACTTCGCCGCGCGCATGGCGGCGCGCGCTTTTTACTCGGTCGGGCTGATGGACACCGTCTGCCCGCCATCGACAGTCTTCGCGTCTTACAATCACGTGCCCGGCCAAAAAGACATCCGCGAGTATTACTTCAACAACCACGAAGGCGGCGGCGCGCAGCATCAAGTCGAGAAGATTCGCTTTCTGCGCGAACTGTGGCTGTCGTGAGCGGCGCGCAAGTCCTTATACTCGGCAGCGGCACGCCCAATGCCGAAGCCGACCGCGTCAGCTCCGGGCTGGCAATCGCCGTTGACGGGCGGCCCTATCTCGTGGATTGCGGGCACGGCGTCGTGCAGCGCGTCGTTCAGGCGCGGACGCATGGACTCATCAGTTGGGATACCACCGATCTGGATCGGCTCTTCCTCACCCACCTGCACGCCGATCACACGGTGGGATTGCCTGACCTGCTCTATACGCCCTGGATTCACGGGCGCGAGACGCCTGTGGACGCCTTTGGTCCGGCCGGGCTGGAGCGCATGCTGGCGCATATCCAACTGGCCTATGCCGAGAATATCCGCGAGCACCTAAGCGCCCACCCCTGCAGCGAATTGGGCTACCAGGCGCAAGCCCATGAACTGGGCGCGGGCTTCCGCTACCGTGACCAGCGCATTGAAGTCCAGGCGCTGCCGGCGAATCATGGTGATTTGGACGCCTTCAGCTACAAGTTCGCAACGCCGGCCGGGACCGTCGTCGTCTCGGGCGATACCAAGCCGACGCCGGACTTCGCGGATTGGGCGCGCGGCTGCGACCTGCTCATCCACGAGGTCTATTCGGCGCGTCAGCTTCCCGATCGGCCCCCCGCCTGGCGCGCCTACCATTCGCGCGTACATACCTCGACGCGGGAGCTGGCGGCTCTGGCCAATGAGATTCGGCCCGGGCGCTTATTGCTCTATCATCAACTGTTCTGGGGGCTGACACCGGGGGAACTGGTCGCGGAAATCAGCAGCGACTACGCCGGCGAAGTCCTCAGTTCGTCCGACCTGGACGTATTCGAGCTTTAGCTGCACTGAAGGGAAGGGGAGATATGGCGTCACAAGCAGTCTATGGGCCACTCGATTTTGAGCGACTTGATGAAGCGGAGCAGCAGCGGCGTTCAGCGGAATTCTTGCGGCGCATGGTCAAGCGGCGCAGCGTACGCCACTTTTCGTCCGAGCCCGTGCCGGCCCGCCTGATTGAGAATGCCATCCGCGTGGCCGGCTCGGCTCCGTCCGGCGCCAACCAGCAGCCCTGGACTTTCGCGGTCATCAGCGATCCGGCGCTGAAGCGCGAGATTCGGCTGGCTGCCGAAGCCGAAGAGAAGGACAGCTACCAGCGGCGCATGACGCCCGAGTGGCTGGAAGCGCTGGCGGTCCTGGGCACGGACTGGCGCAAGCCCCATATCGAAGACGCGCCCTGCGTCATCGTCGTCTTTCGCCAAGCCTACGGCATCCGCAAAAATGACGAGGGCCAGGGCGAACGCGTCAGGCACTATTACAGCGAAGAATCGGTCGGCATCGCCGTGGGTTTCCTGCTGGCCGCGCTGCATATCTCGGGATTGGCCACTCTGACGCACACACCCAGCCCGATGAAATTCCTGGCGGAAATCCTGGGGCGCCCGGCGAACGAGCGCCCCTTCGTGCTGATCCCGGTCGGCTACCCGGCGGAAGACGCCAAAGTCCCTCTCATCAGCAAAAAGGCGCTGAGCGAGATCATGCTTTCCTATTAAGCGCGCCGGCGGCTGCCGAGGCGGCGCAAAGCGGCGATCCAGCGCTGGAATCATTTGCACAGTCTGATTTTATCCCCGATAATTTGACTATCAGCGTTTCAATTGCACTTGGCCTGGGAATCCGTTTATTATGCGCATCGTCACGCTGCTGAACGAAAAAGGCGGGGTCGGCAAAACGACGCTTTCATTTCATCTGGCGGCCGGCTTGGCGGTCATCGGCTTGCGCGTCCTCGCTGTTGACGCCGATGCCCAAGGCTCCTTGACCGAGACGATGGGCTTCGCGCAAGCGCCCGGCCTGTATGATTTAATTGTTCGCGAGCAAGCCTTCCGAAACGTCCTGCGCTATGTGAATCCGGAAATCTACGAATATCCCAACCGACGGGTCAAGGGCCAGCTATTTCTGCTGCCGTCCAATATCGAGACGCAGAGCATCGCCAGCAATTCCGCCGACGCGCTGGCGATTGCCCGGCGCTTCGCCGAGCTGGAAGGCTCCATCGACTTCATCATCGTCGATTCTTCGCCCACGCCTTCGCTGCTGCACGGCGCCGTCTACATGGCGACCGACGCCATCTTGTATCCGACCCAATGCGAATACCTGAGCTTCCGCGGCTTGCAGAACAGCTTCCACCATCGCCAAGAAAACGAGCGCTACCGCCGGCAATTTAACTTCGCTCCCATCAAGAACCTGGGCATCGTTCCCACCATGTATCGCGGGCGCACACTGGAACATCGCGAAAACCTGGCGGAGCTCAAGGAGACTTACGGCGATCGGGTATGGAGGGAGATTGCGCAGTCCACCGTCTGGACCGAGAGCAGCCGGGTTCATCGTACAATCTGGAATTACGCGCCTTCGTCGCCCGCCGCGCGGCAGGGCTGGGTTCTTGTCAAGCAATTCCTGGAGGCAATCAGCTATGTCGCGTCAACACGATCGTGATCGTTCCAAACGCGCGCTGCCCGCGCTGAAGCGGCTGCCCGGCGTCAGCTACGACGAGGTGGCGCGGGCGACCTTTGGTAGCGCGGAAAGCGAAATGCTCAGCCGCTGGTTTGGCGATCACGACCATCTCAGCCGGGCGGGTTCGGCGGCGGATGGGGTCGCCATGACGGCCGATGGATCGCTGCTGGCTTTCGACTATCGTTTAACCGAGGTCGGCCTGGATCCCAAGGCTTTGTCCAGCCAGCGCGCCGACTGGGAGCGGCTGGGCCAGTTGCTCTTCCGCTTTGACCGCTCAATGCAATGGCTGATTGGCGACTGGCTGCTTCAGGGCGAGGACAAGCGCTGGGGCCAGCACGAAGCCATCGCCGCCGAGCTCGGCCTGCAAGTGAAGACGCTTTACGACTATCGCTATGTGGCGCGGCAGGTCGACTTTTCGGTACGTACCGAGAAATTGTCATTTGGGCACCATAAGCTGGTGGCGCAGTTGCAGCCGGCCCGGCAGCGGCATTGGCTGCAGCGGGCGGCCGCCGGCGACAGCGCTGGCGATTCTCGTCCCTGGTCCATCAGCCGGCTGCGCCAGGAAATGCGCCAGGAAATGAAAGCCTCGCCCGCCGAGGCGGCGCTGGAAGAGACGCCCTTCGAGCGTAACCTGCGCCGTATCGACCGCGAAATGACGCGCCGCAAGTGGAATCGCCTGCCCGCGGCCGAACGCTGCAAACGCCATGCCGCGCTGCAGAAGATCCTGGCGCGCATGGAACTGTGGGGCTTGGACTGACGCAAAGCCGCCTAGCGCGTACCAAATACCGGGATCAAGGCGCCATGGATAGCCGCGCCAGCGTCAGAGGCCAGGAAGGCGATCACAGATCCCAGTTGCGCCGGCGTCACGCCCGCGTGCGCGTCCTCAGCGTATAGCTCCTCGCTGGCGATGGTGGAGGGCAGTACGGCATTCACGCGGATTCCCTGCCGCTTGTACTCTTCGGACAGGCTCTCGGTCAGCCGCAGCAGCGCCGATTTGGAGGCTGAATAGGCGGCATCCTTGCCATTGGCGCGCAGGCCCGGCTTGGCGCCGATATTGACGATGACGCCGCTGCCCCGCTCAAGCATCGCGGGAAGCGCCGCTCGGCTCATCATAAAGGCCGCAGTCGCGTTCAGCCGCAGCATGGTATTCCAGGTCTCCGTCGTCATTGCATGCACAGGCGCGCCGGCATCCCAACCGCCGACGATATTGACCAGCACGTCGATACGGCCGAAGACATCCAGCGTCTGCGCCACCAATTCAGCCGCGGCCGCTTCATCCGACAGATCCGCGTTTTGCAGGCAGATGTGGTCGCGGTCGTCACGCAAATCCGGGAAACGCTGATACAGCCGGTCATCGCCGCAGGTCAGCGCCAAACGCGCGCCGCCCGCGCGGAACACCGGGATCACGCCCGAGGCCAGCAAACCCGACGCCCCCGTAATGATAGCGACTTTTCCGCTGAGTTCACTCATGTCCGCCTCCTGATGGTCAGCCCTCACGTCAAGCATATCATAATACCGACCACCCAATTCCCGGGTGGTGGGGAGTGTATATTGTAGTGGATGCGGTTTCCCTTCGACCCAAAGAAAAATCTCTGTGCCTCTGTGGTGAATCAACCTGTGCCAAGCTCGGCTTTCAGGAAATATCCTCTCAAAGTAGACACTCCCGCGTGGTGACTGTAGGGGCGAGCGTAGGGCTGTGTCTACGCGCCCCTTGGCTCGCCCACCGGCATACACTTTAGAATCCGGGATTCATGCTGTGCAATCGAATTTCATCATGCCCGATTCAAGCAAATTGTGGAGATTCTCTGCCGATTATGTTAAACATGGTCGAAACGAAGCGGAATGGATGCTTATGCCCCAATACGATCTATTGCTCAAGAACGGCCGCGTCATCGACCCGGCCAATAATATCGACGCGACCATGGACCTGGCGATCAGCGGCGACCGAATCGCCCGGATGGCGCCCGCTATCGCCGCGGCCGACGCCGCGCAGGCTGTCGATGTGTCCGGCCTCTACGTCACGCCCGGCTTGATTGACATGCACGTCCACGTCTATCATACGCGCGAGCCGGAGACCCTCAGCATCATTGCCGACCATCACAGCTTCCGCTCCGGCGTCACCACCATGGTCGATACCGGCACCGCCGGCGCCAAGCATTTCCTGCACTTCAAACGCACCGTCATCGACCGCTGGAAGACCCGCATCTTCGCCTATATCAACATAGTCAAATCGGGCATGATCGGCCCCTTCGAGCAAGACATCAACGAGATGGACCCCGAGCTGGCGGCTTCAATTGTGCTGGCCTACCCCGAAGATTGCGTCGGCATCAAGACGGCGCACTACTGGGTAGCCGAACCTTTCGACGAAGCGCATCCGCCCTGGGCGGCGGTTGACCGCGCGCTGGAAGCCTCCGACATTTGCAAGAAGCCGCTGATGGTCGACTTTTGGCACCGCGAGGGCCGCACCTACCAGGAGCTGCTGCAAAAGATGCAGCCGGGCGATATCCACACCCACGTCTACGCCCAGCAATTCCCCATCCTCAACGCCGATAACCAGCCAGCCGACTTCATGTTTGAAGCCCGCGAACGCGGCATCATCTTCGACCTCGGCCACGGCGCCGGCAGCTTCTGGTTCCGCCAGGCGATCCCCGCTTATGAAGGCGGCTTCGGGCCCGACTCCATCAGCACTGACCTTCATATCGGCAATGTCAACGGCGTCGTGCACGATATGCTCAACACCATGTCCAAGCTGCTCTGCATGGGCATGCCGCTCAGCGAAGTCATCTACCGCTCAACCGCGACGCCGGCGCAGGAAATCGGCCATCCCGAGCTGGGAACGCTGAGCATCGGCGCTGAGGCCGATATCGCCGTGCT
Organism: Anaerolineae bacterium; assembly: GCA_022823165.1. GTDB lineage: Bacteria > Chloroflexota > Anaerolineae > Aggregatilineales > Phototrophicaceae > UBA6055. The sequence continues at coordinate 39,335 of JAJDXR010000027.1, read as the reverse complement.
GCGCCAGGAGACGGGCGAGTTTGGCTACGTCGACTGCGGCGGCGCCCGCATGAATGGCGATCAAAAGCTCGGTTGCGAAATGACCATCCGCGCCGGCGAGATCGTTTACGATATCAATGGGCGATCCGCGCCCTCCTGGGAAGATGCCCCGCCCGACTACTGGCAGATTCGCTATCCGAAAGGCAGCATCAATCCATGACCGACTATCAAGATTTGGGCATCCGCCCGCTCGTCAACGCTTTCGCCACTGTGACTAAATATGGCGGCTCGCTGATGCCGCCGGAAGTCCTGCGCGCCATGAACGAGGCCGCCGGCAGTTTCGTCGATCTGGCGCAGCTGCAGCGGCGGGTGGGCGATCGCATCGCCCGGCTGACCCGCAACCAAGCCGCCTACGTCACCTCGGGCGCCGCCGCCGGCATTGAGCTGGCCGCCGCCGCCGCCGTGCTCCACAAGCATCCGGAGGCGCTGAAGCGCTTCCCGGATATCGCCGACTTCAAGGACGAAGCCATACTCTTTCGCGGCCAGCGCAACCCCTACGATTACAGCATCCAGGCGGTCGGTTTGACGTATGTCGAAATCGCCGGCTCGCCGGATAACTTTCGCGCCGCCATCAACGAGCGCACGGCCTGCGTCGTCTGGTTCCCGCGCGGCCAGGCAAACACCGATGACATCAGCCTGGCGCAAGTCATCGCCATCGCGGACGAGCAGGAGATTCCGGTCATCGTCGATGCCGCGGCGCAATTGCCGCCAGTGGACAATCTGTGGCGCTTCACTGAGATGGGCGCGGCCATCGCGCTCTTCAGCGGCGGCAAAGACCTGCGCGGTCCCCAATCCAGCGGCCTCATGCTCGGGCGGCGCGATCTCATCGACTCGATCCGCCCCATCAGCAATCCCAACCACGGCTTGGGCCGGCCCTTCAAGGTCGGCAAGGAAGAGTTGATGGGCGCGCTGGCCGCTGTGGAGCGCTATCTCAAGCTCGATCACGCCGCCCGCGCCCAGTACTGCGAAGACACGGTGCGCCTGTTTTGCGAGACGCTGAATCCACTTGCCGGTGTCTGCGCCGAGCGCGCCTTCCCCAACGAAGCCGGTCAGCCGCTGCCCTGGTGTCGGGTAACTGTGGATGCGGCTGTACTCGGCAAGACGGCGGATGAGCTGGCGCAGGCCTTCCTGGATCACGAGCCGGGCATCGCCGTCTCGCCGCTGAACGAGGCGCAATTTCATCTTAATCCGATGACGCTGAATCCGGGCGAGGAGCTCATCGTGCGGGATGCCTGTCTGAAGCTCATGGGCTGATACCGGCCATGAAGCGACCCTTCCAGCTCTACGACCTGCGCGTCACCGTCGAACGCATCGAAGGCCGCTCAGTCTGCGGCCTCGAAGTCGGCGATTACTTCGAGCTGACCGAAAGCGCCAAGCTGCGCATCCCCGCCGGCAAGCACTTCTGCATTTACGCCTTGTCGGCCGTGCTGCCGCTGCTGGCCGCCAAACAGCGCGAACTCAGCAAAAACGACTGGATGACCCGCGATACCGTCGCCGCCTGCCCCGATGTCGATGAGCGCCTGATCATGCGCATTGAACGGATCAACAAGCGCGCCATGGACAGCGACGACTTGACCTGAGCAGCAGCCCGCATGCAGCAGGGAGTGTCTATTGCAGTGGATGCGGTTTCCCCTTCGACCCAAAGAAAAATCTCTGTGCCTCTGTGGCGAATCAACCTGTGCCAAACTCGGCATTCATGAAATATCCACCAAGATAGACACTCCCAATCAGCAAAGTCGCTTTCCCGCACCAGGCGTATTCGAGTAAAATTAGGTATATACCGCATTTCTCGACACGGAAGGGAGAACACGATGTCCAAAAAACGCAAACATATCAAAGTGACCTATTCCACGCTTGGCAGTCCTGACCCACTGCTGCACGAATACTTTGAAGAAGATGTCGCCGAGCTCAAGCGGAACCTGGGCAAGCATTACCGGATGCTGATCAACGGCGAGCGCGTGGACGGCGACGGCCGCTTCGAGAATCGCTCGCCCATCAACACCGACTGGCTGCTGGGCAGCTTTGCCCAGGCTTCCGCCGAGCAGGTTGACCAAGCGGTGGCGGCGGCCAAAGCGGCTTTCCCCGCCTGGCGCGATACCCCCTGGCAAGAGCGCGCCGAGCTGGTCAACCGCTTCGCCGACCTCATCAGCGAGCGTCTCTTCGAGATTGCCGCGGTCGTCAGCATGGAGATCGGCAAGAACCGCCTGGAAGCCATCGGCGATGTCGAAGAAGCCGCCGATCTTATCCGCTACTGCGTAGACGCCATGAAGGATAATCAGGGTTTCGACCGCCAGCTGCTCAGCGAAAGCGACCAGCATTTTAACCGCAGCGTACTCAAGCCCTACGGCGTCTGGGGGGTGATCGGACCCTTCAACTTCCCGGCCGCGCTCACGGGTGGGCCCAGCGGCGCCGCGCTGATCGCCGGCAACACGGTCGTGCTCAAGCCGGCCGCGGAAGGCTCGCTCAGCGCTTGCATGATCGCCCAATGCGCCGTCGATGCCGGCATACCCGCCGGCGTATTCAATATGGTCCTCGGCGGCGACGACCCCGGCATCGCGCTGGCAGCCAATTCCGATTTGGCTGGCTTGACCTTCACCGGCAGCTACGATGTCGGCATGAGCATCATCAGAAACTTCAGCACCGCCGCCGGCTATTTCCGGCCCGTCATCGCCGAGATGGGCGGCAAAAACCCCGCCATCGTCACCGCCAATGCCGACCTGGACAAAGCCGCGCTGGGCGTCATGCGCTCGGCTTTCGGCTTGACCGGCCAGAAATGCTCGGCTTGCTCGCGCGTGTATGTCGATGACGCGGTCAAAGACGAGTTTTTATCCAAGCTGGTTGATCTGGCCGCCGATGTCGCCGTCGGCGATCCCACCGAGGCCGACACCTATATGGGTCCCATCATCAGCGAAGCCGCCTACAATGCGTATCAGGGCTACGTCAGCGAGCTGAGCGACGGCGAGATCCTGGCCGGCGGCGAGACCCTGCCGCTCGGCAATGGCTACTTCGTCGCGCCCACCGTCGTTGCCGACCTGCCCGATGAGCACCGCCTGTGGCAGCATGAGATGTTCGCGCCCATCGTGGCTGTGCGCGGCGTCGAGAGTGTAGACGAGGCGATGCGGCTGGCCAACGATGTCGCGCTCGGTTTAACCGCCGGCGTCTACACCGAAGACAAGAACGAAGCTGACTGGTTCCTGGACAATATCGAAGCCGGCGTACTCTACGTCAATCGCGCCACCGGGGCCACCACCGGCGCCTGGCCCGGCTATCAGTCCTTCGGCGGCTGGAAAGGCAGCACCGGCAGCAACAAGGCCTCGGGCAGCTACTACTACCTGCAGCAATACATGCGCGAGCAATCACACACGATAGTGGGCTGATTCACCACCACGCGAAATCCGTAGGGGCGAGCCTTGGCTCGCCCGCAAAGTATGTGATTTGTAGGGGCGACTCGGTGAGTCGCCCTTTTTTACCTCAGAGGCGCAGAGGTTCAGCAAATCGATTGTTCTCTAGTGCTACGCATTCAGCGCGAAGGCGCCTATAATAGTTCGCCATGAATAACGATATGCTCGCCTATTACACATCCCACAGCCCCTTCACCGATCCGGGCGAGTACGCGCCGCTACTCGACGCGCTGCCCAAGGACCTGCCAGGCATCGTCCGCGCCATTCAAGGGCTGATCATCCCGCCTTATCAATATGTCCTGCAATTGCGCAACCTGCAGCTCAAGGACATTGAAGACGCAGCATTCGGCATTCGCAGCATGGAGCGTTTCCTGGCGAAATTAATGTCGATTCGCAACGCGCCCTTGTCTAAGCCGCGCCCGCCGCGTTTGCGATTGGGCGTCAACTGCCGGAATTTCGCCACGCTGCTGGTCGCGATCCTGCGCCAAAAGGGAATCGCGGCGCGAGAGCGCGTCGGCTTCGAGGGCTACCTCGGCGGGGCAATTCACTATGAACACCGCATCACGGAGTACTGGGACGGGCGGCGGGACCAATGGCGGCGCGCCGACGCCTATGTCGATCCCTTGCTGCAGGCCTCGCGCAAAATGACACTGGATCCGCTGAACATTGCCTCTCCGGACCATTTTCGCGTTGCCAGTGAAGTATGGCAGGGGGCGCGGCAGGCAACCCTCGATCCGTCGCGGTTCGGCGACAGCGACATTGATGTCGGCCTGCCGCCGATCCGTTATGCCTTGCTGCACGACTTCGACGCGCTGAACAAGCTGGAAGTCCGCGGCGACGACGCTTGGAGCCACCTGATCGAGAAGCCCGAAGCAGAACTCACAGCGGAGGACTTGCGCTTTCTGGACATGGTAGCCCGCTTGACGAAAGACGCGGATGCTAATTTTGACTCGCTGCTGGCTTTGCATCGCGACTCTGATTACGGCCAGGAAGTCCGCGCCGCCGCTCGGCAACACCTGGCGCTCTAAGCGCGCTCGCGTCACGGGCGGGGCGTCAAACAGCCGAAGATATCAGGCGAGGCCCGACCTTCCGAATTCTTGTGATTTGAAAATGCGACAATACGGGAGCGCGCCACACTTGAGGCTGGCACCCTTACTTGACAATAATCTTGTCGTAGAAACACAGAAATTGTCGTAATGCCACAGACGTCTCTGCGCCCTCCGCCCCTCTGCAGCGAATCCCCCCAATACGCGACCCCATAGTCGCCTTTCAACGCCACTCCCGCGCTAGCCTGCGAAAACACCTTACAGAGCCAGAGGCCCCGCAATGCCCAAACGCGTCTACACCCCCGACGAAAAGAAACTTGTCCGCCGCCTGCTGCTGATCCACAGCGGCAACGTGCCCATCGTTCACCACCTTACCGGCTTCCCTAAACGCACCATCCATAATTGGCGCGAACAATGGGATGACGATTACGAACTCTACACCGACGCATTGGCGCAAAATTTAATTTCCCGCGCCAATGCCCTTGCCGCCTCACAACAGGCCGCAATCGCAGGCGCTGTCTCGGATTCAGCATCGGCGCGGAACGAAAATTCCTTGGCGCAATTCGCGCAAATCCGCGCCAATCTCATGCAACACGCCACTACGCTGTCCAATAACCTGGCTCTCGGCGACGACCATGTTAACCAGCGCGTTCACGCCCTGACTCGCCTTCTTGATCGTGTGCTGGACCTCGACGAACTGCTCGGCGATCAACAGCCCCAGCAAGAAATCAATTTTGGATACGAATACGGCGACCAAATATTCGATAAACCGCCTTGGGATCAATTCGACATGTCAACCAAAGAAGGCTACATGGCCTACGCCGAATTCTATCTTAAAGACTCGCTTCGCAGCTGGAATCGCCTGCAGCTCATGCAGCGAGGGGCGGACCCTTCTACATTGGAAGACGAACTCGACGCAAATTTGGCCGACCTGCGAGAGATTCTAGGCTACGAAGTGCAGCCATTCGACGAGAACTGGGGCAAGAGAGACTAGCGCAAAGCGCATCCCGGCAATCGGTCTGCCGACCAGTGCCTTCAATGCGTACTTCCTCTAGGCCCTCCGCGCCTCTGTGCTGAATCCCCCTACTCCACCACAATCAACTCCTGCCAGCCGTTGGTCAGCTTCTCGCCGCCGCCAGGGCGCGCCACGACCACATCCTCCACCCGCGACGAATAGCCGTTGATTTGCATGATGCTGGGCTCAATCGTAAAGCACATGCCTTCTTCCAGCGGCGTCTCATCGCCTGTGGTCAAGAAGGGCGGTTCATGCACATCCATGCCGATGCCATGCCCCAGCCGATGCCGGAAAGCCTCGCCATAACCGGCGTCCTCGATGACTTTGCGCGCCGCCGCGTCTGTGGCGGTAGTGGTGCCTTCGCCCGCTTTGAGCGCCGCGATACCCGCCGCCTGCGAAGCCATCATGACATCGTAGACGCGCTGCGCCTCGCTGTCCGGCTCGCCGAAAAACACCGTGCGCCCAAAGTCGTAACACCAGCCCTCATAAATGCCGCCGAAATCAAACAAGATGGACACCGGCGGATTCAGCGCTCGATGCCAGCTCTCCATGCGCGCGCCGAATAGCAGCGGGTGATTGGGCCCCGAATTATACAGCGAGGTCGTGAAGGACTGGCCCAGCGAGCCGTGTTTCCGCAGCTGGTAATTGACCTCTTCCACGATTTCCAGCTCGGTCATGCCATGCCGCAGCGTCTTCAGCGTATCGGCGAAGGCGGCTTCGGTGATGCGCCCCGCTTGCTTCATCAGCTCAATATCCGCTTGCGACTTGATCAACCGCATCGGCCGCAGCAGCGCCGTCGCCGAGAGCCAGGTCGCCTCCGGCAGCAGCGGCTGCAAATGCGATACCGTCTCGCCCTTGCTGAAATCGCTGATGGCGACGCGCGGATTATCCGGCAAATCGAAGTCGTCGAGGATGCCCTTGACCATCTCGGCCGGCGCATCCCAATCGCCCAGGACGCGAATGTCGATGCCCTCCAGCCGGCTGAGCCCGCCGAACTCGGCAGTCATGCGCGGCAGGGGCAGCACCGGATCGCGCTTCGGACTGATCCAGGCGCCCTCCAGCCAATCACCCGGGTGGATAGTGTGTCCGTAATTCGGGAAATCGCGCGGGACGCCGGTCAAGTACTGTAAATCTGAGGAAATCGGGATGAAAGCCAAATCGGCATGTTCACCCAGGATCTGCTGAAATCGTTGTAATCGCTCGCTGGACATGAGACGCTCCTTCTCTTTACCGGTGAGTGACACAATGTTAGCGCGTTTGCCGCCATACGGCACACTTGCCCGGCGCTCGCCCGGCTCAATGTGTCGCGTCAGGAAGTTCTGGGTTAGGATGGACGCAGTCATTAACGAGAAGTGAATCAGGCGGCTAACCTTATGAAATCAGGCTGGATTCTTTTGCTGACCTTGCTGCTTCTGATGCCGGCGGCGCAAGCCGGCGATGGGGTGTTCGCGCCCTGTTCAGCGGCCGATCTTGACACCCTGCGGCAGCTCGCGTCCGGCTACGACGCGCTGCTGGTGCAGGGAACGCGCACAAGGAGCGCTGCCTTGCTGCGCTACCTGGTCGAGCGGCAGTATGAGTGGCGCCTTGGCTTGAACGACGAGTTGCCGCGCTGCGCCGAAGCCTTTGCAATCGGCTGGCTGATGAGCCAGGTAGCTGGCGATGCGGTGGCGGTCGCGGCGCTGGACCTGGCCGGCGATGACAGCGACTGGCTGCTCGAGCCGATGTCAAGCGGGCAGGCTCGCATAGCCGCGCTTCTGGAAGACCTGAACGCCGCTTTGGATGGCGCGGCCTTGACGCCGCAATCGCTTGATGATGTCGGCGCGGCTTGTTCCGATGCGCAGTTGGCTGTGCTCGCGCCGGGCATCCTGGTGGGTTTTCAAGATACCGGCGCCATGGCGCTGGCGGTCGCCGGAGGAGTTCAGCGACTATGCCTCGGCCTATCTCGATTGGCGCGAGGCGACCTGGGAACACTTGCCGCGCTGCAATGAAGCGGTTGAATTCGGCTTGATGATGAACCAGATTCTGGGCGACTTTGTGGCGCTTTTCCTGCAACGGTATAATGGCCTGGCTGATGAGGACAATCCCCTGAATCCCCAGATCGAGACTGAGTTGAACCGTTTCGCTTTCAAAATGGAGGCGGTGGTCTCAGCGCTGGACCGCAACCGGACGGCGCTTGATTACACCGTCAGCGGCGACAGCGGCGCCAATATCCGCGCCTGCCCAAGGACTGACTGCGAAATCCTGGCGGTCTTCGACAAGGGGCAAGCGCTGCGAATTCTCGATGACTCAGGCCAATGGTATGAGGTTCGCCTCAACAATGGCGAAACAGGCTTTATCGCCGGCTTTCTCGCCAGCCCGGATCCTTCAAGCTGACTCAACGGGCCTCAATACTTATAAGGAGCCGGACCGCGATGGTAAAGGCAATCCTCTTTGACCTGGACGATACGCTCTATAGCTTGCGCGGCTGTGAAGCGCAAGCGCTGCGCCGTACGCTGAGCGGCGCCGGAATGCAGGCGATGATGCCGGCCGATTTCAGCCAGCGCTACGCCAAAATTAGCTCCAGCTACTGGGCGGCGCGCGATGCGGACGACGACAGCCAATACACGCGCGACCAAGTCATCGAATTGAGCTGGCGCGATTTCCTGGCCAGCTTGAATCTGGACCTGAGCCGCGCGCCGGAACTGGCGAAAGCGTTTTGGGCGGCCTTCTGCGCTGCGAACGCGCTGAACCCCGGCGCCAGGGAAACGGTGGACAGTCTGGCGGAACATTACCGGCTGGGCATGATCACCAATGGCTACAGTGATTCTCAGCGTGGGCGCCTGGCGGCGGCGGGCTGGCGCGACCGCTTTGACCCGCTGCTGATCTCGGAGGAAGTCGGCCTGGCCAAACCCGACGCGCGGATTTTCGAGATGGCTCTGGAGCGGCTTGAATTGGGCGCGGAAGAAGTAATGTATGTCGGCGACTCGCTCAGCCATGACCGCGAAGGCTGCTTGCGCGCCGGCCTCCGCTTCTGCCACTATTGCCCGGACTGGCGCCGCGACGCCCCTTTGCCGACGCTCGGCTGCCAAATCAGTCAGCTGAGCCAGCTAGCGCCGCTGCTGCTGGAAGCTTAAAGCCGCGCGCAGTTCGGAGTTACTCCGTAATGGTCACCTTGGATAATCCGCGCGGCTTGTCGACCTCGAAGCCGCGGGCCAGCGCCTGCCGCATGGCGTAGACCTGCCCGGGCATCACGCTCAGGATTGGGCTCAGCCATTCCGCCACATTGGGGATTGGCAGCGCCTGCCGGCCGGCGCGCAGCAGGTCTTCATCGTTGCTGATAATCAGCGTCTCCGCGCCTCTTTCGCTGAGGTCCTGCGCCATTTCCGCCATGCCAGCCAGGGTTCGTCCCCGGGGCGCCACCAGCATAACCGGATGCCCGCGATCGATCACCGCGATCGGGCCATGGCGAAAGTCGGCTTCGCTGTAACCCGCGCTGCCGATATAGGTCAACTCCTTGACCTTCAAGCTGATCTCGAGGGCGGTAGCGTAGTTGAAGCCGCGCCCCAGGCTGACCAGCTTGTCGCTGTAGCGGTAGCGCTCGGTCCAGCCGGCGATGCCCTCCGAGCGCTGCAGCGCCTCCTGAGCCAGACCCGGCAGAGCCGCCAGATCGTCCCACTTCGCTGGGTCGCTCGATAGCGCGCTGGCTAGCATGGCGATGACGGTTAGTTGCGCCGTGTAGGTCTTGGTGGCGGCCACGCTGAATTCGCGCTCCGCTCGCAAGGGCAGGCGCAGCTGGGCTGCTTGCGCCAAGGGCGACTCGTCGAAATTGGTGATCGCCAACGTCAGCGCGCCGCCGCGCCGCGCATCGGACAGCACGGCTTTGACGTCTTCGGCTTTGCCCGACTGGCTGATGCCGATGACGAGCGCCTGTGACAAGTCAGCCGGCCGCTCGTAGACCGTATGCAGCGACGGCGTCGCCAACATGACAGGCAGGCGCAGCGCATGGCCGAAGAGATACTGCGCGTAAATGGCTGCATGGTCGGATGTGCCCCGCGCCGCGATGCATACGAAGGGCGGGTTAAAGTCACGAATGACGGCGGCCGCCGCTTCCGTATCGGGGCGACCTTCATTGAGCAGGCGCTGAATGACGGCCGGCTGTTGGGAGATTTCGTCTTGCAGGTACATAGGTCTCCTCGCGGGCGCTGCTCAGTCGCTCAGCGGCCGGTAATTGACGCCCATAATGTCCAGCGCGGGCAGATGGCGCTCCAGCCGCGCGACCAGAGCATCGTAATCACGCTCGTCGGGATGATGCCAAAGCACATCGGCGATGGCGATGGCGCGCGGGAAGGTCATGTATTCGACATGGTCGGAATTCGGCATATACTCGGTCCAGATATTGCCTTGCCCGCCGAGGATGTGGTGACGCTTGTCGGCTGCGATCTGCTTGGGAATGACTTCGTATTGCCAAACTTGCTTCAAAGGCAAGATCGCCGATATCGCCGGCGGTTCGCTGTCGGTGCCTTCTGACTGGTAGTAGTCCAGATAGCAGTAGGTATTGGGCGTCATGACGACATCGTGCCCGGCGTTGGCCGCGGCGATGCCGCCCTCGCTGCCGCGCCAGCTCATGACAGTGGCCTTGGGCGCCAGGCCGCCCTCGAGAATCTCGTCCCAGCCCAGCAGATTGCGCCCGCGCTCGTTCAGCCAGGCTTCGATATGGCGGATGAACCAGCTTTGCAGTTCATGCTCGTCAGCCAAGCCCTCGGCCTGGATACGCGCCTGACAAGCCGGGCAGGCTTCCCAACGTACTTTGGGCGCTTCATCGCCGCCGATGTGAATATAGGTCGAGGGGAAGAGCTCCAGCACTTCGCTCAGGACGGCTTTCAGAAAAGTGAAGACCCCGTCCTTGCCAGCGCAGAAGATGTCGTCCGCGATACCCCAATTGCGGCGCACCTGGTAGCCTTCGCCAAGGCAGCCCAACTCCGGATAAGCAGCCAGCGCGGCCACCGCGTGCCCCGGCAATTCAATCTCGGGCACGACGGTGATGCCCCGCTCGGCGGCATAGGCGACCACTTCGCGCGCTTCGGCCTGGGTGTAGAAACCGCCATGCGGCAGTCCGTCGTATTGATGCGGATTGCCCGGCAAAGCCGTCTCAGCCCGCTGCCCGCCGACCTCGGTCAAGCGCGGATAATTCTTGATTTCGATGCGCCAGCCCTGGTCTTCGGTCAAATGCCAATGGAAGATGTTGAATTTGTAGAATGCCAGCATATCAATGAACTTCTTGATAAAGGCCAGCGGAAACATGTGTCGGCCGACATCAAGGTGCAGCCCGCGCCAGCCGAATGCGGGCTTGTCGCTGATGCTGACGGCGGGCAGCGTCCATTCAAGGTCCTCCACCACGTCGCTTGAGAGGATCTGCTGCGGCAGCAACTGACGAATGGTCTGCAGGCCGTGGAGAAGCCCGGCCGGCCCCGAAGCGCTCAGCAGGGCTCTACCCGGTTCAACTTCCAGCCGGTAGCCTTCATCAGCGCCGTCCGCCCCCGGGGCGAGCAAGATGGCGTTGCGCGCGTCGGCCAATATGTCATCGTTCAGCGGATGCACCGGCAGTCCGAAGCCGGTGGCGGGCCGCAGATATTCAGCCAGCAGCTCGCCAATGGCGCTGTCAGCGGCGAAGATGCGCGTATGCCGGTTGATCGTGAAGCGGCCGGATTTGACTTCGATCTGGCCTGGTTGGGGAAAGAGTGTGATTTCGGTCATAGTTGAATAGTCCTTCCGCTATTGTAGTGTTAAATATCGTCGAGAGAAATGACGGCGCTGAGCTGATGCGGTTGATCAGGATCGCAGCCGTTAAAGATGGCGCGCTGGTAAGCCAGCAGCTGCAGCGCCGGCAAGTACAAGACCGGCGTAGACCAGGCTGGCAGGTCGGCCGGAAGCGCCACTTGATGCTGGTGCTGTTCGAGTTCCGGTCCAATCGCCAGCACCGTAGCGCCCAGCTCAGCCATCTCTTGCAGCACGCGCTGCTCTGGCACAGCGGCGTCCGGCGAAATCATGCCGATAACCAGGCTGTCCGCGCCGACCATGGACATCGGCCCGTGGCGAAACTCCAGCGTATGATAGGCTTCGCTATACGATAGCGACATCTCTTTCATCTTAAGCATGGCTTCGCAAGCGATGCCGTAAAGCGCGTCCGACCCCAGGAAGAAGAACTTCGATATGGCGCCATCTTCACCCAGCGACTGAGTCAGCTCGGCGCTGCCGCTCAACAGCTGGCGGCAGACAGCGGGAAGTCGCTGGCTCGCTGCCAGGTCGCGGCCGCCCAGCGCCGCCGCCATCAGTTGGAGCGCGACCGCCATGCTGCTGAATGAGCGCGTCTGGGCGACGCTCTGCTCTTGCGCGGCGTCGATGGCGATGACGATATCCGCGCTGCTCGCCAGCGGGCTGTCGCTGTCGCAGGTCACGCAAACAACGAGAGCGCCTGCTCTCGTCTTGAACTGTTCCTGGGCGCGGACGGTTTCGCTGGTGCTGCCGGAGCGCGATACGCTCAAGAGCAGGGGGCGGCGCCCGGGCAAGCAGATGGATTCCGGATACAGCAGCAGTTCCGATGCCGGGCAAGCCAGCGCGTCCACTCCGGCTATGCGCAGCAAGCGAGCGGCTGTCAACGCGAGGTAGTAGGTCGAGCCGCAGCCGCTGACTACAACCCGCTCAAGTTCCGCAGTCGCCATCAGCGCGGTAAGGCGCGCCTGTTGAGCGCTGAAAGCGTCCAGGGCGTGTACCCATACTTCCGGCTGGCTCTGGATTTCGAGAAACGTGTGTTGACCCGCGGTCATTGCAGCCCTTTCGCTGAGGTATCGGCGCGGTCCATTGTAGCAGAGTGGGCTTCACTGCCCAGATTCGCCTTGTCTCCACCCGCATGATTGCGGCAGCGCGCCGGCGGCAGTAGATGCTATACTCACGCTACCGAATCAGCTAGGCAGGCAGGGCGAATTTGACGCGGACACTGATTGAGAACGGCGCCATCTGGCAGGAAGATCGCTTTATCAGCGATCATACTTTGATCCTCAGCGAGGGGCGCATCAGCCAGGCGTCGCCCGCAGCCGATGTGGTTGCGCGGCCGGGCGACCGGCGGCTGGACGCGGGCGGCCGCTACGTGCTGCCTGGCTTTGTCGACCTGCATTGCCATGGCGGCAGCGGCTTTGATGTGATGGATGCGTCGGCGGCGGCGCTGCAGGGGCTCTGCGACTTTGTCCTGGGCCAGGGCGTGACCAGCTTTTTGGGCACGACGATGGCGGACTCGCGCGATCGCATTGAAGCGGCGCTGGGCGCGATGCGGCGCTTCGCTGAGCAAAGCCGCAGTCCCTTGCTCGGCCTGCACCTCGAGGGACCTTATCTCAATCCGGCTTTCCGCGGCTCGCAGCCGGCAGCGCACCTGCGCGCGCCAGAGCCGGCGGAGTACCGGCCCTGGCTGGATACAGGCCTGATCAAGCTGCTTACGCTGGCGCCGGAGCTTGACGGGGGCCGCGAGCTGATACGAGCCGCCGTCGAGCGCGGCATCACCGTGTCGATGGGGCATAGCGGCGCCAGTTATGACGCCGCGCTGGAATACATCGCCGCGGGCTTACGGCATATCACGCATACCTTTAATGGCATGGCGGGCATCCATCACCGGCGGCCCGGCCTCTTCATCGCCGCCAGCGAGCGCCCAGAGGTAAATCTCGAGATCATCCCGGATGGCGTACATGTGCACCCGGCGGTAATCAGACTGCTGCTGGGCTTGGTTGGCGTCGACCGTGTGCTGGCGATTACGGACGCCATGCGAGCCGCCGGCCTGGCCGATGGCGAATACGGCATGGGCGATGTCGCGGTCGTCGTCAAGGACGGCATCGCCCGCGATTGTCACGGCAGCTTGGCGGGCAGCACCCTCACTATGCCGCAGGCGCTGCGGAATATGATGAAGTTCTGCGGTCTTTCGCTGGCGGAAGCGCTGCCGATGGCGACCCGCGCGCCGGCGCGCGCAATCGGCCTGTATCCGCGCAAAGGCTCGCTGCAAGCCGGCGCCGATGCCGACATCGTTATCTGGGACGAAGACAATGGCGTACAAGCCACTTTGCTGGGCGGCGAGCCGGTGTTCCTGGCGGAAGACTCGCTGTCGGCCTAATCGCAGCCATGCAGCTAATACATCCGCTCGATATCCAGCAAATTCTCCAGCGGCTCGTCATTGAGATAGCGATGCAAGTTGCGGATGAACAGGTCGGTCAGCTTGCCGTTTTCGGTATCGGCCGTGCTGGCGGAATGGTGGCTGATGATGACGTTGGGCATGTCCCATAGCGGGTCGTCCGCGGGCAGTGGTTCTGGATCCGTCACATCAAGCGCGGCTCCGCCCAAATGCCCAGCGCGCAGCGCCCGCTTCAACTCGCTGTGATCGACCAGCGCGCCGCGAGCGATGTTGATCAAAATGGAGCCGGTTTTCATGAGCCGGATGCGCTCGGCGCTGAGCAGGCCATCGGTGTCGGGCGTATGCGGCGCGCATAGCACCAGAAAGTCGACCTGCGGCAGCAAGTCATCCAGCCGCTCCGGCGGGAATTGGACGTCGACCGTCGGCGGCGGGTTCGCCCGGCTGCGGCGGCAAGCCAGCACAGTCATGCCAAAGGTCTGGCACACTTGCGCGATGTCGCGCCCGATCCGCCCCAAGCCGACGATGCCGACCGTCAGGCCGCGCAGCTCGCTATTGTTGAAGCGCCGCCAGTGGTGAGCGCGCTTCTGGGCGTCCATGACCGGGTAATTTTTGATGAACATCAGCATTACCATCAAGCAGTACTCGGCGAGCGGGCGGGCGTGTACGCCACTGGCTGTGGTGAAGCGCCAGCCCGTCTGATCATAGCCGAAGCGCTTGACCGCTTGACCGATGCCGGCGCTGGTGGCTTGGATCCACTTCAGCTTGGGCGCCAGCGCCGGTAGATTTTCGCGATGCGAAATGTCAAAGTCGAAGAGAATCTCAGCCTCCGCCAGCAAGGCGCGCCACTCGGCTTCTTGTTGCGGCGTCCGCTTGACTGGCGCGGTATGGTCAGCTTGGAAGCGCGGCGCTCCAATCAAGTCCGGGCGGTAAAGGACATCCACCGCCGGCGCCTCGGCGCGGATGCGGTTGATATGCTCGGGCTCAAGGTAAGAGGCGATCAGCACTGTAGGTCGCATGGGGCGGGTTCGCTTTGCTTTGGATACGGCTACACTCTAGCCCAAAGCCGCAATACTGCAAAGCCTCGCCCGTCGCGCCAACAGAATGCCGCCAGCCAGAGCGGCCTTGGGCCTTCTTTATCTGCTATGCTTTGGCATGAGCTCGGCAAAAACAGAAGCGGGCGGATTATGTACTGCGCCTACTGCGGGCGGCTGACGCGCCGCTGCCAGTGTCATTCGCCAGATAGCGATCTCGCTCGTTTCATGGCGCGCGGCGGTCGATCCCTTAAACGCCAGGAGCGATCCAGCGCCTACAAGCGGGCGGTACCGCCACAAGTCAAGCGGCGTGAACGGCAGGCGCTGCGGGCCGGTTACGCCAAGTACTTTGATAGTCTGGCGGCGCAATACGGCGAGCGCTGCGCCAACTGCGGCGAAGTGGACAACCTGGTGCTGGATCACATCCTTCCCATCGCCAGGGGCGGCCGGTCGAGTTATGACAACCTGCAACTGCTCTGCGCCGAGTGCAACCGCATCAAAGGCAAGCTGGTCATTGACTGTCGCTGCGGGAGAAGGAAGTCGTGATCTTCGTCTCGTTTTTTTTGCCAAAATGAGAATAGATTGTTAGAATCCGTGTGCATCTACACGGATTCGTAGGCTCTGCGCTCCCTGTGTTTTTGTATTTGTTCGTATGTATACCTCAGGAGACTTCCATGAAAGTCAAAATCGGTATTCTCATTTCGATACTTGTTCTGCTGACCGGCGTCTTCGGCGTCGCCGCCCAGGACACATTCTTCGGCAAAACCGCCGAAGACCTATTTCCCATTCCCGAAGTCGCCGAGACCGAACTCGAGCAGACCCTCGCCTTTGAAGCGCTCATGAACGCCAACATCCCCGACGGCCACGCCCTGGGCGAAGGCAAGACGATAACCTTCGGCGTCCTGGGTCAGGGCTCGCGCGGCGGCATCTCCGGCACCATCTACTTCTGGCGCAACGCTTTTGAAGCGGCTACCGGCGCGGAGCTGGAAATCGTCGAGATTCCCTATAATCAGCTCGGCACGACCATCCCGGCCGACTTCCTCACCCAGCAGTACACTTACGACGTCTTCATCGGCGCCGCCTGGCAGTACGGCGATTGGGTCAGCAACGGTTGGATCCAGCCGGTTGATCAATGGATCGGTGATGAGCGCTTCGCCCACTGGTCGCCCGAGGACACGGCGCCGGCTTTCCGCGCTCTGCTGCAATGGGGCGGCGAGACCTACGGCACGCAGATGGACGGCGATGCCCAGTTGCTCTACTACCGCCACGATATCCTCAGTGACCCCGAATGGCAAGCCGCCTACGAAGCCGAAGTCGGCTCGCCCATGCCCTACCCGATTGTCACCTGGCAGGACTTGCTGGCGATCACCAGCTTCTTCAATGGCAAGGACTGGAACGGCGACGGCGATCCCGATGACGGCATCAGCTTGCATCTGGCGCCGGGCGGGCAGGGCCACTTCCACTTCGCCACGCTCTCGGCCTCCTTCGCCGTGACGCCGGCCGATGGCGATGATCCGCGCGCCGTCACCAAGTATGACAATGTCTACTGGTTCGATCCCGACGATATGACGCCGCTGATCAACGAGCCGGGCCACGTGCGCGCGCTAGAATTCCTGCAAGAACTGGCGGCCACCGGCCAGGAAGCGCAATTTGGCTGGCAGCTGGGCGAAGCCTGGGATAACTTCCTCGGCGGCAACGCTATCGCCACCTTCAGCTGGGGCGATGTCGGCTCGCTGTCGCAAAATACCGAGCGCTCCGCCATCCGCGGTGTGCTGGGCGCGGACGTTACGCCCTGCTCCAGCGAGTGGTACGACCGCGAAATCGGCGAGTTTGTCACCGACACAGAGAACCCCAACTGCGTTGGCAATACCACCGGCGGCAGTTGGCACCCGACCATGTCGTCTTTCAGCGAGAATCCCGAGTTGACCTATTTCTACATGGCGCTGATCGCCAACCCGTCCATCAACTTCTACAACGCCACCACGGGCTGGCAGGGCGTTGATCCCTGCTGCACCTACCAGCTGTATGAGCCGCGCGGCACTGCCGTCTCCGAAGACTACACCGCTGTGGGCTTCGATGCCGGCGATATGGAGCGCTACATCAACGCCTACGGCTCCAATGTCTATGACAAGCCGACCTCGCTGACCTACCTGCGCATCCCCGGCACGCTGGAATACATCCAGGAGACGCTGGATATCCGCTTGTCCGAGGCGATGACCGGGCAATCCTCGGCGCAGGAAGCGCTGGACAACACGGCTGAGGACTGGGCGGAGATCACTGACGATCTGGATGTCGACAGCCAGCTGGAGATTTACCAGCAAGCTATCGGTTACATGGGCGGCATGTAGCCTGGTTTAGCTGACTTCCTGGCGATACTTGTAGGGGCGACCCGACGGGTCGCCCACCACAGAACATAACAACTTCAGGGGCGGCTTATCGGGTCGCCCCACACAAAACACAAGGACTTCAGGGACGATTCCGATGGCCGCAAAAGCTAAACGCTCCGACGGTACACTCAAGAACAATCGAGCCAAGTACCTGTTCTTGATGCCCGGCGTCATTTGGATCCTGGCGTTCACCTTATTTCCGCTGATTTATTCCTTCGGCTTGAGCATGACCAATTATCGCCTGGGCAGAAATCCCAAATATATCGGCTTCGAGAACTACGCCGAGATCCTCGGCATTGATGATGAGAAGGTCGACAAAAAAGCGGTCAGCACGGCCAGCTTCAGCGCCTTTCTCTTCCTCGGCAGCACGGCGACGACGCTCTTCTTCGGCACCTTCGTCGCCTGGGTCTTCAATCATAATCTGCCCTTCTTGAGACAAATGCGAGCAATTGTTACGATGCCGCTATTTGCCGCGCCTATTGCCTTGGGCTGGCTGGGCGTGGTGATCTTCAACGAACAGTCGGGCCCCTTGAACAATGTCCTGGAAGGCATCGGCCTGGGGCGGGTCAACTGGTTCATTGAACCCATGCCGGCGCGCCTGGCTGTCATGCTCACTGATGTCTGGCAGTGGACGCCCTTTGTCTTTATCGTGGTTTTGGCGGCCATGCAAGCCGTGCCCGATGACCTCTACGAATCCGCGCGTCTTGATTCCAAGTCGAATTGGATCCTCTTCCGTTGGATCACCTTTCCCATGATCGCGCCGGCATTGGGCACGGTTATGCTGCTGCGCATGGTCGAATCTTTGAAGATTATCGACATTCCCTATAGTTTAACGCGCGGTGGTCCCGGCTCGGTCACACAGACTTATGTCTACTACGCCTATGAAAAGGGGCTGGTCGGCAGTTTCCAACTGGGCGAAGCCGCCGCCCTGGCCTATCTCATGGTGATTGTGTCGATCGTTGTCTCATCAATCTATTTCTATCGTGTGCGCGAGCGTTTCGAATAAGGACGGATAAAGCTGTAGGGCGACTCTGTGCGTCGCCCGCCGTCAGGAGAAAAGCGATGACAGCTAAAGCCAAGACTCTCCCGCTGAGAGAACCTCGCAGCGCCTTCTTGCGCGCCTCACTCAGCGACCGGTTCATTATCGCGCTGGCGCTTATCTGCACCTTCATCGCCTTTTCGCCTTTTGGTTATGCCGCTCTGACTTCGTTTAAGTCGGAATGGAAAGATGGATCGATCATCCCCTTTGTCCAATTCGAGCCCAACTTGCAGAATTGGCAGACGGAATTTGGCTCCGGTGGCCCGGAAACATTCAAGGCGCTGCGCAACAGTACGCTGATTTCGCTGGGCGCGACCATCGTGGCGACCACGCTGGGGACGCTGGCGGGTTACGGCCTGGCGCGCTTCAAGTATGGCATCGGCAACCGCAATCTGGTCTCCTGGTTCTTGTCGCAGCGCTTCCTGCCGCCGGTAGCTACGCTGATTCCCTTTGTATTGATGTTCCGCGATCTAAAGCTGCTGGACACCTTGGCGGGTATGGTCATCGTCAACGCCACCTTCACGCTGCCCTTCGCCGTCTTGATCATGCGCGATTACTTCGCCGATCTGCCGCATGAATTGCGCGAAGCGGCCCTGGTGGACGGCGCCAGCGAATTCACCACCTTCTGGCGCATCGCGCTGCCGCTGGCGAAGCCGGCGCTGGTGGCCTCGACTCTGATCTGCTTCGCCTTCGCCTGGAACGAATTCCTCTTCGCCAGCGTACTGGCCAATCGCGACTGGAAGCCCTATCCGATGCTGGTGGCCGGCTCCGATACCGTGCGCGGTATCGACTTCGGCTTTGTTACTACCCGAATGCTGATTGCGGTGACGGTGCCGGTCCTCTTGTCTTTAATGGTCCAGCGCTTTATCGTGCGCGGTTTGACATTCGGCGCGGTCAAGGGCTAGGCGCCGTCCGCAGTTACGAATCCTCGGGGCGGGCATCCCTGCCGCTCGCCCATACACAGGCTCGCTGCTTGCGCTATAATCAGCGCGTTTGCGCCACATAGACGTCAGCGCGTACCGAGGAGAGCAAATGACCCAAGCCCAAATCAAAATCGGCATCGTCGGCATCGGCAGCATGGGCAGCGAGCATGTCGACCATGTGATGGCTTTGCCCAGCACGGAATTAAGCGCCATCTGCGACCACAGCTTCGCTCTGCTGGACGCCGACGCCTATTCGGATGTCCCGCGTTATCAAGCCTACGAGCGTATGCTGGAGGCAGTTGAGCTGGATGCGGTTATCATCGCCACGCCGCATTACGATCATCCCGAAATGTGCCGCCAGGCTTTCGAGCGCGGCATGCATGTGCTGGTCGAAAAGCCGATCGCCGTGCATGTGGGGGCGGCGCGGCGCTTGCTGGATGACGCCAGCGCCGCCAGGCTTAAGCATCCGGAGCTCGTCTTCGCCGCCATGTTCATGCAACGCACCTGGGGGCAGTGGCGCAAGGTCAAGGCCATCATCGAAAGCGGCGCGCTGGGCGCTTTGATTCGCTGCACCTGGATCATCACTGATTGGTTCCGCACACAGTATTACTTCGACAGCCGGCCCTGGCGCGGCGGCTGGGCCAGCGAGGGCGGCGGCGTACTGATGAATCAATGCCCGCACAATCTCGACCTTTTCCAGTGGCTGGTGGGCATGCCGGCGCGCGTCAACGGGCAGGTCAGCTTCGGCAAGCATCATCATATCGAAGTCGAGGATGAGGTGACAGCCTATTTTGAATACGACAGCGGTCTGGTCGGCCATTTCATCGCCTCGACCGGCGAATCGCCCGGTACCAATCGGCTGGAGATCGTCGGCGATTGCGGCAAACTGGTATATGAGAATGATGAGTTGGCGCTCTACCGCAACGAGTGGTCATCCAGCAAGCATATTCGCGAAGCGGGCAAAGGCGCCAAACTGCCGGTCAGCCGCGAGCTGGTTTCTTTTGAAGCGCGCCAAACCAATCAGCACGAGTGGGTGATTGAGAACTTCGCCGATGCGATACTGAACGGAGCCGACTTGATCGCGCCTGCGGAAGCAGGCTTGAACTCGGTCATGCTGAACAACGCCATCATCCTGTCCGCGCATAAGCGAGCGACCGTGCCGCTGCCGATTGACGCGCAAGAATACGCCGATTTGCTGCAAAGCTATATCGCCAAGCCGCCGCAGTCCAACCGCAGTCGCCGGTAGGGGCGAGCCCTGGCTCGTCCAGACACTCAGTCCAGAACGATGATATGCAGCTCGCGCGGCCCGTGGGCGCCTTTGACCAGTTGATGGCCGATATCAGCGGTCTTGCTGGGTCCCGTCACGATGACGGTGTTACTGGCGTCTTTGAAAGCCGGATACCCTAGCGTTTGCTGGGCGCTCTGCCAGGATTCGAGATCGTTCAGAAGCTGCTCGGGCGTCAGCAGGGCGATATGCCGGTCGGGCAATAGCGAGGCGCTGCGGGGGCGTCCGGCGCCGCTCTCCAGCACGAGGCTGCCGGTGGCGGCCAGCGCGGCCGAGACACCGGTGATGCCGACGCGGACATTGCCATCGTCCGGCGGCGCGACTGACACATCCAGCGACGCCAACAGCTCGTGCAAGCCGGGGTAGGGCAGCTCTTCCTCCGCCCAACTCAGCACCGACTTGTCGCCATCGAGCAAATCCATGATCTGTTCCAGCGCCTCGCCGCGGCTCATCCGATAGACGACGCAGCCCAGCGCTGCGGCCTCGCTGGCGAAGCATTCCAGGCGCTCCTCATCGCTCAGCTCGGGCAGAGGCAGCATGCGGCGGCGTTCGCCCTCCGTTGGCGGCTGTAGGGGCGAGCCTTGGCTCGCCCGCGCCTGACGCAGCCGGCTCAGAATACGATCACGAGCGTTCATGGCGTTCTTTCCAGAGCTGGCGGAAGGGCTTGGGCGCGAAATCGGGAAAATCGCGGTGTTTGCTCCAATTGCCCAGGATGCCGGGCATATAATCACCCATGATATGTTGGCCGGCGCGGGCGGCTTTCCCGCCCAGGGCAAAGCGCGCGGCTGAGGTCATGCCGACCGCCCAGAGTTTCATGGCGGTATCCCAGCCGACCTTCGAATGGCCGTCGCGCACCAGGTCCCGGCGCAGGTCCAGCAGCATGCGCGGCAGGTCGATGTCGACCGGGCAGACTTGCTTGCAGCTGCCGCAGAGGCTGCTGGCGTGGGGCAGGGGCTGGGCGTTTTCCAAGCCGACCAGCAACGGCGTCAGCACAGCGCCGATGGGTCCCCCATAGACCCAGCCATAAGCGTGGCCGCCGGTGCTGCGGTAGACCGGGCAGGCATTCTGGCAGGCGCCGCAGCGGATGCAAGTCAGCGCCTCGGCGTAGTCGCTGCCGTAGATTTGCGAGCGGCCATTATCGACCAGGATGACATAACTGTGCTCAGGCCCGTCGCCCTCGGCGGCGCGCCCGGGCCCGTTGAGAATATTGGTGTACACGGTCAGCTTTTGGCCGGTCGAGCTGCTGGGCAGCACTTGCGTCAAGGTGGCGTAGTCTGCGACTGTTTCGACGATTTTCTCGATGCCCACCAGGGCGATATGCACACGCGGCATGGAAGTGCACAGGCGGCCGTTGCCTTCGTTCATGACCAGGCCGATGGAGCCGGTCTCGGCGATGAGAAAGTTGCCGCCGGAAATGCCCATATCGGACTTGAGAAAATCGTCGCGCAGCATCTTGCGGGCGAAGGCGACCATCTCTTCGGCGTCGTCGGTCGGCTTCATATCCAGCTCGCGCACGAAGATATCGCGGATTTCGGCTTTGGTCTTGTGCATGACCGGCGCCACGATGTGGCTCGGCGTCTCGTTATTGAGCTGGATGATGTACTCGCCCAGGTCGGTCTCGACCACGCGCAGGCCGGCCGCCTCCATGGCGTGGTTGACGCCCAGCTCTTCACTGAGCATGGACTTGCTTTTGGTGACCGTCTCGACGCCGTGTCGCCGCGCGATGTCCAGCACCAGTTGATTGGCTTCAGCGGCGTCCTCAGCCCAAGCCACCTGCCAGCCATTGGCGATCAAGTTGCGCTCAGCGGTTTCCAGCAGATCCGGCAGTTTGCGCAGGGCGCGGCGTTTGGCTTCAGCCGCTTGCTGGCGCATGTGCTCGCCGTGCTCGCGGCTGCGCGCGAACATGGTCTCGGCGCGCTTCTGATAGCCGCCGCGGGTGCCGGCGCCCACCGCGCGCTGCAAGTCGGGATTGCGCAGGGCGATATCAGCCAGGGCGACGAAGTCGTTCGACTTGAGTTCGACGCTCATGCGCGCTCCTTTTGCAGCGCCTTGGCCAGCACATCAGCCAGATGCAGGACGCGTTTGCCCGACTTGCGCCGCGACAGGCCGCCGTTCATCTGCGTCAGGCAGCTGACATCGCCGGTGACGATGGTGTCCGCCGCCGATTCGTTGATGTTATTGACTTTGTTCCGCAACATGGCGTTGCTGAGCTCGGGCATTTTTAGGCTGAACAAACCGCCGAAGCCGCAGCAGACTTCGCATTCGTTTAACTCCGTCAGTTGGGCTTTGCCCAGATGCCTCAGCAGCTCGCGCGAGGCGCCGCCCAAGCCCAAGCCGCGCAAGCCGTGGCAGGCGTCGTGGAAGGCGAAGGACTCGGCGGCGGGCAAACTCAGGTCGAGGTCAACGATGCCCAGCCCATCGACCAGGAACTCGCTGAACTCCCAGGTGATCGCGGCGATGCGCTGCGCCTGGTGGTAGAGCTCGCCGTCGTCCGGCGCGAACAAGCTGGGATATACGTGCCGCAGCATGGTGGCGCAAGAGCCGGAGGGACAGACGATGACCTCGGCCTCGCGGAAGGCTTTGAAGAAATGCTTCGCGACTGCGCGCGCTTCATCGCGGTAACCGGAGTTGAAAGCTGGCTGCCCGCAGCAAGTCTGTGCCGGCGGGAAGTCGACTCGCACGCCGACATGCTCCAGGATGTCGACCACCGACAGGCCCGTGCCCGGATAGATCATGTCGACGATGCAGGTGACGAAGAGAGAGACGCTTTTGCCGATGGGCGATTCGCGCGCGGGTAATGCCATACGGGTCGCTTTCGATAGCCTTGGCTGGAATTGAGAGTAGTGTACCGAAAACCCGCCTGACAAGCGATAAGCCTTTTTGTTACAATTCCGCCTAACTTGACTTGAGCGAAGGATAAAAGAGGACAATATGGTGGACTTCATCCCCCAACCGGAACACAAATTCACCTTCGGTTTATGGACGGTCGGCAACATCGGCCGCGACCCCTTCGGCGAACCCACCCGCGACCCCATCTCGCCGGTCGAGATCGTGAGCATGCTGGCCGAGGTCGGCGCCTGGGGAGTCAACCTGCATGACAACGACCTCGTCCCCATCGACGCCAGCGCCGCCGAGCGCGACCAGATCGTTGCCGATTTCAAGCGCGCTATGGACGAAACCGGCATCGTCTGCCCGATGGCGACCACCAATCTCTTCACCGATCCCGCTTTCAAAGACGGCGCCTTCACCAGCAACGATCCGGCCGTGCGCGCCTATGCCCTGCAGAAGACCATGCGCTCAATGGACCTGGGCGCGGAGCTGGGCGCGGAGGTCTATGTATTCTGGGGCGGGCGCGAAGGCGCCGAGAGCGACAGCGCCAAGAACCCGGCCGATGGCGTCAAGCGCATGCGCGAAGCCATCAACTTCCTCTGCGAGTACTCCAAAGACAATGATTACGGTTATCGCTTCGCGCTGGAGCCCAAACCCAATGAGCCGCGCAGCGATATCTACTTCCCCACTGTTGGCGCTATGCTGGGTTTCATCGCCACGCTGGAGGATTCCGATATGGTCGGCGTCAACCCGGAAGTGGCGCACGAGCACATGGCAGGCTTGAACTTCCTGCACGCGGTGGCGCAGGCTTGGGAAGCGGGCAAGCTCTTCCACATCGACCTCAACGACCAGATGTTTGGCCGCTACGATCAAGACTTCCGCTTCGGCAGCATGATGATCAAGCAGAACTTTCACCTGGTGCGCTTCCTGGAAGATGTCGGCTATGACGGCAGCCGCCACTTTGACGCCCACGCCTACCGCAGCTCGGGCTACGAAGATGTCAAGGAATTCGCCCGCGGCTGCATGCGCTCTTACCTGGTCTTCAAAGAGAAGGCGGCGCAGTTCAACGCCGACGCCGAGATTCAGGCGCTGCTGGCCGAGATCAACGCCGATGACGGCAGCACCAGCTATCTGGCCGAGGGTTACAGCAGCGCCGCGGCCGACCGGCTGAAGGCGACCGAATTCGACCGCGTGAGCCTGGGCGCGCGCAATCTGCCCTACGAACGGCTGGATCAGTTGACATTCGACATTCTGCTGGGGGTACGCTAGCGTCGCTCGGCCAGCCCGGACTAAGGTATTATGTAGGGGTGACCCTTGGGTGGCCCGCCTCAAACCCCGCAGCAGTTCGATTGAAAGGGACACTCGATGCCCAATCTGATGGGACTTGACATCAGCACCACCGGCGCCAAAGCGCTGA
This sequence comes from Anaerolineae bacterium, assembly GCA_022823165.1. GTDB lineage: Bacteria > Chloroflexota > Anaerolineae > Aggregatilineales > Phototrophicaceae > UBA6055. The sequence goes on along the minus strand of JAJDXR010000027.1, from coordinate 14,774 downwards.
TCGTCGACGAGAAGGGCGGGGTCATCGCCGCGGCCAACAGTCCGCAGCCTATCAGCCAGCCTCAGCCGCTCTGGAGCGAGCAGAACCCGGCTGACTGGTGGGACGGCATCAGCGCCAGCATCCGTCAGGTCTTGGCGGATTCGGGACTTGAAGGCCACGAAATTGACGCCATCGGCTTGACCGGGCAGATGCACGGCCTGGTGCTGCTGGACGCGTATGGCGATGTGCTGCGGCCGGCGATATTGTGGAACGATCAGCGTACGCAAGCGCAGTGCGACGATATGACCGCCCGGGTCGGCGCGCGCCGGCTGATCGAGTTGACCGGCAACCCGGCTGTGACCGGCTTCACCGCGCCCAAACTCCTCTGGGTGCGCGAAAACGAGCCGGAGATCTACACCAAGATCGATCAGATCCTGCTGCCCAAAGATTACATTCGCTTCATGCTCAGTACCGACTACGCCACCGACCTGGCTGGCGCCTCCGGCACCTCGCTGCTTAATGTGGCTGAGCGCGCCTGGTCGGACGAGATGCTGGCGGCTCTCGATATCCCGCGCGCGTGGCTGCCGCCGGTCCACGAAGGCACGGATTTCACAGCAAGCGTAAGCGGCGAAACGGCTGATCTGACCGGGCTGGAGAATGGCACACCCATCGTCGGCGGCGGCGGCGATCAGGCGGCGGGCGCGGTCGGCATGGGCTGCGTGTCGCCGGACAAAATAGGCGTCACAGTCGGTACCTCCGGCGTCGTCTTCGCGCCCTTGAGCCGCTACGCCTATGAAGCCGAGGGTCGGCTGCACGCCTTCTGCCACGCCCTGCCCGGCACCTGGCATTTTATGGGCGTCATGCTCAGCGCGGCCGGCAGTTTGCAATGGTACAAAGACACCTTTGCGCCGGATGTCGACTTCGACGAGCTGCTGGCGGAAGCGGCACATGCGCCGGCCGGCAGCGACGGCTTATTTTTCTTGCCCTATCTAACCGGCGAGCGCAGTCCCCATCCCGATCCCTTGGCGCGGGGCGCATTCATTGGCATTACCAGCCGTCACAGCCGCGGGCACATGACCCGCGCTGTGCTGGAAGGCGTGGCCTTCGGCTTGAAAGACTCTTTCACGCTGATCGCTCAAGCGGGTTTGCCGGACAGATACGAGGTGCGCATAAGCGGGGGCGGCGCCAAAAGCCCAGTCTGGCAGCAGATAATCGCCGATGTGCTGGCTGCGCCGCTGGTCAATATCAATACCACCGAGGGCGGCGCCTTCGGGGCAGCCATTCTGGCGTCGGTGTCAGCGGGCCTTTACCGCGATGTTGCCAGCGCCTGCAAAGCCATGATTCAAACGGGCGACAAAGTGCCGGTTAGCGCGGACGCCGAGATCTACGCCGAGCGCTACCGGGTCTATCAGTCGCTGTATCCGGCGCTGAAGGAAACCTTTACGCGGCTGTGAATACGCATAAGACAGCCACCGCCGCGCGCGGACGGCAAACGGATTAAACCAAACTAGCGCTCATCGCCAGGCAGGACGCCGGCGAGTCCCAAGCCTTCAAGTAGACCAGCCACCCGCGACTGTTCAGATTCGACGGCGCGCAGACGACTATCCAGACCATCGACCTTCGTTTCCACACGTCTCAAGTCACTCTGAACATCGGCGCGAAGCTGCTGCATATCATCCCGCATGTCGGTGCGCAACTGCTGCATGTCGGTATGTATTTGCCGCATCTCTTCACGCGTCTCATTACGCAGATTCTTGATGTTGTTGCGCAGCCAGAGGAAAGCGCCGAATACGCTGGCGATGGTGATAATCGGTTGGATCAAGTCCGGGTTCATGACGACTTCAATGCATACTCATCTGAAATGATAACATAGTTGCGACGGAATGTCAGCGCGCTCGCGCTTACAGCGCATGCGTCAACACCAGCACCCGTGTTGTATCCGGCAGATCTTCCCGGCTCAGCTTCACCTCCCAATCCGACTGGAAATCGACAACGGCGTCGTCGAAGTGGCTCAGAAAAGCCGTGATCCACTGCATATTGCGCGGTTTGTAGCGCAGCGTACGGAAGTGCATGGGGATGACCAGCTTCGGTTTGACGCGGTTGATCACCTGCTTGAGATCGCCCAGGTCAATGGTGGGCACATCGCCGGCCAGCACCAGGAAGACATCAAGGTCGCGGAAGAACTCGTATTCTTCCGGCGTGAAGGGATTGCCGACATCGCCCATATGTCCGATGCTGATGCCATCCATCTCCCAGCGGTACATGGCGCATTTGTCCGGCTCATGCTCGGGATGCGCGTACATCTCCGACGACTCGATGGCTTTGAAAGTCACGCCCTTGCAGGTCAATTCGCCGCTGTCCCGCGCCACATCCAGCAGATTGAGGCGTTCGGGATCGCCGCCGATTAGGTCCGAGCGGTCGTGAAAGCTGTCGTTCAGCGACGAGGTGACCACAATATCCGGATGATCGGGTATCGGCTGGTAACCGGAAGTCTCTGGCGTATAGGGATCAGTGATTACCGTCGTGCCATCGCCGGCGGTAACGAGAAATGCCGCGTGTCCATACCACTTGATTTTCATGAGACTATGCTCCATTTAATGCGGGAATCAGTTCCTGCGTAAACATACCGATGACTTCTTCATCAGGCGAGCCGATGATATCCACCATGAAGTAATCGCAGCCGACCTCGACGAAGCCATTCATCTGTTCGGCCACATGTTGCGGCGTGCCGACAAAGGCGTTCTCGCTCGTCCATTTGTCGTCCCGCGACAAACCGCGCGCCTCGGCCTCGGCTTCTGTGCGGCCCAATGAAACGCGGCCGAACCAACTGCAGCGCAGCGACGCCGGATCGCGCCCGATGTCTTCGCAATGACGCCGCAGAATGTTCAGACGCTCGACGTAGGGAGCCAGCGGTTTGTCCGGCAGATTCCAGATGTCGGCATACTTGGCTGCGTGTTTCATGGTGGTGTAACCGCCGCCCCCGACCAGGATAGGGATCTTCGGCGCCGGCTTGGGCTCGCACCAGGCGTCTTTTATGGCGTAGTGCCGGCCCTGATAGCTGACCTGGCCCGGTTCCTCCCACATCTTCTTGAGGATGATCAGTGTCTCTTCCAGCTGCTGTACGCGAATGCTGGGGGAAGGGTAGGGGTAGTTAAAAGCGCGGTACTCGTCTTCCTTCCAGCCAGCGCCGATGCCCATGATGAACTTGCCGCCGGACAGCGCCTGCAGGGTCGCCGCCATCAGCGCCAGCGTGGCCGGGTTGCGGTAGCTCTGCCCCAGGACCATCGGCCCCACCTCGAAATCGGGGAAGCGCGCGGCCAGGTAGCTCATCACCGTCCAGGCTTCATAAGTCGGCGCGCCATCCCAGAAGAAGTGGTCGGTCATCCAAATGCTGCTAAAGTAGCCCTTCAGTTGGTCCAGCGTCTCTGCCAGTTCCGTGATGAAACGTTGGTTTTGTCCCGCAGGCGGCCCATGCAGCAGGCCTAAGCCGAAATCCACCATAGCGCGCTCCTTCTCCTCATGATTGACGGCAAGTTCGCCTATTGTACTGCCTTTTGCGCCAAAATTCCGCTAAGAAATTGGCGGCGGAGGGCGACCGAAAACGCTACACTCGGCAAAATTGAACAGGAGGCGCAATATGTCCGACAGCCCCAACATCCTCTGGTATTGCAGTGATCAGCAGCGCTTCGACACCATCGCCGCCCTGGGCAATTCCCATATTCACACGCCCAATCTTGATCGCCTGGTCAGCCAGTCAGCGGCTTTCACCCGCGCCTACTGCCAGTCGCCGATTTGTACGCCCAGCCGCGCCAGTTTCTTAACCGGCATGTACCCCAGCGCGGTCGGCGTCAACGGCAATGGCTTCCAGACCTTTCCGCGCCACTATCAAGACCGGCTGATTTCCAAAGCGCTGCATGACGCCGGTTACGACTGCGGACTCATCGGCAAGCTGCACCTGGCCAGCGCCTTCTTGCGGCGCGAAGAGCGCGTCGAGGACGGCTACGACTACTTCCAATACAGCCATGATCACAAGGGCGGCAACGAACGCGGCAACGAGTATGTCGAGTGGATCAAGGCGCAGGGCGTCGACCACAATAGCGTCCTGCAGCCACGCGGCATCGCCTCTACCGACGACTATCGCAACTCGCACGAGGACCCCACATTCGGCGGATTCCGCGAGCCGACGCCGGAGAACGACAATGTGCCTCCGCATTTGCATCAGACGCATTGGTGTACGGAGAAAGCGATTGAGTTCATCAAGCGCAATCGCGAGCCGGACAAGCCCTGGTTCCTTAGCGTCAACCCCTTTGACCCGCACCCGCCCTTCGACGCGCCTTACGAATACTATCGGCGTTACGAGCCCGAGTCGCTGCCCGGCGCTCACTTTGAAGATGGCGACCTCGAGCAGCAGCGGCGTCTGGAAGCCGCCGGCATCGACTTTCAAAACCGCGCCCGCCATCCCGAAGAGTTCCAGCACAAACAGATGCAAGCCTCGTATTACGCCATGATCGAATTCCTCGACGCGGAATTCGGCCGCCTGCTCGACTATCTCGACGCGACCGGGCAGCGCGAGAATACTATCATCATCTTCATGAGCGACCACGGCGAGATGCTGGGCGACCACGGGCTGGTTCTCAAGGGCTGCCGCTTCTACGAGGGCCTGGCGCGCGTCCCGCTGCTGATCTCCTGGCCCGGCCACATTCAGCCGCAAGTATCGGACGAGCTGATCGAGCTGGTCGACATCGCGCCGACGCTGTATGAGCTGTTGGGAATGGATGTCCCGCTCTACCTGCAAGGGCTGTCGGCGGCCTCGCTGCTGCGCGGAGGCAAGCGCGATACGCCGCACCGTGAATTTGCGCGCGCGGAGCATTATGCCGCCACCAATCTGGCCGACGAGACCCACGCCACCATGTATCGCGATCGGCGCTGGAAACTCGTCGTATATCATCAGAAAGGAATCTGCGAGTTATATGATCTGGAGAACGACGCCTGGGAACATCAGGACTTGTCGGGGGACCCGGATTATGCCGATGTGAAATGGGATCTGCTGCGGCGCAGCTATGACGCGACCGTCTGCGCCCGTCCAGCGCAGACGGACAGATATGGTCCGTTTTGATGGGTGTGGAATCTTTTCAGTTGAATCACAGACACTTTTGCCACCGAGGGGCGCGTAGACACAGCCCTTCGACACTGAGTAAAAAAGAGGACACCGAGTAAAGCAGTTTAGTATCTTTACGGCGGCGACTGATTCAATAAGAAAATTGGCGGCAATGATCGCGAGAGCATCGCCACGATATTGAAGCCTCTGTGCCCTCAATCCTACTCGGTGTACTCGGTGGCAAGAAATCTGTACATCACGTCGCCTGGGCCGATTCCTACGAAATAGTCTAGTTCGTCTTATGAGCAAGTTGGCGCGCTTTGCCTTGCTGCGTTACAGTCAGCATGTTCAACGCAAACAGCGGAAGGAGACTTTCCCATGTCCATCATTCCAACGCTTCCCGGCATCAATGCCGAGACAATCACTTCGGCAAGACTGAAGACTCGCGTTCTGTTTGCCGGCGCCGCTAGCGGCGCGCCGGTCATCTTCGTACACGGCAACTTGACCTCAGCCACTTTCTGGGAAGAAACCATGCTGGCCATGCCGGCGGGCTACCATTGCATCGCGCTCGATCAGCGCGGCTTCGGCGAAGCCGACCCGGCTGCGGCTGTCGATGGTTCGCGCGGCCTGGCCGATATGTCCGATGATGTGATCGCCCTGATGGATACGCTGGGTATCGACCAGGCGCATATCGTCGGCCATTCGATGGGCGGCGGGGTGGTGTGGAATCTGCTGATGGACGCGCCGGGACGCCTCTTGAGCGCTGCGCTGGTCGCGCCGGTATCGCCCTTCGGCTTCGGCGGCAGCAAAGACGCCCAAGGGACGCTCTGCGCGCCGGACGCGGCCGGCTCGGGCGGCGGCGTCGCCAATCCGCAATACACCCAAATGCTGAAAGATGGCGAGCGCGGTGATGGAGAGATGTCTCCGCGCGCGGTTATGAATGGCTTCTACTGGAAGCCGCCTTTTACATCCGAGCGCGAAGAAGACTTGCTGGCATCGGTGCTGCAAACGCATACTGGCGAGCGCGATTACCCGGGCGATTCGGTCGCGTCAGAGAATTGGCCCGGCGTCGCGCCCGGCCGCTGGGGCGTGCTGAACGGCATGGCGCCCAACAATCAGCCCGATGTGGCGCGGCTCTACGCCATTGAGCCCAAGCCGCCCTTGCTGTGGCTGCGCGGCGACAGCGACCAGGTCATCGCCGATATGTCGATGTTTGACCTGGCCACCTTCGGCAAGCTGGGCGTCGTGCCCGGCTGGCCCGGCGATGAGGTCTGCCCGCCCCAACCGATGATCGCGCAGATCAAGCAGGTGCTGGATAACTACGCCGCGGCCGGCGGCTCGGTGGAGGAAGTTGTCATTGAGGATTGCGGTCACAGTCCTTTCATCGAGAAAGCCGCCGAATTTAATCAGGCTTTGCAGGCTTTTCTGGCTGACTAGCTCTCGACGCCGGAGAGTTGACCGGCGGCTATGAAAGCGGTTAAACTCTCCCGCGGGACGTTTTAATCACAAGCAACGGCAGCGCAAAGTAATGAGGGAGGATCTCATGTTCAGACGATTACTTCTTGTTTCAGTCTTTCTGCTGATATTCAGCGTCTTTGCCGGGGTTGCGCAAGACGAGATCACTATCTTCGTTACCGTCGGCGCCTACTATCCCGATGAGCCGACGGAGAACAACCCCAATCCACCGCAGATGATGAACGATATCGTGGCTGAATACGAAGCGGCCAATCCGGGCGTCAACATTGAGCTGGTCGATGTGCCATCCAATATCTCCGGCGATCAGTGGCGCAGCACGGTCTTTAATGGCCAGAACGAGCCGCACATGATCGTCAACAACTACATCCGCGTCTGGCAGGAGCAGGGCAACGACTGGTATGTACCGCTCAACGACTATATCGAGCAGCCAAATCCTTACATCCCCGAAGGCACGCCGGGCCACGAGCGCTGGGCGGACAGCATCCCCGAGGTCGTCTGGAACACCACCTACCATACCGGCAGCGGCAACCAATATGTCGTGACGGTCAACGCGGTGGCGGTTGGCTTCTTCTATAACATTGATTTGCTCGCGGAAATGGGCATCGACACCGGCTTCGACATTCCCTATTCGCTCTGGGCTGATTGGGAGACCATGATCGCCGAGATGGGCGCTGTCTCCGAAGACGGCGTGGAGCCGCTGGCGATGAGCATGTCTACCGCTTCGCCCTATACCTACAACTGGTTCGACGGCACCAGCCTGACCAGCATGTACATCGATCATATTGAAAGCTGGTGGGAGCCCGGCGCCGGCTGGCACGCGCTCAATCAGCGCGAATTCGCCTGCGCCATCCAAAACGGTCTCATCAGCGCCAATGATGACGCCTTCGCCGAATGGATTCAGTTGCTGGCCGATTTCGAGCCGATGTGGGTGGAAGGCTACGCTACCATGACCTGGGACGAAGCCTATCGCCTCTTCATCACTGGCAAGACGCCCTTCCTGCTGGGCAACGCCGCCAGCCAAACGCTGAACGTCACTCGCGATGCCGACTTCAACTGGGGCATCAGTTATTTCCCGCCCGTCACCGAAACCACCAGCGCCTACGCCGCCAACAACGAGAGCGCCTATCTGGTCGGTGGTTTCACCGCCGGCTTCACTATGACCGATCGCGCCCGCCGTGAAGGCATCGAAGATCAAGTCATCGACTTTTTCATGTACTTGACCGCCCAGCCGCAATGGGGGCGCATCGTCACCGAGTCGCCGCGCAGCATCCCTACGCAGCTGGGCTTGGATGTGCCCGATGCTCTGAAGCCGACCGTGGCTTTCCTTGAGTTGCCGATTCGCGCGCTCAAAGATCCGGACCCGCGTCTCAGCCGGCGTTACGGCGAAGATCATCGCCGTCTGATGCAAGAGTACTTCACCGATCAGATTGATTTCGACACCCTGATCGCCGAAGAAGACCGCCTGATGACGCGGGAAGCGCGCGTCGTCATTGCCGAAAACGACTGGTCCTGCGACTTCCAGATGGAGTAGGCTGGGACAGTGTCAGATGTATAAAAGGGTCAGCCGCCGGCTGACCCGTACGAACGATCTCAAGAATTGTATTCGTAGGGGCGACCCGGTGGGTCGCCCGACAAACTCCGGCGCATTCAACTTCGGTTTCTTATGTTCGCACGTCTAGCTGCTGATCGGACACTGGGAAACAGTAAACGCGCCAGCCATAGCGCGCTGCCCATTCGCATGTGGCGGGCCAAGTGGCTGTATGCGGCGCTGCTGATACCAGTCGCTTTGCTGCTGATATTCGAGTGGCTGCCAGCTTTCAGCGCGCTTTATAACTCGCTCTATATCTGGAACGGCGGCAAAGTCCACTTCTATGTCGGGCTGGAACACTACGAGCGGATGCTAAGCGACCGCACCTTCCGCGTCGCCATCACCAACCTGGTCGGCTTCGTCTTCTTCCGCGTCATCATGCAAACCGTCCTGCCCTTCTTCGCCGCCGAGATGATCGTCAATCTGCGCAGCCAGCGCTGGTCCTACTGGTGGAAGATCATCTTCGTCTTTCCCATGGTCGTGCCGACCATTCTCAACTATTTGATTTGGCGCTTCATCTACAACCCGCAGGTCGGTTTGCTCAACGAAGGCTTGAAGCTGATCGGCCTGGGCGAATACACGCATGCCTGGCTGGGCGATCCGCTGACGGTGATGTGGGCGCTGGCTTTCGTGCGCTTTCCCTGGCTGCCGACGCTGCAATTTCTTATCATCCTGGGCGGCTTGCAAACCATCCCGCAAGAGGTGCACGAGAGCGCGGCCATCGACGGCGCCGGCTTCTGGCGGCGGCTCTTTTATATCGATATTCCTATGACGCGGCGGCAGATCACGCTGGCGATGATCCTGACCATGCTCTTCATGACGCAGCGCTTTGATCTATTCCTGGTTATGACCGACGGCGGACCCGGTTACAGCAGCATGGTGCCGGCCTTGCAGCTTTATCAATCGGCTTTCCACTTCCTGGAATTCGGCTATGCCTCCGCCATCGGCGTGGTGCTCTTCGTCGCCATGCTCTCGCTGACCGTGATCAACCTGCGCGTCTCCGCCGGCGCGAACCAGAGCTAGGGAGGCAGGAATGGCCGCGTTCAATCGCATACGCCCGCGCCTGGGCAATCGCGATATGCCCTTTCAGTTGGTGCTGCTCGCCTTCGGCGTAGTAACCTTCTTCCCGCTGGTGCTGGTTGTCATCACTTCGTTCAAGAGCAATACGCAGTTCTATCACAATTTCTGGCTGCCCGAGCTGCCCCTGCACTTGGGCAATTATACTTCCGCCTTCAGAATTATCTGGCGCTTTATCGTCAACAGCGTGATTTATTCCGGCTCGACCATCTGCCTCATCGCCGCCATCGCCTCTGTCGCCGGTTATGTCTTCGCGCGTTTCCGCTTTCCCTTCAAGACCGTCCTCTTCCTCGGCTTCATCACGCTGATCATGGTGCCGGGCGTGTTGACGCTGGCGCCGCGCTTTGTGCTAGTGCGTGATCTGGGCATGGTCAATACACCCTTCGCCCTGATTTCAGTTTGGGTCAGTGGCGGGTTGGTGCTGTCGACCTGGCTGATGCGCAGCTATTTCGAGTCGCTGCCGCAGGAGCTGTTCGACGCCGCTTACGTCGATGGCGCGGCTGAGTGGCAAGTCTTCATCTATGTGTCGGCGCCGCTGGCTCGGCCCATGATCGCCACCGTCGCTATGACCACGCTGATCAGCACCTGGAACGACCTGATCTGGCCGCTGGTCACCATCACGGACAAGAGCCAGATGCCGCTGGCGCTGGGCTTGATGCAATTCTCCTCGGACTTTGAGACCGACTGGGGCACGCTCTTCGCCGGTTACGTCATCTCGTCGATTCCGCTGCTCTGCGTCTTCGCCGTGGCGATGCGGCAATTCATCAGCGGCTTGACCAGCGGCTCGATCAAGGCCTAGCGGCCTCAACTCGGCGTCAAGAAACGCTCCATAGTCAGCAAGTCATAGTATTGCCCGTCCACGCAGAGTTCGCGCTGCGCTCGGCCTGCGCGCTGAAAGCCGAAGCGCTCATACAAGCGAATGGCCGGTTTGCCGGCGCTGTTGACCATCAGGCTGACCTTCTCGACCTGCGGCAGCGCGGACAGCGCAGCGAGCACTGCGCCCATCAGTTGCGATGCGATTCCTTTGCTGCGTTGTTCCGGCGAAACGTAGACGCCGTAAATCGTCGCGACATGGCGCAGCTTCTCGCGCGGCGACCAATTCGCCCCGGCCATACCCACCAGCTCGCCATTTAGCTCGGCAAAATAAGTCATGTTGCCGTCTCGCTGAAATGCCGATGCCAGCCGCGCGATCCAAACCTCATCGCTGAAAGCCAGCTCATCAGCGTAACTGGATGCGAAAGCGGCCGGCTCCGCGCGCAGCGCTGCGAGGCGCAGTCTCTTTGCTTCCCGCCAGCGCTCCGGCGGCAGCGATATGATGTCGACGCTCTTCATTTACTCACCTTGTTCATGCTCACCATTCACGCGAGTTTGTGACGCAGGCAATCACTGGCATTGTACCTTATGACCCTGCCGCCAAGACGCCCGGCGCTTGGATACGACCGCCGATTTCGCTAAGATAGACTCATCCGCCTTACCATTGAGGAGCAGCGCCATGATGTCCCGGCGCTTGTGGCGCAGCTTGACGGCAATGGACATCGACGATCCGATCTTCCGCCGGGTCAGCGAAATCCGGAAAGCCGCGGCGCCGAAACCTGGGATGCGCCTGCCGCGCCCGCTGATGGCGGCCGCCATCAGCGCGCTGGTCGCCGCTTTACTGTACGCGCCGGAATTTCTGATGCTCGTCCTGGTGATACCCATCGTGATGATCACGCTGATCGTGCTGATGCCGGTCATGCTGCCAATTGTCGTCATCCTGGCGGGCAGTCGGCTGATGGTCGATGTCATCGGCGGCATCTACCGCGAAAAGCATCAGCATACCTACGAGCTGATCTGCGCCTCAACCCGCGGCGCGCTGCAAGCCAGCTGGTCCTTCGCCGGCGGCATTTTGTACCGCAGCCCGTGGTTCACCCCCCTGCGCTGGGGTACGCTAATGACATTTCGGCTGGGATCGGCTGTGCTGGGTGGGCTGAGCCTGTTTATCCCGCTTTCAGCGCTGATTGGGCCGCAGGCGGTCGACATCGAGCAGGTACGGCTGCTGGCGATGCTGGCGCTGCTGCTGGCGCTCTACTTCAGCAACATGACGCAAACGCTGGTGCTGAGCCTGCTGGTCGGCCTCTACGCCAGCAGCTTCGACTGGTCGCGCCCGGATGGCATGACCGTCGGCGTCTTCCTGCATATCGCGCTGACGAGCCTGCCGCTGCTGGCTGGCGGACTGGCGCTGGCGGCGTATGGGCGGGCGGTTATTGAGCCGGGTCCGCTGCTGCGGACGGTCGTGGAGGGCGGGTCGCTGCTGCTGGTGGTGGCGCTGCGGGAGGCGGCGATTTCGCTGTTGTGGTCGGCGTTGGCGCGGCGGCTGGAGTGGGGGCGGGGGCGCAGCCTTGCGCCGTCGGCCTTTCTGGCGACATTGAATCAGAATGAAGTCGTAGCCGAATCCGGAGCTCTAATGTGAGCGCGATAAGAGATTATCTCAGCGACATACAAGATGAATTTAGAACCGGAATGGCTGGCGAACATGCTTACCGACCGGCTTTGAAGCAACTGCTGGAATCGGCTGACACGGGATTGAGCGCTGTTAACGATCCCGCCCGCACCGAAATTGGCATGCCGGATTTTGTCGTTTTGCGCCAACCGGGCAATGTGCCAATAGGTATCGTGGAAGCGAAAGACATCGGCAATGCGCTCAGCCGCACCGAAAAAACGCAGCAAATCAAACGCTATCAAGCGCATGGCAACTTGCTGCTGACGAATTATCTGGAATTCCGCTGGTATGTGAACGCGGAGAAAGTTGACACCGTCAAAATCGCCAGATTACGAGCGGGCAAAATCATCCGCGAGCCCAAAGACTACGCCGACCTTACAGAAATGCTCCAGCGCTTTTGCCAGCAAAGCGTCCAGTCTGTCAACAGCGCCCAAGAACTGGCGCAGCGGCTGGCGCGCAATGCCCAGCTCATCGCCCATTTCATCGAGAAAGACCTCAATAGCGACAGCCCGACATCCAATTTGCAAAATCAAATGGCCGCCTTCCAACGCACGCTGCTGCCCGGGCTGAATATCGCCAGCTTCGCCGATATGTACGCGCAGACCCTGGCTTATGGCTTATTCGCATCGCGTGTGCATTACCTCGGCGATCCCAAGCGCTTCAGCCTGCGCAATGCCGCTGACGACATCCCGCGCAGCAACCCGTTCCTGCGCGAGCTATTTCATCACAGCCGCTTCGATTTAGGCCGGCGCTTGTCCTGGTTGACGGAGAGCCTGGTCGAAGTCCTGCGCCATACCGATATGGACAGCATCCTGGCGCAATTTGGACGGCGCAGCGGGCAGAGCGACCCGGTCGTGCATTTCTACGAGACCTTCCTCGCCGCCTACAACCCCAGCCTGCGCGAGCGCCGCGGCGTCTATTATACGCCCGAGCCAGTCGTGAAGTATATCGTGCGCAGCGTCGACCATATTCTCAAAACCCGCTTTGGCCGACCGCTTGGACTCGCCGACAAAGACACGCTCATCCTTGACCCGGCCGCCGGCACGGGTACTTTTCTCTACTATGTGATTGAGCAAATCAAAGAACGCTTTGAGGGGCAACGAGGTTTGTGGAAAAGCTACGTCGAAGAGCGCCTGCTGCCGCGCATTTTCGGCTTCGAGCTGCTGATGGCGCCCTACACAATCGCGCACATGAACCTAGGCTTGCAGCTGAAAGAGGCCGGTTACGACTTCAAAGAGAACGAGCGCCTGGGCATCTACTTGACCAATACGCTGGAGGAAGCCAAAGAAGCGCCGGAGCTGCCCTTCGCCGAGTTCATCAGCGCGGAGGCGAACGAAGCGGCCGCCATCAAACGCGACAAGCCGATTATGGTGGTGCTGGGCAATCCGCCGTATTCCTACGCGTCGGCGAACAAAGGCGAATGGATTAGCAAGCTGGTGCGGGATTATTACTTCGTCGATGGCAAGCCGCTGGGCGAGCGCAACCCGAAGGGCTTGCAAGACGACTACGTAAAATTCATCCGATTTGGACAGTGGCGAATCACACAGACCGGATTCGGTGTACTTGCCTTCATTTCAAATAATGGATACCTCGATAATCTAACGTTTAGAGGCATGCGAAAATCGCTACTGAATTCTTTTAGCGAAATTTACATTGTAAATCTACACGGTGATACTCGGAAATCGGCGTCACTGGACGGGAAAAAAGACGAGAATGTATTCGACATTATGCAAGGCGTTTCAATTGTATTTCTTATTAGGTGTGGCAAGAGATTCGCGTCGGCTAAAGTACATTATTGTGAAATCTGGGGAACAAGGAATCAGAAATACCACGCTTTAAACCAGAGCAATTTTGAAGACACCTATTGGCAATCGCTTACTCCAAAATCGCCCTACTTTATGCTAAAGCCTATGCAAACCCTGGGTGTAACGGAATACAGTAATCTAGCTCCAGTCCCTGAGCTCTTCAAAGACTACAATATGGGAATCACCATTCAGAAGAGTCTTGTCAACTTTGAACCAATTGCCAATGACTCACTTCGCTATCGAGTGTTTGATACCCGGCGCATTGATTACTTCCTTGATGAAATCGAACGACCTCGACGCCGTATAATGCATCATTTATATGAAAAGAAAAATCTCGCCCTCGTAACCCTGAGAAGGCCTCGAATATCACGTTTTGGTAATTTCTGGGTCACTGATAGCTTGACCGATAAGTCTATCATTTCTTCAAAAGACAACGCTTATGTGTTTCCAATCTACACATATCCCAATAGACAGAAGGAATTGACAGATCCAGACGAATTCTCATTGAGCGCTAGTGGCCGCCGCCCCAACTTGAGCAAAGCCTTCGTCGCCGAGATGGAAGCCAAGCTCGGCCTGCGCTTCGTTACCGAGGGGGCTGTGGTGGGGACTGAAGCGGGGCTCTTCGGGCCCGAAGATGTCTTCACTTACGCCTACGCCGTTTTCCACAGCCCGACTTACCGCGAGCGTTATGCCGAATTTCTCAAAATCGACTTTCCCCGTTTACCGCTGACGTCCGATGTCGAGTTGTTCGGGACACTGGTAAAGCTCGGCGCGGAGTTGGTCAGCCTGCACTTGATGAAGTCGCCCAAGCTGAACGACACCATGACCACTTTCGATACAGAGGGCGACGATGAGGTGGCGCGGGGCTACCCCAAGTACAGGCCAAAGGGCGGTCTAGTCCACATCAATAAGACGCAGTTTTTTGGCGGCGTGCCGCAAGAGATCTGGGACTTTCATATCGGCGGTTATCAGGTCGCGCTGTAGTGGTCCTAAATTATTGGACACAAAATTCCAGGTAATTTGAGGGAGTTGCGCTGGTACCACGCAGCCTCAAATTCTGCCGGCCTTTGGTAGCCCAATGCGCTATGCGGACGTTGCTGATTGTAGACTACCTCGATGAAGTACCCCAGTTGCTCTCGAGCTTCGGCCATGCTCTGGTAGTCGCTGAGATAGACTTCCTCCTCCTTGATGGTGCGTATCAGCCGCTCGGCGTAGCCATTTTCCTTGGGCTTGCCGGCGGCTGCCATGCTGATCTGCGTCCCGCCCCGACGC
>JAJDXR010000028.1 GCA_022823165.1 Anaerolineae bacterium | reverse complement strand
CCCGGAAAGCATACGCCGATGCCAAATAAGAGCCAAACCTACCGAGTAGAGGGTATGAATGCGGAGTTGCGTCATTATTTGGCGCGCTTGCACCGGCGGTCCCGTTGCTTTTCTCGTTGCGCTAAGGCGCTTCATCGGACCGTGAAACTTTTTGTCTATGCCTGGAATCGGCGACAGTTACATCTTCAACAGTATCCCAAGTACAAGGCTTTCCCCACGCAATTCATATATCCTTGAAATTCACCACTCCCAACGCAGGCGAGCGCGTAACCCACCTGCGTTGATGTTCTTTTGGAAGCGAAGCGACAGCGACAGGATCTAGCCGCCTAGCAGCGCGTTGGTCTGTTCGTGAGCGCGTTGGACAGCGACGGCTGCGTCGCGTTCCTCACCCGTCCAGAGCAGGTCCATATTGGCGACCCAAATGGAGGTCTCCCATTCCAGGTATTGCGAGTGGTAAGGAGGGTGGACGCCGTCGCGCGCGCCGATGACCGAGAAGACTTCATGGTAGGCGTCGGCGTAGGGGGCGTCGTCCGGTGCGGCGCAGTTATGGAATTCGGACTGGCTGGTGAGCGCAGCGCCCATGGTGGCGGTGCGGCAGATGTGATCGGGATTGGCGAGCGTGTAACGAATCAGCTCGTAGGACAGATCGGGCTGCGCGGCCGAAGTCGGGATCGAGAAGGCCGAGCCGCCGATGAAGTTGTAACGTCCGGCGGGGCCAGTCGGCGTGGGCACGACTGTCCAGTTGAAGCTATCGCCGACCAGCTCCCACATGCGGGAAGCGGCGTCGTTCAGCGCGTAGTGCATGGCGACATTGCCGTTAGCGAAGAGGAATTCGGTCGTGAACCCGGAAGCGGCGATATTTTCCGCGGTGGGGTGCGCGCCGGAATCCCAGAGCAGGTCCGCCATCCATTGGAGAGCGGCGGTCGTTTCGGGCGTGTCCATCACGGAGGCGGAGTTGTCGTCGTTGAACAGGTCGCCGCCGAAGCTTTTGATGATCCAATAGGCGCCGCCCGCGCCGCGGCCGACGCTGACCATGTTGCTGATGCCCCAGATATCGGTATCGCCATCGTCATCGGTATCCTGAGTCAAGGCGATGGCCAATTCGGTGAACTCTTCAAATGAAGTGTGCTCGCCAGGTGGTTCCAGACCAGCTTCTTCAAAGAGATCGAGATTGATGTAGAGCCCGCCCGGCGCCAGGTCGTAGGGAATGGCGTACTGGCTGCCCTGGTAATTGAAAGCGTCGACTTGCGAGGCGACGAACTTCTCGGGCCAGCCGGGGATGGGGCAAGCTTCGAGGTAGCTGTCGAGGTTCAGCGCCCAGCCGTTGGCGGCGAAGGTGTCATTGCGGGTATCGTGCATCCAGGCCATGTCGATCTCGGCGCCGCCAGCCAGCTGCGCCGGCAGGGTCGTCCAATAGTCGCTCCAGTTCACGCCCGTATTGAGGATCTGTTCGACGTTGGGATAGTATTCGCCGAAGAATTCGTCGAAAGCCAGCAAGAATTTATCGACCTCGCCGGGGCCTTCCCAGCCGGTGATGGTGATGGCGCCGGCCATATCACCGTCGACCATGCCGCAGGTCCAATCGGTCATGTCTTGCGCCGATGCAACAAAGCCGAAGCTGAGCAGCGCAAGCAGCGTAACCAGCAATGCGATTTTGCGAATCATCTCATTATCCTTTCACATTTGACATTTGATTCCAAAACGAAGCGTATGGTCGGTCGTTAGCCACCTCCCTTGATACCGCTGGTAACGATGCCGCGGACGTAATACTTTTGTCCGACGATAAACGCGATAAGCACAGGAATGACGACAAAGGTGGCGGCCGCCATGATGAGATGCCAGGGTGTGCGCATGCCGGATTGATTCTGGAAGGAGGCCAGCAGCAGCGGCAAGGTCTTGACCTTGGGTTTGCCCAGCACAATCAGGGGCCACTGGAAGCTATTCCAGGTATTGACAAAGGTGAAGATGGCCAGGGTCGCCAGCGCCGGCTTGGTCAGCGGCAAGATGATCAGCCAATAGGTGCGGAAGAAGCCGCAGCCGTCAATGCGAGCGGCATCCTCCAATTCGCGCGGAATCGTGACCATAAATTGGCGCATCATGAAGGTGCCCCAGGGTGTGAAGAGGAAGGGCACGATGACGGCTTGAAGCGTGCTGATCCAGCCGAACCAGCGCATCTGGACATAAAGCGGAATCAGCAGGACGGTGAAGGGCACCATCATCAGCGAAATGTAGAGCAGGAAAATTTTGTCGCGCCCGGGATAGCGCAGACGCGCAAAAGAATAGCCGGCCAAGCTGGCGGTGAATAGCTGGCCCAGCACCACCGCCGCGGCCACGAAGGCGCTGTTGAGGAAACCCAGGTCGAAATGCGTCATCGTCCAGGCTTCGGTGTAATTGCTGAATTGCCAGACTTCGGGGATGAAAGTCGGCGGGTATTGATAGATGCCGCGGATATCTTTGAAGGAATTGGCGACCATCCAGGCGAAGGGCAAAATGAAGATGACGCCGGCGACCGACAGCACGATATAGACCAGCAGGTCCATCAGAGCTTTGGTCTGCTTCTGCCCGAAGGGGCTGGCTTTGGACTTGCGCGCGGCCGCCATCGTCGCTATCCGCCGCTCTCTGCTTTAGTTACTTTAGTTGTCGTCATTGTCGAATCCAATCACCCAGCGGCTGGCCAGCTGCCACTGGATCACGGTGATGATGAGAATGATCACGAAGAGCACCGCCGCCAGCGCCGCGCCATAACCCATCTTGAAGAAGCTGAAGGCGTTCTGGAAGATGTACAGCGTCAGGGGCGTGGTGGCTTGCGCCGGCCCCCCCTGGGTCAATACGTAAAACTGATCAAAGGCTTGAAAGGCGCCGATCAGCGAAGTGACCACCACAAAAAACAGCGCCGGGGTCAGCATTGGCAGGGTTACAAAGCGCATGCGCTGCCAGCCGCTGGCGCCGTCAATCGAGGCCGCTTCGTAATATTCCTCGGGGATGCCCTGCAAGCCGGCCAGCAGAATCAGCATGGCGAAGCCAATGCCTTGCCAGTTGCTCATAATAATCACTGCCGGCATCGCCCATTGGGTATTATGAATCCATTTGGGACCTTCAATGCCGATCATCTCCAACAGGTGATTAATCAAGCCTATTTCGGGCTGGTAGATCCAGCGCCAGACAGTGGCTGCCGCGACCGTCAGCGTGATTTGCGGCAGGAAGTAGACGGTGCGGAAGAAGATGATGCCGCGCATTTTGCGGTTCAACGCCAGCGCCAGCCAGAAGGCGATGAAGATGCCGGTGGGCACGGCGATAAAAGTGTAATAGAAGCTGTTGGTCAGAGACTTCCAAAAGATGCGGTCGTTGACCATTGTCTCAAAATTCTTGAGGCCGATGAATTGCGGTTCTTTGGCCAGGCTCCAGTCCGTGAGCATGATGTAAAAGGCGAAGAGAATCGGGAAAAGCATGAAGACAACAAAGCCGATCAAGTTGGGCGCCAGAAAGAGGTAGCCGGCAATCGTCTCGCCCCGGCGCAGGCCGGTGAAGGCGCGCTTGATCTCTGCAATTCCGCCGCGCTTGGGTTTCTCCGAGCTGATGCGGTTTGCTGCGCCGGCAGTCACAATCGCCCTCCCGCCGCTGGTAGCGGAATGCCGATCAACGCGCGGCCGCAGGTGAATTCTACGCGAAGATTCCAGATCATGGTCAACAAAAGGTCAGCCTAAATTCGCCGAAATAAACGCAATCTTCTTACACCATAAAACCGATTACGCCACCGAAAGCGTACTCTAACACGAAGGGTGGATGATGTCAAACCATGCGCTGGTTGCGAGTGTCTATCTTGGAGGATATTTCCTGAATGCCGAGCTTGGCGCAAGTAGATTCACCACAGAGACACAGAAGTGGAACAAAGTATGTCATGCAAATTTCACAGCATCGGGTCAGCCAAGGCTGACCCCTACAGGGTTCAAAATATAGTCGAAAGTTGTAGGGGCGAGCCTTGGCTCGCCCGTCCGTACGCGGAGACCTGAATGCAGCGCAGGAATCGGCTCGCCAGCAGGCATATTGGTTGCGGGCGTCTAACGCCGCGTGACGGTGACGAGCGTGTTGGGGGCCAGGTCGGCGATTTCGCTGTACAGCCCGTCATTCCACAGAATTGACAGTCGCTCCAGAGAGGCATCCGCCGCAAAGCCAAAATGCGCCCGACTGCTGTCGCCGGACAGATAGCCGCTGAGCGCGGTCAGGTCGCGGCGGTAGCTGCCGCCATCGGTGTGCAAGACTAGCTGCGCGCCAATGCCGGTGATGTTGCCAGTGCCCAGCCAGCGCAGGTCAACTTCCAGAGCCGCGCCGGCGCAGAGCCGGTTTTCGAAGAGCTTGGCCGAGCCAAGCAGGTTGTTGACCAGCGCATCCAGATCGCCGTCATTATCCAGGTCGGCCAGGGACATGCCACGGCCGCTGGCTTGATCATTCAGTCCCCAGGCCGGCTGCGCGGCAAAGCTCGCTCCCGCCAGATTGCGATAGACCTGGTTCTCTTCGACCAGCTCATTACCTGGCAAATGCGAGAAGAGCTCCTGCGAGATCATGCCGTTGACGACATAAAGGTCTTGATAGCCGTCATTGTCGAGATCGCCGAACTTGGCCGACCAGCTCCAGCCGGTGCCATCGAGCTGGAAATCGCGCGCGATATTGGCCAGCCTGCCAGCGTTGTCGACGGCATAGAGAACGTTCTCCATGATTTGCGGGTCGCCTTCGACATGGGGCATGCCCATCATCATGTCCATCACCGGCGCCCACTGCGCCCGGGTCGTCTCGTCTTCGGCATAGGGTTTCATATCAACGGCGAAAACCTCTTGCGCGCCGTCATTGTCCAGGTCGGCGGCGTCGTAGCTCATGGTGCTATGCGGCATCACCGGCAGCGGATCTGTCCCTCGCCAGGCGCCGTCGACAAAGGTGAAGTAGCGGTCTTCCACAGCGAAGTCGTTACCGATAGTGATTTCGTAGTCGCCGCTCTGATTGACGCGCGTCAGAATGGCCAGGGTATTTGAGCGATCGGCGATGCGGGTCGCGCGGAAGCCGTCGCCCTGGTTCTCGTAATAGATAACGCCGGATCTGGGCGCGGACTGCCCCAGGAGCTTTTCGTTTTCGACATCGTAAGAACCGGTAAGCAGGTCAAGGTCGCCATCGCGGTCGGCGTCCAGCCAGTTCATGGCGTAGCCGATATAACTGACGCCGCTGAGCAGCTGGATCTCGAAGCCCTGCCCGGCCTGATTGCGCCAGAACAAGGGCGCGGCGGCCTGCTGCGTGAAGACGATATCGAGCCAGCCATCGCCGTCCACATCGACGGTCGCGGCTGCGCGCGCCGGGGCTTGCGAGGGCAAAGGCTCGCGCTCGAATTGCAGCCCGCCTTGATTCCACAGGATGCTATTGTCGCCGGCGAGATTCGCCAGCACAATGTCCAGCCAGCCGTCAGCGTTCAGGTCATTGACGGCCAGGCCCGCGCCGTTGCTGTCGTAGAAACCCACGGGCATGGAGACGGGCAGCGTACTGTGCTCGAGCGCGTGGGGAATGAAGCTCCCGCTGCAGTCTTCGCGAGCTTCGAGCGGCGCAGTCTCCACGCTGACGGGCGCGTGAATGCGGATGGAGGATGTGTGCTCAGCGGCGGCGAGGACGGCGACTAGGATCAATGGTATGAGCCAGCGAGCGCGCATGAAATTGCCCCGGATCTGCAAATGAAATGAATGACGAAACGATACCACCGCGCAATCGGTTGCGCAATTGCGCCTCGGGGAATGCGCAGAGCAATCGCGCCAGAATCAGTTTATGTCGATTGCAACATAATTCTAGCGATTTGTAGGGGCGACTCGGTGAGTCGCCCGAAAACTCGCCCTGTAAAAGCAGGCGAGCCAAGGCTCGCCCCTACGGAGTCCTGCTCAAGCCTCCAGCGCGACGGCATCAAGGGCGAAGGGCAACTGCGGGACTGTGCCGAAGCCCAGACTGAACTGATTCCAATTGGTCACGATGAGGCGATGGCGCGCGGCGGCGTAGACCAGGTCGCTGGCGCCGCGAAAGTCCCGCGCCAGCAGTTGCAGCTCGCCATTTTGCAGGCGCGCCGCCCGATTCCAAGCTAGCAGCGCCAGGTAGATCTCGCCGGCCGGCGTCACAGCGATGCCATCGAAGCCGTAGCCGTTCAGCGCCTGATCGTTGAAGAGTGTCTCGGTGGCGTCGACTGCCTGCGCCAGTTCCGATGCGCTGGCGGGCACGCGGTACAGGGCGTCCTGCGCGCTGTCGCTGATGAGAATGGACTTGCGCCGGGCATCGTAAGCCAGGCCGGTCGGGGCGGCTTGCTCGCTGGCGGGCGGCCGCCAGAACAGGCCGAGGTTCTCTCCCGCGCTGCTGTAGCGCCAGACGCGCGCCGGGGCGCGGTCGCTGATGTAAATCAAGCCGGCGCTGTCGACGGCGATGTCATCGGGCAACATGACGCCGACGCTCGGATCAGCCGGGATCTGCACGACAGGGTGCAGCTCGCCCCCGTGATAGCGCCAGATTACCGCGCCTTTGCTCTCCAGCGCGCTGAGGCGGTCGAGGATGTAGAGCGCGCCATCGGGCCCCAGGTCCAAGCCGGTGATTGAGCCGATGCGCGCGCGCGTTTCCGCGATTTCGTTGACGGCGCCCTCGGGGCTGATTGACCAGAGCGCGCCGCTTTGGTAGCTGCCAGTGTAGACCGTGCCGTCAGCCGCAATCGCCAGCGCGGCCGGATAGGCGTCTTCGTCGGGCAAGACCGCGAATTCGCTGACGGAGACGCCCTCGCGCTCGGCGACTGCCTGCGTCCGCGGCGCCGAGCCGACCACCCACCAGGTCATGGCGATGATGAGGGCAGCGCCAATGAGCAAGGCGATCAACAGCGCGAGCAGGGCGCGGAAGCGGGTGAAAGCGCTGGGGTTGCTGTCGGCTTCGGGCATGCGCTCAAGTGTAGCATGGGAAGTAGATTCGCCACAGAGGCGCGGGTATAGACCCAAGCAATTGACGCTGTGCTCAACGGAATAATTGTAGGGGCGTTTCGTTGAAACGCCCGAAACTATACTGCGAGCGGCGGGCGAGCCAAGGCTCGCCCCTACATATTCGTAGTTTCTGCGAGCGGCTAGGCTTGCAGCTCCGTGCCTGGTACGCTGACGGGGCTGCGCCCACGGGCCTCGCATTTGCCCAGCAGAACGTCAGCCGCGGCCCGGGCGGCGCAGGGACGGAAGCTGAAGGCGCAGAGGTAGCTGCCGATCTCGGGGAAGCGCGCCAGCTCGTAGGGATCGCGCAGGCCGACCACAATCAGCCGTTCGCCAGCGGCGGCGTGGAGCGCGCGCACGATCTCGGCTTGCCGCGATTGGTCGAAGTCCATGCCCGGCAGCGTGTAATTCTCGGTGACGGCGATGATCAAACCCGCTTCCGGCAAATCCGCCAGAGAGAAGTCTTCGGCGGCCACCAGGCTCAGTTGATCGCAGCCCGCGCGCAGAGACTCGGCGAAAACATCAAAGGCGGGCTTGGCTTGGTTGGGACCAATGCCGCGGGTCCGCGTCAGCACCGCGTAGGCGCCCCGCTCGGTGGTATTCACCAGTGTGATCGGCGCAGCCGGGTCGATCGGAATCAGCCCGTGGTTGTCTCGGACAATGCTGACGGCGCGGCGAGCCACATCCAGCTCGACGGCGCGATGCGCGCTGCTGCCCACCCGCTCGCTGGCGTCAGGCAGCGGCTCGGTACTCCAGCCGGCCTCGCGCTTGAGGCGCAGAACGCGCGTCACGGCGTCATCGACGCGTTCGTGGCTGATGCGCCCGCTGTCGACGGCCTGGATTACGGCGCGGATGAGGGCGCGCTGGTTAGCCAGATACTGGCCGGCATCGTGGTCATAGTGCTCCTCGGCCAGCATCATCAAGTCGACGCCGGCCTTGAAACCCTGGATGGCGGCGTCGGCCGGGTCGTAGTTGCGTTTCATGGAGTGCATATTCATGCTGTCGGAGACGATCAGCCCGTCGAAGCCCAGCTCGCCGCGCAGCAGATCGCCCAGGATGACGGGCGAGAGCGTGGCCGGACGGTCGGGGTCGAGCGCGCTGAAGATGATATGCGAGGTCATGACCATGCGCGCCCCGGCTTTGATGCCCGCCGCGAAGGGGGGCAGGTCAATGCGCAGCAGGTCGTCGCGGCTGCGCGTCACGGTGGGCAAGCCGCGGTGACTGTCCAGCGTGGTATCGCCGTGGCCCGGGAAGTGCTTCAGCGCCCCGCCGCCGCCGTTGTCTTGCAGGCCGCGCACGGCGGCGGCGGTCATGGCGGCGACCAGCTCCGGCTTTTCGCCGAAGGAGCGCATCTCGATGATGGAATTATGCGGGTTGGAGTTGCAGTCGGCGGCCGGTCCCAGCACCACATTCAAGCCGACGGCGCTGGTTTCGCGGGCGATGACGCTGTACATACGGTAGGCGCTGTCGGGATCGCCGGTCGCGCCCAGCGCCATATTGCCGGGACCCATGGCGCTCTCGGCGGTCATGACCGACCAGGTCCCCTCTTGGTCGGCGCCCAACAGCAGCGGGATGCCCAGGCGTGTGCCGGCGGCGTAGGATTGCAGCGTGTTGCAGAGCTCAAGCGCGGCGGCCGCGGTCGGCACGTTGTCGTCGCCGATGTAAGCGCCACCCACCAGGTGCTCGGCCATCAGCACCCGGGCTTCGTCAAGCTGGTCGCCGGCGAAAGCCAGCATAAACATCTGGCCGACTTTTTCTTCCGTGGTCATAGAGGCGATTGTGGATTGGATGTTCATGGTTGCTCCTCTCTCGCGCGAGTTCGGTACAAGATATTTTAACCACGGAGACCACAGTGGGCACAGAGGGCTTTGGCGGGAATGGCGCGGTCTTGCTCAGCATCTTTGGGATATGGCAAATCCCGATGTTATACTTGCTTAAGCAGAGTTAGCGAAGGCGACGGCACATGGCTATCCGAGAACGCTTGTACACAGTAGACGACGTCTGGCGCCTGGCATGCGCGCCGGAAAACGAAGCCCGCAAGATATGTCTGATAGACGGGGAGTTGCTGGTTACGATGTCGCCAGGTTACTTGCACGCCAGGATTGCGGGAGAAATCGCGCGACTCTTGGGAAATTTTGTTGTTGAGCGCGACTTGGGCGATGTAGTCGTCGAGAGCGGCCATTACCCGCCAGCGGACCGCCGCACCCTGTTGCTGCCTGATGTGGCCTTCATCAGAAAGGAACGGATTGCGGCGCCGGACCTGGATTCTTATGCCCCGTTCATGCCCGACCTGGCAGTCGAGATCGTCTCGCCGTCTCAAACGTTGGAAGCAGCGCGCCGCAAGGCCAGAGTTTATCTGCGTCTCGGAACTGAAATGGTCTGGCTGGTGCAGCCGGGGCAGAAGACCGCCGAAGTATGGTCGGCCGCGGGTGGAACGCCACTGGTCGAAACTTTCGGACTGAACGCTGAATTGAGTGGTGGCGCAGTCCTGGCGGGATTCACGTTGCCGCTGCGGAAGCTGTTTCGCAAATAAACTGATATTGTGGGCGAGCTTATTGTTTCGGGCGAGCCAAGGCTTGCCCCTGCAAGCTTCGCAAGTCGACGACGGGCGCGCGTGATCGTCCGCGGCGACCGCCTATTTCACCGCGCCCATGGTCAAACCGCGCACCAGGTAGCGCTGGAAGAAGAGCGCCATCAGGAAGGGCGGCAGCATGGTTACCACGGCGGCGGCTGACATATCTTCCCAGGCGACTTCGTACTGGCCGATGAAGAGCGTGAGCACGATGGTCAGCGGCTGCGAGTCGTCGCTGCGGCTGAAAATCAGCGGGATAAGGAAGTTGTTCCAGGTGGTGAGCATGGCCACCAGGAAGACCGCCACCATGCCCGGGCGCGCCAGGGGCAGCACGATGCTGTAGAGTATGCGCCAGCGGTCGGCGCCGTCGACGCGGGCGGCGTCTTGAATCTCGCTGGGAATATCGCGCACGAAGGTGGTCATCATCCAGACCGCCAGCGGCAGCAGCAGCGTCACGAAGATCAGCACCAGTCCCAGCAGCGTATCCACCAGCTCCAGCCGCGACATGATGAAAAACAGCGCGATCAGCGAGACCCAGATGGGCAGCGGCAGCATCAGCATGATGAGCAGGAAGATAGCGTTTTTGCCGCGGAATCGCATGCGGGCGAAGGCGTAACCGGCGCCGGTGGCCAGCAGCGTGACGATGGCGGCCGAGCCCACGCTGATGATGACGCTGTTGCGCAAGCCGGCGCTCATCAGATGGGCGGTGGGCGAGAAGCTGCCGTCGCGGAATTTGGCGCCCTGGGTGAAGATGGTGTGGTAGGACTCGAAGGTCGGTTCGCTGGGGAACCAGACTTTATAGGGCTGGGAGTAGAGCTCGCGGCGGGTCGAGATGCTGCTTACAGCCACCCAGTAAATCGGCGCCAGCGCCCAGACCAGCACGATGGCGCACAAGACGTAAATGACGCCCAAGCGGATGCGCTCCTTACCGCGCAGACCGAAGCTCATTGTTCCTGCACCCCCTGGTTGTAGACGCGCATGACGAAGATCACGCCCACCGCCAGCGACATGACCAGGATGATGTAGGACAGCGCCGCGCCCAGGCCGATGCGCAGATCGCGGAAGACCAGCTCGTAGTTGTAGAGCATCAGCGTCTTGGTGAAGGGGTTCATGGCGCCGCCGGCCGAGCCGCCCGCGGTCAGCGTCCAGACGACATCGAAAATCTGAAAGGCGGCGATAAACTCGACCACCAGGGCGATGCCGAATGAGGGCAGCAGCAGCGGCAAAGTGATATAGCGTACGCGCTGGGGGGCGTTGGCGCCATCGACCTTGGCGGCGTCGAAGAGGTCATCGGGGATGCTCTGCAAGCCGGCCAGCAGGATGATGGTGGGGAAGGCGTAGCGCGTCCAAGTCTGCACGACGCAGACCCAGAACAGCTGATGATCGGGCTCGCGCAGCCAATACTGATACTCGCTGATCAAGCCGAATTGGTAGAGGAAGCCGTTGAGGGCGCCGTATTCGCCGTTGAGCAGCCAGCCCCATAAGAAGCCGTTGACCACGCCGGGCAGCATCCAGGGCAGGATGGCCAGCGTTCGCACGAGGCCGCGGCCGGGGAAGCGCTGGTTCAGCAGCATGGCGATGCCAAAAGCCACCGCCATCTCCAGCGGCAGGGTAATGAGCACGACTTTGAAGCTGCGGCCGGTAACTTCCCAGAATTCGTCGTCCTGGACCAGCTTGACGTAGTTGTCCAGGCCGACAGCTTTTGGCGGCCGGCGGATGCGCAGGTTGCGGTTGGTCAGGCTGGCGCCGAAGGTGTCGACGGCCGGGTAGTAGATGAAGAGCGCGATGAGCAGGACAATCGGCGTCAGCACGACGATGACGTAGCGGGAGTCTGATGAGAGGAGGCGTCGCGCGGATGATTTCATGTCTACAGATTTACGTCGGGCGACTTACAAAGTCGCCCCTGCGAATCTTTGCGCAAGGTGGGTGTAGGGGCGATTCTGTGAATCGCCCGTATCGTCGCCATTTGAAATGCAGAGATTTCTTATGCGCTTTATGCGCAGTCGCCTAGACGTATCCACTGAACCGAGTTAATCTAACTTTGTACAATCATCGCACTATACACTACATCATAACAGAATGGTATCGAAATCTACTTGGCAGGTATGGAGGTGCGCCATGGCTGGAAAGGCGGCGAGCAGGGAGCATGTATTGATAGCCATCATTGCAGCCGCCGGTGACGCTGGACTAGGAAAAGCGCAGTTGCAGAAGTCGGCGTTCTTAGTGGGTGAGGAGTTTGAAGGTAAGTTGCCGGAGAACTACTATCAGTTTGAGCCTTATCTTTACGGTCCCTTTGCGCAAGAAGTCTATTCGGATGCGGAAAGGCTGTGCGACGGCCCGTTGGTGGAGATGATTGTTGGCATCGATGGCCGCCCAATTTACCGCCTTTCGCGTGATTCTGATTCATGGCGATCCCACTTGTCCAGCGACTTGCAATCCGGTGTCCAAAACGCTGTTGATTGGGTGTCCAGGATGTCGTCGTTTGAAGAGTTGCTGCGCGCTATCTATTACTTGTATCCCGAGCAACGTTCAAACAGCATCTTTGAATATTCAGAGGAACGCGCTGAAGAAGAAAGTCTCGAGCGCAGTTTCCGTGATTTGGCGGCCGGGCGAACACGAGCGGCCGATGAATTGATCGTCAACCTGCAAAAATAAGTAAGCCATGGTCAATAAGCCGGTAAGAACCACGCCTGAGTTTGACATCTTGGTAAAAGCGTTATCAAAGCCCAAGAAGTATCCCAAACTACCGGCGGACCTGGCTATATTCAAGCATCGACTTGCTGTCGGCGCAGTCAGAAATAAGCGCGCTCGCGGCACCAAGTCGGCGCCGGTTTTTGGCGCGCGGGTAATGGATAGCAGCAGTTCCGGCGGCTTCCGCGACCTGTATTTTGACGGCGCGGATGAACGTGTGCTATTGCATATTGACTGGCGTCGTGACCTGGACGACTGGCCAACAGGCCTGATTCTTAGGATGCTGGACGAGTGGGGACTTTGGCCACTCGAAGGTTAAGTCGACTCGAGCGCGCCACGAATTTTACGCTGTCTGTAAAGTGAACTGCAGATCACAAATCCCTCCCCCAATATGGGGAAGGGATTTAGGATGGTGGAATCTACTCGTATTCAGCCTTGAGCTCGTTCCATTCGTCGGCCAGGCCATCAATGATGTCGTCAGCTGACATGCCGGTGGCCATGCCTTCCTTGATGCCCTCGCTGACGGCGGCGGCCCAGGGACCCCACCAAAGCGTGAAGCGTGGCAATTCGTTGGTGTGCATGCTCTGCTCGACGATGGCGTCATAACCCTGGATCTCGCCGGCTTCGTTCAGCGCGCTGCTGATGGAAATCCGCGAGGGATAGAGGCCGAAGGCGTTCCAGATATCGGTCATATTCTGGTCGCCGACATACCACTTGACGAACTCCCAAGCCGCTTCCACATTCTCGCTATCGACCGAGATGCCGATGCCGGCCGGGAAGCTCCAGGTATTGCCGACTTCGGGCAAGACCATGTATTCGACATTGGGCGCTTGCATTGAGGATTCAGCGTTGCCGCGCACGACCGAGCCCTGCCAGCCTTGGTGGAAGACGCCGACGCCGCTCCAGAAGAGCGCGTGCTGGTTGATGCTGCCGGCCAGAATTTCGGGACTGATCAGCTCGTCATCGAACCAGGTCTTGAGCAGGGCCATGGCTTCGCGGGCTTTGCTGCCTTCGTCGGCGAAGACCGGGTTGAGGTCGTCATCGAACATGGGGTCGCCCATGCTCAGAGCGATCAGCCACCAGGACCAGTTGATGGCGCCCATAGCGATGGGATTGTCATCAAGCCCGGCATCGCGTACCGCGCGCGCCTGCTCGTCCAGCTCGGCCCAGGTGGTCGGCGCGGCATCATAACCGGCGTCGGCCAGGGTGGCGGCGTTGTAATCCATCATCACCAACTGCAAGTAGGTCGGGATGGCCATGACATCGCCGTCGACAGTCCAGAAATCCAGCTTCTCGAAGTCGTCGGCGTCCAGGTCGCTCATCTCCAGCAGGTCGTTGAGCGGCAGCATATTGCCGGTGGCGACCACGTTGGAGGGACCTTCTTCGGTGATGAAGATCACATCGGCGGGCGCTTCGCCGGCGGCGGCGGAGACTTGCACACGGCTGTAGAGATCGGCCATTTGCACCGACTGAATCTCGACAGTGATGCCGCTCTCTTCCATAAATGCGTTCAGCGAATCTTCGTTGGGCGGTACGCCCCAGGGGGGCGCCAGGAAGGAAATGCTGCTGTCTTGCGCCTGCCCGGCGAAGCCGAGGCTAAGTAGAAAGATAAGCAGAACAAGGGTAAACATACGTTTGGGCAGCTTCATCTTAGGATTCCCCTTTCAGTAGGATTCTACTTCTGATTTTACGCGACAAGCCGCGCCGACGCAAACTTGGGCCGACAAGGGAGTGCTGAATATCGCGGATACAATTCCCTTCACGTCGAGAGTCGCAGGGGCGACCCGGTGGGTCGCCCGCAGGCTCACGATTACACCATCGGGCGATTCGCAGGGTCGCGTAGACACTGACCGCCAAGCGTCCTTAGTCCATTCCATTATCTGTTGCGCAACTTTCTTGGCCTTACTTCCGAGTCTCCGCGGAATAGCCACTCCCCGGCAAGAAAGCAATTGCCAAAATACTCGTATGGTTGTATGGGCGAGCCGGTGTCTCGCCCATACGAAGTGGCGGGAGATCTTGGCCGGAGTCGTGACGAGAGCGCCCGGCTGCTTTGCCGAACGGCGTATATTCATTACAATTCAGGTGGATTCGACCGAATAGGAGCTTTGCCATGAAAATCACGGACATTGAAATCCGACTGTGCAAGCACCAGGAAGAGGTATTGGGCGCCAACGAGCTGCGCGACTCGCACAAGTCGGACCTGCATTTCCTCATGATCACGCTGAAGACCGACGCCGGCCTGGAGGGCGTCAGCATGGGCTTCGCCGGCATGGGGGCGGAGATGGCCGGCTCGATCGCGGCTACTTCGCTCAAGCCCTTCTTCCTGGGCAGAGACCCCTTCGCGCGTGAGAAACACTGGCACGAATTCCGCCGCTATGAGCGCCACTGGCATCTGACGCCGATTTATTCCTATGGACCCTTCGACATCGCGCTCTGGGACATCGCCGGCAAAGTCGCTGAGCTGCCGCTTTATCAGCTGCTGGGGCATTATCGCGAGAAAGTTCCGACCTACGTCAGCTCAATGTACCTTGACACGCCGCAAGATTACGCCGATCAAGCCGTCGAATTCAAGCAGCAGGGTTTCCACGGCTACAAGCTGCACCCGCCCGGCGATTTCCACGAAGCGCTGGAGGCTTATCGGCTGTGCCGCGAGGCGGTCGGCGATGACCCGAGCTTTAAGCTGATGGCCGACCCGGTCACGGCGCATAACTACTACGACGAGGCGCTGCGCATGGGCCGCGAGCTGGAGAAGCTGGATTATTACTGGTTCGAAGAACCGCTCTACGATGTCGACTTCAACGGCTTGCGCAAGCTGACGCGCGACCTGGACATCCCCATCTGCGGGACGGAGGTGCTGGCCGGCTCGCATTATTCGACGGCCGAGTGCATCGCCGGCGGTGTGGTTGATATCGTGCGCAGCGATGTCTCCTGGAAAGGCGGCGTCACAGCCGTGATGAAAACGGCGCATCTGGCGGAAGCCTTCGGCATGCGCTGCGAAGTGCACACGACCATCTATCCGGCGCTGGAGATTGTCAACCTGCACTGCTGCTGCGCCATCGCCAATTGCGAATTCTTCGAGGCGCTGATCCCCAGCTCGCTGCTGTCGCTGGGCATCAAGAATCCGGCGCATATCGACGCCGAGGGCTACGCGCGCCCGCCGACCGGGCCTGGCTTGGGCATCGAATGGGATTGGGATTTCATCGAGAATGCGACTGTGGCGGTGATGTAGGGACAGGATTCAAGCGCAGCCGCCCGCAAGTCACAACTTGACTCACAGGAATTAATCAACGCTCAACAATTGGTGGCTGTAAGGGGGAGCCGCCGGCTCGCCCCTACGATTTGACTTAACTTGGTACAGAATTTCATTCCGCAGCGCGGTCCGCGGCTGCCTGCGCTAGACGCCGATATCTTCGTTCCACAGCTGCGGATGGGCGCGGATGAAATCCTGCATCAGTTGCCGGCACTCAGCATCGTCCAGCCGCGTCAGCGCCACGCCGCGCGCTTCGAGATAAGCCTCCGGTCCCTGGAACGTGCGGTTCTCGCCGATGACGACTCGGGGGATCTGATAGAGCAGGATGGCGCCGCTGCACATATCGCAGGGAGAGAGCGTACTGTAGAGGGTCGCCCGCTGGTAATCGCGCGCGCTCAGGCGGCCGGTGTTTTCCAGGCAATCCATCTCGGCGTGCAATACCGGGCTGCCGCACTGGACGCGCCGGTTGCGCCCGCGCCCGACTATCACGCCGTCAATGACGAGGACGGATCCGATGGGAATGCCGCCCTCGGCCAGCCCCTGTTTGGCTTCGTCGATGGCTGCCTGCAAGAAGCGATCCATCAGGCGTCGCCAGCGACGTCTGAACTTGGCGCCGGCAGCAGCGACAGATAATCAATGAAGTCTTCTTCCAGCGCCGCGATGAAATGCGCCAGCAGGCGGCCGGCGCGCTCGATATCTTTGAGGTCAAGCGTCTCCACCGGCGAGTGCATATTGCGCAGGGGCAGGCTCAACAGCGCGGTGGGTACGCCACTGCGCGAGACTTGAATGGCCCAGGCGTCGGTGCCGGTGCGAGCCGGCATGATATCGGGCTGCCACTTGATGTCGTGATAGGCGGCGATGTCCTGCAAGCGCTGGACCATGCGCGGGTGGAAGTTGGCGCCGATGCCCAACTGCGGCCCTCCGCCCAGCTTGCCGCCAGGTTTCACGCCCGGCTGCTCGGCGAAACCAACATCCAGGGCGATGGCGCAATCGGGCTCAATGTGATTGGCGGCCGTGGTCGCGCCGCGCAAGCCGACTTCCTCCTGCACAGTGGCGGCGGCGTAGACATCCCAGCTGTGATTCATCCGGCGCAGCATTTCCAGACAGGTGGTCATGGCGGCGATGCAGGCGCGGTCGTCCATGGCTTTGGCGGCCGCCTGACGCCCTTTGAGATCGATCATGGGACCTTCCACGGTTACCAGATCGCCGATACTCACCAACTGCTCGACTTCGGCGGCGGGCAAGCCTACATCAATCACCAGCGCGTCAATAGGCAGGAATTGCTTGCGGTCGGCGGCGCTCAAGATATGCGGCGGCATGGTGGCCACCACGCCGGGCAGCGCGCGTTTGCCATGCACCAGCACCGTCTGCGCCAGCATGACGCGCGGATCAATGCCAGAGATGCGATGCGCGAAGAGGAAGCCGTTCTCAATCTGGCGCACCATCAGGGCGATTTCGTCCATGTGCGCCGCCAGCATGATCTTGCGCCGCGGCCGGCCGCTCCCGCGTTTGACGCCGATCAGGCTGCCGAGCCGGTCGCTCTCAAATTCGTCGACCAACTGCGCCCATTCGCCGCGCAGCAGCTCGGATACCGGCGTTTCATAGCCGCTGGGGGCGTGGACTTCGACCAATCGCTTGAGATGGGCTTTGGGGTTGTACATAGGCGCTCCCTGGGTCGCTCGTCCGGCGCGACGGTAGATGGGGCGATTCTACCACAGGCCGAACTGCGCGCGCGAGCCGCCGCCCTGCAGGGGAGTGGTTAATGCCGCGGATTTGATAAATCGACGTTGCCAACAGAATCTCTGAGCCCTCTATGCCTCTGTGGAGAATCGCGCGGCATCGACCGTCGCGCCGGACGAACGCCCCTGCGGTTTCTGACGCGGAAGCGGGCAGGCGCGCCATCAGACAAACTCGATCAGCGCGCCGCTGTGCTCAACGGCGTACCAAGCCAGCGCCAGCGCCATGACGGTATCATCATGATGGCCGGGCCGCGCGCCATAGCGATAGCCGCCGCCGGGCAACCGCTGCAGCGCGAAACTAGCCAGCTCGCCCAGCAGCACGGGATCCTCCAGCAGGCCGAGGCAACCGCGCTCGATAGCCAGCGCCAACGCTTCGATCAGCGGCGACTTGCTGGCGGACGTGGTGGTGAAGCTGCGTATCGGCAGGCTTTCACGCTGCAGGGCCTCGATATTAGGCTCGCCTATGCTGTTGGATTCAGCCCAGATGACCTGCGCGCCCCAATGCTCGCTCAGCGCCTGCAAGCGTCCGCGCTGCAAGCTCCAGCCGACCTGGTTGAAACGATCCAGCGCAACCAGTTGGCGGGCAGTGGCGTCGATGATGGCGATGGCGGTGTAATCGATGCTGCGGCCCCAGTCGACGCCGGCCACATAACGATGCCCCTCCAGCGGCGCCGGGCTGTTCAGCGGGACTACGGCGGCGCGGATGCCGCGGAAGACCTGCCCCTGATCATCGTCGAATTGCGCCAGATATTCACTGCGCCAAACATGCGCGGAGGTCTGCCGGCGGATGCTCTCAAGCTCTTCGGGCGCGATAAGTTTGTTGCTGCCGCTGGTGAATTGAAAGGCGCGCCAGTCGGGTTCCTCATTGTCCATGCCCAGGCGGAACAGATCCCAGAACCAGTTGCGGCCGAAAGGCGTGCTTAGAAATAGCGCGCGCCCCTGGCTGGTGGCCAGCATGGGTCGGACGATTTCCTGCCAGACGCGGGCTTCCATGAAGGCGGCTTCGTCCAGCACTGCCAGGTCCAGCCCTTCGCCGCGCAGGTAATCGGGCTGGTGGCTGCTGCGCACGGCGATCATGCCGCCCCTGGGCAAGTCGATGCGGCGCTCGACCTCGCTAATTTTGATGCCCTCGATGTCGCGGACGGCGGCTTTCAGATCACGCCAGACCTGGCTCGCCATCAGCCGCGACGGCGC
Organism: Anaerolineae bacterium; assembly: GCA_022823165.1. Taxonomy (GTDB): domain Bacteria; phylum Chloroflexota; class Anaerolineae; order Aggregatilineales; family Phototrophicaceae; genus UBA6055. Next base: position 2,291 of record JAJDXR010000028.1, on the reverse strand, counting down.
CAGCCACCAGGTCCGCTGCCGGCCCCAGATCGCGTGCTCCAGAATGACCATTTTGCCCAGCTCGGTCTTGCCCCAGCGCCGGCCGCAAGCCACCACTTTGAATCGCGCGCCATGCTTCCTCGCGGCTATCTGCCCAGTGTGGAGCTTCCTGAGCCACACCGTCGCTGCTGTATTCGAAGCGGATGACTTGCTCTTTTTCTTCTTCCTCATCAATCTCCTCGATTACCTCGGCTAATTTCAAGGCGTAGCTGACCAAACTGCCGGCGGCTGAAGCCAACTGGTTCAAGGGCGCTTTGTCGAGCTTGTCGCCCTGCACCCGCTCCAAGATAGACTGGGCGCGCGCGAGCATGTCATGCTGCAGCTCCACCGCGAGCCGGTCGACCTGGCGCTGACGGCGCAAATTGCGCTCGCGCCGCAAGCGGTCTTCATCCCGCAGCCACTCGCGCAGTTCGCTTTCGGGAATGCCCAGCGCGTCGCTGACTGCCGCGATGTCACCATCCTGCCGGTCGATCTGGTCGAGGGCGTCGATTTTATTGTCAAGGGCATTGAGCCGGTCCATCCGCTTCTCCTCATCACCTGTTAGCGCGTTGAAATCGAAAAGAGATGCTCATCGCTCGCCGTCCGGCTGATGGCGGTCCCGCAGCTGTGAGGCGCGTCCGCGTCTGGGCATCTCTTCCGATCTGCCCAAAATCTAGCACAATTATTCTATTCAAAGGTGGCATTTTGGTCGCGCGTCGGCTGGAGTTCGCCCGGGCGTCGCGGACGGGTCATCATGCCGCCCCTACAGAGCTTGTGAGGTCATTCGAGCCGCGGAAACGCCCCGGCTCGCCCACACGCGCCTAGCTCAAGCTGTGTTACACTGCCCGCAAGCGCAAGCCAATCGATTACTCGACCGCGACCAAGCAGGCCCAGAATGTCAGCGCCCAGACGCAAACAAGTGACGCTGAAGGACGTTGCCGAGGCGGCGAATGTGTCCACGGCCACGGCGTCGCTGGTGCTCAGCAACAATCCGCGCATCTCCGCCGCCACGCGCCAACGCGTGCTCGAGGCGGTTGAGGCGCTTGGCTATGTCTACAATCAGCGCGCCGCCAGCCTGCGCACGCAGCGTTCTTACACCATCGGCCTGATCGTCACTGATGTGTTGAATCCCTACAGCGCTGAACTCACTTCGGGCGCGGAAGCGGCGCTGGCCGCTCATGACTACAGCCTCGTCCTGGCCACCACTGACGACGACTTGGCAAAGCAATCGCGCAGCATCAGAACCATGCTGGAACGCGATGTTGACGGCCTGATACTGGGGCCGGTCGCGGGGACCTCGACGGAAGCGCTGCGAAACATCATGCGGCATTGCGCGCTGGTGCTCTTGAACCCGTATTATGAAAATCTGGCAATAGACTGCGTCGGCATGGATGACGAAAACGGCACCGTTTGGGCGGTGCGGCATCTGATTCAGCAGGGCCACCGCCGCATTGCCTTCGTCGGCGGCTACGCGACCAGTTCCACGCGCCAGCGCCGACTGCATAGCTATCGCGATACGCTGCAAGCGCGCGGTATCGACTACGATCCCGCGCTTTGCGTCGACAGCCCGGTGACGCGGCGGGGCGGCTATGACGCCGTGCGGCAACTCTTGAATCTGGCGCAGCCGCCCTCAGCCGCCTACTGTTACAGCGATGTAATTGCCTTTGGAGTGATGCTGGGCTTGCGCGCGGCCGGCCTGGAAGCGGGCCGGGATCTCGCTGTCATCGGCTTCGACGATGTGCCGGAAGCCTCGCTGTGGCATCCCAGCTTGACAACAGTTTCAGCCGATCCGCGCGGGCTGGGCGAGAACGCCGCTCAGCTCATGCTCAGACGAATCGCCAACCCGGATTTACCGGTGAGCCGTGTCATCATGCCTTCACAGCTGATCGTCCGCGACTCATCCGCGACGCCCTTCAGCTCGCCTTTCGGCTGAGCTTTTTCCAGGGCTCGGCTGTCCAGCGTTTCTGACGCTTCATAGCGTGTAGTGGTCCTAAATTATTGGACACAAAATTCCAGGTAATTTGAGGGAGTTGCGCTGGTACCACGCAGCCTCAAATTCTGCCGGCGTTTGGTAGCCCAATGCGCTATGCGGACGTTGCTGATTGTAGACTACCTCGATGAAGTACCCCAGCTGCTCTCGAGCTTCGGCCATGCTCTGGTAGTCGCTGAGATAGACTTCCTCCTCCTTGATGGTGCGTATCAGCCGCTCGGCGTAGCCATTTTCCTTGGGCTTGCCGGCGGCTGCCATGCTGATCTGCGTCCCGCCCCGACGC